>CAZIDY010000006.1:0-132774 GCA_964538505.1 uncultured Limnobacter sp. | reverse complement strand
GTTGCGGCCCGGCGCCGTGCGGAATCTGATTCGTTGAACGCGAAATCGTATCAGTACATGCCGACGGGGGCGATCCTTCTGCTGTCGGTCGATGTAGTCGCGCAGCGCGTCGTCGAGCACCGCCTGGAACTGGCGACCCTGCCTTTCGGCAATTTCGCGCAGAGCGGCGAGCACCTCGGGTGCTGCCTGCAAGGAGAACTTCACGCGGTCGTTCGTGGACATTTCGCCTGAGTCATGATTCGTCCTGACGTTTCACGATAGCGCCTTCCTGGCACAACCGCCCGAGAGAGTTGTGACTCTCCGAATCCTGCTGCTCACCGCCGTATCGATGCTCGCTTTCGCGGCGAACTCGTTGTTGTGCCGGATCGCTCTTGTCGATGGGCGAATCGATCCGGTCAGCTTCGGTTCGATCCGGCTCATATCGGGCGCCTTGATGCTGGCGCTGATCGTGCGCTTGCGCCGCGAAGGCGATTCCGGCCGCGCCGGCGACTGGCCGGCCGCGATCATGCTGTTCGCCTACGTGGCCTTCTTCTCGTTCGCCTACCTGAAACTATCGGCAGGCGTCGGCGCGCTGATCCTGTTCGGCGCAGTCCAACTCACGATGATCGGTGCCGGTCTGTGGGCCGGCGAGCGTTTGGCTCCCGCCGCCTGGGCCGGACTCGCGGCGGCGATTATCGGACTCGTCTATCTGGTGTCGCCCGGCCTCACCGCGCCTCCTGCGGCGAGCGCGGCATGGATGGTGCTGGCCGGCGTGGCCTGGGGCGTCTATTCGCTGCGTGGGCGCGGAGTGTCCGATCCGCTGGCCTCGACGGCGTCGAACTTCGGTCGTGCGGCGCTTCCGGCGCTGGGTCTCTCGCTATTGACCATGAGCCATGCGCACGCGGACGGTGCCGGCATCGCTCTGGCGATCACCTCGGGAGCGTTGACCTCCGGGCTTGGCTACGTGATCTGGTATGCAGCGCTGCGCGGGCTGACCGCGATGCGCGCGGCTTCGGTGCAGTTGTCCGTGCCGCCGATCGCTGCGCTCGGTGGCGTGTGGGTGTTGTCCGAGCCGTTGACCCCGAGGCTGCTGATCGGGACGGCGGCGATCCTGGGTGGTATTGCGGTCGTTCTGGCGATGCGGGCGCGCGGCAGCGGAAGTTGAGGAGGATGTCTATCGGAAAAGATCCTCGAGCAGTGACCCGGCCACCGCCTCCTCGGCGATCGCGAGACCTCGCCTCAGCATTGCCGCTTCAAGGGCGTCGTCCCACGAAGCGGCAACGGCCGTACCTTCGAGATTCCGCCGACTGTGCGGCGCCGTGCTTGCGGCCGCCGCGTAATCGGGCGCGCCCATGCGCCACGGCTTCGCAACGAACATGCCTATCACCTGGTTTGCGATTCGCACTCCTGCCCAGTCGAAGTCGCCGTGATAGCGCAGGTGCGCGCCCGCGTTCGCGAGCTGCTCGAGCAGCGTGCGTTGTGCGGCCGCCGGCATCCCGTCCGTGCACACCAGAGGCGCACAGCGGATTCCGAGCCGATCGGCGGCGATGGCGACGACGTTCGGGTTCTCGCAGACGAAGACTTCGCGATCGGTGACGTCGAATGCCGGCGGCGAGCGAAGCAGTTGGCGCAGCGACGCGTATCCGGGCTCGCCGGGCCTGCCCAGCAACTTTTCTCCGTCCCTCAGCGGCAGGTTCAGGAACAGCGCCGGCCTTGCGAGCTCGTTGACCAGCACGCCCGCTCGCGCCCATACCTCGCGGGTGCGTTCTTCGGACAACGCGGCGGATGGCTCGCTGGACGGATCCTCGGACAAGGCGACGCAGTCCTCGTTGGTCTCCTTCGCGCTCGTCTGCGTCTGCCGCCACGCCGCGATCACCAGCGTGGCCGCCGGTTGGCCATCGTCGAGCGCATGTGCATCTCCCAGCGTCTCGGCGGCAAGCTGCGCGCGCGGCATGCCATCCGCCGGAAGCCGTCGCAGCACGGCCTCCGCTCGGGCGACCAATCGCCTGGCTTCGTCGACGTCCTGTCGCGCGAGTCGCTTGAGCAATCCGAGTGCCGCCGGTATCTGCAGCAGTGGGCGAAGAGCGTCGTGACGGCAGTCGGCAATCACGGAAGACCAGCGTGCCAACGCCTCGGCCCGCGCCGTCGCGCGCTGCACGATCGGTCCGTCGAGCTGCTCGAGCGCGTCGCGCAGCGAAGCGGCGATGCCGGCTTCGCGCAGCGTCTCGTCCAGTCGCGCGAGGTCGACCGTCAGCGATTTCGTGTAGCGGGGCGATGCGCCAGTGAGCAGCGTGATCGCCTCGTGTTCGGCAGGGTTCAGCCCCGAGACGCGGAGCACGTCGGCCGGTGCACCCGGATCGACGCGTTCGAAGTGCCGCCGCAGGCGTCGGCGCAATCCGGTGAGCGCTTCGCCGCCGAGCAGCTTCTTCAGCCGCGGATCCGGCGCGCCGTTCATGCCGGAGCGAATCGCCGCTCCGGATCGGCCTCACGCCGGCGCGCACGTCCGTCCCAGGTCCAGCGCGAGACGAACACCGCATCGATGCCCTCGCGCCGCTGCAGCTGGCAGATCGACACGCCGGGCAGCTCGGCGTAGCAGCCCCACTCGCGTTCGCTCGTGAGGACGAAGTCGAGATCGAACTCGTGGATGAGACCCATGCAGTGCGCGCGTGCGGCGTCGTCGATGCCGGCGAAGGCTTCGTCGAGCAGCATCAGCCGGGGTGCCTGCGGGTTGGCGCCCTGGCTGTAGAAGCTCGCAATCGCCGCGAACAGCGGCACGGTCAGGCCGAGCGCGCGTTCGCCGCTCGACGCGGGGCCGGAGAGCCTGCGCCATTGGCCGTCCTGCAGCCGCTGCACGCGGAAGCGGTGCCAGCGGCGATAGTCGAGCGCGCGGGTGAGCTGTTCGATGAGGCTGCCGTGCTCGTTGCGTCCGAGGTCGGCGTCGGCGCGCTCGCGTTCGGCGGCGATGCGCTGCTGCAGCATGTGGCCGACCACGCGCCGATCTTCGGCCGACCAGAGGTCGGCGCTGGTGTTCAGCAGGCGCGCTCGCGCGGCTTCGAGCCCCACCGGCGCGCCTTCGTCTTCGCCGAGCGGCTGCCATTGCAGGCGGTAGCGCACGCCGGTGGAGGTGGGCCGCTTGTGCAGCTCGCGGTTGATCGCCTCGACCTGCTTCTCGGCCGCGCGCAGCAGGCGCTGCACTTCGGAGGCGATCTCGGCCTGCAGGTGGTTCTCGAGCACCGCACGTTCGTTGGCCGAGAGCAGCTCGCTGCGCTGCGCGATGTCGTCGGCCAGTTGCGCCGCGAGGCGGTCGGGGCGTTCCGGGCGGTTGTGAAAGACGATGTGGACGACGAAGCCCCAGTCGGTGGCCTCGGCGGGCGCCTGGTGGCCGAGTGCGCTGAGCGTGCGCTGCAGCTCCTGCAGGTCTTCGCTGATGCGCTGCTGCATCCGGCTCCAGCCCGTCTCGTCGTCGTCGATGTGCGTCAGCGCCTGCTCGATGCGACGCGCGAGGCCGAGCGCCGGATCGATCGTCCACGAGCCTTGCAGGTCGGGTACGTCGATGTCGGGCAACGCCGAGTGCAGGAGGGTGCTCGCGGCGAAGTGCTGCAGGCGCACGACGGCGGCGAGGCGTTGCTGCACGCGCTCGTCGAGCGCATGCTCGGCGATTCCGGCCCGCATCGCTGCGCTCGCGCGTTCCTCGCCGGCGACGCGCCGGGTATCGATGGCCGCCCGCAGTGTCGCTTCGGCGGCATCGACCGCTTCGCGCGCTTCGGCCAGTTGCCGCCGCAGGCTGTCGACCTGTGCGCCGACCGCCTCGCGCAGCACCTCGAATCGCGCCTGCGCTTCTTCGGCTTCGATGCGCACCGCGGCAAGCGACTCTTCGCGCGTTCGCAGTTGCGCCTGCGCATCGGCTTCGCGCGAGCGTTGTAGCGCCTGGTCGGTGAACGAGCGACGCCAGTCGTGTGCCGCCTGCACGAGCGCGAACTGTGCGTCGGTGAAGCGCTGCAGCGCCTGCTCGATCGCGGGCAGCGATCCGGCTTCCAGCGGCAGACGCAGGTCGGTTGCGTCGCGATGCAGTGCTTCGCGCGCGATTTCCACTTTCCCTTCCGCGTCGCGGCACTGCGAATCGGCCTGGTCCAGGCGCACGCGTGCCGCCTGTACTTCGCGCGCACCGGCGGCGGCTTCGAGCATTGCCTGGCGCAGCGGCTGCTCGGAGGGAGCCGTGCGCCACTCGTGCAGGGCCAGCTGGCGCTGCGCCACGAGGGCCTCGAAGCGGCTTTCGTTCTCCCGGCCTTCGATGTCGAGTTGCTCGAGTCGCAGGCCGATCTCTTCCAGTCGCCGGCGGCGTGCCGCGGCGCGTGCGGCATGGCCGATGTATGTCGCTTCGTGCTTGCTCCACGCGCCCGCGAGAGCGCCGAGCCGGAAGCGCCCATCGGGAGAGATCCAGGCTTCGGTCGCCACCGGGTCGGTGCTTGCGCAGGCCACCGCGGCGAGCAGCGCGTCGATCGCCGCGGCCGGCACCGGCGAATCGGCGGGAAGCGAAGCGCACAGCCAGGCGGCGAGCGACGCTTCGGGGACGGCGGGTCGTCGGACCCACTGGATGTCGAGCCACGCAGAGTTGCCTTCGCCCGCGAGTCGCACGCCATCGGGCGTGACCCACGCATCGAGCAGGCCCGACGCTTCGAGCGCGGCTTCGAGCCCGGCGCGCTGCCGCGCGTCGACGTGCTCGCGGAAATCGATCAGCTGCCACAGCGGCGCGCCGACCGCAGCGCTGCGCACGTCGGCGTCGCGCGTGTACGGCGCCGGAGGTGCGTTGTCGCCGCCGGCATTCAGGCGCTCGCGTTCGGTTTCGAGTTCCGCGCGTTCGGCGTGCAGGGCGTCGCGTTGCGTAGCGAGCTCGATCTGCCGCGCCGCGTGGCGTTCTCCGGCGCTGCGCTGCGCGTCGGCCAGTGCGCGCTGCGCGGGGTTCTCGCCCTCGGGGCGCAACACCCATTCGTTCAGTACATCGAGCGCCTCGACGCTGTCGAAACGCAGTTCGACCAGATCCGTGCAATGCGAATTCCAGTCGTCGACGAACGCCTGCGCGGTGCGCTCCACGGCATCGTCTGCGGCACCGCGCCGCTCGACCGCATCCTCGAACTCGGCCTGGCGTTCACGCTGCGCGCCCTGCAGCAGCGTCAGGGTGGAAGTGGCGAGCCGCACTTCGTCGTGCCGGCGTTGCAGCAGCGACAGCGCTTCGCGTCGCGTGGATGCGATGTTGCGCAATCCGGCGACGGCCGCGTCGAGCTCGCGCGGCGCGAGAGGCGCGAGCGCCTCCGGCGACAGCGCGGCCAGCGCGTTTTCATCGAATGCGCTGTCGACGCCCGCGGACTGCGCCTCGTGCGCGCAGTCGCGGCGCTGCCCGAGCAGCGCGCGTTCGTCCTGCGTGGCGCGTCGATCGCACTGCTCCGTGGCCTGCTGCTCGCGTTGCAGCCGCGTGCGCGCATCGCCGCAGGCCCGGTCCTCGGCTGCCGCGGCCGCTCGTCGTCGCTCGGCATGACGCTCGGCTTCCGCGAGCCGGTTGGCGTCCTGCATCGTCGGATCGGACTGCAGTGTTTCGTGCCGGCTGCGCTGCGCTGCGAGCATCCGTTCGGCTTCGTCCTGCGTGGACTGCGCCTGCGCTTCGGCGACCTGCGCGGCGTTCAGGCTCTCGTGCGCGCGATTGCGCTCCTGGCTCGCGTTGTCGAACTCGGTCTGCGCCTGGCGCAGCTCGCGCGCCTGCCGCCGGCTCAGCATGCCGGCGTAGAGGCGATAGCGAAGATCGAAATGCTCGACTGCCTGCGCGAGCTCCTGGATCTCGACGAGCTGCCGGCGGTCTTCCTCGAGGCGGTCGAGCGCCTCGGCGACGTCGGTGAGCAGCTCCTGCGGCATCGGTGGCAGCGCTTCGGTGAGCGCGTGCGACAGCCCGGCTTCGTCGGGTTTGCGCGAAAGCTGCGGCTGGCGCAGCTGGATCAGCGTGTCCATCAGCGCGTCGTAGCGGCGCGTGCCGAGGTGGAACAATCGTTCGTCGACGGCGCGGCGATACAGGCCGGCGTTCTCGTATACCTGCCCCCGGCCTTCGATCGCCTCGCGGAGTCGTTCGCGCGTGAGCACGACGCGCTGGTCGTTGACGAGCCACAGGTCGCGGCCGATGCGCATCGTGGGGTGCGGCGCATCCGTGCGGTCGGCGGTGTCCGGCGCGTGCGAGCCGTCCGCTGCATCGTCGAGCACGAAATACCAGCTCTCCACCTGTGCGCGCCCGGTCACCGCCGACAGCCCTGCACCGAGCGTGAGATAGCGTGGGCAGCCGTCTTCGGCCAGGCGTCCGAACTCGATCCACGCGTAGCCGATACGTCGCGGATAGCTGTTCATCAGCAGGTTCCACGACATCTTTTTGCCGCTGTCGCCGTCGGGTTCGATGCGCGACGAGCGCAGCTGCGCATCGAACAGAAACGGCAGCGTCAGCGAGAGTACTTTCGATTTGCCGGTTCCGTTGTTCCCGCGTAGCAGCAGATGGCCGTCGCGGAACCAGAATTCCTCGCTGTCGTAGTGAAAGAGCTCGACCAGGCCGAGCCGCAGCGGCTGCCAGCGTTCGCGCAGCGGCTCAGGCAGTGCGGGACGGGTGTCGTCGGATGGAGTCGGCGCTGCGTCGACCAGTTGTTCGCCGGCGAGCGCATCGGCGAACGGCTCCTCCGGTTGGCTCTGCCGCATGGCTTCGGCGGTTCGGCTCGACATCGATCAGAAGAGCGAGGCGATGACCGGCGCCGTGCCGGGTGAAGTACGCGGCCGGAGCTCGGTATCGCCGAGCGCGAAACGTGCGATCGCGGGAAGCGGGCGCACGCGGTCGGCGTCGCGTGCGACGAGTTGCAGTTCGTTCAGGCGTTCGACGGCGATCCGCGCGAGCTCGCGTTCGGCGCCCGGCTCGCGGGCCGACTTGCGCCAGAAGCGGCCGTAGCGATCGGTGGCTTCGCGCAGGAACGCGGCGATCGCATCCTCGGTGACGCTGCCCTGTGCGCCGGCTCGCATGCTTTTCGCGAGATGCTCGGCGACGAGCAGCGTCACGTGCGCCTCGGTGCCTTCGGCCGGCATCGCGACGTCGGTGAGCGTTCCGGTTTCGTCGGTGAGTGCGAGGCCTTCGGCGCGCTGCTCGGTTGCCAGGCCCGTCGCCTCGCACAGGCGTGCCGCCATCGGTCCGCGCTGGTTCATGAAGTAGGCCTGGGTGTCGGCGTCGAGCGAGTCGGTGTAGATGACCGGGTCGTCGAGCAGGCGCCGCGCCAGCCGATGGCGCACCGCAGTGCGGCGGCCGTCGTCGCTGTCGGCGACGTGTTCGGCGACGAGCGAGCGCAGGCGTTCGTCGAAGCCGACCGGGCTTTCGGCGGGCGCCCAGGTGGAGGGTCCACGGACGGCGGCGAGCATTCCCGACAATGCGCGGCGCTGCACGTCATAGAGCGCATCGGCACGCGCGCCGCCGTTCTCGTTCACGAAACCCTCCTCGTCTCCGGCCACTCGCTGCAGTACGCCCAGTTCGAGCAGCGTGCGGCAGACCACGACCAGCTCGCGGCGCTGCGCGGAGGTCGCCAGCGTGAATTCGAAACCGCGCGCGGCGAGCGTCGGCTCGGCCGCCCATTGCATCACGCCATCGCCGAGCAGGTGCAGCGTGATCTGCGGGTCGGCGCGCTCGAGCACGGCGCAGGCCAGGCACAGCAGCACGTAGCGGCGGCGGTCGTATCCGCGCAGGCCGCGCGTTGCGTCGTCCAGATCTGCGGGCCGCTTGTAGAGCCGCGCACCGTCGCGTCCGACGTGCAGCGGCCAGCCCGTCTCGCGTGCGAACCATTCGCGCAGCGCCTCGGCCTGCCGGCGTACCGCCGGGAAGTCGTCGTTCTCCGGACCCATCAGCGGCTGCATGAGCAGCGCGCGCAATGCGGTGCGCTGCTCGTCGCGCTGCTGCCGTGCCTGCAGTTCGCCGATGCTCCTGCCCGCCGTCGATTCGCTCCGGCGCCGGCCCGGTCGCCGGGCGTCGCGCTGCGTCATGCAAAGTTCTCCGATGAGGTGATCGTCAGACGGTGGTCGCGTCCCGCGAACACACCGAGCGGTGTTTCGATCTGTGCGTGGCTGTCGATCCCGAGCGGCTCGAGCGCGATGCGCAGCAGCCCGTCTCCGGTCAGGCGCTCGACAGGCGCTTCCGGATTGCTCTGCTCGGACAGCGCTTCGCCGAGCAGATTCAGGAACAGACCGAAGGCGTGCACGTCGAGTTCGCCGAGTTCCGAGAGACGTGTCGCTCGGCCGGTGGCCAGGCGCCGGCGTGCCGCCTCGACCTGGCGCGACTCCTCGGCGAGTTGGCTCGCCATCAGGGCGCGCTCGGTACTGCGGTCGCGAACGCGCGCGAGCGGGCCGCGCGGCGCGGCCTCGCCGTATTCGCGCAGGCGCGGGTTGATCCACAACGGCGGTGCGTCGGCCCACGAGGTGGTGGCCGGCAGGCTTTCGTCCTCCGATGCACCGAGCGAGAAGTGCCGCGCCGGGTTCAGCGCGAAGGCCGCACGAGCGAGCCGGTGTGCTTCACCGTCGTCGGCGCAGGCGGCGAACCAGTCGGCAAGGATGCGGAAGTCGGCGGAGCGATCGCTGCGTCCGCTGCGTCGCTCGTTCAGCGTCGCGATCGCCGTCAGCAGCTGCGGGATGGCGGCACGCGCGCGGGCGCGCAACAGCTCGGCCTGTGGCGGCTCGTTGCCGGCAGGCAGGAACCAGCGGCACAGCCCCATCCAGCGCTCGCGCCACGCGGCGTAGCGGCGAAGCTGCTCGTCGTGCTGCTCGCTGCTGTCGCCCGGCGCGGCGTCGCGCGCCTCGCGTTGCGCCACCTGCTGCAGCGGCTGCTCGATGCGCGGCGACAGCGCCTGGATCATCCGCGCGATCGCATCCGAGCGCCGCACGAGGTCACCCATGAACCGTTCGAGGTAGTCGATCAGCCGCCGCTTGTAGCGGAGCACCGCGTCCGCCTCGGCCTGCTGGAGCTCGATGCTGCGCGCCACGCCCGCCATGAACGCCTGTGCGTTCTCCGCCAGGCTCTCGAAGACGCGGACCAGGTCGCGCAGGATCTCGTGCGTCTTGGCGACGTCGATCCCGGCGGCGCCGTCGTCCCCGAGCAGTAGCTCGAGCGATTGCAGGCGGCTGGCGATGTCCTCGAGCGCGACGCTCTGCAGCTCGGCGCGTCGCTGCAGCGTCTGCAGAAAGACGCCGAGCGCCGTCTCGACGGCTTCGCCGCCGTGCGACAGGCGGTAGAGGAAGCGCGCACGATAGAAGTCGGCCAGGCTCGAGACGCGCGCGGTGTCGGGCTGCGATTCGAGGTTGCCCCATTCGGCGAGCTGCACGAGCGCCGCGTTGACCTCCTCGATACGGGGCCGGGCCGTCGGCCAGTCGGCCTCGGCGAGCACTTCGTCGGGCCGCAGCTGCAGTCGGTACTGCCGCTTGGCGGCTGCGAACACGTCGAGGATGCAGCGGTAGAACGAGACCTTGTCGGCGCTCAGGTGCCGGAAGAGCTCGGAGGCGTCGCGGGGGATCTGCACGGGAAGGGAGGTCGATTCGGGACTGGCGATCGCGTGCGGGCTGTGTCGAAGCGCCCGGAATTCGCGTTGGCGCAAGGGTAGTACATGACGCGGGGGAGGAGGGGGGGGGTGGATGACAAAAGGCACACGTGTGCTATTCTGTTTCAGTGAAAACGTTCCGATGGAATGCCGACAAGAACGCCGATCTCCTGGCCGAACGTGGTGTGTCATTCGAGCAGGTCGTAATCGCCATCGAGAACGGGGGCTTACTCGATGTCCTGATGCACCCGAACACGAGAAAATATCCGAGGCAGCGTCTTCTTGTGGTCGCCTGGGACGACTATGCCTACCTGGTTCCCTATGTCGAGGAAGACGAGTACTACTTCCTGAAGACAGTCATTCCGAGCCGGAAGGCGACGCGCGAATACCTGCAGAGCGGAGAATCGAATGACCCGACCTGACCTCTCCGAGGTCGAGATCCTCGAAGCCTACGAATCGGGCAAGCTGAAATCGATCGCGACCAAAGCCGAGCTCGCTCGGCTGCGTGCGGCAGCCAGGGCTACGACCACCAAGGACCGCCGCGTGAATATCCGCATGGCTGCTGGCGATCTGCGCGACATCCAGGTGAAAGCGATGGAAGAAGGCATGCCGTATCAGACGCTGATCGCCAGCGTTCTTCACAAGTACGTCACGGGTCGACTCCAGGAACGCAAGCCGGAGATCTCGCGTGGCGCAGCGGAGTCCAGAACACGAGTGTCTGGTAACGATGGGGACTGATACGGTTCGCCTCCAGATATAAGGATTGGGCTACAGCTCATCCTTTCTCGGCCAACCGCCAGGCACCGATCAACGCCTGCGCCGCACGGTCGATCTCGTCGTCCGTCGTAGTGCGCCCCACCGACAGGCGAACCGCGCCGGCTGCCCTGCGCGCGTCGAGACCCATCGCAGCAAGCACGCCGCTCACGACGTCATCCTCGGAATGACACGCCGAACCAACCGATGCGGCAACGTCGTCGGCTGCAGCCTGCAGCAGCGCGCGCCCGCTCACGCCCGGGAAAGACACGTGAAGCGTGTTCGGGAGCCGCAGCTCTTCGTGTCCGTTGAGCAGTAGCTCCGGAATCGCTCCCTTCAATCGTTCGTGAAGCCGGTTCCGCAGTCGTCTCAGCTCGTCGCTGACCTGCGGCAGCGATTGCCGTGCGAGCTCCGCTGCCCGGCCCAGCGCGACCGCCGCCGCGACGTTCTCCGTGCCGGGGCGTAGCCCGTGCTCCTGGCCCGCGCCGTGGAGCACCGGCGCTAGCTTCGTTCCGGTGCGCACGTACAAGGCGCCGACGCCCTTGGGTGCATGGAACTTGTGCCCGGCCAGCGTGAGCAGGTCGACCCCGAGCCTGTCGACATCGAGCGCGAGCTTGCCCGCCGACTGCGCTGCGTCGGTATGCAGCACGATGCCGCGTGGCTTGGTGAGCGCGGCGATCTCCTCGATCGGCTGCAGCGTGCCGACCTCGTTGTTCGCGTGCATGATCGACACGAGCGCGGTATCGGCGCGCAGCGCGCCGGTCACCGATTGCGTCGACACGCGGCCGCTTCCGTCGACCGGCACGATCGTCACTTCCCACCCCGAGCGGCGCAGATGCTCGGCAGGCGCGAGCACTGCCGGATGCTCGATCGCGCTGACCACCAGGTGCCGCTTCCCGAACTCGGCCGCCGCGGCGACGCCGAGCAGCGCCAGGTTGTTCGCCTCGGTTGCGCAGCCTGTGAAGACGATTTCGCTGGCTTCGGCGCCGATCAACGCTGCAACCTGCTCGCGCGCCTGTGAAAGCGCGAGCGCCGCGCGGTGGCCAAAAGCGTGTGCGCTCGACGGGTTGCCGTGGTGCTCGCGCAGGAACGGCAGCATGGCGTCGACGACCTCGGGCGCGATCGGGGTCGTGGCGTTGAAGTCGAGGTAGACGGGGGTGTTCATCGGACGATTGTCGCCCGTTGCGCCTGCAGCGCGCTCTCCGGAATGCATCATCGTGCCCCTGCCAGCCCCAGCCACAGCCCGAGCGGCACGAACACCACGGCCGCCAGATTGCCGAGCAGTACGATCGCCGCGACCTTGTCCGGCTCCTGATTGAACTGCTCGGCGATCAGGTAGCACAGCACGGCGGGCGGCAGCGCCGCGAACAGATACATCTGCGCCCGCTGCTCGCCGTCGAGTGCGAACCAGCCGTCGAGCAGCCACGCGATCGCGAGTCCCGACAACGGACAGACCGCCGCGCCGACGAGCCCGATGCGCCAGCTGTGGAAGTTCACGTCGAGCATGCGCACGCCCAGCGTGAAAAGCATCAGCGGGATGCAGGCCGTGCCCAGCATCTGCAGCGACGTGAACAGGCTCTCGGGCAGCGCGATGCGTGTCGCGGCAAGCGCGATGCCGGCGAGCATGCCGAGCATCATCGGGCTCGACAGCAGCTTCAACGACGCGCGCAGGCCGGCGCCACGGCCGCTGCCGACAATGCCGATGCCGGCAGTGAAGTAGACGAGGCTGCCGGCCATGAACAGCGCAACCGCTGCCGATAGTCCGCTCGGGCCGAAAGCCAGCACGGCGAGCGGCAGTCCCATGTTGCCGCAGTTGTTGTACATCATTGCCGGCACGAAGCTGCGTACGTCGTAGTGCAGCAGACGTGCGATCGGCCACGCGAGTACGCCCGAGCCGAGCGAGATCAGCGCACCGGCAGCCATCAGGCCGGTGTTGTTCGCGAGGTCGAAGTCCTTCGACGCGAAGGCGGTGAGCACGAGCAGCGGGGCGAGGACGTCCACGCTGATGCGGTTCAGCGGAACCATCTCCGCGCGCACGGACCCGCCGCGCCAGCGGCCGTAGCCGTAGCCGAGCGCGATCGTGATGAACACCGGCAGGATGATGCTGAGGATGCGTTCGACGAGCATGAGTCCAGACTCTGGTTGGTTCCATTCGTGGACGCTGCGCGACGTGTCGGAGCCGGGTACGCTGACCCTGATGGGCACGGCGCTGGTATGCGTCGGCCAGCAGATTCGCACACCGGAACCCCGCTGACGAGGAACGACGATGCCTGCATCTCCCCTGCCGCCGCTGTCCGTGCTCGAAGCGCGGGTGCTCGGCGTGCTCGTCGAGAAGGCGCACACGGTGCCGGATACCTATCCGCTCACCTTGAATGCGCTGACCGCGGGCTGCAACCAGAAGAGCAGCCGCAACCCGGTGCTCAACGCGAGCGAAAGCGACGTGCTCGAGGCGATCGAACGGCTGCGTCGGCACCTGCTGATCATCGAATCGAGCGGCGGCCGCGTGATGCGCTATGCGGAGAACATCAAGCGGGTGCTCGACCTGCCGTCGCCTTCGGTGGCGCTGCTCGCTATGCTCGCGCTGCGCGGTCCGCAGACGGCCGCCGAGCTGCGTTCGAACTGCGAGCGTATACACCGCTTCGCCGACGCATCCTCGGTCGAAGGCTTCCTCAGCGAGATGGCCGAGCGTGTGGAAGGCCCGCTGGTCGAGCTGCTGGTTCGCCAGCCGGGCGAGCGCGAAGCACGCTGGTCGCACCGGCTAGGCGCAACGGCCGCGGTGAAGGCCCAGGCTGTGCAGCACGCGGAGCCTGCGCCCGGCACCGAGCCGATCGAGCGTCCCGCGCGCCTCGCCGAGGAAACCGAAAACCGGGGCGCCGAATCTGGAGGGGCAGGCTCCGCGATCGATGCCACGGAGTTCGGGCTGCGCCTCGCCCGCCTCGAGGACGAGGTGGCGCACCTGCGCTCGACGGTGGAACGCCTGCTCGAGGAGCGCGGTTCGGGGTCGCCCTGAGGCGGCGCGGAACCCGCAATGGACGTGGACAGGCCGCTCGCGAGACGAAAAGCACCGACTGGTCGATCATTCCGGACATCGGGTGCACGATGACCTGGCTGCCGTTCAGGCGGGCGATTCGCTTCGTATCGTCGACGGAGTGGTCACGCGGGACGGCGCCGTCGTGGGGCGGCTGTCGAAGAGCGCCGGGCTGCGCAACGGCGAGTATGCGGCGAAGGCTACCGGTGTGATGGTGCGCGCGCGCGAGCAGACGGCGCCCGAGTACCTGCCGTCGGTGCGTGTCGATCGGTGGGAGGTGGTACTCGCGGAAGCGGTGGAACCGCGAGCGGGCGCGGAGGCCCCGCGACTTCGTTGACCATGGGCGAGCCACTGGCCGCCCTGTCACTGGCGGGCAGCGTCACCGATGGCCGGCGACGCTGCCCTCATCGGTGCGTCGCTCAGGCGAGCTTGTCGAGCGTGCCCGTGTCTTCGGCGAGCAGGTAGTAGACGGTGACGCGGCTCTTGCGCGACTCGCCTTTCATCTTCTCCATGACGCGCTGGAGGGCGGCGTCGGCTGCGTCGGCGGCCAGGCCCAGTTTCTTTGCCGCGAAGCCGTCGCGAACCGTCGCCAGTTCGCTGGCGCTCGTTGCAGCAACGAGCGCGGAGTCGGCATTTCGCAGCGCGATGCCGCAGTACTTCACGATCGCTGCGACTGCACTCTCGTTCACTTTCGACGTGTACTTCCCGATATCCGCGACGTACTTCTCCATTCGATCTCTCCAGGGAAAAAAAGGGGGACGAGGGACCGGCTCCGGGTGCGTCGGTGCCGCGGGCCATAGAGTACACGGGCTGTCGTTGCCTGCTGCGTCAGGATCATCCCCTTGCATGCGAGCGTGTTCTCTATTCCGGTAGCGGAGCAGGCACTGGAGTTAATGGAGCGAGGAGACGAGACATGCGCGCAGCACCGTCTTCGCTTCGGCGATCGGATAGAAGATCAGTCCGCTGAGCAGCTCCGGCCCGACTTCATGCAGCCGGAATGCGAAGCGCGTCACCGCGCCGAAATGACCCCCGCCTCCGCGAAGCGCCCAGAAGAGATCCGCATTCTCCGTCTCGCTGGCGTGTACGCGTTCGCCGTTCGCGGTGACGACATCGGCCGACTCGAGGTTGTCGAGAGCGCCCTTACAGCTGCATCTCGCAGCGCTCGATTTCGATCACCAGCGCGCCGCGTGCCCACGGGAATGCGGCTTTGGCGCGCGCGGCGAGCTCGCCGTCGGCCTGTACGCTGCCCTTGCCGTGGATCACGCCGCCCTGCCCGGGGCCGCGCGAGCCGCGGACGGCGCGCGAGGCCACCATCAGCTGGATGCGGCTGTCGCGCTTCAGGTTCTTCTCCGTTCGCTCGTAGTGACCGGCGGGGAGCACGATGCGATCGTCGTCGATGCCGATCCGGCGTGCGTAGTCGCCCCAGTTGCCGACCAGGTGCGGGCCGTCGGGACCTTGCGTGACCATGGCGATGAACTCGGCTTTCTCGAGCAGTTCGCGGGTGGTGGCGTCGAGCGCGCTCATGTTCTTCTCCTGAAGGTTTGCGGGAACGAGCCGTCGAGGATCACGCCGCCCGGCTGCCGGCGAAATGATGTGGCTCAATCCGTGCGCTGCGCGAAGGCGGCAGGAGCGGGATCGCACTGCTTGTCGCCGCCGGTCTTTTCGTGCTGTACCGGGAGAGGGCGCGGACGCGTATCGCCCCACGCTCTGTCGGACTTCCTTTGACAGCGGCGCAGCCGCGCTGTTCCAATCCGCCTGCCTCCAGAGGGGAGTAGCGCACGGGCTCGTCCCGTGCTGCGGCATCGTCAATACGGATCCGGTCGCGGCGGCGATCGATTGCATCCCGGTGCCGCAGGCCGGCGCGCAGAACGGCGCCGGTCGGCAAGACCGATGACGGCGCCTGTTCAACGTCCTGCCCGTCCTCGCCAGTCGGGCCGAAGAGGCACTCCCCATGATGAGCATCGGCACTCCGCTGATGTGGTCGCTGTTTGCAGCCTTCGTCGCGATCGCGCTGGTCGTCGACTTCCTCGCGATGCGCGGCCAGGGCGCACACGCCGTCTCGATCAAGGAGGCGACCATCTGGTCGCTGGTCTGGGTCGCGGTGTCCTTCGTGTTCGTCGGCTGGCTGTGGTGGTACCTCGGCGGCCCGTCGGACGACCCGGCCGCACGGGCGCTGGCGAACGACAAGGCACTCGAGTTCGTCACCGGCTACCTGGTGGAGAAGGCGCTCGCCGTCGACAACATCTTCGTGTTTCTGATGGTGTTCACGTACTTCGCCGTGCCGGCCGAGTTCCAGAAGCGCGTGCTGATGATCGGCATCCTCGGCGCGCTCGTGCTGCGTGCGGTGATGATCCTGCTCGGCGCCTGGCTCATCGTGCGTTTCCACTGGGTGCTCTACCTGTTCGGCGCCTTCCTCGTCTTCACCGGCTTCAAGATGTGGTGGGCCGCCGGCAAGGAACCCGACCTCGAGTCGAACCCGGTGCTGCGCTGGATCAACCGGCACATGAAGGTCTCGCCGAACTACGACGGCGAGCGCTTCTTCACCCGCGTCGACGGTGTGCGGATGGCAACGCCATTGTTCGTCGTGATCCTGCTGATCGGCATCGTCGACGTCGTGTTCGCGGTCGATTCGATTCCGGCGATCTTCGCGATCACACTCGATCCGTTCATCGTGCTGACCTCGAACGTGTTCGCGATCCTCGGGCTGCGGGCGATGTACTTCCTGCTCGCCGGCGTGCAGGAGCGCTTCCATCTGCTGACCTACGGGCTGGCGATCGTGCTCGTCTTCATCGGCACGAAGATGCTGCTGATCGACGTCTACAAGATCCCGGTAGTCTGGTCGCTCGGGGTCACCGTTGCGGTGCTCGCGGCGACTATGCTGCTGTCGATCTGGATACCGCCCCGGGGCAAGCCCGGCAGTGCGTATCCTTTCCGCGCGAAGCGCAGGGAACCGGAGGCGCCGACGCGTTGAGTCGGGGCAGGCCGGTTACGGCTGCTGCGGCAGGCTGTGCCACCAGATCGCGCAGTTCGTGCACAGTCCGTTGTCGTCGAACTCGGCCTTCAGCATGCCGTCGAGCACCATGCGCGGCAGCGGGTCGCCCGGCTTGCGTGCCACGAGATTCGTTCCGGTGGATTGCGCCCAGATCCGGAACAGTTCTTCCGAGGCGACTCGATAGTTGACGTGCCAGTGTGCGATGCCGCCGTGGGCGGTGGTTACCAGCACCTCGTAGTCGACGTGCACGTCTTCCTGCAGCTTTACGCGTTTCCAGTATTCGGCGAGCTGCGCATGGCCGCGCTGCACGGCGAAGGGCGTGTTGCGGTATTCGCCGTCGGGCGCGAAGAGCGCGCAGAACATCGATTCGTCGCGCTGCTCCCAGGCGGCCTTGTATCCTTGCATGAAGCGATCGATGTTCACCGTGCACCTCTTCGTGATTTGTTGGCCCATTCTGTTGAAGCCGTGACCCAACCGCAACCCGAGCTTCCCGCCGCCGCGTACGTCGCGCTCGATTCCGGCGGCTTTCGTGCGAGCACGCTGACGCGCGGGCCGTGGGACCCGGCGCACCAGCATGCGGGCCCGCCGGTCGCGCTCGTCTGTCGCGCGATCGAGCGGGTAGCGAGCGAGCATCGGTTGACGCACATCGCCCGCCTCACGGCGAACCTGCTGCGCCCGGTGCCGATCGGCGATCTGGTCGTCGAGGTGACGGCGGACTACGTCGGTCGCAACGCCGCGCACTTCTCGGCGCAGCTGTTGTCGGGCGGCAAGGAGGTCGCGCGTTTCACTGCGCTCGCGCAGCGCGAGTCGCCGATCGAGCTGCCGGATGCGCTTTCCGGGCATCCGTTGCCGATGGCACCACTGTCGCCCGAGGAATCGCCGCCGGTGGCTTTCCCCTTCGCCGGTCGGGCGGTTGGCTATGCCGACTTCGTCGAGACGCGGATTGCGCAGGGGCGTTTCTGGAACGGGCCGTGTGCGGTCTGGTTCCGGATGCGGTACCCGTTGGTCGAAGGCGAAGTACCGAGCCCGTACCAGCGCATCGCGGTCGTTGCGGATTCGGGCAACGGCATCAGTGCCGTACTCGACTACGAGCGCTTCACCTTCGTGAACTTCGATCTGACGATCAACCTGCTGCGCCGGCCGGTCGGCGAGTGGATGCTGCTCGATGCGCGAACGGCGCTGGGTATGGAAGGCGGTGGCTTGTCCGAGTCGGCGCTCTACGACGGGAACGGGCTGGTCGGGCGCGCGACGCAGAGCCTGGCAGTTCGGGCGCGTGCGGGGTGAGGGACAGCTATCCGCTGCGTGGTTCGTGTTATCCCATCCGCGGCGACACGAGTGTCACGCCAGGGAACCATCTGCGATACCGCCGTACGTCACGCGTGAGCAACGGCATTTTTTCGACGGCCGCATGCGCTCCTATCAGGAAGTCCGGCAGTACGTTCGATTTCGACCCTCCCGCCTTGCGATAGCGAACAAACGCCTTCCCTGCGAGGAATAGAGCGGGCCGGGGGATTTCGAGCAGCACCAGGTCCAGTCCGGTGATCGCTTCGTCCAGCTCCTCGTAGCGCTCGAACGCTGCGGACAGCTCCGCATATACGACAGCGTTGATCGCCAACTCGTGGATCTGTGCCTGCGCCCGCAGCTGTGCGATCGACCAATCGGCCCATTCGGGGTCGTTCTGGAATACGTCGACGAGTACGTTCGTGTCGACGAGGATCATCAGTCGTCGCGCAGCAGCTGCATGAGGTCCTCGGTCCGCCAGCGGATGCTTGCCTGGCCGCGAGCTGCTTCGAAGCGGTCGTCGGACTTGGGTGCTACCCGGGCCGGATGGATCACGACCCGCCCCTGATCGTCGACGCCGAACTCTACTCGTGTGCCGGGCTCCAGGCGCAGCGCTTCCCGAATGTGTTTCGGAATCGTGATCTGGCCCTTGGAAGTCATCGTCGTCGACATGTCGTGCGCGTATATTACCGAAACCAGCATGGTAATACCAGACGCCACGGCAGTGTGACTTATCCGAAAGATCGAACGCGCGAGAGCGTCGAACGCTGCAAAAGACAGCGTTCTTGATCGTTCAAACGGCTGCCCGGCAGAGAACGCTGTGTTTCGCAGCGAAACGGTGTGCAAGCGTGTTCAGCGGGGCGTGGCAGCGCGCTTCTGGTTGCCAGAGGCTTGGCGCGGCGCTGCTGGGAAGCCTTGCCCCGCGCCGCTCGGAAGCCGCAGCGCGTTCTGGCGACCGAGTGCCTCGCAGGCGCTGCTTACAGCTCGACGACGATGCCGTCGTCCTCGTCGGGGAACACCGCCTCGAAGCCGAGCTCGCTCTGCAGCTCTGCGTCGCCCCACGCCTCGTTCGTCGCGCACCGATAGTTGAAGACGAGCACCGGCGGCTGCACCGACGAGCGCGCGACGATCCGCTGCAGCGCTTCCTCGTCGGGGTGCCTGAAGATGCCGCCGTTCGTGCTGACGAGGAAGCGCGGCGCGTGCACGAGCGACATCAGCTCGTCGGTCAGGTTCGCCTTGCTGCCGTGGTGCGAGACCTTCACTGCGTCGACGCGCAACACGTCCTCGCCGCGTTCGTCGAGCAGCCGGCGCAGCGATGCGCACAGGGCATCGGGATGTGCGTCGGCGAGGAAGAGGCAGCTCCTGCTGCTGTCGGCGTGCTCGGCGAGAAACGCGATGCTCGACCCATTCGCCGCCGTGTTGTCGGGTCGCGACTGCTTCTCGAGCAGCTCGTCGAGTTCGGGTGTGCTGCCGAGCAGGCCGTCGGTTGGAAGGTACTGCTTGCGGCCCGAGAGCACCTGCCAGGCGGTTTCGAGGTCGCCGGCGTCGAAGTCGCGCATGTCCTTCTTCCACGCCTTGCGCATCCGGTCGAGTTTCTGCGGCGTGGGCGAGAGCAGCGTCAACGACAGGCCACCGGGCAACTCCACGCGCGGCAGCGGCGCGTCGTCGAGAACGACGACCGGACCGCCGTCGAAGGCGCGATTCCAGCGATCGGCATCGAGGCGCTGCGCGAGCAGCGCGCTGAAGAACTCGCCCTGCCGTCCGCCGAGCAGCCCGTGCGCCTGCTCGAGGTGTCGCCATCCGTTGAACCAGACGTCGCGCACGACGAAGGGCCACGGCGGCGGCTCGGCGAACAGCCGCACCAGCCCGTCGACGTGGTCGGTGTCGACGTGCGTGAGCACGACGAGCTCGATGCGTGCATCGCCCGCCGGCAGCGAGCGCACCTGCGACTCGAGCGCTTTCCATGCGCCGATCGGTCCGCCGTCGATCAGCATGCGTCGCGTGCGCTTGCCCGTGCCGTACTCGACCCAAAGGCAGTCGCCGTGCAGCGCCGGCAGCATCCGGATGCGGAAGAAGCCGCTGGGCTTCGTGTCGATCGACATGGTCGTCTCAGAGCCTCCAGTCGGCATCGCCGAAGGCGACGATGCACAGTGCCATCGGCAGGCTGTCGAGCATCGCTTCGCGACGCGCATCGAGGATCAGCTCGCCGAGCTGGTCGGCGTCCTCGCCGCCAGCGCGCAACAGGCGCTCGAGGATCTTCGACCCGACGGTGACCGCGTGCTCGCCGAACACGGTGGCGGTCGTCGAGATCACCGCGGCCGCGCCCGCCTGGCGGAAGTAGCGGATGTGATTCGAGAACGCCTCCATCGTTCCGGCAACGTCGCAGCCGAGCAGGAACACGAGGGGCGGCGGTGCGCCCTCGGGGCGCACGTAGTCGCGCGGCAGTCGGAGCGTCGACAGGAAGTCGCCGCCGATCTCGAGCCGGATGTCCTGCTGCTTTCCCTCGTTGTGTGGAAAGGCGACGAGTAGCGCCGGCTTATGCTGGCCGATCGCCTGCTTCCACGCGTTCCAGTCGGCGGCCTCGAGTGTTGCGTCGGCGAAGCGCGGCGACAGCAGCTCGAGCAGCGGCGCGCTCGAGGTCTTCGGCACCTGCGTGCTGAAGCCGAGCACGGCGCAATCGCCGAGCTCGATGCGATCACGTCCGGCGGCGGGCTCGGCCTGGATCACGAGCTCTGCGTCGTCGGGCCTGCCGAGTCGCGGGCTGTAGACGTGTCGTTCGATGACCTTGCGCATCCCCCAGAAGCCCATCGGGCAGACGTGCGCAGCGGGGTCGGCGCGTCCTGCGCAGTCCGACGGGCAGCGGCCGTTGCGCAACGCTTCCCGATGCCCGGGGCAGACGCGCTTTGCGTCGGCGGACGGCGGCGGATAGTCGTAGAAGAACTCGATCGGAACGACGGCGTCGGCGCGCGCGCTTACCACCTGGATGTGCGTGAGCGTGTCGGCGCGCGGATCGAAGCCACCCGCGGTGAGCTCGACGAGCTGATCGAGGAACAGCGCCGAGTAGAGATCGGCGCCGATGCGCGCGAGCCGTACGAGCAGTTGCGGGTTTTCGCCCTGGTCGAGTCCGTCGGCGTGATCGGCGATGCTGTGCGCCGCGCTCGACAGCGTGGTGTTCAGCTGCAGCAGCGGATCGCGGATGCCTTCGAGGCTGGTGGCCCATGCACGTCGCTCGGCTACTGCGGTCAGCCGCGGCAGGCCGTCGGTCGTGTGGTTCAGCACCATGGCGAGGTCGAAGCGGCGCCGGCGGCCGAGATCGGACCAGTCGTGGCGCACCTGCGTTTCGTCGAGCAATGCGATGCCGCCGTGGCTCGTCGCGCGCTGGCTGCGTTTCGCGAGCATGCGGGTGCGCAGGCGTGCAGTCTGCAGCACGCGGCCGTTGTGCAGCACGCTGATGCGTGCATCGAACTCGCCTGCGCTGCGCGGCGTAAAGACGAACTCGGCTTCGCTGCTCGGGCCCGCGCGCGGAAGCACGATCTCGCGCAGCATCGGTTCCTCGAAGTGCTGCGGTTCGTGCACGACGACCTGCAGCGTGTGCTCGTCGCGATCCTTCGGCAGCTCGTGCTCGGGGAAGGGCGTGGGCGCGCTGTCCCAGTCGGCGGCTTCGGGGGCGCCGATGCGGACGAGCAGGCGGACCGTTTCGCTGACGAGGTATCCGTCGCGGATGTCCTCGAATGTGCCGTTCACCCGGCGCTGGCTGCGCTGCTGCAGATGGCGCGCGAGTCTGTCGTCTGCGCGGCGCGAAGCGGGAACGGGCGCAGGCGGAGTTGCGGCGGCGGGAGGAGGGGCAGGCGCAGGCGGGACGGCCGCTTCGGGGGGAGGTGCGCTTTCCAGGGGCCGTCGTGCGCCGGCATGCGGCCCGGCGCGTGCCGCCTCCGCGCGCTGGCTCGATGCAATCAGCCGCGGATCGAGCCATGCGATGGAGCCGGCGCTCAGCGACTGCTTCAGCGCGACATCGAGCGGGCGTCCGCGGAGCAGTTCCGAAACCAGCGCCCGCACCATGTCGGCGAGCCGCTCGACGGATTCGCCCGGCGTGAGAACGACGCCGCCCGCTTGCAGACGGGTGGCGAGCATGTGCAGCAGCGGCGCCGACTCCGATGGCGGGATGCGATCGGTATCCAGGACGAAGGCGAGCGCGCAGTGCAGCGATGGGGCGGAATCGCTCAGGCGCGCGAGAGCACGAGGCAGCGGACCGCTGAGCGCGAGCAACTCGATGGAGGACGCAGCGGCGGGATCCTGCACGAAGCGGGCGACCGTCTCGTCGCTCGGCAGCAACTCCGCGAGTCGTTTGCCGAGCGGATCACCGGGCAGCGTGGCGATCGTGATCGGCCAATGCCATGCGGTCGGTTCGTGCGCTCCAAACGCAGCCATATAGACGTTGTCGACTCGCGTGTCCGCGTGCGAGAGCCACGCTTCGAAACCGCGTCGGTCGATCACCGCGCCTGCCCGGTCAGCTGAGCGGATGCGCCGGGGCGGGAAGACCGGGTGCCCGCGCGATCGTGATCTTCGCGCGCGTGCGCAGCGCTGCGTCGCACAGCGCGTAGCCCCAGTTCATCAGCCGGCCCTGCAGCCGCTCGTCGAATGCGGCGAGACGCGTCGGCACCTCGTCGAGTTCGCCGGTGAGCGTGTTGTCGGCGGCGAGCGCGTCCGTCGCCGCGAAATCACCGATCTGCGTCGCGATGCCCCAGTACGCGCCGCGCTGGCGCCCTGCGGCGAATTCGGAAACCAGCCAGCGCTTGCGCAATGCCCTTGTCTGGTCGATCAGGATGTCGCGCACGCGGCCGAGTTGTCGTACGTAGTCCTCGCCCGGCGCTTCCTCGATGCCGAAGGGTGCGCCCGCGTCGCTGACGAGCACGATGTCGACGTTGTCGACCAGCGACTCGAGCCCCATGTTGTCGTAGACGCCACCGTCGGTGAGCACGACGTGCTCGCGCAGCGCGGCGAGCTCGGGTGCCGGGCTGCCCTGTTGCCAGTCGCCGGGTTCCGTGTCGAGCTCGATCGGCGAGAAGATCGGCGGGAATGCACTCGACGCGGCCACGGCAGTCGACAGCTTCACCTGTGCGTTGCGATTGATGCCGAGCAGGTAGTCGGCGATGAAGTCCTGCCGGAAGCGGAAGCTGCGGCCTGTCTGCAGGCTCGTTGCGTAGAAGACGAAACGCGGATTGCCGGGCAGCGAAGCGTCGGGGAGGTCCTTCAGCATCGCACCCTCGAAGAGATCGTCGTCGTAGCGTGCGGCGAGGAAGTCGCCGGCGCTGCGAAAAGGCATCAGCGCGCCCTTGATGCCTGCACCGACGTCGATCGTCTGGCTGCAGAAGGCGCGCACCGGATCGACGACCAGCGCGTTGAAGTTGAGCGCGCGCCCGTCGATGAAGTCGAGCTCCTTCCAGCGGTGCGCGAGCACGCCGGCGAGGATCGAGCCGCCGGAGACGCTGGTGATGCGATCGAGCTTGCCGAGCAGCCCGGCGTCGTTGAGTCGCTGCAATGAGCCGAGCCCGAAAAGCGTCGCGCGATATCCGCCGCCCGAGAGCGCGATGCCGATGGTGTCGCGGTCGATGGCCATGTCCGGTTCTCCCCTGTTGCCTCAGGCCGGGATCGTCAATCCCTTCGCCACGGCGGGCCGCTCCACGAAGGCCGACAGCACGCGCGCTACTTCCGGGAAATCATCGAAACCCACCAGCTCGCCCGCGCCATAGAAGCCGACCAGGTTTCGCACCCACGGAAAGGTGGCGATGTCGGCGATCGTGTAGTCGTCGCCCATCAGCCAGCGGCGTCCCGTCAGTCGCTGCTCGAGCACGCGCAGCAGTCGCTTCGATTCGTTCACATAGCGGTCGCGCGGCCGCTTGTCCTCGAAGTCCTTGCCGGCGAACTTGTGGAAGAAGCCGAGCTGCCCGAACATCGGGCCGACGCCGCCCATCTGCCACATCAGCCACTGGATCGTTTCGTAACGACGCTCGGGCTCGCCCGGCATGAAGGCCTCGCGCCCGAGGCGCGCGCACTTGTCGGACAGGTAGATCAGGATCGCGCCGGTTTCGAAGAGCGGCATCGGCTTGCCCGACGGCCCGTCCGGATCGATGATCGCCGGAATCTTGTTGTTCGGGTTCAGCGACAGGAACTCCGGCGACATCTGGTCGTCGGTCTCGAAGCTCACGCGGTGCGCCTCGTATGGCAGCCCGGTCTCCTCGAGCATGATCGACGCCTTCACGCCATTGGGCGTCGGCAGCGAATAGAGCTGGATGCGGTCCGGGTGGCGTGCGGGCCACTTCTTCGTGATCGGGAAGCTGCTGAGATCGGTCATGTCGGGCCCTCGGAAACGGTTTCCCAAGGGTAGCGCTTTGCCTCGTCTTCCACGCGCTCGCCGATCTGCTGGCGCCACATCGCGTAGTCGTCGATGATCCAGCCGAATATGATCGGGTCGACGAGCGCGAGCACCTGGCTGGCTGCGGCGAGCAGCAGCGCCAGTGCGATCAGCCCGCGCTGCGGCTTCAGGTAGCGAAAGAGGATCCGCATCGGGCGGTCGTAGCGCCCGTTTCTACTCGTCCGACGCGAGCGCGAGCACGTACCGCAGCTGTTCGTCCGTTTCGATCGCGCCCGGACGCGACTGCCGAACGCGGCGCACCGCTGCCTCGGGCGCCACGTCGAGCTCGACGAGCAGGCGTGCCGCGACGGTCCCGGCGCGCCCGAGGCCGCCGCGGCAATGTACGAGCACGCGGCCGCCCTGGCGAAGGATCCGGTTCAGCACCGGGCCGCTGCTTCGCCACGCCGCCTCGAAACGTTCATCGGGCGGGCGTACGTCGACGATCGGCAGGTGATGCCAGTCGATTCCACGCGCGACGATCTGCTCGCCCAGGCGCGGCACGCGCAGCATCTCGAATTCATGTCGCTCGATCAGCGTGACGACCGCATCGGGCTGCCATTTCGACACGATGTCGAGGTCTGCAGTGAGGTCGCGTTCCCACCGGTAGTCGGACAGGCTCGGCCCGCTCTTGCCCGGGCAGAACGTGATGCCGATGATTCCGTTGCCCGCTTTCACCTCGTCGATGCGAAGCGGGTGCGTGCGGCTGGTCCGCGTGCTCGCCATGTCTTCGCCCCCTCCGATACCGACTATAGCGCGAGCAAACCGGGGTCAGACCACGCTTTCCCGGTTTCCTCAAAGCGCAGCGACGAGCGCCGCGCAGGCCATGTAGACGATGATCAACGAGCCGATCGTCCACAACGTGGCGCGCGTGTCGTGCGTCCGCGCGCTCAGGTACGCCGCGAAGTGAAGGAGTCGCGAGACGACGTAGCCGTATAGAAGCCACTGCGCGAGCATGAGCGGCGGGTCGCTCAGCACGTAGAGGAACCCGGCTGCGAGAAAGAAGGGCAGGTTCTCGAGGTCGTTCAGGTGGATGCGCCGAATCCGTTCGACGCGTTCGTCGGGTTCGAGCTGCTTCGGAGCGGGAGCCGGGTTCAGCCGGGTGCGGCGCAGATCCTCCGGCGAGCGGAAGCCGCCATTCACGTGGAGCATTTGGTACACGGTGAGCCACGACATCGCTGCTGCCTTCAGGATCATCAGGGCGGCGGCGATCGCGTACGTCGCGAACAGCGGGTCCTGCAGGTCGAGTGCGGACATTGGCGTTCCTCCGTGCGGATCGCATCGACAGTACGCTCCCAGCGTCCTTCACGCATCGTCCCCGTGTGTCGGTGTAGCCTCGGCTAGAAACATGGAGGAGGATCCAATGTCTGTTTCCGGTCACGAAGCTCTCGTCGTCGAAATCGTGGTCTGACCCCGGTTTCCCTCAGACAGCGACGCTGCTCATCCCCAGATACGCCGACTGCACGGCGGGGTCGTTCAGCAGCTGCTGCGCCGGGCCTTCACCGGCGATGCGCCCGTTCTCGAGCAGGTAGCCGCGATCGGCGATCGAGAGGCTGCGCTTCGCGTTCTGCTCGACCAGCAGGATGCTGACACCGGTGTCCTTGACGTGCTCGAGCGCGCGAAACAGTTCGCCGCAGACGATCGGCGACAGGCCGAGCGAGGGTTCGTCGAGCAGCAGCAGCTTCGGCGCCGACATCAGCGCGCGGCCGATCGCGACCATCTGCTGTTCGCCTCCGCTCATCGTGCGCGCGGTCTGCTTCAGGCGCTCGCCGAGGCGCGGAAACAGCGAGAGCACCTTCTCGAGGTTGGCTTTCTCGGTCGTGCGTGCCCGCTTCGGATACGCGCCTAGCGACAGGTTCTCGAGCACGGTGAGCTCGCCGAAGATGCCGCGACCTTCGGGCACGAGCGCGATGCCCGCTTCGACGCGCAGCCGTGCCGGCAACGCGTGCAGCGCCTGGCCGGCCAGCGTGATGCGCGTGTGGGGCGGCGTCGGCAACAGGCCGGCGATCGCCTTGAGCATCGTCGTCTTGCCGGCACCGTTCGCGCCGAGCATCACGACGACCTCCGCGTCGCCGACGCGCAGCGAAACGCGATCGAGCGCGCGGTGCAGTCCGTACGAGGCAGACAGGCTTTCGACCTCAAACATCGTCGTCTCCCAGGTAGGCCTGGATGACCCGACGGTCGGCGAGCACTTCCTGCGGCGTTCCTTCGGCGATCTTCGTTCCGGAGTTCATCACGATGCACCGGTCGCACAGCGACCGGATCGCGTCCATCACGTGCTCGACCATCAGCACCGACACGCCGGTGCCACGCAGCGAGCGCACCAGCGCGACCGCCTCGACGAGCTCCGACGGGTTGAGACCGGCGAGCCATTCGTCGAGCAGCAGCAGCCGGGGCTCGAGCGCCAGCGCACGTGCGAGCTCGAGCCGCTTCTGGTCGATGTAGGTGAGCTCCTGCGCGGGCCGACCGGCGAGCGCAGCCAGGCCGACGCGCGCCAGCAGGGCGGTCGGATCGGCACGATGGTTGCCGCGTCCGAACATCAGGCCGGCCTGCACGTTCTCGCGCACGGTCATCGTCTGGAACACGCGCACGAGCTGGAAGGTGCGCGCGATGCCGGCTCGCGCCCTCTTGTGCGCCGGCGCTGCGGCCATCTCGCTTCCCTGGAAGCGAACCGAACCGCGATCGGGGCGCAGCGCGCCGCTGATCAGGTGCAATGCCGTCGTCTTGCCGGAGCCGTTCGGTCCGAGCAGCCCGACGATCTCGTCGGTGCCGATGTCGAAGGAGAGCTTGTCGACGGCGCGCAGGCCGCCGAAGGAGCGGCTGATGTCCTGCACTTCGAGTACGGGCGTCATTGCGCGGCTCCGCCGGCAGCGGTCGCTGCATTGCGCCGCAGGCGCCCGCCCCGTTCGAGCACGAGCCCGACGATTCCGCGCGGCACCGCGTAGACGATCAGCAGGAAGATCACACCGAGGGCGATCGGGAAGTGGTTCGGCAGGTACTTGACCAGCGTCTCGAAGAGCAGCACCAGCGGCACCACGCCGAGCACCGGGCCCCAGAAGCGGGCGGTGCCGCCGAGCAGCGCCATGATGAGCACCTGGAACGAGACGATCGGGTTGAACGCGATCGCCGGGTCGATGTAGGTCCAGCGCGGTGCGACGATCGCACCGGCGATCACCATGAACACCGAGGTGATCGTGAAGGTGACGAGCTTGGTGCGCGTGGCGTCGATGCCGCAGTGGCGTGCCGCCTGTTCGTCCTCGCCGATCAGCCGTAGCGCGAAGCCAAGGCGCGAGCGCGACAGCCACCAGCCGAGCAGCAGCACCAGCGCGAACAGCGCGAGCAGCTGGCCATAGATGAAGCCCGGCGTCGCTGCATCGACGAACACGTAGCGACCGATCGAGCCCGCGACTTTGCTCTCGTACCAGTTGACGACCTGGCGCAGCAGCTCGGTGAGCCCGAAGGTGAAGATGACGAAGTAGGTGCCCGAGAGCCGCAGCGTAACGAGCCCGACCAGCAGCGAGAGCACGACGCCGATGGCCGCCGCCGCGAGCAGCACCAGCGGCCACGGGAGCACTTCGCCGAGCACCGCCACCGTATAGGAGCCGGCGCCGAAGAAGGCCACCGTCGCCAGCGAGATGTATTTCGTCGTTCCGCAGAACAGGCCCCACGCCGTCGCCAGCACGCTGTACAGCAGCAGGTTGATCAGCAGCGCGGTCGTGTAGTCGTTGCCCATTCCCGGGGCGAATGCGAGCGCGGCGAAGCAGGCGCCCGCGAAGACCCACCCGGGCCAGCGCAGGTTATCGGTGCGTTCCGCGGCCGCGACAGCCGCTGCGGTAGTTTCGCCGTTGCTCATCGCATCACCTTGCCGAACAGCCCGGCCGGAAAGAACAGCAGCACGATGAGGAAGAGCGCGTAGTTGGCCGCGAGCGTCAGCCCCGGGTCGACGAAGGTGCCGACGAAGCTCTCGACCAGCCCGAGCATCAGCGCGGCCACTGCCGCGCCCGCCATGTTTCCGATGCCGCCCATGATGACGACGATCAGCGCCTTCATCGTGAACACGACGCCCATCGTCGCGCTGAAGGTAAGGAACATGCTGACTAGCACGCCGGCCACCGCAGCCATCACGGTGCCGAGTGCGAAGGCCGCTGCCGCGAGCCGGCGGGTGTCGATGCCGACCAGTTGCGCCGAGACCGGATCGACCGACACCGCGCGGATCGCAGTGCCGATGCGCGTGCGCGTGAGCAACAGCCAGATGGCGAGGCCGAGCACCGCCGCCATCGCCAGCGCGAGCAGCCGGTTGGCGGCGAGCGTGGTGCCGAGCACCGCGACCGGCACCGACAGGAACGAGTAGCTGAGGTATCCGCCGCCGACCGCCACCAGCATCACGCCCTGGATGACGAACAGCAGCCCGAAGGTGCCGAGCAGGCTGTCGGCCTCGAGCGCATCGCGGTTGGGCGCCCGACGCACGAGCGGCATCAGCGCGAGCGCGTAGATCGCCCAGCCCGCGATCGCGGCTAACGGCAGCGCGATGACGAGCGTGGCGATCGGAGACAGTCCGTGCTGGCCGAACAGCGCCCAGGCCAGCACGGAGGCCGCGATCATCATCTCGCCGTACGACAGGTTCATGATGCGCGCTACGCCGTACTGGAGGTTCAGCCCCAGTGCGACGAGCGCGTACATGCCCCCGAGCGTGAGGCCGTTCAGCAGGGCATCGATGAAAGGCATCGCGGCTCGCTTCCTCGACGATCAGGCCTTCCAGGCCGGTTTCGGTGCGATCGCCTTGCGCGCCCCGGGCTGCTGCGGCGCGATGCCGTAGAAGTCGCCGTCCTGCCACTGCCCGACGAACCAGCCCCCCTTGCGGATGTTGTTCTCGTCGAAGTCGAGCTTGCCGACGATGGTGTCGAAGCTGTTCGAGCGCAGGTGCTGCACCACGGCCTTGTTGTCCATGCCGACTGCCTCGATCGACTGGCCCAGCGCCTGCAGTCCGGCGTAGAACAGCGACGCGCCCCAGCGGTCGGGCTCGCGCTGATGCAGCGCGACGTGGCGCTGGATGTAGGCGCGGAACGCGTCGCTGTCGGGATTCCAGCCGCCGATGCCCATCACGCCGTTCGCGTTGTCGCCGAAGCGCTGCTTGAACTGCGGGAAGAAGCTTCCCACCGCGGTGTAGAACACCTTCGGGTTGAAGCCGCGCACGCGCGCGGTATCGGTGAGCGCCATCGTGTCGGGCGGGTAGCTGAAGGCCATGAACACGTCGGGGTTCGCGCGCTGCGCCTCGCTGATCACCGGCGTGAAGTCCTGCGAGGACATCGGATAGCTGCCGTCGTAGACCAGCTCGTAGTTCGCCGCCTTCAGTGCGCGGCGTGCCGCGTTGCCCAGCTCGATGCCGAACTGCTCGGCGGCGTTGACGACCGCGACGCGGTTGCCGATCGTGCCGGCGGTGCGCAGCGAGTTCAGCACCTCTACCAGCGACTCCGCGTATACGCTGGAGGTGTTGAGCATCGAGAAGATGTTCGGCCAGCGCTTGACGACCTCGGCGATGCGATCGCTCGCCATGCTGCCGGTCATCATCGGAAAGCCGCCGCGCGCGAAGATCGGCGCCACGGCCAGGTTCTGCCCGGTGCCCCAGGGCGGCAGCAGGATGTCGACCTTGTCCTGGCTGATCAGCCGCTCGACCGCACGCACCGCCTCTTCCGACTGGCTGCGGTCGTCGTATTCGATGTGCTCGAGCTTCATCCGGCGACCGCCCACGTTCAGGCCGCCGGCGTCGTTCACGTCCTTGATCCACAGCAGGTAGTTCGGCCACTGCGTGACCGCGGCGCCGCCGGCGAAGGGACCGGTCTTCGAGATGGCCCATCCAACCTTCAGCGTGCCGGTCTGCGCACGCACGAAGGGGGGAGCCGCGAGCGCGGCGGCGGCGGCACCCATCGTGCCGATCACCTTGCGTCGTTGTGTGTTCATGCCCATGCTTTGTCTCCTGAGGTTTGGTGATAGCCGCGCGCTATTACAAAGGCCGCACCCGCCGTGCGCCGCGGCGAGCGGGGGTCAGACGTTCATGCCTCCATCGGCCATGAGCGTGGTGCCGGTAGTGAAACTGCTGTCGTCGCTCGCCAGCCAGAGCACGGCGCGCGCGATCTCGTCGGGATGCGCGTGGCGCCCCAACGGGATCATCCGGTTGAAGAACTCCGTGGCGTCCTCTTCGAGCACCGTCGACAGGCGCTGTTCCAGCTTCGTCTGGAACTCGTTGTCGACCGGCCCCGGGTGGACGGTGTTGACGCGGATCCGTCGCGCGGCCGCCTCCTTCGAGACGCTGCGCATCAGGCCGACCTGCGCGTGCTTCGCGGTGATGTACGCCGACACGCCCGGGTCGCCGCGCATGCCGGCGACGCTCGAGCAGATCACCAGGCTGCCGCCGTCGCGCATCGCGGGCAGGCCGTGCTTGCAGGCGAGGAAGGCACCGCGCACGTGGACGGCGAGCACGCTGTCGAACACGTCCTCGGGGTAGTCGACGACCGGCGCGATGACGCCGCTGTTGCCGGCATTGCTGAAGAGGACGTCGATGGGTCCGAAGGCCGCGACCGCGTCGCCGACGCTGCGCTGCCACTCGCTGCTGCGCGTGACGTCGAGCGGCACGGCGCGCACGCGGTCGGCGGGAAGCGCCGCTGCGGCCGCGTCGAGCGCCGCACCGGGCAGGTCGGCGAGCGTCACGCGCGCACCTTCAGCGCAGAACAGGCGCGCCGTGGCCAGGCCGATGCTGCCCGCGCCGCCGGTGATCAGCGCGTGTCGGTCGTGCAGCTTCATTGCATCGTCTCGCCCGACATCACCATCTCCAGGTGCTCGGCGAGCCGCGTCGCCAGCGCCATGATGGTGAGCGACGGATTGACCGACAGCGTGCGCGGAACGAGCGCGCCGTCGCCGACATACAGGCCCTTGACCTCGTGCGATTCCCCATTGCGATCGACGGCCGAATGCGTGGGGTCGTCGCCCATCCGGCAGCCGCCCTGCGTATGCGTGGAGATGATGCCCGTCCAGCACACCCTCTTCGCGCCGGCGGCCAGCAGCACCTCCCGGCTGAAACGCATCGCCGCTTCGAGACGCACATGCTCGCTCGGCTGGAAGTCAACCTCGATGCGTTCGTTTCCGTTCTCGTCGATGCTTATGCTGCCGTTGTTCTCGTCGTTGACCATTGCGAGCACGCCGATCCAGCGCCGGTAGTCGCGCACCGCGTCGACCAGCGGCGCGCCCCACAGCGGCCCGCTCTCGTCGCGGATCGTCGTCGCGAAGGCGATCGGGTCCATCACGGTGGATGCCTCGAGCAGGAAGCCGCCGTCTTCGTCGTGGCGGAACTGCATGCAGTGTGCGCTGATCGGATAGACGCGGTGCGCATCCTGCACTTCGTCGAACAGACCGTAGACGAGGCGGAACGGATGCAGCCCGACGTACCGGCCGATCGTACGGTTGCGCAGGCCCGAGCGAAGCAGCAGCTTCGAGGTGTTCAGCGCGCCGGCCGCGGCGACGACGATCGGTGCGCGTGCCTGGTGCCGGTTGCCGCCCTCGTCGACGTACTCGACGCCGACCGCCCTGCGTCCGTCGGGCGTGTCTTCGACAAGCACGCGCTCGACCTTCACGCCGGTGCGCAGCTCGAGCGGGCAGCTCGCGAGGGCCCTGGCGATGTACGTGTTCATCGTCGACTTGCCGGCGTCGGTGGGGCACCCCTGCAGGCACGATCCGTAGCGCATGCAGTTGGCATCGGTGTACGACTGCACCGGCTCGAGGTCGGCGCCGAGCGCGCGAAAGCCGGCCTGCGCCGTGTAGACGCTCTTCTCCCAGTCGCTGCGCTCGCGCACTCCGAGCAGGTTTTCTACACGGTCGTAATAGGGCGTGAGCTCGTCGACGCCGAAGGGCTCGCCGTCCGCGTTGGTGAGGCCGGTGGCCGCGTGCCACTTGTCGACGTCGTGGGCATCGGCGCGCAACGCGACTTTCGTGTTGATCGTCGTCGAGCCGCCGACGCATTTCCCCGAGAGGAAGGCCAGCACGTCGCCGCCGGGCAGCGGCGCGAAGCGGATCGGCCAGAACAGGTCGTGGTCGGCCTTCGCCTCCCAGCGCTTGAAGTGCTCCGAGGTGAGGTGGCGGCCGGCTTCGAGCAGCAGCACGTTGCGGCCGCACTGCGCGAGCTCGCCGGCAACGATGCCGCCGCCTGCACCCGAGCCGACGACGATGACGTCGAATTCGCTCTTCATCGTGCGTCTTCCCCGATGCCCAGCCACGACCAGTCGCGTTCGAGGTCGACTGCGCGCGGCGGCTCGAAGTCGATCTCCGCCCAGGCACCCGGACCCGGCCGGCCCGGCGCGACGAAGTCGCTGTAGTAGGCCTGGATGGCCAGCGCCCGCACGAGGGCGAACTCGGGCGTGTGCGCCTTCGCCGACAACGCTTCGAGGGAGTCGGCCTGCGACAGCGTGTCGATTGCCTCCAGCGCGGCCGCCCGCGCGTCCGCGGGCATCTTCGCCAGCATTGCATCGACGAAGACGATGGCGCCCGTGCGGACACAGCCCGGCACGATGCGCTCGCAGAGCGCTTCGGCACTCGCGGCGCGCTGCCCGTCGAGAACTTTCAGCGACATGCCTCCTCCGATTCTCTTCTTTGACGCGATGCTATTCGATACGCATCGCCCGTGTGCGGTCGATACGTGAATTTCTTCAGGTGAAAAGTCACCTCAGGCCGCCGCGATCTTCTCGCGGGTGACCTCCAGCACCTTCGCGACGATCGCGTCGGCGAAGGCGTCGTCGTTCATGTGGCAGTCGAACTCGCGGATGTCGACTCCGGCTGGCAACTCGGTGCGCAGCGCTTTCGCGAACACCGGGCACAGCGACGGATCGTGCAGGTGGCCGGCGGGACTGTCGTGGGCCGAGAAGCCGTTCAGCGGGACGAAGAAGGACACCGGTCCCTTGGCCTCGCGGATCAGACCGGCGAGATGGCGCGCCAGCTTGCCCAGCTCCTCGGCCTCGGTGCGCACGGCCGTCAGCGCAGGGTTGTGCATGTGATAGCGCTTGCCCGGGAACTGCTGCTTCGCCGCGTCGATCGGCCCGGCGACCATGAAGTCGGCGTTGCCGGGCGCGAAGATCACCGGGATCCCCTTGGCGAGCGCGGCCTTCGAGCGGTCGGGGCCGGCGCTGCACAGGCCGTCGTTCAGGAAATCGTTGTGCTCGACGAGCGAGGTGTCGACGACGGCGGCGACGTCGCGCTCCGCCGCCAACTGGTCGAGCGCCATGCCGCCGGTGCCGAGCGTGTGGAACACCATCACCTCGTAGCCCTTTTCCTCGAGCAGCTTGCGCACACGCACCGTGCAGCGGTCGATCGTGCCGAGCGTACCCATCGCGATCAACGGCCTGGGCTCCCGGCGAATCGGCGTGTACACCTTCGCCATCGCCGCGGTAGCGATCGCGGCGTTGCGGAACACTTCGCGGGTGATCGTGTTCAGCCCCGCGATGTCGCATACCGGGTTGAACATGACGATGTCCCGCGCGCCGACGAAGGGGCGCGTGAAACCCGAGGCCATCGTCGATACGAGCACTTTCGGCATCCCGAAGGGGAAGCCCTGCATCACGACCGAGCCCAGTGCCGTACCCATCGAGCCGCCGAGGCCGATGATGCCGGAGATCGGCGTCTTCGCATGCAGTGCATGCGCGCACTTGACGGCGCCTTCGATCATCACGGCCTGGCTCTTGCCTTCGTGATTGAGATCGCGCACTTCCTGCAATGTCTTGCCCGCTGCGGCGGCAACCTCGGTCGGTGTGATCTCGACCCGGTCGTCGACTTCGGAGCGGATGCTCGGATCGAGGTGCACGACGTCGACGCCGTTGGCTTCGAGCGCCTCGCGAATGAAGCGTGCCTCCACCGCCTTGGTGTCGAGCGTGATGATCATCAGGACCTTGGGCTTGCTCATGACTTCTCTCATGCTTTGCCGCGGAGCGCGGACTATCGGGTGTTCTGGTCTGCCTGCGGAGCGTTCAGCTCGCCTGCCAGGCGTACGAAGAAATCGAGGCTGCGCGGATTGGTCATCGCATCGGGATGCGCGACCTTCTCGATCGGCGAGCCGAGCAGCAGCCGGCGCACCGGCACTTCCATCTTCTTGCCGGTGAGCGTGCGCGGTATGTCGTCGACCTGCCAGATCCGGTTCGGCACGTGGCGCGCCGAGGCCTGCGTGCGGATCGCCGATTCGATGCGTTTCACCAGCGCTTCGTCGAGCGCCGCTCCGGGCTGCAGCACGACGAACAGCGGCATGAAGCTCGGGCGGCCGAGGTATTCGAGGTCGACCACCATGCTGTCGCGGATCTCGGGCAGCGCTTCCACGACACGGTAGATCTCGGCGGTGCCCATCCGGATGCCGAAGCGGTTGATCGTCGAATCGGAGCGCCCGAAGATGACGCTCGTGCCTTCGGGGGTGAAACGGATCCAGTCGCCGTGCCGCCAGCGGCCGGGGAACATCTCGAAGTAGCTCTCGCGGTAGCGCCGGTGCTCGTGGTCGTTCCAGAAGAACACCGGCATCGACGGCATCGGCTGCGTTACCACCAACTCGCCGACCTCGCCGACCACCGCGCGCCCCTGCTCGTCGAAGGCGTAGGCGGACACGCCGAGTTCGCGGCACTGGATCTCGCCGGTGTGCACCGGCAGGCTCGGTGCGCAGGCGACGAAGCCCGAGGCGATGTCGGTTCCGCCGCTGATCGATGCCAGCCACACGTCGCGCTTGATGCTGTCGTAGACCCACTGGAAGGCCTCGGACGGCAACGGCGAGCCGGTGACGTTGATCGCGCGCAGCGCGTCGTACCGGGCGATCTCCGCCGGCCGCAATCCTTCCTTCTGGCAGTTGGCGAGATAGGCGGCGCTGCAGCCGAACAGGGTGATCCGCTGCTCATCGAGAAAGCGCCACAGCGCGTCCGGCTTCGGCCACGCCGGATTGCCGTCGTAGAGCACCGGCACGCCGCCGACGAGCAGCGCGCCCATCAGCAGGTTCCAGACGATCCAGCCGGTGCCGCCGAGGAAAACCACGCGGTCGCCTGCGCGCACATCGTGCTGCAGCGCCATCGTCTTCTGGTGCGTCAGCACGATGCCGCCGTGGCTGTGCACGATCGCCTTCGGCAGCCCGGTGGTGCCCGAGGAATAGACGATCCACAGCGGGTGCGCAAAGGGCAGGCGCTCGAAGGCGAGGGGCGCATCCTGCGCGATGGCTTCGGCCCAGCCCAGGCGGTTGCGCCACGCGGGCGGCGTCGCGCCGGCGTCGGGGCCCGGCACGTGGATCACGTGCTCGACGCTCGGCAGCTCGGCGAGCAGCTGCTCGACGACGTCGACGCGCGTATGCGACTTTCCGTTGTAGCGATAGCCGTCGACGGCGAGCAGCACTTTCGGCTCGATCTGCCCGAAGCGGTCCTTCAGCACGCTCATGCCCATGTCGGGCGAGCAGCTCGACCAGACGGCGCCGATGCTCGCGCAGGCGAGGAAGGCCGTCACCGTCTCGGCGCGACTCGGCAGGAACGCCGCGACGCGGTCGCCCGCTCGCACGCCGAGGCGGCGCAGCGTTGCGGCCAGCGCGCCGACGTCGCGCCGCAGCTGCGGCCAGCCGACTTCGCGCAGTGCCTCGCCTTCAGCCCGCGCGATCAGCGCGCAGCGCGCGTCGGTGGCGTGCCGGAAGACGTGCTCGGCGTAATTCAGTCGCGTGTCGGGGAACCATTCGGCGCCCGGCATCTCGCGTCGGCCGAGCACGCGATCGGGCGAGCCGTCGGCCTGCACGTCGAAGTAGTTCCAGATGGATCTCCAGAACGTGTCGAGCTCGTCGACCGACCACGACCACAGGCTGGCGTAGTCGCGGCTCGCCGGGCCGAGGTCGCGGGCGGCGAGCCAGTCCTGGTAATGCGACAGCGTCGAGGCCGCGACGGTCTCGGGCGACGGCTGCCACAGCGGTGCGGGCAGGGTCGTGCTCATTGCAGCAACTCCAGCAGCGAATGGATGCCCGGCAGCGAAAGGTGCGGACGCCGTTCTTCGGGCAGCGCCGCGAAGTCGTCGGCATCGGCCAGCCCGGTATGCACGCCGACCGAGAGCGCACCGCCGCGCAGCGCCATCGCGTTCTCGAGCGTCGGGTCGTCGCCGACCACTGCGATCTCCGCCGGGGGCATGCCCAGGCGCTCGCAGGCCACCTCGAGCGCAGCCATCGACGGCTTGCCGACGACGGTTGCGCGCTTGCCCGTGATGCGCGTGATCGCGGCCGACAGCGCGCCGGAGATGCCGAGCGCCGGACCGTCCCGGCTGGCCAGCGTCGCGGCGTTCGATACCGTGTAGAGCTTCGCGCCACCCCAGACCGCATGGCAGGCGGCGGTCAGGTCTCCCAGCCCGAACTCCGGGTACCAGCCGACGAGCACCGCGTCGGCATCGTCTGCCCGCGCCGGCGAGCGCACGATCTCGAAGCCTGCCTCGGCCAGCGGGCGCCAGACGCCCTCGACGCCGAGCACGAGGATGCGGCGATATTTCTTTCGGCGAAACACCGATACGGCAACGCTCAATGGCGTCAGCGTGCTGTCGACATCGATGTCGAAGCCGGCCTTGGCGAGCGCCTGCGACAGCTGCAGCGGCGTCTTCGTCGAGCCGTTGGTGAAGGCGACGTAGGGCGTGCCGCGTTCGCTCAACAGTTCCAGCGTCTGCAGCGCGCCGGGCAACGGCTGGTAGCCGCTCAGTTGACGATCGGCCAGCGCAAGCGTGCCGTCGATGTCGAAGACGAAGCCGCGCGCGCTGCGCAGTCGTTGCTGAAGGGCGGGCGCGTTCATGCCGCCTCCGTGGCGACGCCGTGGCGCGACAGCTCGAGCCGGAAGCCCTCGCGCTCCAGGCGAACGTGATCGACGTCCTGGCGCCTGCCCAGCGACTCGAGCAGCGCCTCCACTGGTGCGAGCTTCGCGTTGTAGCCGCGGCGGCAGGGGCCTGCGGCCACCATCGCATCCACCTGTTCCGCGGGCATCACCGCGCGCAGCAGGAACTCTTCGTCCGACAGCTTTGCGGGGAAGCGCCGGCGCAGCTCGTCGAGTCCGGGCATCGGCTCCTGCGTGGCGAGCTCCTTCGCGCGCGGCAGCGCGAGGATGCGATCGCGCACGTTGTCGTCCATCGGTGCGAGCGGCATCCCGAAGCGGCCGGTGACGTAGCGGATCACCTCGTCCGGTACGTTCGCGTAGCGCTGCGACGCGAGCACGTTCATGACGGCCATCGTCCCGACGACCTGCGAGAAGGGCGTGACCATGATCGGATAACCCAGCTCGGCGCGCACCCGCACCACTTCCTCGAAAACCTCGTCGATGCGGTGCTCCTGGCGCATCTCGCGCAGCTGGCGGCGCATCGTGCCCAGCATCCCGCCCGGCAGCTGATGATCGAAGTAGCGTGCATCGTGCTCCTGCGGCACGCCCGGCTGTAGCCCCTGCGCCCTGGCCAGCGCCACGAAGTACGCGCTGACGCGCGCCATGGCGTCCTGGTCGAGGTCGACCGTGCGGCCCTGCGCCTGCAGGTTGGCGACGACGTTCTCGACCGCCGGTTGGCTGCTGCCGTTGCCCAACGGGCGAGCGGCCGTGTGCAGCGCGTTCACGCCGAGTTGCGCGGCGAGCGGATAGGTGAACGGCGCCAGGCCGATCGTGCAGTGCGAGTGCAGCTCGAGCGGCTTGTCGCCGACCGCTGCGCGCAATGCGGGCAGCAGCGTGCGGGCGCGCTCGGGCGTCAGCAGCCCGCCCGGATCCTTCAGGTAGACGCGGCCAATCGACGGCTCGGCAGCGAGTCGCGTTGCCATCGCCGTGAAGAAGGCGTCGTCGTGGAACGGGCTCACCGTGTAGACCAGCGCGCCGACGATCTCGCGCACGCCTTCCTTCGCGATCGCGCGGCAGCTTTCGATCACGGCGTCGGTGTTGTTCATCGGGTCCATGACCATGAACCGTTCGATGCCGTTGCGCACGAGCAGCCGGTACGACAGCGCCATCAGCTCCGGATTCGCCGTCTCCCAGGAGATGAAGCGCATCCCCGTCGACAGGAAGCTCAGCGGCGTGCGCGGCGCGCGCTCCTTCATCAGCCGCAGGCGCTCCCACGGGTCTTCCCGGTGGAATCGCACCGTGACCGCCATGTGCGTGCTGGTGCTGAAGTCGATCGCGTGATAGCCGACGCGATCGAGCACGGGTGCGACCTCCAGCATCATCCCGGTGCGCAGGCCGGTGGCGCCCCACAGGCTCTGGTTGCCGTCGCGCAGCGTGGTGTCGATGAACCGGATCGGCTCGTTGCTGCTGTTGGTGCTCATGCGATGTTTCCTGCCGCGGCTTTCGTCGGGCGCTCGGCCAGCCAGCGGCCGAGGAAGCCGGTGTCGATGCCGCCTTCGGTGAATTCGGGGGTGACCAGCACTTCGCGATGCAGCGCCTGGTTGGTCGCGATGCCGGTCAGGCGCAGCTCGGCGAGCGCACCGTCGAGCCGGCGCAGCGCGTCTGCGCGCGTCGGTCCGTGCGCGATCAGCTTGGCGATCATCGAGTCGTAGTACGGCGGGATCATCGCGCCGGCCTCGATATGCGTATCGACCCGTACGCCGTCGTGCTGCGGAAAGTGCGCTTCGCCGATGCGGCCTGGCGACGGCTGGAACTCGCGCGCCGGATCCTCCGCATTGATGCGGCACTCGACGGCATGCCCGTCCGACCGGACGTCGGCCTGCTCGATCGACAGCTCGTGCCCCTGCGCAACACGGATCTGCTCGGCGACGAGGTCGAGGCCGGTGATCATCTCGGTCACCGGATGCTCGACCTGGATGCGCGCGTTCATCTCGAGGAAGTAGAACTTCTGTCGCTCGACATCGACGAGGAACTCGACCGTGCCGAGGCTGCGGTAGCCGATGTGCTGCCCGAAGCGCACGGCGCTGGCGTGCAGCTCCTGGCGCATGCGTTCGCTCAGGTTCGGGGCGGGGGCCTCTTCGATCAGCTTCTGGTAGCGGCGCTGCACCGAGCAGTCGCGATCGCCGAGGTGGATCACGTGCTCGCCGTCGCCGAGGATCTGCACCTCGACGTGGCGGCCCTTCGTCACGAAGCACTCGATGTAGACGCGATCGTCGCCGAAGGCCGCCAGCGCCTCGGCGCTCGCCATCGCGAACAGCGAAGCGAGCTCCGCCGGCGTATCGGCGCGCTTCATGCCGCGCCCGCCGCCGCCGGCGACGGCCTTGATCAGCACCGGGTAACCCACCTGGTCGGCGAGTCGCAATGCCTCGTCGACCGAGGCCACCGGGCCGCCCGGCGTCGTCGGCACCTGCGCCTGCTCGGCGATGCGCCGTGCCTCGAGCTTGTTGCCGACGCGTTCGATCTGCTCCGCGGTGGGGCCGATGAAGATCAGCTCGTTCTCCTCGCAGGCCGCGGCGAACTCGGGGCGCTCGGACAGGAAGCCGTAGCCCGGATGCACCGCCTGGCAGCCAGTGCCCAGCGCGGCAGTGACCATCGTGCCGATCTTCAGGTAGCTGTCGGCCGAGCGCGCCGGACCGATGCACACCGCACGGTCGGCCAGGCGCGCGCCGAGGCTGTCGCGGTCGGCGCTCGAGACCGCGAGCACCGACTCGATGCCCAGGCGCTTCAGCGTGCGGATCACGCGCACTGCGATCTCGCCGCGATTGGCGACGAGCACGCGGCGAATGTGCGTGGGCGTCCGGGTGCCGGAAGTCGTTTCGGTCATCGCCGCAGCCTTCAGTCGGGCCGCACGCGGATCAGCACCTGGTCGTATTCGACCAGCTGCGCGTCGGGGGCGACCACCTCGACGACCTCGCCGGCGACACCGGCCGCGACCGAGTTCATCAGCTTCATCACTTCGACGATGCCGATCACCGTGTCCGGCTCGACGCGGCTGCCCACGGTGACGAAGGGCGCGGCACCGGGCTTCGGTGCGCGGAAGAAGGTGCCGAGCATCGGAGCCTTGACTTCGACGAAGCCGTCGGCAGGCGACGATGCCGGCGACGCGGCCGCTCCCCCGCTCGTGGCGGCGGTCACTGGGGTGGCTGCCGAAACATCGGCCTTGGTTGTGCCGTGCGCGACGCCCGATGCAGCCACGGGAGCCGCGGCGGAGCTTGCGACGCGAGTGCCCGTCGTCGCACCGTCGCGCCGGCGCAGGTCGAGCTTGAGCCCTTCGAGCTCGAGGTGCAGTTCGTCGAACTGCGAAGCGTCGAGGAGACGGATGATGTGCTCGACGTCGTCGTGTGAAATGCTCATGGATCTCTTTCGAAATGCAGTGGCCGGCGCACCCGCGAGGTGCGCGTCCCGTTCGGAAAAGAAAGCCCGTGCAACGAGCGCGCCGACGAAAGCGTTGCTGCGCTCCGTGCGGTGCGCGGCTGCGTCTCAGGCGGCGATGCGTCTCGATGTCACGCTCGACTCCAGCGTTGTTCTTCTTCTTTTGTTGGACGAAGTATTGCCTCGCCGAAGCGGAGGGGCTACCGTTGCGTGACCTGTTTTCTCCAGGTGAAAAGTCCGATGCGGGATTACCAGGTGAAAACCATCCGCGCGCTCGACCGCGGACTCGAGGTGCTCGGCTACCTGCAGAAGGCGCGCACGGCGAGCCTGCACGATCTCTATATCGCGACGGGCTTGCCGAAGGCGACGCTGACGCGCGTGCTGCGGACACTGGAGGGACGCGGGCTCATCTGGCAACGCCTCGCGGACGGCGCCTTCATGGCGAGCCACACTTACCTGCCGCGTTCGCCGCAGATGCACGACGAGGGTTTTCTCGTCGAGGTGTCCGCGCCGATCCTCGAGCGTCTGTGCCGGAAGGTGAACTGGCCCTCCATCCTCGCGGTGCCGCGCCTGATGCACATGGAGGTGATCGAGACGAACCGCCCGCGCTCGTACTTCTCGCATCTCGCGCTGGGGCCGATCGGCTTTCGCATCAACATGCTGCGATCGGCGACCGGTCGCGCCTACCTCGCGTTCTGCGGCGAGGACGAACGCCAGGCCATCCTGCAGCGGCTCGCCGCCAGTGCGGAACCCGGCAACTACCTGGCGCGCAAGCCCGCTGCAGTGCAAAAGATCCTCGAGGAAACGAGACGGCTCGGCTACGGAACGCGAGCTCCCGATTTCGGCGGACACTTCGAGAAGACGCGTCGCGAGTTCGACGACCGTCGCGATTCGATCGCGGTGCCGATCTGGGCGGGTGAGGAAGTGATCGCCGTGCTGAACCTCACCTGGATCGACAAGGTCGCCACGCTGCAGCAGATCGTCCGGACGTGCATGCGGCCGGTCACGCAGGCGGCACGCGAAATTTCGCAGAAGCTCGAGTCCGCCTGAATTGCGCGGTGTCGATCGCCTGAAGGCGGCGGTTCAGGGGCGCACGAGCACGACGCCGAGGCGTCGACCCTTTTCGACGGCCTCGTGCGCCGACGCCACGTCGTCGAGGGAGAAGGAAGCCGCCGTCCGGTGCGTCAACGCACGGCGCTGCAGCAGATCGTTCGCCTCGGCGACGACCACAGCACGGTCTTCGGGCGACAGGTCGTAGATGAGGAAGCAGGCGATCGTCAGCGAGTCCCACAGCATCGCGCGGAAGTCGATCGGGATCTCCGTCGTCTGGTTCGAGCCGTAGCTGACGAGCCAACCGTGGGGCCGCAGCACGCCCTGGCCGACGAGCCGGGCGGTCGACTGGAAATCCATGTCGATCACCGTGTCGACGCCCCGGCCGTCGGTGCATTCGCGCACGCGCTCGGCGACCGGGTCGGTGCGGTAGTCGATGACATGCGATGCGCCTGCGGCACGCGCGTGGTCCGCGCGCTCGGGCGAACCGGCGGTGCCGATGACCTGTGCACCACGCTGCGTTGCGATCTGCGTCACGTAGTTTCCGACGACGCTGCCGCTGCCGATGACGAGGATCGTGCGGCCGGAGACATCGCCGGCGAGGCGTAGTGCCTGCAGGGCGGTGAGCACCGGTATGCCGATGCAGGCACCGTCGTCGGGATCGGCTTCGTGGGGCAGCCGGACCGCCTGCGAGGAGGGCAGGCAGATCCGTTCGGCCGCGGTGCCGCAGGCGCGTTGCCACTGGCCGTTCCAGAGCCAGACGCGTTCTCCCATGCGCTCGGGCGGCACGCCGACGCCGACGGCATCGATCACGCCGGCTCCGTCGCTGTGCGGGATGATCGACGGGAAGGCCAGCGGGCGACGCGCGCGGCTCTTCACGTCGGAGGGGTTGACCGCGGAGACGTGGACGCGCACGCGTACTTCGCCTGCTGCGGGAGTGGGATCGGGCCGCTCGCCGACGATCAGGACGTCTTTCGCGTCGCCATTGCGTTCGTACCAGGCTGCACGCATCAGGAGTGCTCGCTTGATCGGCAGCGCCAGGCGACGAGGATCCGCGTTTTCGTCGCCCTGGCGCTCGTATGCCGACCGCGGTCAGCCGCTGCCCCGGCGTTTACCGCCCGCGGGACCCGCGAAGCTCGCCGCCGCCGTCTGCATCTGATCGTAGGCAGTACGCGCCGCATCCATCGACTTCGTGATGAAGTCGAAGGCGCCGCCGGTGCCCCCGGGCGCGCCTTGCGCGAGCGTTGCGACCGTCTCGGCCAGCTGCTCGTTGCTGCGAGCGATCTGCTGCTCGACGAGCGAACCGATGTTCACGCCGGTTTCCTGCGCGATCGCGTAGACGGCGTTCGCGTAGGCCGTGAACTTCTCGGGCGGAAGCTTCGCGAAGCTGGTTACGAGTTCGGTCAGCGTCTCGGTGTCACGCGCCTCGAGCAACGCGCGGATCTGCTCGCTCGACTGCTCGAGCGACGCGCGCGCGGTCTGCATGTTCAGCTCCGCCAGCCGGCGAAAGCCCTCCATCGTCTTGGCGGCTGCCGCGCCGGTGAATTCGATCGTGTCGCTCTGCAGCTTCTGCAGGTCGGCTCCGCTGGGCAACGGCTTTGGCATGTTCGCGCTCCTGTTCGGTTCGGGGGGTCGAGACGGGTGCCGGCGACAGGACGGCCGGTGGCCGGGCCGTCATCGTCGATGATCGTGGCCGTCGGACGCCGGGGCGTCAAGCGTGGGCGCGCTGCGGGGCGGGGTGTCGATGCTGACCCTGCCCGTCTGGTGGTTGCGCAAGGAGCGCTGCGCGACAGCCGTCAGCGCGGCACGAGCCGTTGCAGCTGCAGCGCCAGCGCGCCGAGCCCCGCCATCAGTACGACGATCGCGATCCATTCGCCCACCCACGGAACCTGCGTCAGGAAGGCGAGCAGGACGACGGCCAGCGCAGCTGCGACGACCCGCGGCGCGACCCGATCGGGTTGTGCCGACGGCAGCCGCGCGACAAACCAGTCGCCGATTCCGATGGCGGTGGCGATCCACGCAACGGGCATCAGCATCAGGTAGATCAGCAGCAGCAGAATGCCGAGCGGGATGCCGATCACCGTGACGAAGGCCATCAGGACGCCGATCGGCGTGCACACGAGCACGAAGAAGCCGAGCAGCAGCCCCCAGCCCGGTTGCTGGTGCAGCGCGCGCGAGAGCGACGCGGTTGCGCGCGGCAGCAGCGCGACGGCGATCGCCGCGAGCAGCGTGAGACCGATCGTCCACAGCACCAGCAGGCCGGTGCCGATCCAGCCGATCGATTCGCCGTCGTCGGCGTCGGCGACGAGCCCGGCCGAGTCGGCACCGAGCCGGGTTACCGTGCCCGACACCTGCGCGGCCGGGTCGCGCTGCAGCACGTCGCCGCTGCGATAGCGCAGGTTGCCGTCGATGCGTGCGTTCGGCCCGAGGGCGAGGCTGCGTGCCGCGATCTCGACGTCGCCGCCGATCTTCGCGTCGATGAGCACGTCGGCGCCGGCTGCGCCGACCGATCCGTCGATCGTGCCGCGCAGCTCGATCTGACCGCCGGTGACCGTGAGGTTTCCGGCGATCTGCGCCGACGGTTCGAGCTGGATCTGGCCACCGGCCAGCCGCGCGTTGTGCCCCACGCTACCGAGCACGGTCACGCGACCGCCGGCCGCGTAGACCGACTGCGTGACGGCGGAATCGAGCCGGACGGTGCCGCCTGCGACGACCGCGTCGCCGTCGACCGCCGCATATACGTCGACGCTGCCGCCGGCCGCGAGCAGGTCGCCGCCGATCGGTGCGCGTTCGCTGACGCTGGCTCCGGCGACGAAGCGATCGGAGCCGACCGTGCCTGCGTCACCGGCAGCCGGGGGTGACTGCGCGAGCGCGAGCGATGCAACGGTGGCGAGCAGCAGGCCGGTGAGCAACCGGCCGGCGCGAGCGGCGAAGACGCTCAGTGCGCCGCTTCCTGCGCCGCGGGCCCGAGCACGTATTGCAGGCACTCCGCTACACCGGTTGGCGAAAGCGTTTCGCCGGCGCGCGGCGTCATCCGCAGGATGACGACCTCGCCTTCGCGCTGCGCTTCGCAGTGGCCGACCTTCGAGCATTCGCCCGACGGGCAGGACCACCAGCTCATCGACCTGCACGCGTGAACCGCTTCGAGTACCTGTTCGCCAGTGCGCGATTCGTTTTCGATCCGAACCTGCAGACTGACGCCGTCGCCTTCGAGCCGGAAGCTCATGGTTGCTCCTCCTGCACGGCGCGGTCGCGCCGGCCCATCGATCTGCCACTGTAGTCGGCCCGGACCTCAAGTCAATCGCCGATGTGCACGGGAGGCCGTGTCCGCGCAAGGAATGGTCACTTCGACGCGATCACACCACAGGCGATGCGTGCACCGGAGTCGCCGGCCGGCTGCGAGCGGAAGTCGTCGCGCTGCGCGTGCACGACGACCGAGCGGCCGACCAGGTTGGTCGCGCCGCCGAGCAGCGAGCCGCCGCGGATCGTCGCGTTCAGCCGCGCATTTCCGCTGGCGTCCGCCTGCAGCATCGGCAGGTCGCCGAGATGGTGCTCGCCGGTCTGCATCGGATCGCCGTGCGACTTTCCGGTCGGGTTGAAATGCCCGCCTGCGCTCGTTGCATCGGGCGCGCCGCAGTCGCCCCGCTCGTGGATGTGGAAGCCGTGCGGGCCCGGCGACAGGCCGGTGAACGCGGCGGTGACGTGCACGTCGTCTCCCCGCTGCTGGAAGTCGACGACACCCTTGGCGGTGTGGCCCTGCGTCGGCGCGACGTTCGCCCTGGCATTTGCACGCGTCGCATCGCTCCACGGCATGTACGAGCAGCCGGCGGTGAAAGTGCAGGTCACGACGGCGAGTGAAAGGGTGGCGAATCTCATGGGGCGGCTCCGTGGGTTCGGGTAAACCCGTAGTGTGTCAGTCAGCCGCCCGAGGGCTCGTCGATCAGTGTTCGGTCACGAGGGTTTCCGGAATGGCCGCGAGTTCGCAGTCGGATGCGTCGGCGCACTCGGAACGTCGCCCGATGTTCGCGCATCGAATTCGGTATGCGGATACGAACGTCAGAGGAATCGCGATGAGCACTTCCATGCACAACCCATGGGCGCCGGTGGCGGCCGTCGTGCTCGGCGTGAGCCTTGCCGGTTGCGGCGGTTCCGACAGCGACCCGGTCAGCCAGGTGCCGCAACTGCCGCTCGATCCGCAACTCGTGACCGCGGGTCAACAGACCTTCCGCTTCGATACTTTCGGCGACGAAACCTTCTGGACCGACACCTTGCAGATGCACACGGTGATCGAGTCGGCCGTGGATCCGCTCACCGCTGCATCGGTCGGTCTCAAGATCGACGCCGCCGCACTCCCGCCCGAGATTGTCCAGGGGGTCACCGACGGCACGATTCCGCTCGACGATCCGCAAACGACGCTGGCGTTGCTCAGTCTCGACGCCGTCGTCGGCATCAAGGGGCAGGTAAGCCAGGGGGCCGACGGCAGGCTGCACCTGGATCGCGTCGGAATCACCTGCGCGTTATGCCATTCAACGGTATCGAGGGATCTGCCGATTACCGCACCCGATCCGGCGGGCGCCCCGATCGATCTCGCGGGGGTTGTCGGCAACCGTCTGGACGGTTGGCCGAACCGCGACCTGCAACCCGGGACGATTATTTCGTTGTCTCCGGCGCTCACGCCGGGGCAGAAGGCCGAATACGCTTCCTGGGCGACGCTGTTCGGGCCCGGTTTTTACGATCCGCGCCTGAACGTGAACACCGATCCGGGCAGCAATCCTGCCGTCGGCCCCGACATCGACGCAAACATCGCGGCTTACAAGGCGGCCGGCGGAATCCCGGTGGTCATACCGCCTGCTTTCGGTCTGGTCGGGTTGAGCAAGGCGATCTTCACGGGCGACGGCGACACCGCGCACGAACCGGCGGGCCCGGTGGCGTACTGGAACCGCTACGTCGGGGTCGCGCAGATGCACGGGCACGGCACCTTCTTCGACGAACGGCTCATCATCAACGGCCAACCGCTCAACGTGGATCATCGCGTGGGAGACGACCTCATCACTCCGATCCTGCCGCAACTCGAAGCCTACCAATGGTCGATCGCGGCACCTGCGCTGGTAACGGACGCAGCGAAATGGGGCGTTGCGTCCGACCTCGACGCCAATGCAGTCGCGCGCGGCAAGACCGTCTTCGAGGGTCAGGCCACATGCTCGAGCTGCCACAGCGGGCCGTCCTTCACCGATGTGGACACCTTCGGCCTGCATCCGCCCGGCGCCAGTGTTGCGCTCGACGCGAACTACATCGACTTCTCGGCGACGAAGCAGTGGCGCGCCACGCCGCTCAAGGGCATCTGGCAGCACCCGCCTTATTTCCATGACGGCTCCGGTGCATGGGATCCTGCGACCGGCCGATGCATGGATGGATCCGACATCGGCAGCCTCGCCGGCTCGACCGATCGGGTGCGACAGGATCTCGCCTGCGCGGTCAACCGTTACAACGATCCGGTCGAGCTCGACCTCCGGTTGACCGACGCGCAGCGCGCCGACCTGGTGGAGTACCTGAAGTCGCTCTGATCTCTGCGGAAACGGGCACCGGTGCTCATGGGCAGCAATCAGCCCCAGACCCGGTGCGCCACCCGCATCATCACGTCGAGCTTGGCCCACTGCTCGTCTTCGGACAGGAAGTTGCCGCCGATGCCGGAGGCGAAGCCGCATTGCGGGCTGAGCGCCAACTGCTCGAGCGGAATGAATTGCGAGGCCTCGTCGATGCGCCTGATCAGCTCCTCTTCGGTCTCGACGCGTCCCGTCTTCGTCGTGATCAGTCCGAGCACGACGACCGGTGCGCCCGTCCCGCGCGGCACGAAGCGCAGCGGCTCGAAGCCGCCGGCGCGCTCGGTGTCGTACTCGAGGAGCAGGCGGTCGAAACGTAGCCCGCTGAACAGCTTCTCGGCGATCGCGTCGTAGCTGCCCTCGCGGTGCCACATGCTCGCGCGGTTGCCGCGGCAGATGTGCACCGCGGTGACGGCGCGGCCTTCCAGAGCGGCGATGACCGCGTTGTCGGCCGCGATCGCGCGCTCGAGGTTGGCCATTGCGTCCTCGCCGTGCTCGCGCAGCCGAGCGAGCGTGGCGGCGTCGACGTAGCCCGTGTAGCTGGGTTCGTCGAGCTGCACGTAGCGGCAGCCGGCATCGGCGAGCTCGTCGACCATCTGCCTCTGGACGCGGACGACGTCGGCGAGGAACTCGTCGCGGTCGGCATATACGGCCTGCGACGCGTCGAGGTCGCACATCTGCGCGACGCGATCGGGCCCCATCAGCATCGCCTTGACGGGCGTGCTTGCGGCCGACTGCGCGAAACGGAATTCCCGCAGCGGGAAATTGCTTTTCAGTTCGAGTCGAGCGGTGGCGGGTGCGCGAAAGCTGACCACCGCGTCCTCGCCGCGCGACATCGGTTTCTCGCCGGGCATCAGCAGGTCGGGGCTCTTCAGGAAGCCGCGCCACGAGCCTCCCCACAGGTCCCAGCCGTCGACCTCGGAGAAGCTCACCTGCCAGTTCAGCCGGCGGAACTCGCCGTCGGAGGCGACCGGAAGCCCGGCCTGTTGCTCGCGCTCGATCACCTGCCGGATCGCATCGTCCTGCGCACGCTCGAGCGCCTGCTGCGAGATCTCGCCCGCGCCGAAGGCGCGAAACGCCTGCTTGAGCGCTTCCGGGCGCAGCAGGCTGCCGATGTGGTCGACACGAAGGCGAGCGAGGCGCTCGAGTTCCGGGGACGGGGCGTTCATCCTAAGGTCTCCTCCTGATTCCGAAACGAGGATAGCGTGCCGGTCCGCTGGTGCGCGGGGCGGGAGCTCATGAGCGGCGCTCGGCACGAAACACTGCACTAGACTGTTGACCGGAGCAGCACCTTGAATCTCACTCCGCCGAGTTCTTGCCGAAGGTCGGATCTCTGCGGAACAGGACATCCGGCATGTACCAACGAATCCTCGTCCCGCACGACGGCAGCGCCACGTCGGACGAAGCGCTCGCCGAGGCGGTGCGGCTCGCGAAGCTGTGCTCGTCGCGGCTGCGCCTGATCCACGTCGTCGACCCGCTTACGCACATCAGCGGCTTCGAGACCGGCGCGGCGTACACGAGGCAGATCCTGCCGGGGCTGCTCGCCGCCGGCGAGGAGCTGCTGCGCAACGCGCGCGCGCCGATCGAGGCGCAGGGCGCGGCGGTCGAGAGCGAGCTGATCCAGAGCAGCGGCGAGCGTGTCGCGCGCATCATCGTCGAGCAGGCTGCGTCGTGGAAGGCCGACCTGATCGTTCTCGGAACGCACGGACGCCGGGGCGTGGACCGGGTGCTGATGGGCAGCGATGCCGAGCAGGTCGCACGCACCGCGCCGGTGCCGGTGCTGCTCGTGCGCGCGAACCGCTGATTTCATCCTTTCCCAGGGAGTTCTCCATGAACATCGACGAGCTGATCGCGATCGACATCCACACGCACGCCGAGACCTCGACGCGCATGCTGCCCGACGAAGCCGAGGCCGAAGCGCTCGAGGCGCGCGGGCGCTATTTCCGCTACGAGGTCAAGCATCCGACGATCGCGCAGATGGCCGATCACTATCGCGAGCGCAAGATCGGCTTCGTGGTGTTCACCGTCGATCACGAGCGCGGCATGGGCATCAAGCGCATCTCGAACGAGGAGGTCGCCGAGTCGGCGGCCGAGCACGCCGATATCTGCATCCCGTTCGCGAGCATCGATCCGGCACGCGGCAAGATGGGCGTGCGCGAAGCGCGACGGCTGATCGAGCACTACGGCGTCAAGGGCTTCAAGTTCCATCCGATCATCCAGGGCTTCTCGCCGAACGATCGCGACGTCTATCCGCTGTACGAAGTGATCGCCGAGGCGGGGCTGCCGGCGCTGTTCCACACCGGCCAGACCGGCATCGGCGCCGGCATGCGCGGCGGCGGCGGCCTGCGGATCAAGTACGCGAACCCGATCCTTCTCGACGACGTTGCGGCCGATTTCCCCGATCTGCAGATCGTCATGGCGCACCCCGGCGTGCCCTGGCAGGATGAGCAGCTGTCGGTGGCGCTGCACAAGCCGAATGTGTGGATCGACCTGTCGGGGTGGTCGCCGAAATACTTCGAGCCGAAGCTCGTGCAGTACGCGAACACGCTGCTGAAGGACCGTGTGCTGTTCGGCACCGACAACCCGGTGCTGCTGCCCGACCGCTGGATCGCCGATTTCGAGAAGATCGCGATCAAGCCCGAAGTGCGTCCGCTGATCATGAAGGACAACGCCGTCCGCCTGCTGAAGCTCGCGTCGTAGGCGCCTGGCGGCGGCGCGGGCCCGATTCGACTCCGACAGGCGCCTGGGCCGCTTGAACGCGATCTTTCTCGCGATCGTCCTGGCCGCTTTCGGCACGGCGGCCTGGCGCGAGCTCTTCTCCGCGCCCGTCGACGGCGCGCCTTCGCCGATGCAGGCGCTGTCGTCGGCCACGATCTCGTCGGCGGGCGATGCGGTCGTGCTGGCGATCGGGCTCGTCGGCGCGATGGCGCTGTTCCTCGGAGTCATGAAGGTCGCCGAAGCGGGCGGCCTGCTGACGATCCTCGCGCGGCTGATCCGGCCGCTGATGACGCGGCTGTTCCGCGACGTGCCGCCCGAGCATCCGGCGATGGGCGCGATGGTGCTGAACCTGTCGGCCAACGCGCTCGGCCTGGGCAATGCGGCGACGCCCTTCGGGATCCGCGCGATGCAGGAGCTCGACCGGCTCAACCCGCGCCCGGGAACCGCCACCGATGCGATGGCGCTGTTCCTCGCGATCAACACGTCGAGCATCACGCTGCTGCCGACGGCGGTGATCGCGTTGCGCGCGTCGGCCGGCTCGAGCGATCCGGCGGGCATCCTGCCGACGACGCTGTTCGCGTCGATCTGCGGAACGATCGCGGCGGTCGGGACGGCGTTTGCGCTGGCGAGGCGTTTTCCGGTCGGCGCAGACGGGTTGATTCGTGGGGGTGCGTCGTCTTCGACACCCGGGTCCGCGTCGTCGACTGCATCCGACTCGGCGTCCATCGTTGCACCCGAAGCCGTCGTGGACGACGCGGGCGCCTATCCGTTTGCCGTTTCGTTGCTCGCGCTCGTTGCGCTGGTCGCACTCGTGCCCATCACGGTCGTCTGGGGGCGCACGCTGTCGCCGTGGATCGTGCCGGCGCTCGTCGCCGGCTTCCTGTCCTTCGGGATGCTGCGTGGCGTGCGCGTCTACGAGAGCTTCGTCGAGGGCGCGAAAGAGGGCTTCGAGGTCGCGGTGCGCATCATTCCGTACCTCGTCGCGATTCTCGTTGCGATCGGCATGCTGCGTGCAAGCGGCGCGCTCGACGCCATCGTCGGTGCGATCGGCGGCTACACGTCGCGCTTCGGATTGCCGGCCGAAGCGCTGCCGATGGCGCTGTTGCGTCCGCTGTCCGGATCGGGCGCGTATGGCGTGATGGCGTCGGTGATCAACGATCCGGCGATCGGCCCCGACAGCTACATCGGCTATCTGGTGAGCACGCTGCAGGGCTCGTCGGAGACGACGTTCTACGTGCTCGCTGTCTACTTCGGCGCCGTGCAGGTGCGCCGCGTGCGGCACACGCTGGTCGCGGCGCTGACGGCGGACCTGGTTGCCGTGATCGCCGCGGTGGCGGCGTGCAGCTGGCTGTTCGGCTGAGTCTTTCGGTGCGTTGACATATAGTTCAGACCAGTTCAGACTGGTCTGATGAAGAAGCGAACCCTGATCGCTGCCGAGCCGGTGAGCGCCTACGACGCGAAAACGCACCTGCCGAAGCTGCTCGAGCGCACCGAGCGCGGCGATCGCTTCGTGATCACGCGGCACGGAAGGCCGGTGGCGCAGTTGATTCCCTTCGAGGAAGGCAGCGAAGCCTCGCTCGAGCAGGCGCTCGACCGGGTCGACCGCACTCGCGGACGTCTTGCACGCCAGGGAGTCACCTTGTCCGGCGTGCTGGCTCGCGGCGAGAGCGTGCGCGATCTCGCGCATTCCGGGCACCGCTACTGACACTGCGCGCAGGCGCCGAACATGCCCCTCGTGTTCGATGCTTCGGTGGTGCTCGCCTGGCTGCTGCCGGATGAGCGCAGTGACGAGGCGAGCGCGCTCATTCGTCGCGGAGTGCGCGAGCGCATGCGGGCACCTTCGCTGCTGCTGCTCGAGGTGGCCAACGCGCTTCGCGTCGCCGAGCGTCGGGCAAGGCTTCGGCCTGCGACGCGACGCGACCTGCTCGACGATTTCCTGTCGCTGCCGATCCTGCTCGAGCCGATCTCGGGAATTTCGACACTGGGCGCCGACGGACTTGCCGAGCGTCACTCGCTCAGCGTCTACGACGCCTGCTATCTCGAACTCGCGATGTCCGCCGGAATTCCGCTGGCAACTTTCGATGCATCCCTCGCGCGTGCCGCCGCGGCGGAAGGGGTGGCTCTCGCGGTGCCCTGAGTGCGCGGGTAGAACCTGGCGACACACGTCTGCTGCACGACACGAGAGCACTCGCGCAGCGGCTCTTCGTTTTGCGCGTCGTTGTTTGGCGTACACTGTCGCCGCGCGCTGCACGCGCGCTCCGCTGGGGGTGCTGCTTCCGGAGAACGGTTCCGGTTGCGGCTGAGAAAGTCCCTTCGAACCTGTTGAGGTAATCCTCGCGCAGGGAAGCCATGACAAATACCGCCCGCAATACCGCTCTCGTCCCCTTGTCCGCCGCCGATCGCCTGTTCGGCTGGCGCGATCACGCTGCACTGTGGCTCAGTCTCGGAGTCGGCCTGCTCGTCATGCAGGTCGGCGCCTACCTCGTTCCGGCGATGGGCACGCGCGCGGCGCTCGTCGCAATCGTCGCCGGGTCGTTGATCGGTTCCGGGTTGCTGGCGTGGACCGCGAAGATCGGCTGCGACAGCGGGCTGTCGAGCGCGGGGCTGATGCACGCTGCCTACGGCAGCCGCTTCGCTCGCCTGCCGGTGTTGCTGAACGTCGTGCAGTTGATCGGCTGGACGACCTTCGAGCTCGTCGTCATGCGCGACGGCACGATCGCCATCGCGCGCCAGGCGGGCGTGCTCGAAGCCGCGCTGTGGCCGGTCGTCGTCACGATCGCGTGGGGCGCGCTGCTGCTTGCGCTGCTCTCCGGCTCGATGGTCCGGCTCGTGCGTCGATTCGTCGGTCGCTATGCGTTGCCGCTGGTGGTCCTTTCGTTGCTGTGGCTGAGCTGGCAGTTCCTCGGGCGCGCACAGGAGATCGGCTGGTCGACGCTGTGGAACCGGCCCGGCGACGGCGGCATGAGCACGCTGTCAGCGCTCGACCTCGTGATCGCGATGCCGATCTCGTGGTTGCCGCTGGTTGCGGACTTCGCGCGCCACGGCCGTGACAGTACGAGCGCGTTCCGTGGCACCTGGCTCGGCTATGCGGTGGCGAATATCTGGTGCTACGCGCTCGGCGTGCTGGTTGCACTCACCGTGCCGGCCACCGATCTCGTCGCCGCATTGCTGCTCGCGCAGGGCGGGCTCGTCGCGCTCGGACTCATCCTGATCGACGAGGTCGACAACGCCTACGGCGACCTGTACTCGGGCTCGGTGGCCGGCCACAGCCTGGTGCCGCGCTTCAGCCAGCGGCGCTGGGCGATGTCGCTTGCCGTGTTCTGTACGATGCTTGCGCTGGTGCTGCCGATGCACAGCCTCGAGCCGTTCCTGCTCACGCTCAGCTCGGTCTTCGTGCCGCTGTACGGCGTCATCCTCGGCCGGCTCGGTGCACGCGACGACGTCGCGTCGATGGTCGGCTCGACCGGCGTCAACGGCGGTGCCGTTGCGATCTGGCTGCTCGGCGTTGCGACTTTCCACCTGTCGGCGCAGCTCACACCGCAGTTCGGCGCGGCGCTGCCGACGCTCGCGCTCACCTTCGTGCTCGCGTGGCTCACGCGCGGCGCTTCGGGTTTTGCGTCGCCGCGTGCGGCGTGACGCGGCAGCGCGCCTGATGCTCGATCGGCTCGAGCTGAAGGTGCCGCCGCCGGTCGTTACGGTTGTAGTCGGCGTGCTGATGTGGGCGCTGGCGCGCGCGCTTCCCGCGCTCGACTTTGCGATGCCGCTGTCGTTGCGTCGCGCGCTTTTCATCGCGTTCGCGCTCGCCGGCATCGCGCTCGTTTCCGTTTGTGCGCTGCAGTTCCGCCGCGCGCGAACGACGGTGAATCCGATGCGTCCGGCGCGCGTGACGGCGCTCGTCGAGACGGGTCCGTATCGCTTCAGTCGCAACCCGATCTACCTGGGCGATGCGCTGATTCTCGTCGGGTGGGGGCTGTGGCTCGCGAACCTGGCGTCGCTGGCGTCGATCGCCGTGTTCGTTGCGTATCTGAACCGTTTCCAGATCGCGCCCGAGGAGCGTGCGCTGCGTGCGGCTTTCGGGCAGGCATTCGATGCATATCGGGCGCGGGTGCGGCGCTGGGTCTGATCGCCGATGGCGCGGGCGTGGCTCGCGCCGGACGCGCCGAGGCGAACGGCGCCGAGGGAAACCGTAACCGTGGTCTGACCCCGGTTTCCCCTTTACCCTTCTCCCTTCCCCCTTCACTGCCGTCCCAATGCCCCCGCTTTCCGTTCTCGATCTCGTCCACGTGCGCGAGGGCGACACGCCCGCCGAGGCGCTGCGTGACTCGCTCGATCTTGCGCGACATTGCGAGCGCTTCGGCTATCAGCGCTACTGGATCGCCGAGCATCACAACATGGCCGGGATCGCGAGCGCGGCTACGTCGGTCGTGATCGGCCACGTGGCGGGCGGCACGACCACATTGCGCGTCGGTGCGGGCGGGATCATGTTGCCGAACCATTCGCCGCTCGTGATTGCCGAGCAGTTCGGTACGCTCGAGTCGCTGTATCCCGGACGCATCGAACTCGGCCTGGGGCGTGCGCCCGGTACCGACACGGTGACGATGCGCGCGTTGCGGCGCGATGCGCAGGCCGCCGACACCTTTCCCGATGACGTGCTCGAGCTGCAGGCGCTGTTCGGGCCGGTGCAGCCGGGACAGCCGTACCAGGCCGTGCCGGGGGCGGGGCTGAACGTTCCGCTGTGGATCCTCGGCTCGAGCCTGTACGGCGCGCAGCTCGCGGCTGCGCTCGGATTGCCGTACTCGTTCGCGTCGCACTTCGCGCCCGAGGCGCTGATGCACGCGCTTGCGATGTACCGCGAGCGCTTCCGTGCGTCGGCGCAACTTGCAACGCCCTATGCGATGCCTGGCATCAATGTCGTCGTTGCCGACACCGACGAAGAGGCGCGACGGCTGTTCACCAGCGTGCAGCAGACCTTCGCCCGAATGATCCGCAACGCGCGCGGCAAGCTCCCGCCACCGATCGACGACATCGAGTCGTACTGGACGCCGGCGGAGAAGGCGCAGGCGTCGCGCATGCTGTCGTGCTCCTTCGTCGGATCGCCCGAAACGGTGCGCCGCGAGCTGCAGGCCTTCGTCGCGCACACCAAGGCCGACGAGCTGATCGTCGCATCGGCGATCTTCGATCCGGCTGCGCGCCGGCGTTCGTACGAGCTGCTCGCGCAGGCGTGGATGGAGTAGGGCCTGTTCACACGACGATCGTCCCCGCGCCGGCCGCCGACCCGGGTCACCCGCTACCGCCAGCGAACGGGAGCGCCGCCGCCGATTTGACATCGGCTGCTTCGCGGACGTACCTTTGAACGGTCTCATCGCGCCGATTTGAGGATCAGCTTGCGGGCGCGTTACAAGTACGGCTAAAGCGGCCAGGTTCATCCGATCGAGCCCGACCCGCCAGCAAGCCGGTCGGGTTTTTCGTTTTCGGTGTTCACGAACTTGGCAGCGTCGAACTCTACCGTCGTCCATTCGCCCGTTTCAGGCGCCTCCGCGCAGGACGCGCGCAAGGGCGCGCCGTCGACGCGCGACGGTATCGAGCCTTCTGCTGCAGGCGGCGCGGACACTGCCACAGAGAGTGAAGGCCGTTCCGCGAACGGCGGGGAAGGTGCTCTCCCTTCCGACTCGGTCGGCATCGTCGAGCCGCGACGCATGCACTTCAGCGAGCCGCTCGCGCTCGCCAGCGGCGCGTCGATCGCCGGCTACGACCTCGTCTACGAGACCTACGGTACGCTGAATGCGGCGCGCAGCAATGCGGTGCTCGTCTGCCACGCGTTGAATGCCGGACATCACGTCGCCGGCGTCTACGCCGGCTCGTCGAAGGACGTCGGCTGGTGGGACAACATGGTTGGTCCGGGCAAGCCGGTCGACACCGACCGCTTCTTCGTGATCGGCGTGAACAATCTCGGCAGCTGCTTTGGCTCCACCGGTCCGATGCATCCGAACCCGGCCACCGGCAAGCCCTACGGTCCCGATTTCCCGGTCGTCACCGTCGAGGACTGGGTGCACGCGCAGGCGAGGCTCGCTGACGTGCTCGGCATCGAGCGTTTCGCCGCGGTGATGGGCGGCAGTCTCGGCGGCATGCAGGCGCTCGCGTGGACGATGCTGTATCCGCAGCGCATCGCGCACTGCGTCGCGATCGCGACGGCACCGAAGCTCTCGGCGCAGAACATCGCGTTCAACGAGGTCGCACGCCGGGCGATCGTCACCGATCCCGACTTCCACGGCGGGCGCTTCTACGAGCACGGCGTCGTGCCCGCGCGCGGGCTGCAGGTGGCGCGCATGATCGGCCACATTACCTACCTGTCCGACGACGTGATGGCCGAGAAGTTCGGCCGCGCACTGCGCCGGCACGTGAGCGACACGGCGCTGCGCAGCGAATATCGCTTCACCTTCGACGTCGAGTTCGAGATCGAGTCGTACCTGCGCTACCAGGGCGAGAAGTTCTCGTCGTACTTCGACGCGAACACCTATCTGCTGATCACGCGCGCGCTCGACTACTTCGATCCGGCGCTCGGGCACGGCGGCGATCTCTCGCGTGCCTTCGCCGGCGCGAAGGCCGATTTCCTGATCGTCTCGTTCACGACCGACTGGCGATTCGCGCCCGACCGCAGCCGCGAGATCGTCGAGGCGCTGCTCGCCAACGGAAGCAGCGTCACCTACGCAGAGGTCGACGCACCGCACGGCCACGACGCCTTCCTGCTCGAGAATCCGCAGTACGTGTCGGTCGTGCGTGCGTGGTTCGATCGGGTCGCCGCGCATGTCGGAGCCGACCGATGAGCGCATCGACCACCGCGGCAACGCAGCGCACGGACGCGGCCGCAGCGTCGAAGGCGATCGCCGCGCACGAGCGCGGAACGACGAACGGACTGCGCGCCGACCTCGCGCTGATCGCCGGCTGGATCGGGCACGGCTCGCGCGTGCTCGACCTCGGCTGCGGCGACGGCGCGTTAATGGCGCACCTGCAGCAGGCGAAAGGCTGTCGCGGCTATGGCGTCGAGATCAACGACGCGCAGCTGCTCGCCTGCATGCGTCGCGGCGTCGACGTGATCCAGCAGGATATCGAGTCGGGGCTCGGGATGTTCCACGCGCTCGCCTTCGACGTTGTCGTGCTGTCGATGGCGATCCAGGCCACGCGCGAGACCGAGCGAGTGTTGCGCGAGATGAGCGAGGTGGGGCGCGAGGGAATCGTCTCTTTCCCGAACTTCGGACACTGGTATCACGCGTGGTCGATCCTGCGCGGGCGCATGCCGGTGTCGCGCGAGATGCCCTACAGGTGGTACGACACACCGAACCTGCACCTGGCCACCGTGCGCGACTTCGAGGATTTCCTCGACAGCCTCGGGCTGGAGATCACCGCGAGCGCCTTCCTCGTCGACGGGCGGCGCGTGCGTCGTCTCGTGGGCCTGCGTGCGACGCAGGCGATCTACCGGTTCCGTCGCCGCTGAACAGGCGCCCTGCGGTTCGTCGGTGGTTGCCGGCGTGCCCCGCGCCCTACCGCACGTCGGCGTACTCGGGCGTGCGCTCGAGCACTGCGCGCGCGAACGAGCAGCGCGGCCGCAGCTTGATCTGCGCTTCGCGCGCCCATTGCACGATCGCGTCGACCAGGCGTCGACCGCAGCCGGAGCCGCGCAGCTCGTCGTCGATCCAGGTGTGATCGATCGTCGCATAGCGCTCGCCGCGCGTGTACGTGAGCTCGGCGATCCGTTCGCCGTGGCGTTCGACGTAGAACGCTCCACCGTCGACGGTGCTTGCGTGCAGGATCGGGTCGTCGCAGCGAGGGGTCGTCATGCCCGGGTCTCCTGGTTCGTTCAGCTTCCGGCTCCCGGCTCGAGGCGCAGCAGCTGGCCGTCGCTCTCGTCGGTGAGCAGGTAGATCAGGCCGTCGTTCGCCGTGCGCACGTCGCGCACGCGCTGTCGGAGATCCTGCAGCAGGCGCTCCTCCTGGATCACGCGGTTCCCGACGACGATCAACCGCGACAGCAGGCGAAACTTCAGCGCGCCGGCGAACACGTCGCCATGCCATTCGGGATAGCGCTCGCCCATGTAGAACGCCAGGCCCGACGGCGCGATCGACGGCGTCCATTGCCACAGCGGTGCAGCGACATCGGCCCGTTCGGTTCCATCGCCGATCGTGAAGCCGGTGACGTACTCGCGTCCGTAGGTGATCACCGGCCATCCGTGGTTCTCGCCGGCGCGAACGATTCCGACCTCGTCGCCGCCCTGCGGTCCGTGCTCGCAGATCCACAGCTCGCCGGTGGCCGGGTTCAGCGTGGCGCCCTGGACGTTGCGGTGCCCGTACGACCAGATGTCGGGCAGCGCACCTTCACGTTTCACGAAGGGGTTGTCCGGAGGAATGCTTCCATCGGGCCGGATGCGGACGATCTTGCCGTAGTGATTGTCGAGCTGCTGGACGCGGTCCCGATGCGAAAAGCGGTCACCCATCGTGACGAACATCGATCCGTCGCGGCCGAAAACGATGCGCGACCCGAAGTGGTTGCCACCGGAAGGGGCGTCCTTCTGGCCGAAGATGCGCGTCACGTTGCGCAGCGCCGGCGTCGGTCCGTCGACGAACTCGGCGCGCGCCACCGCGGTGCGTGCACCGCCGTCCACCGGCTCGACGTAGGAAAGAAACACCGTGGAGTCGCGCTGGAAATCCGGCGACAGCACGATGTCGAGCAGCCCGCCCTGGCCGCGCGCGGCGACCTTCGGCACGCCTTCCATTGGCGCCGACAGCCGGCCCGACAGCGAGATCACGCGCAGCCGGCCGGGTCGTTCGGTGACGAGCATGCGCCCGTCGGGCAGGAAGGCGAGCGACCATGGATGCTCGAGCCCCGAGGCGACCGGCACGACGCGCGGTGCCGGGGAAGCGTCGGTGCGGCGGGCCGAGCTTGTTCTGCTCGACGAATCGGCCGGCGGAGTCTGCGCGAACGCGTTGCGCATTGCGCCGGGCCACCCGGCGGCGGCATGGGTGCCGGCGAGCGCGCCGAAGGCCAGCGTGCGCAGGCTGCGGCGTCGCGACTCGGCAGGAAGAACGTTGGGGTCGCGTCTCATCCGATCCTCCTGATGCAGGCAGTCGCCCCGGCACCGGCCGGCTTACATCGACGATGCCCGTCGTGCGGGGTTCGTGGTCATGCGTCGCGTGTCGCGTCGACGCCGGTGCGGATGAATGCCGCGATCACCGGGTCGCTGCGCAAGGCTTCGAGCTGGGCCGCGTCGGGCAGGCGTGGTCGGTCGCGCTCGCGGTTTACCAGGCACAGGAAGCCGAGCGGCTGGTCGTCGTCGGCGCGGAACTGGTGCCAGGTATCCGCGTCGATGGAGACCAGGTCATGCTCGTCGATCCGGTGGATGCGATTGCCGACGAGGCATCGGCCGCGACCGCGCAACACCATCACCGCGTGTCGGTGTGCGTGCTGCTCGAGCGTAGAGTGTCCGCCCGGGCCGATCTCGAAGTAGCGCAGCTCGCAGGCGAGGTCGGGATCGCCGAACAGCAGTTGGCGCGTGATGTCGCGAAAAGGCGCGCTGCCCCTGTCCTTGTACGGGGATACGTCGACGCCCTCCCAACGCGCGGGCGCCGTTTGCCGACGGATCGGCGCATCAGCCATCGATCGTCTCCATACGGGGATGCTCTGCCCCGTCGTCGTCGAGTGCGTGCGCAACGCGTCGTGCGAATCCAGCGGCGTGCTCGGCGAGCGCGTTGCCGTTGCGCAGCAGGTCGCCGCCGATCAGCAGCATCGTGTCGGCACCGTAGGCGCGGGCGATCTCGTTCACGCGGTCGATGCGCATGCCGCCCGCGGGAACCGGCATCGTCGGTCGGTGCGGGCCGAGCGGCTCGCGCGCGCGCCTGGCGATCGTGAGGCACTCGTCCCGCGAATGCAGGAAGCGTCCGCCCCAGTTCGGGAAGATCGTCGCGTCGGCGCCGAACAGGCGGAACAGCCGCCCGAGCAGCAGCGGCGCCGCGATGCGCAGGTGTCCGGCCAGCGCGGGATGCGCGAGCAGTGGCACGCCTGCGTCGGCGCGAACGAGCTCGGTGAAGGCGGGCACGCCGATGATCATCGGACAGCACAGCAACGCGCCGACGCCTTCCGCACGCGCGAGCGCGATCTGCGCGGCGAGCCGCCGCGGGCCGCCGGAGATCGTCGGCGCGTAGATCGAGCGATGTCCGGCGAGCTCGCCCGAGGCGTCGCGCTTCTCGCGGTTCGCGCGAGCGATCGCCTGCTGCACGAGAGGGACGCGTTGCGCGAAGGGTGCGCATCGCTGGTCGGCGATTCCGTGGTCGTCCTTGATGACGTCGATGCCGGCGCGCGCGAAGACGTAGGCGAGGTGGGCGAGCGCCTCCGGGTCCAGCCCCTGCGGCTTGAGCGCGGTGCAGCTGAGCGGGCGTGTCGATGCCGAACCCTCGTCAGCGAGCGCGGCGCGCCAGCCGCTCACGCCGAAGCGCGGGCCGGGCAACGTTGCGAGGGTGGCCGGCGGCAGCTCGAGATCGATCAGCTCGACCTCGGGCTGCAGCGAGCAGTTGCCGAAGACGACGTTGAGCAGCTGGCCGGGCTCGTCGCCGGTGGTCTCGACGGCGAGCCCGAGCACGACGTCGAATCGGGCGTCGGCCGTCGGCGACGGCTCGATCGAGACGACCTCGCCGACGATGTCGGTGCGCACGCGCTCGTCGCGCACCGCTTCGACCGGCATCTCGATCGACTGTTCGACGGCGAGCGCATGGGCACGGGCTTCGACGGTGTCGGCAGCGCATTGCAGCCGGTAGCGGACGGACATCCGGACGGACATCGGCCAAGCATACCGCCCGGCCGTGCGATCGCGCTCCGAAGGCATCGTCCGCATGGACGCTGCCCGTCGGCCTTTCGGCCGGAGATCGCCCGGATGGTCGAAGGCGACGAACCGTGTGTTCGATTGGCGGCGCGCCGGGCAATGCCTAGCGTCGAGGCATGCACGACATCCGCCGCTCTCCGGGTTCCCCGCAGCACACGAAGGGACGTTTGCGGTTCGCTTCGTGGCTGCGGGGTGTGCTGCTGCCGGTCGCCCTCGGATCGTTGCTCTGGCTGTCGTCGGCGGGAGCAGCGCTCGCCGACACGATCGCGTCGATCCTCGGCGGCACGCCGGCTGCAGCCGGCGCCTGCACGCCGGCGGGGGGTGCGCCTGGCGGCAGCTTCGCCGGCCTTCCGATCGGCGGAGCGTTCGGTATCGGTGTCGGCGGAGGCGCGATCGCCGAGTTCATTGCATCGGTGGAGCGCGCAAGCCGGCCGCCGCGCGCGGCGCCCGTCTTCTGCGACGCGCCGCGCCCATCGCGAAGCGAGCCGGCGAGCCTCGCGTCGTCGTCGATCGACCGTGCCGCCGGCAATCCGGTCGACGTGGTCACCGGCAACAAGTACCAGCGGCAGGTCGATGTCGTCTTCGCGCATCCGCAGTCGAGCTCACTGTCTCCCGACGGGATCGCCGATGCCTTCGGGCTGCCGCAGGACGACACGCTGAACCTGCTGCTCGCGCGTCACTACAACAGCCGCGCCGATTTCGCGCTGTCGCTCGGACGCGGCTGGAGCCACAGCTTCGAGACGCGGCTTGCGCGCATCGTGCGCGAGGGCCGCGTCGAGCTGCAGGTGGTCCAGGGCGATGGACGCCGGATCGTGTTCCGGCCGTCGGCAGGCGAACGCGGTGCGGCGCGCATGCGCGAGGCGTCGCGTCAGGGCGGTCCGGTCGGACGCGGCCTCGACGAGCCACGGCGCTACGGATCGCGCTCGATCGACGACGGCCTCGTCGACGAGCAGTACTCGAACGGATCGCCGGTCATGTTCGTCTGGCGCTGGCCGGGCGGTCGCGTCGTGCACTTCGATGCCGAGGGCCGGCTCGAGTCGATTGTGTCGGCCGATCGTGATCGCATCCAGTTGCGGCGCGATGAACGCGGCCGCGTTGCCGAGGTGCGCGACGATGCCGGTCGGACGATCGGCTTCGAGTACGACGCGACGCGGCTGGTCGGATTGCGACTGCCCGATGGCCAGCAGCTGCGCTACGAGTACGACGCACATCGCCAGCTGGTCGGGGTTCGGTATCCCGACGGTCGCACGCTGCGCTACGAGTACGGCGACCCGCGCGCTTTCCACCGGCTCACCGCCATCGTCGATACCGACGGCCGCCGTAGCGCGTATCGGTACGACGATGGCGGGCGCGTCGTTCTGTCGAGAGGCATCGGCGAAGGCGACGCGCAGGCGCTGCGTCTCGACTACGAGCTGCCGACGCGCACATCGCAGCGCGGAACGACGACCGTCCGTGCGGGCGACTCGGTCACGCGATACCGATGGATCGATGCGGGCGGCGAGCCGATGCTCGTCGCCTCCGACGGCGACGGATGCCGTCGTTGCCCGCCGGTCGGCCTGCGCGTGCGCATCGGCGCCGGCGGACGTGCCGTCGCCATCGACGGGATGCGCATCCGCTACGACGCGCTCGGACGCGTCGTCGAGCGGCGCGTCGATGAGAAGGGCACGCGCTGGTACGAGCGTTTCACGTACCCGGCCGGATCGCCGTGGCCGTCGCCGACGACGATCGTGCGCCCCAGTGTCGTCCCGGAACGCGAAGTGCGACTCGAGCTGCACTACAACGAGCGCATGCAGGTCGTTCGCCTCGATTTCTCCGGGCATGTTCCCGACGACGACGGCGTGCAGCCGCTGCGTGCAACGATGCAGCTCGAGCACGCCGTACCGGATTCGAAGCCGGGTCGCGAAGCGCTGCACGGCCGCCTGATGGCCATCGTGCGGATTGCACCCGACGGCAGACGGCAGCGCACGTCCTTTCAGTATGACGCGCTGCGCCGGCTCGTCGCAATCGATGCGCGGGCGACGGTCGTGCACGCGATCGAGCGAGACGCGCTCGGCCGTCCGGTCGTCGAGCGCCTGCCCGACGGAACGACGAGGCGGCGTACCTGGGATTCCGCCTGGCGGCTGGCGAGCAGCGGGTCGCGCGGCAGCACCATTTCCTTTGCCTACGACGAGGCCGGCCGGCCGAGCACGATCGATTGGTCCGGCGGCGAGCGGTGGACGATCCGTCTCGGCAAGGGCTCGGTCGAGATCGAATCGAACCACGGCTGGCGCGAACGCATTGCACCGGGCTCGCGGGCCGCGGCGCGTGGAATGCCGCTGATGATGGCTCGTACCGAGCACGGACGGCACCTGCTGGCCGACCTTCGCGGAAACCGTTTCGAGCGCCACTACGACGACCTCGGCCGTCTCGTCGAGACGCGCTCTCCGTACGAAGGGCGCAGGCGCTATCGCTATGACGGCTTCGGGCGGCTTTCGAGCATCGCCTTCGCCGACGGCAGCGTCGACTCGCGCGAGCACGACGAAGGCGGGCGGCTGGTGCGACGCGTTCAGGCTTCGCCGCGCCTGCGCGAGAACGTCGAGACGACCTTCCGCTACCAGGGTGCGCAGCTCTTCGCGATCGAGCACGACGCGCAGCAGTCGATCGTGCGGCACGACCGCGAGGGCCGCATCATCGAAACGCTCGAGACGCGCGGCGGCAAACAGTTCCACGAGCGCAGCGAGTACGACGCGCACGGTCGACTTGCGATGCAGTGGCTCGCAGACGGTTCGCGGCTGCGCCATCGCTACGACGCCATCGGGCGGCGCGAATCGCTCGAGCTCGCCGCGCCCCGGTCGGAGGTCTTTCGCACCATCGTTCGCCGCGAGCCGGGGGCCGATGCAGACAGCGTGTCGCTGATGCTGGGCAATGGAATCCGCGCGCTTCGGCGCAACGATGCAACCGGATATCCGGTGTCGCTCGCATGGGAGCGAAGCGCCGCGACCGCATCTGCCCGTCTGCCGCAATCGCAGGCGCTGCCGTTTCGCCGCCTGCACTGGGATCCGGTTGGCGTTCCGTTGTCGATCACGCACGACGGCGGCGAGGACCGTTACGCCTACGACCGCTTCGGGCGGCTGATCGTTCGCGAGCGGCACGCATCGGGCGACGATCCGGTCGATGCACGGCAAGCGCTGCACGTCGAGTATTTCGCGCTCGACCCGCTCGGCACGCGGGTAGCGGCGCGACGCCGCGACGGCAGCGACACGCCGCTCGCGGAAGCGCTGCCGCGCGACGCGACCGGCCTGCCGACGCGCCGTGGGGAGCTTGCGCTGCGCTACGGCGTGCAGCGGCGCATCGTCGAGGCGCGCGGCCCGGCCGTGCAGGCGCGGTATCGCTACGATGCCTTCGGCCGTCGCATTGCCAGGCAGGTCGTCGTGTCGGCCGCCGACGCCGCAGGAACGCGCACGGGTGTCGGCGACGGAAGCGCGACGGGCGTTCAGCGCGGCTTTCTCTATCGCGACCAGCGGCTCGTTGCCGAGACCGACGGCGAGGGCCGACTGCTGCGCCAGTACCTGTACTGGCAGGCGATGCCGATCGCCGTGCTCGAGCACACCGACGCGGGGCGCTCGCTCGCCTGGCTGCTCGCCGATCACCTCGGCACGCCGATCGCCGCAACCGACGAAGCCGCGCGCGTCGTCTGGCGAAGCGATGCCGACGCCTACGGTGCGCTGGCCGACGAGCAGGGCACATTCTTCCAGCCGCTGCGCTTCGCCGGCCAGTATTTCGACGTCGAGACCGGGCTGCACGACAACCTGCTGCGCACCTACGATCCGGCGTCGGGCCGCTATCTCGAGCCGGACCCGCTCGGGCTGGCCGCCGGCTTCGACCCCTACGCCTATGCCGACGGCAATCCGCTCGTTGCCGTCGATCCGCTCGGGCTGCTGCTGTTCGCCTTCGACGGCACCGGCAACGGGGCGTCCGGTCGCGACGGCGAAGACGTCTCGAACGTTCGCAAGTTCTTCGAGGCCTCGGACGATCCCGACAAGTGGTACATGGCGGGCGTGGGGCGCGACGACTACCCGAGCGGCATCGAGGCCACCGCGCTCGACTGGGCCGAGGCCCGCACGGCGCGCGATCGCGTCGACTGGATGCTCGGCACGCTCGACGGTTTCCTGGACGAAGCGTGGATCGGCCGGATCGCGCCGGTGGACGTGATCGGCTTCTCGCGCGGTGCGGCGATGGCGCGCGATTTCGTCAACCGCGTCTCGTCCTGGATCGATGCCGGCCGCTTTCATGCTCGCGGCATCTGCGTCGACCTGCGTTTCCTCGGCCTGTGGGACACCGTCGCGCAGTTCGGCCTGCTCGGGCTGGCGAACCAGAGCTGGGAGCTGTCGATTCCCTCGGCAGTGCGCGCGTCCTTCCACGCGGTTGCACTGAACGAGCACCGCGCACTGTTCCCGCTCGAGTCGGCGCTCGGCAGCCCGGCCTGGGTGATCGAGCGCGGCTTCGTCGGCAGCCACGCGGATATCGGCGGTGGCAACGCCGAAGGCGATCTCTCCGATGCGGCACTCGTCTGGATGACACGCATGGCGCAGTCGATGGGGGTGCCGGTGCGCGACCCGGCGCCGGTGAACGCGGTCGTCACCGATCCGCGCCTGCACGATCGCGACTACGTCGGCGGCGGCGATCGCATGGTGTACCGGCGCGATGCCGCCGGGCGTATCGTGCAGCAGAGCCGTCAGCGCGATGCGGTCGTTCCGGGGCTCGACTGGAGCGAGTCGCTCGCGTTCCTGGTTCCGTTCCAGTGGCGGCAGCGCGATGCGAACGGCTGGCCGTCGCTGGTGGGTCGTGTCGACATGCAGGCATACGGGGCGTGGCTGCAGTCGGCCTACGGAATCGAGGTGCGGCGGTGACGGCGTGCCGCCCTATGTGCGCCCGCGGCGGACGGCAGCGAGTCGCTTGGGTAGCCAACGGGCCAGCCGGTAGGGCCGGCGTCAGAGGCGGTAGGGGCCGGCGGCGTCGGCGTGCCGGGTGTCAGCGAAGGCTGCGCCCCGCGCGCTCCCGCTGCGGCGGTCGGTGCTTCGCACCGACTGCCCTCGCTGCTCGCCTCGGGGTCGTGCGGCCGAACTCGCTGCGCGCGCTGCGCGCGCTCCGCTCAGACAGGCGGCCGCAAGTCAGATTTTACGAAGCGCGCTGCGCGCGCCGACCCCGAGGCTGCGCGGCTCGGCGCCGCAGAGGTCGCTGCGCGGGGCGCAGCCTTCGCTGACACCCGGCACGCCGACGCCGCCGGCCCCTACCGCCTCTGACGCCGGCCCTACCGGCTGGCCCGTTGGCTACCCAAGCGACTCGCTGCCGTCCGCCGCTCGAGCGACGTCAGTGGCGTTCGAAGCGCCTCGCCGCCGGGTCGACACTCGCGGTGCGTGAAGCATGACGCTGGTGTTCATCACGCACACTGCAACCTCGCCTGCAAAGTCGCGGGCCGGCTGTCGGGGGCGCTCAAGGCGGTACGCTCAGCGCGTGACGGCGCCGCCGGGCCTTGGCGAGCGCTGCGCCCCGGCGCGGCGACCTCTGCGGCGCCGAGCCGCGCAGCTTCGGGGTCGGCGCGCGTAGCGCGCTTCGTAAAAATCTGACTTGCGGCCGCCTGTCTGAGCGGAGCGCGCGAAGCGCGCGCAGCGAGTTCGGCCGCACGACCCCGAAGCGAGCAGCGAGGGGAGTCGGTGCGAAGCACCGACCGCCGCAGCGGGAGCGCGCCGGGGCGCAGCGCTCGCCAAGGCCCGGCGGCGCCGTCACGCGCTGAGCGTACCGCCTTGAGCGCCCCCGGCAGCCGGCTCGCGATTTTGCACGCGCTGGTTCTCCCTCACACTTAATCCGCCGCGAGTCCGACCTTGCGATAGCGCCCGCTGACGTAGATGAGCGGCGGACGGGCGAGCACGTCGACGCGCTCCACCTTGCCGATGAAGAGCAGGTGGTCTCCGCCGGGCTGCATCGAATGCACGCGGCACTCGATGTGTGCGGAGCAGCCTTCGAGCAGCGGCACGCCGCCCAGGCCGGGGCGGCTCGGCACGCCGTGGAACTTGTCGTGCGACTTCGTGGCGAAACGGCGCGACAGCCAGGCCTGGTCCTCGGCGAGGATGTTGACCGCGAAATGCGTCGCCGCTTCGAAGGCGCGCAGGCTCGCGCTGTGCGACGCGAGTGCCCAGAGGATCAGCGGCGGATCGAGCGACAGCGACGTGTACGAGTTCACCGTGAGCCCTGCCAGAGTACCGTCGGGCGCGCGTGTGGAAACGACGGTCACGCCGGTCGGAAAGCAGCCGAAGGCCCGGCGCAGCATCAGCGAATCGGGAGGGGAGTGCGGAGACATCGTCGTTCGGGTTTCGGCCGATACTACCTTGGGCGTGGCGCCCGCCTGCCTGCCTGCCGGCACGGGATGCCGTACGCGTCCTACACTATCCGGTTCGAACGCGTTGTCCGGGGGCTCGCATGACCGACTTGTCCGACCAGAAGAAGCTGGCCGACTACCGCCTGAAGAACAAGGTGCGCTTCGTGACGGCAGCGTCCCTGTTCGACGGGCACGACGCGTCGATCAACATCATGCGGCGGATCCTGCAGAGCCAGGGCGCCGAGGTGATCCACCTCGGCCACAATCGATCGGTGCGCGAGATCGTCGACTGCGCGTTGCAGGAAGACGCGCATGCGATCGCGATCTCGTCGTACCAGGGCGGGCACGTCGAGTACTTCAAGTACATGATCGACCTGCTGCGCGAGGCGGGCGCCGGGCACGTGAAGGTCTTCGGCGGCGGCGGCGGCGTGATCGTGCCGTCGGAGATCGCGGAGCTGCACGACTACGGCGTCGAGCGGATCTACAGCCCCGAGGACGGCCAGCGCATGGGGCTGCAGGGGATGATCCGCGAGATGCTCGCGCGCTGCGACGAAGACCTGTCGAAGTACGCGCCGAAGACCGTCGACGAGATCGCCGGCTCGAAGCGCGCGCTCGCGCAGGCGATCACCGCGCTCGAGCTCGGCCACGTCGAGGGGCGGGACGAAGCGCAGTTCGCCGCCTGGCGCAATGACCTGCACCGGCGCGCCGACACGATCACGACGCCCGTGCTCGGGATCACCGGCACCGGCGGCGCCGGCAAGAGCTCGCTCACCGACGAGCTGGTGCGGCGTTTCCGCCTGGACCAGGACGATCGGCTGCAACTGGCGATCCTGTCGGTCGACCCGACGCGGCGCAAGAGCGGCGGTGCGCTGCTCGGCGACCGCATCCGGATGAACGCGATCGACCACCCGAACGTCTACATGCGCTCGCTCGCCACGCGCGATGCGGGCAGCGAGATCAGCTCCGCGCTGCCCCACGCGATCGCCGCGTGCAAGGTCGCGGGCTTCGACCTGATCATCGTCGAGACCTCGGGCATCGGCCAGGGCGATGCAGCGATCGTGCCGCTGGTCGACGTGTCGATGTACGTGATGACGCCCGAGTTCGGCGCCGCGAGCCAGCTTGAGAAGATCGACATGCTCGACTTCGCCGACTTCGTCGCGATCAACAAGTTCGACCGCAAGGGCGCGATGGACGCGCTGCGCGACGTCGCCAAGCAATACCAGCGCAACCACGAGGCCTTCGGCAAGCGCCCGGAGGAGATGCCGGTGTTCGGCACGCAGGCCTCGCGCTTCAACGACGACGGGGTCACGGCGCTGTACCAGGCGATGCTGCCGCGGCTGGTCGAGCTCGGTCTCGACGTGCCGAAGGGCGAGGATGGTCTTCCGCAGGGCCGCCTGCCGCGCGAGAGCGTGCGCCATTCGACGAGCCGTGTCGTCATCGTGCCGCCGACGCGTGTTCGCTACCTCGCCGACATCGCCGATGCGGTGCGCGACTACAAGCGGCACGCGCGCGGGCAGGCGCGCATTGCGCGCGAGGTGCAGCAGCTGCGCGCCTCGGCCCGGATGCTCGAGGACGACGACGCGACGCGCCACGGTGCGCGCGACACGGTGGCCGCGCTTGCCGACCGACGCGAGCAGGGGCTCGACGCCGCCTCGCGCAAGCTGCTCGCGATGTGGCCGCAGATGCAGAAGGCCTATTCGGGCGACGAGTACGTCGTGAAGATCCGCGACCGCGAGATGCGCACGAAGCTCACGTGGACCTCGCTGTCGGGTACGAAGATCCGCAAGGTCGTGCTGCCCACCTGGGAGGACCACGGCGAGCTGTTGAAGTGGCTGCTGCTCGAGAACGTGCCGGGCTCGTTCCCGTACACCGCGGGCGTCTTCGCATTCAAGCGCGAGAACGAGGATCCCACCCGGATGTTCGCCGGCGAGGGCGACCCGTTCCGCACCAACCGGCGCTTCAAGCTGCTCTCCGAGGGGATGCCCGCCAAGCGGCTGTCGACCGCCTTCGACTCGGTGACGCTCTACGGGCACGACCCCGATCCGCGCCCCGACATCTACGGCAAGGTCGGCAACTCGGGCGTGAGCATCGCGACGCTCGACGACATGAAGGTGCTCTACTCGGGCTTCGACCTGTGCGATCCGGCGACGAGCGTGAGCATGACGATCAACGGCCCCGCGCCGACGATCCTCGCGATGTTCATGAACACCGCCGTCGACCAGCAGATCGACAAGTTCCGCAGCGACAACGACCGCGAGCCGACCGACGACGAGCTGGCGAAGATCCGCGCGTGGACGCTGTCGACCGTGCGCGGCACCGTGCAGGCCGACATCCTGAAGGAAGACCAGGGCCAGAACACCTGCATCTTCTCCACCGAGTTCAGCCTGAAGGTGATGGGCGACATCGCCGAGTACTTCGTGCATCACGACGTGCGCAACTTCTACTCGGTGAGCATCTCGGGCTATCACATCGCCGAGGCCGGCGCGAACCCGATCAGCCAGCTCGCGTTCACGCTGTCGAACGGCTTTACCTTCGTCGAGGCCTATCTCGCCCGCGGGATGCACATCGACGACTTCGCGCCGAACCTGTCGTTCTTCTTCTCCAACGGGATGGACCCGGAGTACACGGTGATGGGACGCGTGGCGCGGCGCATCTGGGCGGTGGCGATGCGCGAGCGCTACGGCGCGAACGAGCGCAGCCAGAAGCTGAAGTACCACTGCCAGACGAGCGGGCGCAGCCTGCACGCGCAGGAGATCGCGTTCAACGACATCCGCACGACGCTGCAGGCGCTGATCGCCACCTACGACAACGCCAACAGCCTGCACACGAATGCCTACGACGAGGCGATTACGACGCCCACCGAGGAGAGCGTGCGCCGCGCGATGGCAATCCAGCTGATCATCAACCGCGAATGGGGGCTGGCGAAGAACGAGAATCCGATCCAGGGTGCGTTCATCGTCGACGAGCTCACGGAACTCGTCGAGGAAGCGGTGCTCGCCGAGTTCGAGCGCATCTCCGAGCGCGGCGGCGTACTGGGTGCGATGGAAACGGGTTATCAGCGCGGACGTATCCAGGACGAGAGCCTGTACTACGAGTCGCTCAAGCACACCGGCGAATACCCGATCATCGGCGTGAATACCTTCCGCAATCCGCACGGCGATCCGGTGCCGGATCACATCGAGCTTGCGCGCTCCACCGAGGAGGAGAAGAAGAGCCAGCTCGCGCGGCTCGCCGACTTCCACGCGCGCCACGCCGGCGAATCGCCGGCGATGCTGCAGCGGCTCAAGGACACCGTGATTGCCGACGGCAACGTCTTCGAGGTGCTGATGGACGCGGTGCGCACGTGCTCGCTCGGGCAGATCACCAGCGCGCTGTTCGAGGTCGGCGGACAGTATCGGCGCAGCATGTGAGTCGGGCGCGGCTGCGTCGGAAAATTTGACACGCGCGCAGGGCTTATCCAGTTCATGCTTGATTTGATTGGAAAAACCAGACTGGCATGATTCATGCTGGATTGCTGCGGAGCGTTGGTCACGGGGAAAAAGAGATGAAGCTCGGATATTTCCGGAAAGCGTTGGTCGGCACAGTCGCGATGATGGCGGTAGCCGCTGTACATGCCGAAGTCATCATCGACAACAACACCCTTGGCTACTACAACGCCGGCTTGGGCGATCTGTATCCGTTGGCTGGATTCCCGCAACCCGTTCCGCCCGATCCCCTTGTACCGCCCATTGCACCCGAGCCCGACGTGTCGTCGGTGGCCGCTTTGGGTACCTGGCTCGGCGCCGCTGCGCCGAGCGGAGGCAGCTGGTCGGCAGCGCCGCAGGCGATTCCGTCGAGCTGGGCGGTGAATACCGAGACCGCGATCGTCTACGTGATCGATGCCGGCCTGGGTGGCCTGTCCAACGTCCATGTCGAGATCGGCGTGGACAACGGTGTCTACGCCTGGCTCAACGGCAACTACCTGTTCGGGGCGATGGCGCCCGGTGGCGCGACACTGGGCGAGTATGCGTTCGACTTGGGAACCTTGGCGGCGGGTACGCACTATCTGCAGTTGCTGCGCGAAGATCACGGCGGGGAAACCAACTACATGATCCGGGTTAGCGCAGATCAAGTTGCCGTCGCCGTACCGCTGCCTGGCGCTCTCGCGCTGCTGGGTGCTGGCTTCCTGGCGCTCGGTTGGGGTCTGCGCCGCCGCGACTGATTCCTGATTCGGCGCGGCTCGGCAGGGGTTTGCTGCCGACCCGATCGCGCCCGGCCGGCGGCATTGCCCGGTATCGAGGTTGACTGTAGGGTGGTCTTGCTGCTGGTGCGGCGGCCATTTGCACGCTGCATGCTAGTGTCCTGTTCCTCGAAGGCTCTGGCAGTGCAATGAACGCCCGCGCCCCGCGCAGTCTCTCCAATCGGGTCATCCTCGGCATCCTGCTCGGCGGGCTGCTGCTGCTGGCTTACGCCGTCGTGCAGCCGTTTCTCGTGCCGATTGCGTGGGCGCTCATCCTTGCCTACGTCACCTGGCCGATCGTCGTCCGCCTGCGACGCGTGCTCGGCGGACTGAACACGCTGGCCGCGCTGACGATGACGATCCTGCTCACCGCGGCCTTCGTGTTGCCGCTACTCTGGGTCGGCCTGCTGTTGCGCAGCGAGCTCGCGAGTTTCTACTCGACGGCCGCGAGCCTGCTCGCGCGCGGCGAGTTCCGGCTGCCCGAGTTCGTCGCCGACCTTCCGCTGATCGGCAGCTGGCTGCAGTCGCTGCTCGACGAGGTCGCGCGCGACCCGGCCGCCATTCGCGCGCAGATCGCCGGCTGGGTCGAGGCGCGCGCGGCCGAGTCGCTGAACATCGTCGGAGGCCTCGGCCGGAACGCGGCCAAGCTCGGCTTCGCGCTGATCACGGTCTTCTTCCTGTACCGGGATGGCGAACGCGTGCTCGCGCAGGCGCAACTCGTCCTGCACCGCTTCCTCGGCGCGCGAGTCGACCCCTATCTGGCTGCCGTGGGCAGCATGACGACGGCGGTCGTCTGGGGGCTGCTGCTCACCGCGATCGCGCAGGGTATCGTGGCCGGCATCGGCTACTGGTGGTTCGGGTTGCGCGCGCCCGTACTGCTCGGCGCGGTCACCGCGGCGATTGCGCTGATCCCTTTCGGCACGCCCTTTGTATGGGGCACGATCGGCGCCTGGCTGATCTGGGAGGGCGACATGTTCAACGGGGTCGGCCTGCTGCTGTACGGGACGCTCGTCGTCAGCTGGGTCGACAACCTGGTGCGCCCGCTGGTGATCAGCAACGCGACGCGCATTCCGTTCCTGCTCGTGATGTTCGGCGTGCTCGGTGGCCTCGCCGCCTTCGGGCTCGTCGGCCTGTTCATCGGGCCGGTCATCCTCGCCGTGCTGATGGCCGTGTGGCGCGAATGGATCGAGGAATCGAAGACCGAGCAGCGGCTTCAGGCCGAGCGGCTGCGTCTGCGATCCGCGGTACCGGGTGTCGAAACGCGCGAGCGGCCCGCAGGCGCGGCGGAGATCCGCCGTGAGCGCCTGGGCGAAGGCGAAGCTCCGTCGGCGCAGCCGAGGCGCACCGCCGAAGAGCCGCGGTAGTGCGGCCGGCGCGCGCTTTGTCCGGCCGCAATTACGATCATCCTGCGCGACGCCTCAGCGCAGTCGCGAGAAGGCCAGCGCAGAGCAGTGCGAGCGGCGCAGGCGCCGGAACAGCGCCCGTGCCGGTTCCGTTGCCCGGATCATCCGGATTCTCGATCGGGGCGAACTCGCCCACGAAGACCCAGCGGCGGATGTCGTGGTCCGCTCCGGCCGCGCCCGTGCCGGAGGTGAAGCCGATGAACGCCTGCGTGGTGCCGAGCAGTTGGGCGAGGTCGACCGCATGGCTGAGCAGCGCGTCCTGCGGACGGGTGTCGCTCAGTGCGAGACGCACCTCGAGAAGGTCGTTCGCGCCGTCGTAGTCGACCCAGGCGTGAAAGACGTTCCCGCTGTCGAGTTGTGCGGGAAGATTGGTGGAGAGCGCAGCCGAATTGACGCTGCCGTCGACGTTGATGCCGACGTGGTTGGCGCTGTTGTTGTCACCCGCGCCGTTGTTCCAGTTGTCGAACTCGACGCCGATGCTCGGCGAAAGTCCTTGGTAGCCGATGCCGCCGCCGCTGCCTCCCGCGGTGTTCGCCACCGTCTGCACTGCGAACACGATGCCGTCGGCGCCATCGTTCTGCTGGTCGGTGAACTGGAACTCGAAGTAGCTGCTGAATGACGCGTCGGCGGCCAGCGAGAACGGATTGCTCAGGAACGCACTGCCCGCCTGGCTCAGATTGTTGGTCAACCGGAGTACGCGGGAACCGTCGGGTCCGATGACACCTTGCCCGCCGGTGTTGATGCTTGCCGTCGATCCGTTCAGCTGGAATGCCGTCAGGTCGGCGAAGTTCTGGAAGTTCACGACTGTGGCGGCGTGCAATGGTGCTGCACCCCATGTGAACGCACAGGCCGACACGGCCAGTGCAGCTCTCGCGATCACATGTTTGATTTCGGGTACTTGTTTCAAGGCTCCTCTCCGCATCGATCGGCGTGTCCCGACACGGAAGCAAGGATCGGGCCGATAAAGAAGCACACCGGAAAATCAATTATTTAGAACCGGGTCTATCAATGGCCCTGTAAAGCATGTCGACACTTTCATCTGTTCCGCGACTGATCGGCGACTGAATGCAATTCAGGTTTTCAGGTCAGTATCCGGCCACAGTTCCTTCGATTCGATCGTCAGCTCGGGCAGCGCGAGCGGCGCGACCGAGAAAGGCGGGTGGAGCACTTGCACCTCGTTCCACACGCCGCCGGACGGGTCCCGATGGACGTGCAGACGGCGTGCGCCGACGTCGACGACCCAGTACTCGACGACGCCGTCGGCCGCGTAGAGGCGCGCCTTCCTGCCGAGGTCGAAACGCAGCGTGGAATCGCCGACCTCGATCGCAAGCAGCACATCGCCGGCATCGGGGTGCCGCGTGGCGTATTCGTCGCGGCGCGGACGCAGCAGCATCAGGTCGGGCTGCGGCATCGACCAGGGTGGCAGACGTACCGGATTCCCGGGCGAGACGATCGCGCGGTCGCCTGCGCGCAGCACGAGCAGGCGGTTCAGGCGATTCGTCGTCGATGCGTGCCCGCTGCCGATCGGAGGCATGTCGATCAGTTCCCCGTCGATCAGCTCGATACGGCTGTCGGGCGGGAAGATGCCCGCCTCGCCCATGCGTTCGTAGTCATCGATGCTGAGGCGGTGCCGGAGGGGCTCGAGCTTCGCGTTCATGGCGTGCCGGCGTGCGCCGGTTCTCGTCGGAAAGCCTGATCCAGTCTACTGCCGCACGCTATCGGCCGGAAGGACGATGCTCGCTCCGGCGTGCGGCCTGGCCCGTGACCCGCCTTTCCCTGTTCGGATCCGGGTGATTCGCGCTACGCTCTACGATCCGGGCGGCAACGAAGAACACGAGGAGAACGCAGATGAGCGCACGGACTACGCCCCCATTTCGTGCCGATCACGTGGGCAGCTTCCTTCGGCCGAAGTACCTGCTCGACGCGCGCTCGCAGGCGGCGAGCGGCGAGATCACGCCGCTGCAGCTGCGCGCGGTCGAGGACAAGGCCATCGCCGAGATCGTGAAGTTCCAGGAAGACGTCGGACTGAAGAGCGTCACCGACGGCGAGTTCCGCCGCACGTACTTTCACATCGATTTCCTCGAGCAGCTCGGCGGAGTGAAGACCGACATCCCGGTCACCGTGAAGAAGCCCGACGGCACCGAGGAGCTGGCGCCGCCGGTGATCCGCGTCGTCGACAAGGTGCGGCACGTGAAGGACATCCAGCGCGCCGACTTCGAATACCTGAAGAGCCGTGTCTCGGCAGGCCACGTGTCGAAGGTCTGCATTCCGTCGCCGACGATGCTGCACTTCCGCGGCGGGCGTGCAGGCATCAGCCGCGAGCATTATCCCGAGCTCGACCCGCTGTTCTACGACGACGTCGCGCGTGCCTACGGCGACGAGCTGCGCTCGCTGTACGACGCGGGTTGCCGTTACGTGCAGATGGACGACACCAATCTCGCGTACCTGTGCGATGACCGCATGCGCGAGGCCGCCCGGATGCGTGGAGACGATCCCGACGAGCTGCCGCACCGCTACGCGGGCTTCATCAACCGGGTCGTCGAGCACAAGCCCGCCGGCATGACGCTCGCCGTGCACCTGTGCCGTGGCAACTTCAAGAGCACGTGGGCTGCGCAGGGCGGCTACGAGCCGGTCGCGCAGGCGCTGCTCTCCGAGATGAACGTCGACGCCTACTTCCTCGAGTACGACGATGCACGCTCGGGCGACTTCAAGCCGCTGCGCCACCTGCCGAAAGGCAAGATCGTCGTGCTCGGGCTCGTCACCACGAAGCTTGGCGAGCTCGAGTCGAAGGACGCGCTCAAGCGACGCATCGACGAGGCCGCGAATTATGCACCGGTCGACCAGCTGTGCCTGTCGCCGCAATGCGGCTTCTCGTCGACGGTGCACGGAAACGCGATCGCAGTCGAGGCACAGCGCGCCAAGCTCGCGCTCGTTCTCGAGACCGCGCGGGAGGTCTGGGGCGACGCCTGAGTTCTCAGGTTTCGGTGGGCGGCTTGCCCGGATACCAGCGTGCGTCGCGCTTCTCGCGGAACGACTCGAAGCCCTCTGCCGCTTCGTCCGACTGGCGCCGCGCTGCGTGCTGCCGCACGAGTCGCTCGAAGGTTTGCGACGAAAGGTCGCCGCGCGCCTGCTCGAGCACGACCGCCTTCGTCTGCGACGTGGCCTCGGGAGCGTTCTGCAGCAGCTTGTCGACGATGCGTGCGCCGGTCTCCTGCAGCACAGCCGGCGCGACGACCTCGTGGACGAGGCCGATGCGAAGCGCTTCGTTTGCGTCGAATCGTTCTCCGGTGAGCGCGTAGCGCCGCAGCTGGCGCACGCCGATCGCGTCGGCGAGCTGCGGGATGATGATGCCGGCGATCAGGCCCCAGCGCGATTCGGCGATCGCGAACAGCGCGTTCGACGCGGCGATGACGATGTCGCAGGCGGCGAGGATTCCGGTACCGCCGCCGAAGCACGCGCCCTGTACGAGCGCGACCGTCGGGACCGGCAATGTGTTCAGCCGATGAACGAGCAGCGCCGTTCGACGCGACGCGTCGACGTTGACCTCGGATGACTGCGCGGCGACGCGCGCGAGCCAGCCGAGGTCGGCGCCCGCCTGGAAGTGCCGGCCTGCGGCCTGCACGACGATCGCGCGCAGCTCGTGCACGCCTGCAAGTGCGTCGAGCGCGGCGAGCACGCCCGAGACCAGCTCGTCGTCGTAGGCGTTGTTCAGCTCCGGACGATTCAGCGTGAGCGTGACGACTCCGCGCGAATCGATTTCATGAAGGACGGTGCTCATCGGTGAATGGTACGAGAAAAAACGGCTGCCGTTTCCGGCAGCCGTCGTGCGAGGCGCTGTCGAGGGATCGATCAGCGGGCGCTGCCTTGCGTCGAGCCCGACGCCGAGGCGCCGCGGCTCGGTGCGGCCGGAGAGGTGGCGTCGCTCTGCTGCGTCGCCATGTTCGCCGCTACATCGCTGCGCTGGCTCGACGCGCTCGAAGCGTCGCTGCGCGGGCTCGTGGCACTGCTGCTCGCGCCCGAAGCTCTCCACATCGGATCGTCGAGGTCCGGCCACTGGTTTTCGGCGAACGAACGCGACGTGTCGATGCTGTCGCCCGAGCTCTGGATCACCAGTTTGTCCTTGTCGTCGCCGCTCATCGCGAACTCCTTCAGCGGAATCGCGACCAGCTTGCCGTCGGCCTGCTTGTTCCAGTCGTCGTCGAGATCGGCGATGGCATAGGCGACGCGTCCGCTCGACGAATCGACGATCAGGTCGTCGATCTCGCCGGCATCGTTGCCCTGGCGGTCCTCGAAGTTCTTGCCGATCAGCTCGCTCGCACGAACCACGTGTGCCGGCTTCTCGCCGTCGGCGCGCGTCGCGCTCTCGGCTCCGTAGTAGCGGTCGATCTCGCTGGTGTACTTCGCGTCGGCGAAGTCGGGCCACTTGTCCTTGTCGAAGCCCGGTGCGTTCTCGAGTCGCTCCTTGTCCACGTTCATGACGAACCTGTTGTCGTCGTCGCTGCGGGTGGTCTCGACCATCGACATCGGGTAGGCGAAGAGCTTGTCGCCGATGCCGAGGATGCCGCCGTGAGACAGCACGACATAGCGGACACGTTCGCTCTGCGTGTCGACCACCATGTCCTTGATCTCGCCGATGTCGTCGCCCTTGGCGTTCTCGACGTCGGCGCCGATCACCTTGCTCGCGCGCAATGCGTGCCCCTGCGAGGAAGCGCTGGCTGCGCTCGTCGTGCGGTCGGTGCTGCTGCCGCTCGCCTGCGCGCGTTGCGTGTCGGCACCGGATGTTGCCGTCGATCCGCTCGACTGCGAAGCCTTCATGTCGGAGCGCTCGGGGCTGCCGCCTGCCGTCTGCGATCCGCCGGATTGCGCTGCCGCGCTCGAAGGCGGCGTCGCGGTGGTCGACTGTTTCGTCGAGCTGCTTCCTGCGCTGCTCGTCGATGCGTGACCGGAAGGTTCGCTCTGCGATTGCGTGCTCTGCGCGGATGCAGCGCGATCGCTGCTGGGGGTCGACGTGCTGCTCGATTGAGCGTACGTGGCACCGGCGAAAGCCAGTGCGGAGAACAGCACGCCCGTCGAGATCAGATGTCTGCTTTTCGGGCTCATGGATACATGCTCCTTCGTTTGTGCCGGGCTGTGTCCCGGTCCGAACTCTGGAAAATGCAATGCCCATACCCGCCCTTCGCGTAGCGCGAAGAGGCAAGCATTACCCGCACGCTGGAACGTCTTGCCGCAAGCGAGATGCTGTGCACCTGCGATAGCTGACCCTGAAGAAAGCGCAAACGGGTCAGGCGCGATGCGAGAGGCAGACCTTGCCGAAATGCTGACCGCTGCGCAGATGGCGATACGCGTCGACCAGCTCGTCGAAGGCGAAGATGCGATCGACGACCGGTGCGATGCGGTGCTGCTCGATGGCGCGGCACATCGCTTCGAAGCCGTCACGATGGCCCACCGTGATGCCCTGCAGTCGCACCGCGCGTGTCACGACGTGTCCGATCGAACCGGCGATCGCCGCGCCGCTCAGCACGCCGATCATCGAGATCGTTCCGCCGGGCCGGATGCAGCGTAGCGATTGCGGAAGCGTCTTCTCGCCGCCGACCTCGACGATGTGGTCGAAGCCGCGCCCGTCGGTGGTCTCCTGCGCGGCTTTCGCCCATTCGGGCGTGCGGCGGTAGTTCACCGCCGCCTGTGCGCCCATCGCGCGCATCCGCTCGATCTTCTCGTCGCTCGACGAGATCACCGTGACGCGCGCGCCGAAGAGCAAAGCGAACTGCAGCGCGAACAGCGACACGCCGCCGGAACCCTGCACGAGCACGTGCTCGCCCGGTCGGATCGTGCCGAGTTCTGCAAGCGCGCTCCATGCCGTCAATGCCGCGCACGGAAGCGATGCGGCCTGCTCGTCGTCGAGCGTCGAAGGCACGCGCACGACCGCCTCCTGCGGCACGCGCATGTACTCGCACATCGTTCCGTCGAGCGGTCCGCCGAGCGAGCCTGCCAGGCGCGAGGCATCGGGTTCGCCACCGATCCAGTCGCGGAAGAAGGTCGGGCATACGCGATCGCCGATGGCGACGCGATCGACCTCGTCGCCTGCCGCGACCACCTCGCCCACGCCGTCGGACAACGGGATGAGCGGCAGCGTTCCCGTTCTCGCTCCATAGCCCCGGTCGAGCACGACGAGGTCGCGATAGTTCAGCGACGACGCGAGCATTCGCAGCACCACCTCACCGCGCCGCACCTCGGGCTCGGGGCGCTCGCCGCGCTCGACGTGCTCAAGGCCCCAGTCACCGACGATCTGCTGTACGCGCACGGGCATCGACTCCGGAAGTCGTCGATCGATGGGGACTATCGCAGACGTTTGACAATCGGCACAGTCGAAGAATAAGATTCACCTAAGATCGATCTTTAGACGACCCGACCCGGAGTGCACGAGAGATGACCCATGTCGTCACCGAGGCCTGCATCGCCTGCAAACACACCGACTGTGTCGATGTCTGTCCTACCGACGCGTTCCGTGCCGGCAAGAACATGCTCGTCATCGATCCCGACGAGTGTATCGACTGCGCGGTCTGCATTCCGGAGTGCCCGGTCGAGGCGATCTACGCGGAAGAGGATGTCCCCTCCGACCAGCAGGAATACCTCGCGCTGAACGCCTGGCTGGCGAAGAAGTGGCCGGTGATCTCGCGCAAGAAAGCCGCCCTGCCCGACGCCGAACGCTGGGGCACCGTGACCGGCAAGCGCGAGATGCTCGACGAGCGGGCCGAGGACGAGGCGGCGAACGAGGATCAGGCAGCGTAACAAGAGAAGAGAAGGGGAAAGGGAGAAGGGAGAAGGGGAAAACCGGCGCGCGACGTCTCGCATCGCGGTTTTCCCCTTCCCCCTTCTCCCTTCTCCTTCAACAAAGGAGACAGACTTGGATAGCGCAGTCGCCAGCCTGCTTGCGGCATTCGTTCTTTCGATTCTCGGACTGTTCGCGTTCATCTGGTCGTTGCGCAAGGGGCTGCTGGTCGAGAACCCGACCGCGGCGAGCGTGATCTTCGCGCGCGGCGAGCTCGGCCGCGCCGACGACCCCGCGCTCGGCGACCAGCGCCATGACGCGCTGCAGGCGCAGGTGACGCAGCTCGAGCCGCCGCCGGAGGCGACCGACGCCACGCAGATCGAGGCGCGCATCGACGCCGACCGCTCCAGCGCGTTTCCGGTCTTCCTCTTCATTCTCTTCGCCTGCCTGTGGCTGCTCGTCGGTTCGATCGCCGGGGTCGTCGCGTCGATCAAGCTGCACGAGCCCGACTGGCTCGTCGATGCCGCCTGGCTCACCTTCGGTCGCATGCGTACCGTGCACCTGAACGCGGTGATCTACGGCTGGTCGTCGAACGCCTGCCTCGCTGTCATCGTCTGGCTGCTGCCGCGACTGCTGCGCACGCGGCTGGTCGGCGCGAGCTGGGCGATGCTCGGCGGCGCCTTCATCAACGCCGGCGTCGCTGCAGGCATCGGTGCCGTTGCCTCCGGATGGTCGGACGGGATGGAGTTCCTCGAGATCCCGTGGCAGATCGACGTCTTCATCTTCACCGGCTTCGCGATGGTGGCGCTGCCGGCGCTGTTCACGCTCGCGAAGCGCAAGGTCGATCACCTGTACGTGAGCGTCTGGTACTTCGGTGCCGCGTTGTTCTGGATCGCCGTGCTCTTTCTCGTCGCGAACCTGCCGGGCGTGCACTACGGCGTGCAGCAGGCGACGATGAACTGGTGGTACGGGCACAACGCGCTCGGGTTGTGGTTCACGCCGGTGAGCATCGGCGCCATCTACTATTTCCTGCCGAAGATCATCGGGCGCCCGATCCGCTCGTACAACCTGTCGCTGCTCGGCTTCTGGACGCTCGCGTTCTTCTATCCGCAGGTCGGCGCGCACCACCTGATCGGCGGCCCGGTGCCCGGCTGGCTCACCACGCTGTCGATCGTGCAGAGCGTGATGATGGTGATCCCGGTGATCGCCTTCACGATCAACCAGGGCGGTACGCTGTGGGGCCGCATGCACCTGGCGCGCTGGTCGCCGACGCTGCGCTTCATGATGTTCGGCGGGCTGATGTACCTCGCGGCGTCGGTCGAGGGCTCGCTCGAGGCGCTGCGCAGTGTCAATGCAGTGGCGCACTTCACGCACTTCACCGTCGCGCACGCGCACCTCGGCATGTACTCGTTCGTTTCGATGGTGATGTTCGGCGCCGTCTATTTCATGCTGCCGCGCGTGCTGGCGCGCGAATGGCCGTATCCGCGCCTGATCGACGTGCACTTCTGGCTCGCCGCGCTCGGCAGTCTCGTCTACGTGATCGGGTTGTCGATCGGCGGCTGGCTGCAGGGGCTCGCGATGCTCGATGCCGCGCGCCCGTTCATGGAATCGGTCACGCTGACGATGCCGTGGCTGCAGCTGCGCAGCGTTGCCGGCACGGCGATGACGATCGGCCATTTCGTGTTCGTCGCGCACGTTCTCGCGATGGCGCTCGGTCTCGGCCCGCAGCGGGCGGGTGCCGCGCGCTTCTGGGATCCGGTCGGGAGGCTGGTGCATGGAAAATGAAGCGAAGCTGGCGGCCGGCGCAGCCGTCTCGCTCGGCATCGCCACCGCGGCGCTGGTCGTGCTGCCGTACCTGCAGGTGCGCGACGTCGAGCCGCCGGCGGAACTGAAGCCGTATACCGAGGCGCAGCAGCGCGGCCGACAGGTGTACATCGCCAACGGCTGCGTCTACTGCCACAGCCAGCAGCCGCGCGACCGCAACCTGGCACCGGACGCCGAGCGTGGCTGGGGGCGTCCGTCGGTTCCGGCCGACTACTCGTTCGACAGTCCGCATCTGCTCGGGACGATGCGCACCGGCCCCGACCTGCTGAACATCGGCGCACGCCAGCCGAGCGCCGACTGGCATCTGGGGCACCTGTACCAGCCGCGCGCCTACGTCAGCGAATCGAACATGCCGGCGTACCCGTTCCTGTTCCTGCATCGGGACGAGGCGCGCGACGACGACCGGGTCGTTGCGCTTCCGCCCGGCATTGCGCCGTCCGGCAAGGTCGTCGTCGCCACGCGCGATGCGCTCGACCTGGTCGAGTACCTGCGCTCGCTCGATCGCACCTACCCGATCCTGCCGAGCGTCGCGAGCACGGACGAATGAGGCGCGCACGATGCTGACCGATCCGGAATCGCTGCCGCGTGCACAGCAGCGTGAGCATGAAGAGCCGTCGGAGACGATTCGCCCGATCCCGGGGATCGCCGCGCTGCTGACGCTGATGGCGGTGCTTTTCGGCGCGGGCTATATTCTGTTCTCCGAACCCTTCGGGGCCGCGGAGTTCGGTGATCGCCGCACGATCGACGACCTGCGCGGCGCCACCGTCGCCACCGGTGCAGCCGTCGATGGCAGGGCGTTGTATGCGGCCCAGTGCGCCGCCTGCCATCAGCCGACGGGCAAGGGCCTCGCCGGCGTCTTCCCGCCGCTCGATGGCGCCGAATGGGTCACGGGCAACGAACGGGTGCTTGCCAACATCCTGTTGCACGGCATCGACGGGGAGATCGAAGTGCTGGGCACGAAGTACCGCGGATCGATGCCCTCGTTCGAGCGGCTGTCCGACGGCGAGCTGGCTGCGATCGCGACCTGGCTGCGCAGTCAGTGGTCCAATCGCGCGGAAGCCGTCGAGCCCGACATCTTTGCGCAGGAACGTGCCGCGCAGCGACGCGCCGCGCCCTTCGAGAGCGGTGCGCAGCTCGAGGCGATCGCCGGATCCTCCGGCGGCTGAGAACGAAAGATCGAGGAGAGGTTCATGCGCCTGACGATGATGACCGATTACGCGATGCGCCTGCTGATCTACGTAGCGCAGCGGCCCGAGCGGCTGTGCACGATCGCCGAGGTTGCGCGCGCCTACGACATCTCGGAAGCGCACCTGATGAAGGTCACGCACCAGCTGGGGCTGGCCGGCTGGATCGAGACCGTTCGCGGCAAGGGGGGCGGCATGCGGCTCGCGCACCGGCCCGAGGACATCAACGTCGGCGCCGTCGTGCGGCGCATGGAGTCCGACTTCCTGATCACCGAGTGCTTCGGCACTGCCAGTCGCTGTACGCTCACCGGCAATTGCGGTCTCAACGGTATCCTGAACGACGCACTGCGGGCCTTTCTCGAGCGGCTCGACGCGCATACGCTCGCCGACGTCCTGCCGCCGAGCCACGACGGTCCACCGGTCGACATCGAGGCGCGCCCGCTGCAACGGATGCCGCGGGCGCGCGTCGCCTGAGTACGCCGGGCCGGGCGGCGGTAGCGCCGGAATGTTTCGCACGGCCTTCGCCAGCGTAGTTGCCGTCGTGCTCGCATGGGCGGCGGCCGCCTGGCTGACGCACGACTTCCAGGTCTTCACCGCTGAAGGAGCCAGGCGCCTCGAAGTGCGTGAGGCGCCGGTTGCGGTTCCGCCGATCGAGGTCGTCGGCCCGGGTATCGAAGCGGCGGCGCTGCCGGAACTGCTGCGTGCACCCGACGGCGCCGCGACGATCGTCGACTTCATCTATACGCGCTGCGTAAGCGTCTGTGCCGCGCTCGGCAGCGCTTTCCAGCAGATGCAGGCGCGCATCGTGGCGGACGATGTGCCCGGCGCACCGCCGGTACGTCTGCTGTCGGTGAGCTTCGACCCCGCACGCGACGACGTCGCGGCGCTCGGCCGGTATGCGCAGGACCTGCATGCCGATCCGCGGATCTGGCGTTTCGTCACCGTCCGCGATTCCGCTGATCTCGAGCCGCTGCTGCGCGCCTTCCAGGTCGTGGTGATCCCCGACGGATTCGCCGGCTACGAGCACAACGCGGCGCTGCTCGTCGCCGACGCGAACGCGCGCCTGGTTCGCGTCTTCGACTACGACGAACTCGACGAGGCCCTGCATTTCGCGCGCTCGCTCGCCGCGATCTCGATGCAATGACGGGCGGGCGGGCACGTTTCATCGCCGGGGCGGTGCTCGCGCTCGCCTGCGTCTCCTGGCCGCTGCGCGGCTGGCTCGAGGCGGGAATGGCGACGCACATGCTGATCCAGTTTCCGTTGCTGATGATCGCCGGTGCGCTGTTGTCGGAGCCCTTTGCCGGCAACGTGGAGTCGCGCTGGAACCGGCTCGGCGTCGCCGGGCTCGCCTTCGTCGCGGGCATGCTCGCGCTGGCGATGATCCCCCGGCTGCTCGACCTCGCGCTGGTCGACGCGCGGGTCGAGGCGGCGAAATCGGTTGCGCTGCTCACAACCGGCGCTGCGCTGCGCGTTTCGTGGCCGCGCGCCGGTCTCGTCGTGCAGGGCTTCTTCCTCGGCAACGTGCTGCCGATGACCGCCGTCGTCGGCGCGCTGTATCGCGATGCGCCGGTGCGGCTGTGCAACGGCTATCGGCTCGACGAGCAGGAGCTCGTCGGCACTTTCCTCGTCGCGCTGGCGATCGGCGCGGCAATCGCCTGGCTGGTCGACGCGGGTGTGCGAACGCACCGGGCCGAGATCGCGCTACGCTCGGGTTGTGCGCCTGCACCGCGCCACGCGCGGCACGACGCGTGCGATCCATCCCGAGAGGAGCCATCATGGCCAGAGGACGCATCTACGACAACATCACCCAGACCGTAGGCGACACCCCGTTGATCCGCCTGAACCGGCTCGGTGCCGGCTTCCCGGGCGCAATCGTCGTCAAGCACGAGGGCTTCAATCCCTTCGCGTCGGTGAAAGACCGGATCGGCAACGCGATGGTCGAGGATTCGATCGAGCGCGGCGACCTGAAGCCGGGGATGGTGATCGTCGAGCCGACGAGCGGAAACACCGGCATCGGCCTGGCGTACACCGCGGTTGCGCGCGGTTTTCGCTGCGTGATCACGATGCCCGACACGATGACGCTCGAGCGGCGCCGCATGCTCGAGGCGCTCGGCGTCGTGCTCGTGCTCACCGAAGGCGCCAAGGGGATGAAGGGCGCGATCGCGCGCGCCGAGGAGATCCTTGCGAAGCTCGGTTCGCGCGGCTGGATGGCGCGCCAGTTCGACAACCCGGCCAATGCCGAGATCCACTACCGCACGACCGGCCCCGAGATCTGGGAGGACACCGGCGGCAGCGTCGACGTGCTCGTCTCGGGCATCGGCACCGGCGGCACGATCACCGGCGCCGGGCGCTACCTGCGCGAGAAGAAGTCGTCGATCGCGATCGTCGCCGTCGAGCCGGCCGAGAGCGCCGTGCTGTCGGGCGGCAGCCCCGGCCCTCACAAGCAACAGGGGCTGGGAGCGGGCTTCGTGCCGGGCGTGCTCGACACGAAGATCTACGACGAGGTGGTGCGCGTCACCAACGAAGACGCGATCGACACGGCGCGCCTGCTTGCGCGCGAGGAAGGGATCTTCGGTGGCATCTCGGGCGGTTCGATCACCTGGGCGGCGCTGCAGCTGGCCGGCCGCTCCGAGAACCGCGGGAAGACGATCGTCGCGATCATTCCGGATTTCGGTGAACGGTACCTGACGAACCCGGTGTACGCGGAGATGCCGAAGCCCGACGCCGCCGACATTGCCGACGCGCTTGCGGAGGGCTGACATGGACGTGCGTGCCGCAATTGCCTGGGAAGCGGGCAAGCCGCTGTCGGTCGAGACGGTCCAGCTCGACGGGCCGCGTGCCTTCGAGGTGCTCGTCGAGGTCAAGGCGACCGGCATCTGCCATACCGACGAATACACGCGCTCGGGCGCCGATCCCGAAGGGCTGTTTCCGGCGATCCTCGGCCACGAGGGCGCCGGTATCGTCGTCGATGTCGGGCCGGGCGTGACCTCGGTGCGCAAGGGCGATCACGTGATTCCGCTCTACACGCCCGAATGTCGGCAGTGCAAGTCGTGCCTGTCGCGCAAGACGAACCTGTGCACGGCGATCCGCGCGACGCAGGGCCGCGGCCTGATGCCCGACGGTACGAGCCGCTTCTCGTTGGGCGGCAAGCCGCTGCATCACTACATGGGCTGCTCCACTTTCGCGAACTACACCGTGCTGCCCGAGATCGCGGTTGCGAAGATCCGCGAGGACGCACCCTTCGACAAGGTCTGCTACATCGGCTGCGGCGTCACCACCGGCCTCGGCGCGGTGATCAACACGGCAGGCGTCGAGCCGGGCTCGAACGTCGTCGTATTCGGGCTCGGCGGCATCGGCCTGAACGTCGTGCAGGGTGCCCGGATGGTCGGCGCCGACCGCATCGTCGGCGTCGATCTCAACCCGGAGCGCGAGGCGCTCGCACGGCAGTTCGGGCTCACGCATTTCGTGAATCCGAAGGAGGTCGAAGGCGACCTGGTCGCGCACCTGGTCGAGCTCACCGACGGCGGCGCCGATTACAGCTTCGAGTGTGTCGGCAACGTGCAGCTGATGCGACAGGCGCTCGAGTGCTGTCACCGCGGCTGGGGTGTGTCGGTGATCGTCGGCGTTGCGGCGGCCGGGCAGGAGATCTCGACGCGTCCGTTCCAGCTCGTCACCGGCCGGGAATGGAAAGGCACCGCCTTCGGCGGCGCGCGCGGCCGCACCGACGTGCCGAAGATCGTCGACTGGTACATGGACGGCCGGATCGACATCGACAGCCTGATCACGCACACGATGCCGCTCGACGACATCAATCGCGCCTTCGACCTGATGCACAGCGGCGAGTCGATCCGCAGCGTGGTGGTCTACTGATGGCGGCCGGGCTCAGAGTGATTGCCGAGCATCGCTGCTTCGACGGCGTGCAGGGCTTCTACGAGCACGCATCGCAGGTCTGCGATGCGCCGATGCGCTTCGCGGTGTACCGGCCGCCCGCGGCGCTTGCCGACCCGGGCACGCGCCTGCCGGCGGTCTATTACCTGGCCGGACTCACCTGCAACGAGGAGACCTTTGCGATCAAGGCGGGGGCGCAGCGCGTTGCGGCCGAGCTGGGCCTCGTGCTGGTCGCACCCGACACGAGCCCGCGCGTGCGCCTTTCCGGCGACGACGAGCACTGGGACTTCGGTCTCGCCGCGGGTTTCTACGTCGATGCGACGCGCGCGCCGTGGTCAGCGCACTATCGGATGTACTCGTGGATCACCGACGAGCTGCCGCGAACGATCGCCGCGCATTTCCCGGTGCGCGACGACGCGCGCGGCGTGTTCGGTCATTCGATGGGTGGGCACGGCGCGCTCGTCTGCGCGCTGCGCAATCCAGATCGCTACCGTTCAGTGTCGGCCTTTGCGCCGATCGCCGCGCCCTCGGAGAGCCCGTGGGGTCGCAAGGCCTTCTCCGGATACCTCGGCGACGATCGCAGCGCCTGGGCCGACTACGACGCGAGCCTGCTCGTCGCGAAGCACGGTTTTTCCACGCCGATCCGCATCGACCAGGGCAGCGCCGACGAGTTCCTCGCCGAGCAGCTGCATCCCGACCGCTTCGTCGATGCCGCGCAGCGCTCCGGCACGCAGGTGCAGCTGCACCGGCACGACGGCTACGGGCACGGATACTGGTTCGTGCAGTCGTTCGTGCGCGAGCACCTGGTGCACCATCATCGGTTGCTCGTTTGACCCCGGTTTTCCCCGGTTTCACCCTTTACCCTTCACTGCCCTCATCTTCGCCGCAATGAAATCATGATGCGGCACATGCAGCAGGTCGGCGATGCGGCGGATCAGGTGCAGCTCGTGGTCGTCGATGCGGTCGTCGGCGTAGGCGACGCGCCACATCAGTTCGATGACGCGCACTTTCTGGTCCTGCGTGAAGTGGCGGTTGATCAGCGAGGTGAACTGGAAGTAGTCGGTGGCCCGGCCGACCTTCTCGCGGGCGAGATCGAGCAGCTCGCGCGATTCCTCTGTCGATAGTCCGAGCTTGTCGCGGATCGCGGTCGTGGCGATCTCGCGCTCGGCCTCGGTGATGTCGCCGTCGATGCGCATCGTCTCGGCCATCAGCGCGGCGGTGGCCATCTCGATCGTGCGGCCGGAGTCGTCGCGAGCATCGGGCCCTGCGAGATGACGCTCGAAGAAGGTGCGGATCGTCGTCAGCATCGGGGAATTTTCCCACGTCGAGGCCTGGCACGTCGCTCGAAGTGCGCCTGCGATGCCGATCGCGTGGTCGTGCGCCCGCGACGGAACGGCCGTGGTTCGAACAGGCCCTAAACTGGCGGCCATGTCCGCCGTTCCGCTCGCTGCCGAGACGCCGCGCGCCGCTTCCAGCCTTGATACGTTGAACGGCGAGCAGCGGGCCGCCGCCTGCTTCGGCGCGCCCGACGGGAGCGGGGGCTTTCGTGCGGGTCCGCTGCTCGTCGTCGCCGGGGCCGGTACCGGGAAGACGTCCACGCTTGCGCACCGCGTCGCGCATCTCGTGCGCAACGGCGTCGACCCGATGCGCGTGCTGCTGCTCACCTTCAGCCGACGCGCCGCCGGCGAGATGACGCGGCGAGCCGAGCGGCTGCTCGCGCGCGAAGTGGGCGCAGGCGGTAGCTGGGGCGGCGCGGCGCTGCATCTGTCATGGGCGGGCACCTTTCATTCGGTCGGCGCGCGGCTGCTGCGCGAGCAGGCGAAGCGCATCGGGCTCGATCCGTCCTTCGACATCCTCGACCGCGGTGACTCCGCCGACCTGATCGACGTCGTACGGCACGAGCTCGGCCTGTCGTCGCAGTCGCGCCGCTTTCCGCGCAAGGACACCTGCCTGGCGATCCATTCGTTCAAGGTCAACAGCGGCCGTGCGCTCGAGTCGGTGCTGCAGCAGAGCTTTCCCTGGTGCGCCGGCTGGCACGACGAACTGGTTGCGCTCTTTCGCCGCTACACCGAGCGTAAGCTGGCGAATGCGGTGCTCGACTACGACGATCTGCTGCTGTGGTGGCACGCCGCGATGAGCGATGCCGCGTTCGCTGCCGAGCTCGGTGCGCGCTTCGATCACGTACTGGTCGACGAGTACCAGGACACGAACCGGTTGCAGGCGCAGATCCTGCTGGCGATGAAGCCCGACGGCAGCGGGTTGACGGTAGTCGGCGACGACGCGCAGTCGATCTACGCGTTCCGTGCGGCCGAGGTCGGCAACATCCTCGACTTTCCGGCGAAGTTCGAGCCGCCGGCCGCGCGCATCGTGCTCGAGCGCAATTACCGCGCGGTGCAGCCGCTGCTCGATGCGGCGAACACGCTGATCGGGCAGGCAACACGTCGGCATGCGAAAACGCTCGTTGCGCATCGCGGGCAAGGTGCGCGTCCGCAACTGCTGACCGTGCTCGACGAGCGCGCGCAGGCCGACCGCGTCATCGACACGATCCTGCGCCATCGCGAGGAAGGCATCCTGCTCAGGCGCCAGGCGGTGCTGTTCCGCAGCGCGCACCACAGCGCTGTGCTCGAGATCGAGCTCGTGCGCCGCGAGATCCCGTTCGTCAAGCACGGTGGCCTGAAGTTCCTCGAAGCGGCGCACGTGAAGGACCTGCTCTCGGTGCTGCGCTGGGCGGCGAACCGTCGCAACGCGATCGCGGCGTTCCGCGCATTGCAGCTGATGAGCGGCTTCGGGCCGGCCAATGCGCAACGCTGCATCGATCTCGTGCTCGGCTCGCAACAGCCGTTTGCCGATGCGTTGGCGGCCTTTGCTGCTCCGCCGGCGTCGCGCGAAGCGTGGTCCGGATTCGTCGAGCTGATGCGTATGCTCATCGACCCGGCGGCGGCCTGGCCGGCGCAGCTCGAGCCGGCGCGACACTGGTACCAGCCGCTGCTCGAGCGGCGTCACGACGACGCGCTCGTGCGCTCGGCCGACCTCGACACGCTGCAGTCGATCGCGGCGCAGTTCGGCACGCGCGAGCGCTTTCTCGCCGAGCTCGCACTCGATCCGCCACAGGCGAGCGGCGACCTCGCCGGTGCGCCGCTGCTCGACGACGATTACCTGGTGCTGTCGACCGTGCATTCGGCCAAGGGACAGGAGTGGGACGCGGTGTACGTGCTGAACGTGGCCGACGGCAACTTCCCGAACGAATATGCGACCGGCCGCGCCGAATCGATCGACGAGGAGCGTCGACTTCTCTACGTCGCGATGACGCGCGCGCGTGATTTCCTGTACCTGCTCGAGCCCCAGCGCCATTTCACGACGCAGCAGCCGCGCTTCGGCGACGCCTACGTGCACGGGGCACGCAGCCGTTTCCTGACCGATGCGCTGCTCGCGTGCTTCGACCGTGGCGCTGCGAAGCCGACGCCGATGGACGAGCCGGCCGGTGGCGCGTGTTCGTCGGCCGATGCGCTGTCGATCGACGTCGCCGCGAAGATCCGCGCGATCTGGTGAGCCCGTCGATGCATCTGTCGCACGAAGTCGACTCGCCGTACGCCTGGTTCCGTCTCTTCGTCAGCCTCGCGCTGGCGACGATCGGCGGCTGCGGGATGTACGTCGTCGTCGTCGTGCTGCCCGCGGTGCAGGCCGAGTTCGACGTCGCGCGCGGCGTGGCGTCGCTGCCGTACACGATGACGATGATCGGTTTCGGCATCGGCGGCATCCTGATGGGGCGCCTGACCGATCGCTACGGAATCGTCGTTCCGCTGACGATCGGCGGCGTGTCGATCGGCGCCGGCTTCATGCTCGCCGCGGCCGCCGGCGACATCTGGATGTTCGCCGTCGTGCAGGGCCTGCTGATCGGCATGCTCGGCAGCTCGGCAACCTTCAGCCCGCTTGTCACCGATACCTCGTTCTGGTTCCATCGGCGGCGCGGCATCGCGGTGGCGATCTGCGCGAGCGGCAATTACCTGGCGGGCACCTTCTGGCCACCGGTCGTGCAGCACTTCGTCGAGACGGTCGGGTGGCGACAGACCTACGTCGGCATCGGGCTGTTCTGCCTGTTCACGATCGTGCCGCTCGCGCAGCTGCTGCGTCGGCGGGCGGTGCAGCCGGAGCGTGCGACCGCGGCGGCTCCGGCGGCGGTGGCCCCATCGGCCGCGCTCGCCGCTCAGCCGATCGTGTCGTCAATCAGTCCGCTCGAGCGCCTCGGGATCTCGTCGCGCGCGCTGCTCGTGTTGCTGTGCATCGCCGGTGTCGCCTGCTGCGTGGCGATGTCGATGCCGCAGGTGCATATCGTCGCCTACTGCGGCGATCTCGGCTTCGGGCCGGCACGCGGGGCCGAGATGCTCTCGCTGATGCTCGGCTTCGGCGTGATCAGCCGCATCGCCTTCGGTCTCATCTGCGACCGCATCGGCGGCCTGCGTACGCTGCTGCTCGGCTCGGTGCTGCAGGCGATCGCGCTGGTGCTGTTCCTGCCTTTCGACTCGCTCGCCTCGCTGTACGTCATCTCGGCGCTGTTCGGCCTGTTCCAGGGCGGCATCGTTCCGTCGTACGCGATCATCGTGCGCGAGTTCTTCCCGGCCTCGGGTGCCGGGCTGCGCGTCGGGCTCGTGATCACCGCCACGCTGTTCGGCATGGCGCTCGGTGGCTGGCTGTCGGGTGTGCTGTTCGACCTCACCGGCTCCTACGACGCCGCTTTCCTGCACGGCATCGCCTGGAACGGGCTGAACATCTCGATCGTCGCCTGGTTGCTGCTGCGGCTGCGTCGTCACGACCGGCTGCCCGGCCTGCTCACATCGGCAGCTCGATCGTGACCACGAGGCCGCCGCCTTCGCGCGGTGCGGCGGCGATGTGTCCCCCGTGCAGCTCGATCGCCCGCCGCGCGATTGCGAGACCCAGCCCGTAGCCGGGCGCCGGTGCATCGGCGCTGCGCGTCGACGCTGCGGCGCGCCCCCGGTGGAAGGGCTCGAAGATCGACTCGCGTTCGTCGTCCGCGATGCCGGGGCCGCGGTCGGCGACGATCAGCCGGAACGGCCCGTGTGCCTGCGCCTGTGCGCGCACGTCGATGCGGCTGCCGGGCGGCGCGAACTTCAGCGCATTGCGCACGACGTTCTCGAATGCGCGGTGCAGCAGATCGGCGCGTCCTTTCGTGTGGCGGCGCTCGAGCCGTTCCTCGTACGCGAGCTCGCGGCCCGCGGCCCGCGCCTCGAAGCGCGCGTCGTCGACGATCGACGCGACCAGTTCGGCGAGGTCGACCTCTTCGATCGCGGCGTCTGCCGGGCTCGCCTCCAGGCGTGCGAGCGTAAGCAGCTCGCCGACCAGCCCGTCGACGCGCACCGTGTCGCGTTCGATCCGCTCGAGCATCGCGTCGCGCCGTGCGGGGTCCTGCCGGGCGATGCCGATCGCCGCCTGCAGCCGCGCCAGCGGCGAACGAAGCTCGTGTGACACGTCGTGCAGCAGCCGGCGCTGCGCGCCGATCAACTGCTGCAATTGCCCGGCCATGCGGTCGAACTCGCGGCCCAGATCGGCGAGTTCGTCGTTGCGGCGTCCCATGCGTTGGGCCACGCGGGTGTCGAGCGCACCGCGCGCGAGCGAGCCGAAGCCGCTGCGCAGATGACGGATCGGTTTCGTGAGGTACCACGCGAGCAGCGCGCTGAAGGCAAGGCTGGCGAGCAACCCTGCGCCGACGATCGCCGACAGCGGTATCGGCGCCGCCCGCCGCGGGCGCCGGGGTGCTTCGGTCGATGGAACGAAGAGCAGCAGACCGCTTGCTTCATCGTAGCGGACGCCACGTCGCATGCGCGAATCTGCGCTGTGCGCGTATTCGCGCGCGCGCTCGATTGCGTCGGCGGAAACCGGGCGGCCGAGCAGCTCGTCGTCGTTGTGGCCCACCGCGTAGACGCCGGAAGCGATGCGTATGTTCTCGTCATCGAGCAGCCAGTCACGCAACGCGTCGATGCCGCCGTGCCGCAGCGTCGCCGCCGCCGAACGTACGGCGAGCTCGGTGCGCGGCCCCCCGGCCAGCGATGCCGCGTCCTCGCGCACGTCCTGCTGGTGAAGCGTGACGAGCGCGCCGACCAGCGCGATCGCGGCGATCAGCGCGAGCCAGAACGCGAGCAGGAACTTCCAGAACAGGCGTCCCACGTGGGCTCCGGTCGGTGAATTTCTCAGTCGAGAACGAACTGGTAGCCGCGTCCGCGCACCGTCTCGATCCACGGCGAGCCGTCATCGCGCGTGCCGAGCTTCTGGCGCAGGCTGCTCACGTGTACGTCGAGGCTGCGGTCGAAGCGGGCGAGAGGACGCCCGAGAGCCTGCTGCGAAAGCTCTCCCTTGTCGACGACATTGCCGGCCTGGCGAGCGAGCGTCGAGAGCACGTTGAACTCGGTGCTCGTCAGCGCGAGCGGCTCTCCATGCAGGAACGCGCGGCGTTGCCCCGGCCAGATCGCGAGCGGCCCGGCGACGATCGACGAACCGGCCGCGTGCGCATCGCGCGCCTCGCGTACGCGACGCAGGATCGCCTTCAGCCGTGCGGCGAGCTCGCGCGGAGTGCACGGCTTCGCCACGTAGTCGTCGGCGCCGAGCTCCAGCCCGACGATGCGATCGACGTCGTCGCCGCGTGCGGTGAGCATCAGCACCGGCACGCGGCTCGATGCGCGGATGCGACGCAGCGCCTCGACGCCGTCGATGCCGGGCATCATCACGTCGAGCACGACGATGTCGAAGCCGCCCTCGAGCGCGCGTGTGACGCCGGTCAGGCCGTCGCCGGCCGCCTCGGCGTCGAAGCCGTCGCGGCGCAGGTACTCGACGAGCAGGTCGCTCAGCTCCTCGTCGTCGTCGACGAGCAGGACGCGTGGCAGGTCGCCGTGTTCGGCAGGGGATGCAGACATGGCGCCGATCATATCGAGCCGCGCGGCCTGCATCGCACGGCGCTGCATGATCGACACGCTTCTTTACCAACGCTTACACATCGCGCGCCGCGGTTAACGCGTCGCGCCGGCAAGCTTCGAACCGTACCGGCGCATCTTCGGCGTCGGCCCTTCCAGAAACAGGAGTCCGAAGCATGAAACCCGCACGAATCGCAGCGTTCACCGTTGCCGGCAGCCTTGCGCTGGCGGTTCCATTTCTAGTCTCCGCGCAAGCCTCGCCCGATGCCGGGCCGCAGGCCGGTCCGTCGAAGATGATGATGAAACATCACGCGCACTGGCGCCACGGCGGCGACGGGCATCACCGCGGTGCGCACATGCACGGACGGCACGGCCACGGCGGCGCCTTCCTGCGCGGGATCGACCTGAGCGACGAGCAGCGCGACCGCATCTTCGAGATCCGTCATGTGGCGGCGCCGAAGATGCGCGAGCAGGCCAAGGTGCTGCGTGAGGCGCGCGGCGAGTTCGCGAAGCTCGCGCTGTCGAGCGACTACGACGAGGCCAGGGTGCGCGCGCTCGCCGAGCGCAACGCGCAGGCGATGAGCGAGATGGCGCAACTGCGCGCGCGCAGCCTGAACGAGATCTACAAGGTGCTCACGCCCGAGCAGCAGGCGAAGGTGCAGGAGCGGCAGGGGCGCCGCGGCCCGCGCAGCTGAGGGGCGCCGTCCGTTGCCCGGGCAGGCTCCTGCGCCGGGCGTCCGGCCGCCGGCCGGCATCCCGATGATGCCGGCCGGCGGCGTTCTTCGTGTCGCATCGCGGCGACCGTCCGTGCTCGGGATCGGTACCGCAGTACCATCCTCGTCATGATCTCCCTGTCGCCGCTTTCGGCGGTCGATCAGCGGCCGCTCGACGAGAACGATTTCGCCCGTCTCGACGTGCTGCTCGACCAGACCGACAACGAGAACGCAATGGTCGTCGAGGAAGTCGACGGCTTCCTCGCCGCGCTCGCCTGCGTTCCCGACGTGCTCGGCGAAGACGCGCTGCTCGCGCAGGTGCTCGGGAACGAGGATGCCGTGGCGCCCTCCGGCGGGCATGCCGAGATCGCCCTGCTGCTACGGCGTCACGCCGCACGGGTCGCCGCAAACCTCGATGCGGACGAGTTCGGACCGGTGCTGTCGTACGACGACGACGGCAACGCCGACGGCGTCGCCTGGGCGGTCGGCTTCCTGCGAGGCGTCGAGCTTCATCCGGACAGCTGGGAGTCGCTGCTTGCCGAGAAGGAGTTCGACGACGCGCTCGATGCGATGGATTCGCTCGCCTCGGTGCTCGAAGACGACGATCTCGCCGACACGCTGACGCCCGCCGAGCGCGACGGGCTGATCGACCGGATGATCGGCGACGTCGCCGACATACACGAATTCTTCCGGCCGTACCGCGAAGCGGGTACGACGCCGGCCGCGATGCGTGTCGAGACGGTGCGGCGCACCGAGCCGAAGATCGGCCGCAACGATCCGTGCCGCTGCGGCAGCGGTCGCAAGTACAAGAGCTGCTGCGGCGCGAACTGATCCGGAAGTGCCGCGTGCGCTTTCCGAGCGCCGCACATGGCCCGCATGACGCGGGCCGGCGCGTCTGCCAGCCAGAGCTTCAGGCGAGCAGCAATACGATGCCGCCGAGCACGACGGAAACGACCAGCGCCGTACCGAGCACCGAGCCGACGAAGGACAACCACTCGCGCCAGTCGAAGTTCGGCGCATCGGCGTGCAGGGGAAGCGTTTCGGGTGTGGATTCTCGAGCCATGAATGTTCCGGAAGCGATGGGGGCGGTGTCGACGCGCAGGCTTCGGTCGCCCGTCTGCGTCGATTGGACGCCCCCGGCCGGGATCATAGGGGGCTCGATGCGGATGCATCCGGGCCGGATTCGGGCAAAGTTCGGGCACCGCCTCGGCGGCGGCACGTGCCGCGACTGGCGCATCCCGGCGGTACACCCCTTTGCGCTACATTGTTCCGATGAGCCGCCGCATTGCCATCGTCGAGGACGAACCCGCCATCCGCGCGAACCTTTGCGACGCGTTCGTGCGCCACGGCTTCGAGGCTTCCGGCTACGCCGATCGGGCGCAGGCGCAGCAGGCACTCACTGCGCGCCTGCCGGACCTCGCGATCATCGATGTCGGGCTGGGGGACGAGCCCGACGGCGGCTTCGAGCTGTGCCGCTGGCTGCGCGAGCACGCACGTACGCTGCCGATCCTGATGCTGTCGGCGCGCGAGTCGGAGATCGACATCGTCTCCGGGCTGCGCCTGGGCGCCGACGACTATGTGACGAAGAACGTGAGCTTCCCGCACCTGCTCGCCCGCGTGACCGCGCTGCTTCGGCGCGTCGACGCGCTCGCACAGCCGATGAGGAGTGGAGAGCGGCTCGTGCGGGGTCCGCTGGTACTCGATTCCGCACGTTTCGAGGCGACGTGGCGCGAGCTGCCCGTCGAGCTCACGGTCACCGAGTTCTGGATGCTGCACGCGCTGGCGCGGCATCCGGGGCACGTGAAGAATCGCGATGCGCTGATGCGTGAAGCGAATCTCGTCGTCGACGACCAGACCGTCACGTCGTACGTGAAGCGCATCCGGCGCAAGTTCGAAGCGGTCGACGCCGCGTTCGACGCGATCGAAACCGTCTACGGACTCGGCTACCGCTTCGTCGAACGTCCCGCGAACCGATGAATGCGCGCCGCTGGCGACTTCCGATCGGGCTTCGCTTCAGCCTTGCGCTTGCGATGGTGCCTCTGCTTGCGCTGCCGCCGATCGGCCTGCGCTTCGTCGAGGTCATGGCCGAGTTCGCGCGCAACGAGCGGATCGAGAACCAGGGGCAGGCGGCGCGCAACCTCGCCGCGTCGCTGCACGAGCACCGCGCGCTGTTCGATGTCGAGCAGGCGACGCTGCGCCGGCGCGCCGGCGCCGAGCTGCTGCCGGTAGAGCTGCTCGCTGACGTCGTCGTCGACAACGATGCCCGTGAATGGATCGAAGCTCCGGGCAGGGCGCTGCCGATGCGCCCGGTGGATGCGGCCGTCGTGCCGAACGCGAGTGTCGGCTCGATGAACGTGCGCCTCGCCGCGGCGCGCGCGCAGGAACGCCCGGGTTTCTTCCTGCTCGTCGACGCCGACGACGAGCGGCTGGTGCTTCCGCAACGCGTCGACGGCGTCGATCTCGCAGGCGACCGGTTGATCGTCGAGTTCGGCGAAACGCCCGAGACGATGCGCTCGCGCGAGCTCACGCCGAGCGAGCGTCCGGGTGGCTGGGTTGCCGAGATCGGGTTCGAGGAAGAGCCGCGCTTCCTGCGCGTGCACGTCATCGACGTCGACTACCTCGGCTCGCGCCGCATCGAAGGCCGCGGCGATTCGGGTCTGCTCACCCCGGTGCAGCCGCTCGCCGAGCAGGCGCGCGACCCTCGTTCGGTGCTGTGGTCCGACGCGGTGCGCGGGCTCGCACGCGCGAGCGGAAGGGTGTCGGTGTTCGACGCGAGCGGAGCCTTGCTCGCGCAATCGGGTGCGATTGCCGCCGGACCTCCTCCGCCCGACGACTGGCAGGGGCGTCTCGCGCGACGGCTGCTCGCCGCAACCGTGCACCTGCGTCCCGGGCGCTTCGAGGTTTTCACACCCGATGCCGCGTCGCCTGATCGATCGGAGCAGCCGCCGCTCAGTCGCGCGCTGACCGGCTTCGCCGCGCAGCAGGCCGAGCGCGTCGACTCGGACAGCGGACTGCCCTCGTGGCTGCTGACGAGCGCGCAGCCGGTCTGGGTCGGTGATCGTGTCGTTGGTGCGCTCGTCGTCGAGGAGCACACCGGTTCACGGCTGGGCACGCATGCGCGCGCCATCGAGCGGCTCACGCTGCTCACCGCAGCTGCGATGGCCGCAACCGCGCTTGCGCTGCTTGCGGTGGGGTCGGTGACGGTTGCGCGCATCGTGCGATTGCGCGGACAGGCGGAGCGCGCGATCGACCCGCGCGGACGCGTCGTCGGCAGCGTGCGCGAGCCGATGGTCGACGACGAGATCGGCTCGCTGGCGCAGAGCTATTCGAGCGTGCTCGAGCGCCTGCGCCAGCACCAGCAGTACGTCGGAAACCTGCGCGGGCGACTCGTGCATGAACTGCGCACGCCGATCATGGTCGTGCGCTCGTCGCTCGAGAACCTCGCCGCCGAATCCGACACGCTGCGCGCCGGTTCGGCGCAGCGCGATTCATGGCTCGCGCGCGCACGCGACGGCACGCAGCGGCTCGAACGCATCGTCGCGAGCATGGGTGAGGCATCGAGCCTCGAATCGATGCTCGCCGACAGCGAGCTCGAGACCGTCGACCTCGTCGCGCTGCTGCAGGCCTGCGTCGACGGCTATCGCGACGTGTTCGCCCCGCGCACCTTCGAGCTCGACTGCACGATCGCGTCGGCGCCATGCCCGGTCGTTCCCGAGGCGATCGCGCAGGCGCTCGACAAGCTCGTCTCCAACGCAGTCGATTTCGCCGAGGGCGAAAGCGCGATCGTGCTCTCGCTGCGCCCGATCGTGGAATCGGGCGCGCCGATGTTGTCGATCTCGGTGCACAACCAGGGCCACGCGCTGCCCGCAGCGATGCGCGAGAGCCTGTTCGATTCGATGGTGTCGGTACGCGAGCATCGTGCGTCGTCCGGCACGCACCTCGGGCTCGGCCTGTACCTCGTACGCCTGGTCGGCGAGTTCCACGGCGGTCGCGCGTTCGTGCGCGATGTCGATGGCGGCGTGGAGGCGGGGTTTACTGTCCGGACAGTGAAGGGTGAAGGGTAAAGGGTGAAGGGGAAAGGCCCGCGTGGGGACGTCACCGCGCTTCGGTTTCGCCCTTCACCCTTCACTTTCCTTCAATCAGCCGAGGTTCAACGGCACGAAAATCCGCATCTCCCCGCGCTGGACGAGCAGCGCGAGCTTGTTGGTGTCGCTCTGGGCCTTCTCGCGCAGCGATTCGACGCTGTCGACCGGCTGGCCGTTCACCGACAGGATCACGTCGCCCGGGCGAATGCCGGCGCGGCGCGCGGCGCCGGTCGAGTCCTCGACCAGCAGGCCTCCTTCCTCGATCTTCGAGCTGCGGCGTTCATCGCGATCGAGCGGTCGAACGGCGAGGCCGAGACGACCCGCGCTCTTCTCCTGGTTTTCGGCTCCTGCCGCCGAAGCGGTCTGCTCGGCCTGCGCTTCGCCGAGAACTGCCTGGATCTGCTGCTTGTTGCCATCGCGGATGATCTGCAGCGTCACTTCGCTGCCGGGCTTGGACATGCCGACGCGCGCCGCGAGATCACCCGACTGCTCGATCGGCTGGCCGTCGAAGGACAGGACCACGTCGCCCGCACGCAGGCCGGCTTTCTGTGCCGCGCTGTTCGGCGCGACGCTCGAGATCAGCGCGCCGCTCGGGCTCTCCAGGCCGAAGGAGTCGGCGAGCGCCTGGTTCAGCTCCTGGATCGTGACGCCGAGCCGGGCGTGACTCGCCTCGCCGGTTGCGACGATCTGGTCCTTGACGCGCAGCGCCACGTCGATCGGGATCGCGAACGACAGACCCTCGTAGCCGCCGGTGCGCGAGAAGATCTGCGCATTGATGCCGACGACACGTCCGCCGGCGTCGAACAGCGGTCCGCCCGAGTTGCCCGGGTTCACCGCGACGTCGGTCTGGATGAACGGGACGTAGGTGTCGCCGGGCAGCGAACGACCCTTGGCGCTGACGATGCCCGAGGTCGCGCTCTGCTCGAAGCCGAAGGGCGAACCGATCGCGAGCACGTAATCGCCGACCTGCAGGCGTTCGGACGCGCCGAACTGCACGGTCGCCAGGTTTCGTGCGTCGATCTTCAGCACCGCGACGTCGGTCGCCGGATCGGTGCCGAGCACCTCGGCATCGAACTCGCGACGGTCGGCGAGCTTCACGCGCACGCTGTCGGCGTCGCGCACGACGTGTGCGTTGGTGAGGATCAGCCCGTCTGCGCTGATCACGAAGCCCGAGCCCTGGCCCCGTACCGGCACCTCGCCTTGCGGCATGCGTGGGATCGGCAAGCCGCGGTAGAAGCGGAAGAACGGATCGTTCTCGAGGTCGGGACCTTGTCGAGCGCTGCCCAGCTCGCGCGTGCCCTCGACGCGGATACCGACTACCGCGGGTCCGAAGCGGTCTACGACCTCGGTCCAGTTCGGCGCTGCCGTCGGTGCGATGACGACCGAGCCGGTCGTCGATGGCGGCTCGACCGCTGACTGAGCGGCGCTTGCGGTAGCGGCTGCCGCTGCCGTCTTCATTGCCGGTTCGGTCTGCGCCTGCGCGAGCTGCTGCGGCTCTTTTTCCTGCGCAGTCCTTTCGTTCTGGAACCATTCGGTGGGATTCAGCGACCAGCCGTACGCGGTACCGGTACTGATCACGCCCGCGGCTGCCAATGCGGCGACCAGGAGTTTCGGCTTCATCGTTCCTTGCCTCTCGTTGATGGGCTGTGTGCCCCGTGTCCGAGATGGTGAAACGTGCGCCTTAGGTCGTACTTAAGGCCGCGATCTCGCGAATTCGGGGCAGCGATACGAGGACGCGCAGGCCGCCGAGCGGCGAACGATCGAGCTCGATGCGTCCCGCGTGTCGGTCGATCACTGCCTTCGCAATCGCGAGGCCCAGTCCGCTGCCTGCGTCGCCGCCGGCGGTGCGTCCGTAGAAGCGGTCGAAGACGCGATCGCGTTCCTCGACTGCGATGCCCGGGCCGTCGTCGTCGACGCTCAGGCGTGCGAACTCCTCGTCTTCCTCTACGCGCACGAGCACACGGCTGCCCGGCTCGGTATGGCGCAGCGCGTTGTCGACGAGGTTCTGCAGCAGGCTGTGCAATGCGCTCGCGTCGCCGGGAACCGCAAGCGTCTCGGGTGCATCGAACTCGATCTGCGAACCGCGCGCTACGGCGATCGGCATCATCTCGGCGACGACGCCGCCGGCGATGCGTGCGAGATCGATGCAGTCGCCGGGCTCGCTGCGCGCCTGCGGCTCGCTGCGCGCCAGTGCGAGCAGCTGATCGACGAGATGCGCCGAACGGTCGATTCCGGCGTTCAGCTCGCACAGCGCCTCGGCGCGCTCGTCGTCGTCGCGTGCCCGTGCCATCAGGCCGGCCTGCAGCTTCAGCGCCGCGATCGGCGTACGCAGCTCGTGCGCGGCGTCGGCGACGAAGGCACGCTGCGCCGCGAACGATGCGCGCAGCCGCTCGAGCAGGCCGTTCAGCGAGGTGACCATCGGCTCGACCTCGGTCGGGATGGCGGCCTCGGGAACGGGGTCGAGCCGCGTCGCGTCGCGTCGGCGCAGCTCGGTGGCGATCTGCTCCACGGGGGCCAGCGACTTGCCGACGAGCCACCAGATTGCCAGCGCGACCAGCGGTGCGAAGAAGAGCAGCGGTGTGAGGCTTCGCAGCGCGGCTGCCGCTGCGATTCGCTCGCGTACCTCGAAAGGCTGCCCGACCTGGATCACGCGCCCGCGCGCGAGGGTACTGTAGACACGCCAGCGCTCGCCGCCGGTGACGATGTCGGAGAAGCCGAGCGTCGCCCGCTCGGGCAGGCGCGCGCGCGAGCGTGTGTGCGACAGATAGATCTTCGAGCCGTCGGCGCTCCAGATCTGCACGACGAAGTCGAACTGCTCGCGATCCTCGGGTGGGCCGGGCGGCGGCAGCACCGCGCCCTGGTCGCGCAGCGACAGCGCCATCTGTCGCAGGTGATAGTCGAACAGCTCGTGGCTGTCGCGCAGTACGTAGCGATAGGTGACGCCGCCGATTACCGCCTCGGCGAGGATGAACAGCGGCAGCAGCGACAGCAGCAGCCGCGTACGGATCGAGGATCCCCTCATCCGTCCTGCGCCTCGGGCTTCGGAACGAAGTAGCCGACGCCGCGCACGTTCTGGATCAGCTCGTGCCCGAGCTTGCGGCGAAGCCCGTGGATGTACACCTCGACCGCGTTGCTCTCGACCGATTCGCCCCACCCGTAGAGTCGGTCCTCGAGCTGCGCGCGCGACAGGATCGCGCCGGGGCGCATCATCAGCGCCTCGAGCACCGCGTACTCGCGCGACGACAGCGAGACCTGCTCGCCATCGCGCGTGACCTCGCGCGTCGACGGGTCGATGCGCACGCCATCCTGCTCGAAGACCGACGCCGCGCGTCCGGCGCTACGACGCAGCAGTGCGCGCATCCGCGCTGCGAGCTCATCGAGATCGAAGGGCTTGACGAGGTAGTCGTCGGCGCCGGCATCGAGGCCGCCGATGCGGTCCTGGACCTCGTCGCGGGCGGTGACGATGAGCACGGGCGTCTTGTCCTCGCGCGCGCGCATCGTGCGCAGCAGCGAGGTGCCGTCGCGCCCGGGCAGGCCGAGGTCGAGCAGGACGAGGTCGAAATCGGCGGTGGCGAGCGCGGTGTCGGCCGCCTCGGCGTCGCGCACCCAGTCGATCGCATAGCCGTCCTGCCGCAGCGCGGTCTGCACCGCCTGCCCGATCATGCGGTCGTCTTCGACGAGCAACACCCTCATGGGCGTCGAGAATACCGCGCCGGGCGGGCGGGGCTCGATTCGCTCAGTTCGCCACCAGCACCTCGGTGCAGGGGTCGCCGTCGATGTCGACCGTCTCCATGCGGACGGTAAAACCCCACAGGCGCTGCAGGTGCGAGAGCACGCGCGTGGTGTCCTCGTTCAACGGGCGGCCGCGGTACTGCGTGTGGTGCAGCGTGAGGCTGCGGTCGCCGTCGCGCTCGTAGCGCACGACCTGGATGTCGGGCAGTCGCGCGTCGCGGTCGTAGTGCGCGGCCAGCAGCTTGCGCACGCGGCGATAGCCGGCCTCGTTGTGGATGCTGTCGACCTCGAGCGTCGGCTCGCCGTGATGGTCGGCGATCGCGAACAGCCGGAACTCGCGGATCAGCCGCGGCGACAGGAACTGCGCGATGAACGACTCGTCCTTGTAGTTGCGCATCGCGAAGTCGAGCACCTGTCGCCAGTCGGCGCCGGCGATGTCGGGGAACCACTCGCGGTCTTCGTCGGTGGGGTGCTCGCAGATCCGGCGGATATCGGAGAACATCGCGAAGCCGAGCGTGTACGGGTTGCAGCCCGAGTAGCCGGGCTCGTCGTAGCCGGGCTGCGCGATCACGTTCGTGTGCGCGCCGAGGAACTCGAACATGAAGCCGTCGTCGACCAGGCCCTTGTCGTACAGCCGGTTGAGGATCGTGTAGTGCCAGAACGTGGCCCAGCCCTCGTTCATGACCTTGGTAAGGCCCTGCGGATAGAAGTACTGGGCGACGCGGCGCACGATGCGCACCAGCTCGCGCTGCCAGGGCTCGAGCTTCGGCGAGTTCTTCTCGATGAAATAGAGCAGGTTCTCCTGCGGCTCGTCGGTGCGTGCGGGGTCTTCCGCGGCTTCCAGGGGCTCGCGCTTCGGCAGCGTGCGCCAGATCTCGTCGTGATGGCGCCAGGCGTGGTCGCGCCGCTCGCGCGCCCGCGCACGCTCGGCCTGCGGTGTGAGCGGTCGCGGGTGAGGGTAGCGGCTGACGCCGTGGTTCATCAGCGCGTGGCAGGCGTCGAGGATCTCCTCGACGGCTTCGGCGCCGTGGCGCTCCTCGCAGTCCATCACGTAGCGGCGCGCGAACACCATGTAGTCGATGATCGCGTCGGCCTGCGTCCACTGCCGGAACAGGTAGTTGCCCTTGAAGAACGAGTTGTGCCCGTACGATGCGTGCGCGATGACCAGCGCCTGCAGCGGCATCGGGTTCTCTTCCATCAGGTACGCGATGCACGGGTTCGAGTTGATGACGATCTCGTAGGCGAGCCCGCGCGCGCCGCGCCGGTACATGTGCTCCTGCGCGATGTACGACTTGCCGAAGCTCCAGTGCGGATAGCCCAGCGGCAGGCCGGTGGACGCGTAGGCGTCCAGCATCTGCGCGCTGCTGATCACCTCGATCTGGTTCGGATAGCAGTCGAGGCCGAACTCGTCGACCGCGATCTCGGCGATCGCCTCGTCGTAGCGGGCGATCAGGTCGAAGGTCCATTCGGCCCCGGTGGAGATCGGTGTTGCCATGGCTTCAGCCTCGTGCCGCTTCGGCCTGCTGCTGGCGGCCGAACAGGCCGCGGAACACCGGCCAGATGTCGCGGCTCTCGTGCACTTCGCGCATCGCGAAGCTGTCACTCGGAATGCGCCGGTACGCGGCCGACAGCGTCGAGATGCGCGACCCTGCCTCGCAGACCTCGATGTATGCGTAGTGGCGCACCAGCGGCAGCAACGCGTTCTCGAGGAAGCCGCGGCTCTTCTCCGGATCGGCGCCGAAGGCGTCGCCGTCGGAGGCCTGCGCGCCGTAGATGTTCCAGGCGTCGAGCGGATAGCGTTCCTCGATGATCTGGTGCATCAGCGCGAGCGCCGACAGCACGACGGTGCCGCCGGTCTTGCGATCGTGGAAGAAGCGCTGCTCGTCGACCTCCTCGGCGTCGTCGGTGTGGCGGATGAATACGATGTCGAGCTTCTCGTACTTGCGCGACAGGAACAGGTGCAGCAACGCGAAGAAGCGCTTGGCGAGATCCTTCTTGCGTTCGTCCATCGACGCGGAGACGTCCATCAGGCAGAACATCACCGCCTGGCTCACCGGCTTCGGGGTGAGCGTGCGATAGCGGTAGCGCAGGTCGATCTCGTCGAGGAACGGTACCGCCGCGATGCGACGTTGCAGTCGGCCGGCTTCGTCGAGCCATTGCGTGCGATCGGGTGCGTCGGGCGGCGCCGATTCGAGCAGCGCCTCGACCTCTTCGAGCCGGGCGCGCAGGCCTCCGCGCAGCGCGATGCGCCGACCGATCGCGTTGCGCAGCGACCGGTTCACCGACAGGTTGGTCGGCGAGCCGTTCGTCGTGTAGCCGGCGCGCTGCAGGCACTGCTCGCGGATCTCGCCGAGCGTCGTGCGCACCATCCGCGGCAGTTCGAGGTCGTCGAAGAAGATCTGCATGAATTCTTCGCGCGACAGCGTGAACGCAAAGGCGTCGGTGCTCTCGCCGCTGCCGCCCTCGCTTCCCGAACCGCCTTCGCCTTCGCCGCCTTCCGGCCGGGGGAGCTTGTCGCCGGGCTGGAAATGACGGTTGCCGGGCAGCACGTGCTCGTAGTCGCCGCCGGCGCCGTGCCGGAACGTGGGCTCGGAGACGTCGCGAACCGGGATCGATACCTTGCCGCCGCGCTCGAGGTCGCGGATCGAGCGCCCGGCGACCATGTCGGTGACGGCGCGACGGATCTGCGCCTTGTAGCGCCGCATGAACCGCTCGCGGTTCACGGCACTGCCGGAGCGGTCGTTCGGGCGCCGGTCGATGACTACGGACATCGCGCCCATCCTCCCTTTATTGTGACTTGCGCACCCGCAGGTACCACTCGCACAGCAGGCGGACCTGCTTCTCGGTATAGCCCTTCTCGACCATCCGCGCGACGAAGCTCTCGTGCTTGCGACGATCCTCGGCCGACGCCTTGGCGTTGAACGAGATCACCGGCAGCAGCTCCTCGGTGTTCGAGAACATCTTCTTCTCGATCACCTCGCGCAGCTTCTCGTAGCTCGTCCAGGCCGGATTCTCGCCGCCGTGCTGGGCGCGCGCGCGCAGCACGAAGTTCACGATCTCGTTGCGGAAGTCTTTCGGGTTCGCGATGCCGGCCGGCTTCTCGATCTTCTCGAGCTCGGCGTTCAGCTGCGAGCGGTCGAAGCTCTCGTTCGTTTCCGGGTCGCGGTAGTCCTCGTCCTGGATCCAGTAGTCGGCGAAGGTGACGTAGCGGTCGAAGATGTTCTGGCCGTACTCGGAGTACGACTCCAGGTATGCCGTCTGGATCTCCTTGCCGATGAACTCCGCGTAGCGCGGCGCGAGCCAGCTCTTCATGAAGTCGAGCCAGCGTCGCTGCGTTTCCTCGGGCAGCCCCTCGCGCAGCAGTCGCTGCTCGAGCACGTACATCAGGTGCACCGGGTTCGCCGCGATCTCGGTCTGGTCGTGGTTGAACACCGCCGACAGCACCTTGTAGGCGAAGCGCGTGGACAGCCCGGCCATGCCTTCGTCGATGCCGGCGTAGTCACGGTACTCCTGCACCGACTTCGCATTCGGTTCGACGTCCTTCAGGTTCTCGCCGTCGTAGACACGCAGCTTGGCGTAGATGCTCGAATTCTCGGGCTCCTTGAGCCGCGTGAGTACGGCGAACTGCGCCATCATGTCGAGCGTGCCCGGCGCACACGGCGCGCTGGCGAGCGAGCTGCCCGTGAGCAGCTTCCTGTAGATGCGCACTTCCTCGGAGAACTGCAGGCAGTACGGCACCTTCACGACGTAGATGCGGTCGAGGAAGGCCTCGTTGTTGCGATTGTTGCGGAAGGCCTGCCACTCGCTCTCGTTCGAGTGCGCGAGGATCATTCCCTGGAAGGGAATCGCCGACAGCCCCTCGGTGCCCTTGAAGTTGCCTTCCTGCGTTGCGGTGAGCAACGGATGCAGCATCTTGATCGGCGCCTTGAACATCTCGACGAACTCGAGCAGTCCCTGGTTGGCCAGGCACAGGCCGCCGGAGTAGCTGTAGGCGTCGGGGTCGTCCTGCGACAGCGACTCGAGCTTGCGGATGTCGACCTTGCCGACCAGCGACGAGATGTCCTGGTTGTTCTCGTCGCCGGGCTCGGTCTTGGAGATGGCGACCTGCTTGAGCACGGAAGGCTGCACGCGCACGACGCGGAACTTCGTGAGGTCGCCGTCGTACTCGGACAGCCGCTTCACCGCCCACGGGCTCATCACGCCGTTCAGGTAGCGTTGCGGGATGCCGTATTCGGCTTCGAGCATCGGCCCTTCGCGATCGGGACGGAAGAGCCCGAGCGGCGACTCGTTGACCGGCGAGCCCTTCAGCGCGTAGATCGGGTACTTCTCCATCAGCGCCTTCAGGCGCTCGGCGATCGACGACTTGCCGCCGCCCACCGGCCCGAGCAGATAGAGCACCTGCTTGCGCTCCTCGAGACCCTGGGCAGCGTGGCGGAAGAACGAGACGATCTGGCCGATCGCGTCGTCCATCCCGTAGAACTCCGCGAAGGCCGGGTAGCGACGGATGATCCGGTTCGAAAACAGGCGGGACAGACGAGGATCGTTGCGCGTGTCGATGACCTCGGGGTCGCCGATCGCGGCGAGCATCCGCTCTGCTGCACTGGCGTATGCGAGAGGATCGTCGCGACAAAGCTCGAGATACTCGACGAGAGACATCTCCTCGTCGCGCGCTTTCGCGTACGTTTCGCGATACGCATCGAACAGGTTCATGGTTCCTCCTTATGAACTTCTGCTCTTCGGCTTCGCCTGATGCGTTTGCGAAGCCGCCGCATGCGCCGGTTAACAGCAATCGTAATGCCTGCGCTGTCCCCTGTAACGGTGCGTCGTTGCTCTGGGTGTACACAACTACGACGAGGATGCGGGTATCCCCCGACGAGCGGCGTCTCGAGCGTGTCGACTCGTGCTTTGCGTGAGCGTTGTCGATGCTGTGCTGGAGCATCGCGAGCATGCGCGCCGGCATCGCCGCACGCACCGTGCGAGTGCGTCGTGCACCGCGCGAGCGCCGTGTGCCTGCGCTCGCGCAGCAGGCTGCGTTCACGCAGCGGGTTGCGTGAGCGCAGCGGCTTGCACACCTCAGCTCGCCAGCGGCCGGTAGCGGATCCGGTGCGGCGTGTCGGCATCCTCGCCCAGCCGGCGACGGCGATCGGCGAGATACTCGGCGAAGTTCCCCTCGAACCAGACGACGCGACTGTCGCCCTCGAACGAGAGGATGTGCGTCGCGATGCGGTCGAGGAACCAGCGGTCGTGCGAGATGACGACTGCGCAGCCGGGGAAGTCGAGCAGCGCCTGCTCGAGCGCGCGCAGGGTCTCGACGTCGAGGTCGTTCGTCGGCTCGTCGAGCAGCAGCAGGTTGGCGCCCGCGCGCAGGACCTTGGCCAGCTGCACGCGGTTGCGCTCGCCACCCGAGAGCTCGCCGATCGTCTTCTGCTGGTCCGACCCCTTGAAGTTGAAGCGCGCGACCCATGCGCGACTCGGCGTGCGATAGCCGCCGACCTCGATGTCGTCGAGGCCGTCGGACACCTCCTCCCACACCGTCTTCGCCGCATCGAGCGTGTCGCGGTTCTGGTCGACGCACGCCGCCTTCACCGTGTCGCCGATGCGCAGCACGCCGGCATCGGGTTTCTCGTCGCCCATGATCATCCGGAACAGCGTCGTCTTGCCGGCGCCGTTCGGACCGATCACGCCGACGATGCCGCCCGGCGGCAGGCGAAACGACAGCTCGTCGAAGAGCAGCCGGTCGCCGAAGCTCTTGCGCAACCCCTCGGCCTCGGCGACGACGTCGCCCAGGCGTGGGCCCGGCGGGATGAACAGCTCGTTCGTCTCGTTGCGACGCTGCGTCTCGGCTGACGAGAGTTCCTCGAAACGTTGCAGGCGCGCCTTGCTCTTCGCCTGGCGCGCCTTCGGGTTCGCGCGCACCCACTCGAGTTCCGCCTGCATCGCGCGGATGCGCGCCGATTCCTGCTTCGCCTCGACCTCGAGGCGCTTCTCCTTCTGCTCGAGCCACGATGAGTAGTTGCCCTGCCACGGGATGCCGTGGCCGCGATCGAGTTCCAGGATCCAGCCGGCGACGTTGTCGAGGAAGTAGCGGTCGTGCGTGACTGCGATCACGGTGCCGGGGAAGCGCTCGAGGAACCGCTCGAGCCACTGCACCGACAGCGCGTCGAGGTGGTTCGTCGGCTCGTCGAGCAGCAGCATGTCAGGTTCGCTGAGCAGCAGACGACAAAGCGCTACCCGCCGGCGTTCGCCGCCGGAGAGTTTCGTCACGTCGGCGTCCCAGGGCGGCAGCCGCAGCGCGTCGGCGGCCACCTCGAGCCTGCGCTCGATTTCCCAGCCGCCGGCGGCGTCGATCTTCGCCTGCAGCTCGCCCTGGCGCTCGAGCAGCCGGTTCATCTCGTCGTCGTCCATCGGCTCTGCGAAGCGCTCGCTGATCTCGTTGAATTCGTTGAGCAGCGCAATCGTGTCGCCGAGCCCCTGCTCGACGTTGCCGCGCATGTCGAGCGCGGGGTCGAGTTGCGGTTCCTGCGGCAGGTAGCCGATGCGCAGGTTCGGCATCGGCGTCGCTTCGCCTTCGTATTCGCGGTCGACGCCGGCCATGATGCGCAGCAGTGTCGACTTGCCCGAGCCGTTCAGGCCGAGCACGCCGATCTTGGCGCCGGGAAAAAAGCTGAGCGAGATGTCCTTCAGGATCACCCGGCTGGGTGGGACGACCTTGCCCACCCGGTTCATCGTGTAGACGTACTGGGTCATTCGCTTGATGGTTGTGGTGGATGCCCATTGTCTCGTTTTCAGGAGGGGAAGGGAGAAGGGGGAAGGGAGAAGCGGAAACCCCCATTCGCGCCATTCGCGCATTGCGACGTCGACCAGGTGCTGGGCGACCTGCTCGCCAGGCAGGCGGCGCGCGAACGCGCTGCCGGGTGCGGCGAGTGTCGCGATGAGCAGAAACACGATGCCGACCGCTGCCGGGCGGCGGCGCAGGGGCATGCGAAGGCGGCAGCACAGCATCGCGGGTACTCAAACACGCCGGTTACCCGGAGCGGGCGCTCACGCCGCCTGCCGCCCGGGGTGCCCGGTTGACGATCGGTTGATGTGCATCAAGCGCCCCCGGGCACGGGGCGCCGACGGGGGATCGTACGCAGCGGGCAATAATGGTAAAACGGTACCGGAATACCGGAGGTCGACGCGATGCACATCGTCGTATGCGTGAAACAGGTCCCCGACTCGAGCCAGATCCGGGTCCACCCGGTGACGAACACCATCATGCGCCAGGGCGTTCCGACGGTCGTCAATCCGTACGACCTGGTCTCGCTCGAGGAGGCGCTGCGCATCCGCGATCGCTTCGGTGCGCGCGTCACCGTGCTCAGCATGGGCCCGAAGATGGCAGTCGATGCGCTTCGCAAGTGCGTGTCCTTCGGCGCTGACGACGCGGTGCTGATCACCGATCGCGTGTTCGCCGGCTCCGACACACTCGCCACCTCGTATGCGCTGGCCTCGGCGATCCGCACGATCGGCGCCGACCAACCGGTCGACATGGTCTTTTGCGGCAAGCAGACGATCGACGGCGATACCGCGCAGGTCGGGCCCGGCATCGCGCGCCGCCTCGGGCTGCAGCAGCTCACCTACGTGTCGAAGATCGAGCGCGTCGACCCCGAAGCGCGCGAGATCGTCGTGCACCGGCGCGCCGAGGGTGGCGTGCAGGTCCTGCAGACGAAGCTGCCGTGCCTGGTGACGATGATGGAAGGCGCGAACACGATCCGCTTCGCCGGCATGGACGACATGTTCCGTGCCGCGCGCTGCGCGATCGCCGAATGGGACCACAAGGCGGCCGGTATCGCCGAGCTCACGCGCTGCGGGCTGAAAGGCTCGCCGACGGTGGTCAAGAAGGTGTTCGCGCCTTCGGCGCGCGCGGTGAAGGCGCACAGCATCGACACCACCGGCAAGGATCCGCGCGAAGCGGTCGACGCGCTGCTCGCGCGGCTCTTCGAGGAACACCCGTCGCTCGAAACGGAGATTGCAGCATGAGCGAGGTCGACAGGACAACGGATACGTCGGCCGACGACGCAGCCGGACCCGCGGCCGCGGCGGCGGCGCCGCGGCGCGAATCGGGCACCGACCTCGGCGCCTGGCGCGGCGTCTGGGTGAACGTCGAGCTCGAGCGCGGGCGCGTTCAACCGGTGTCGTGGGAGCTGCTCGGCGAAGGGCGCAAGCTTGCCGATCACCTCGGCGTTCCGCTGTCGGGCGTCGTGCTCGGCCCGGACGACGCGGCGACCGACGAGGCTGCCGCCGACGCGATCCGGTACGGCGCCGACGTCGTGCACATGGTCCGCCATCCGGTGCTCGCACATTACCGAACCGATCCGTACACGAAGGCGCTCACCGAGCTGATCGAGCTGCGCCGCCCCGAGATTCTGCTGCTCGGCGCCACCACGCTCGGACGCGATCTCGCCGGCGCGGTGGCCACGACCCTCGGCACCGGGCTCACCGCCGACTGCACCGAGCTGCGCATCGACGACGAGACACACAGCCTCGCCGCCACGCGGCCCACCTTCGGTGGAACGCTGCTGTGCACGATCCACACGCTCGAGTACCGGCCGCAGATGGCCACGGTACGCCCACGCGTGATGGCGATGCCGAAGCCCGACGACGCGCGCAGCGGCACCATCGTCGAGGAACAGGTTGCGCTCGACGAGGCCGATGTCGTCACGAAGCTGCTGTCGTACATCCCCGACGCCGACGCCGACAAGGCGCAGCTCGCCTACGCCGACATCGTCGTCGCCGGCGGGCGCGGCCTGGGCAAGCCGGAGAACTTCCGGCTGGTCGAGGAGCTTGCGCAGGTGCTCGGTGGCGAGTACGGTGGCTCGCGTCCGGTCGCGCAGGCCGGATGGATCGCGCCCGAGCGCCAGATCGGCCAGACGGGCAAGACGATCCGGCCGAAGCTGTACATCGCGGCCGGAATCTCCGGTGCGATCCAGCACCGCGTCGGCGTCGAGGGCGCCGACGTCATCGTCGCGATCAACAGCGACCCCAAGGCGCCGATCATGGACTTCGCCACCTACGCGATCGTCGGCGACGCCCTGCAGATCCTGCCGGCGCTCACCGCCGCGCTGCGCGAGCGCAAGGCCCAGCGCGCGCCGGTCGGCGCGGTGCAGCACCCGTAAACGCAGCCACGGCACGAACGCCGGCACGAGGAGCGGACATGGCCGAGAAATTCGATGCGATCGTCGTGGGTGCGGGGCCTTCGGGCAACACGGCCGCCTACCTGATGGCGAAGGAAGGGATGAAGGTGCTGCAGATCGAGCGCGGCGAGTATCCCGGCTCGAAGAACGTGCAGGGCGCGATTCTTTACGTCGATGCGCTCGAGTCGGTGATCCCGAACTGCCGCAAGCAGGCACCGCTCGAGCGTGCGGTGATCGAGCAGCGCATGTGGCTGATGGACGACCGATCGCACGTCGGCACGCACTTTCGCGGCACCACCGAGCCCGACGAGCAGCCGACACGCTACACGGTCATCCGTGCGAACCTCGACAAGTGGTTTTCGAAGAAGGTGCAGGACGCCGGTGCGCTGCTGATCTGCGAGACCACCGTGCTCGAGCTGCTGAAGGAAGGCGATCGCGTCGTCGGCGTGCGTACCGACCGTGCCAACGGCGACATCCGCGCCGATGTCGTCGTGCTCGCCGACGGCGTGAACTCGCTGGTGGCAATGAAGTCCGGCCTGCGCGCTCCCGTCGAGGCGAAGGACGTCGCGCTCGCGGTGAAGGAGATGCACTTCCTGCCGAAGGCGACGATCGAGGAGCGCTTCAACATCTCGGGCGACAGCGGTGTCGTCATCGAGATGCTCGGCAAGATCACCAAGGGCATGGTCGGCACCGGCTTCCTGTACACGAACAAGGAATCGGTCTCGATCGGCGTCGGCTGCATGGTCGACGATTTCCGCACTGCGCGCGTCACGCCCTATCAGCTGCTCGAGGAAATGAAGGAGCATCCGTCGGTGAAGCCGCTGATCGCCGGCTCCGAGGTGAAGGAGTATTCCGCGCACCTGATCCCCGAGGGCGGCTACAACGCGATTCCGGCGGTGCACGGTGAAGGCTGGGTGATCTGCGGCGACTCGGGCGGCTTCGTGAACGCGGTCCACCGCGAAGGCTCGAACCTGGCCATGACCACCGGACGGCTTGCCGCCGAGACGATCCTGAAGCTGCGCGACGAGGGGCGCGCATACACCGCGGCGAACCTGAAGCGCTATCGCAAGGCGCTCGAGCAGAGCTTCGTCATGAAAGACCTGAAGAAATACCGCGACGTACCGGAGATCCTGCACGGCAACCGCCAGTTCCTTACGACGTACCCCGAGCTGATGTCGCGCGCCGCGCACACGCTGCTGAAGGTCGACGGCGTGGACAAGCTCACGAAGGAAAAGCAGATCAAGCGCGAATTCGTGGAGAAACGATCGCGCTTCGGATTGTTCGGCGATGCGATCAAGCTGATGAGGGCGCTACGATGAGCAACGTTGAAGAGAAGCTGTTCGAGAACCGCTATCGCGTCGACGAAGGACGTCCGCACATCTCGATCAAGGAGCCCGACGTCTGTCAGGAGAAGTGCGAGACGAAGTCGTGCACCTGGGCGTGCCCGGCGGCGTGCTACTCGCTCGGCGACGACGGTCGCGTCACGCTGTCCACCGACGGCTGCCTCGAATGCGGCACGTGCCGGCTGGTGTGCAACGAGCATTTCAATGTCGACTGGTCGTACCCGCGCGGCGGCTACGGGGTGCTGTACAAGTTCGGCTAGGGGGTTCAATAGCGGCGACGACGGCTCTAGAATGATGGCGCGTCCGCAATGGACGTGCATCGATCGTCGTCCACCGCTTTGAGGAACCCCCCATCCGATGACCCGTCCGTCGAGCCTTCGCCGTTTCCTTTTTGTCTTCCTCGTGCTGCTCGGCCTTTGCGCCACACCGTTTGCGCAGGCGCGCCAGATGGTCAGCGTCGACCGGCCCGAGATCAACATGCGCGCCGGCCCGGGCACCAACCACGAGAGCATCTGGCTGCTCAGTCGCGGCTATCCGCTGCAGGTCGTCAGCCGCAAGGGCAACTGGCTGCAGGTGCAGGACTTCGAAAGCGACAAGGGCTGGGTCTACCGGCCGCTCACCGCCGGCAAGCCGCACTACGTCGTGAAGTCGAAGGTGGTGAACATCCGCAAGGGCCCCGGCACGAACACGCGCGTGATCGGCAAGGCGAACTACGGCGACGTGCTGCGCACGCTTTCGAACAAGGGCGACTGGGCGAAGATCCGCGACGCCGACGGCCTGGTCGGCTGGGTCGCGAAGCGGCTGCTGTGGGGGTGGTGAGAAGCTGAGCGGCCCGGGTTCCGGCGACAATGGCCGGAATGACGGCTCGCCCTTACGCCGACCTCACCCCCGACCGGATGCTCGACGCGCTCGAGTCGGGCGGGCTGCGCAGCGATGGACGCTTCCTCGCGCTGAACAGCTACGAGAACCGCGTCTACCAGGTGGGGCTCGAGGAAGGCGGCACGGTCGTTGCCAAGTTCTACCGTCCCGGAAGATGGACTGACGCGCAGATCGCCGAGGAGCACGCGTTCGTGCTCGAGCTGGCGGAGCGCGAGATTCCGGTGGTCGCGCCGCTGTCGGTGGATCCGACCGTGGTGGATGCCGCGGATAGCGCGGTCGGCCTGGCGACGCTGCTGTCGTCCACGTTGGCGATGTTCGACGGATATCGCTTCGCCGTCTATCCGCGTCGTGGTGGGCGGGCTCCCGAGCTCGGCGATCCGGAGACGCTCGAGTGGATCGGCCGCTTCATCGGGCGTATTCACGCGGCGGGCGGCTCCCGGCCGTTCGTCGAGCGACCGACGCTCGACCTCGAGAGCTTCGGCAGCGAGCCGCGGGAATTCCTTGTCGCCGCCGGTCTGATCCCGGTCGAACTGCGGCCAGCCTGGGTCGCCGCCGCCGACCAGGCGCTCGGCGCCGTGCGCAGCGCCTTCGATCGTGCGGGGAACGTGCGCATCCGGAAGCTGCACGGCGACTGCCACGCCGGCAACATCCTGTGGACCGACGATGGCCCGCATTTCGTCGACTTCGACGACGCCCGCAACGGCCCGGCGGTGCAGGACCTGTGGATGCTGCTGTCGGGCGACCGCGCCGAGATGACGCGACAGCTCTCGGACGTGCTCGCCGGCTACGAGGACTTCGTCGACTTCGACCGGCGCGAGCTTGCGCTGATCGAGCCGTTGCGCACGCTGCGGCTCATCCACTACAGCGCATGGATCGCCCGGCGCTGGGACGACCCTGCGTTTCCGGCAGCGTTCCCATGGTTCGGCACGCAGCGCTACTGGCAGGATCGGGTGCTCGAGCTGCGCGAGCAGATTGCCGCGATGAGTGAGTTGCCGCTCGAAGCCTGAGCGCGTGGTCGGCGGGAAGAGGGGTTTTTGACTGCGACTCGTCGCGCTGGTTCATGTCCGGATCGTGGCCAGGAATTGGGCCACGGTCTGGATCATGATTCCGGCGGTTGCTTCGGGCCTGTTCATCCAGCGACCGAAGTCCTTGATGTCGCCCTTCATTCCGATTTTCTTCCAGAATGCAGGAAGCGTAGTCGCGAGCGGAGCGAGGGTCAAAGCGTTCAGAGCACCCGGTTGAACCAGATCATCGACAACAGCGCCGATACGATCGCCAGCACCGCCGCCACCGCCGCGAACAGCGACGTGATCTCGGTGTCGCGCGTCTCGAACACGAGCTTGCTCGTCAGCGAGTCGTAGACCGTCTTCAGCTCGGTGGCCGTGCCGGCGTAGAAATACTCGGCGTCGGTCGTCTTCGCGATGGCCTTCAGCGCTTCCTCGTCGAGCCGTACGCGCATCGACCAGCCATCGCCGATCAGGATCTCTCCGTTCGGTGTTCCGATGCCTACCGTGTAGATGCGCACGCCGCGGTCGGCGGCGAGCCGGGCGGCCTCGATCGGGTCGGGGCCGGTCGTTGTCTGGCCGTCGGAGAGCAGGATCACCACCGCCGACGTGTACGAGCCGGGGGCGACCGGTGCGAGCGGCTCGGCGGCCGGATTGCGCGGTGCGTCGAGCGATGTTGCGCGCGCGGCGCGGCGTGCGTCGTGCGACGGAACCTCGAACTCCTGCCCGGGAAAGAGCGTCTTCAGCGACATGAGAATGCCGCTGCCGACCGCGGTGCCGCGCTGCAGCTCGAAGCGGTCGATCGCCAGCAGCAGGTCGTCGCGGCTCTGCGTCGGCGGCTGCACGAGCGCCGCGCCGCCGCCGAAGGTGACGATGCCTACGCGCGTGCTGCGCGGCTGTTGTTCGACGAAGGAGCGCGCAGCGAGCTGTGCCGCACCGAGTCGGGTGGGAACGACGTCGCTTGCGCGCATGCTGCCGGAGACGTCCATCGTGAGGATCACCGTCTCGTGCTTCGATGGCAGTGTGACGACCGCGCTCGGCCGCGCGACCGCGAGCAGCAGCGCGGTGATCGCCAGCAGGAACAGCAGCGGCGGAATGTGCCTGCGCCAGCCCTGCCGGCCGGCGGCTTCGCGCACGAGCTCGAGCCCGGCGTAGCGGACGGCGACCTTCTTGCGACGCCACAGCGCCCAGAAATACAACGCGACGAGCAAGGGAATCGCGGCGAGAAGCCACAGCAGATGAGGCCAAAGGAAGCTCATGGCACGCTCCCCGGGTTTTCGACGAGCGCAGAGGTAGCGCCGAAGCGGCCGCGCCGCTTGCGCAGGTCAGCGAAGCGCAGGATCGCATCGACCAGGTCGTCTTCGGTGGACAATTCGAGCACGTCGGCGCCGGCGGCGGCGAAAGCTTCGCGCAGCGCGTTCTCGCGTTTTTCGGCCGCCTGCGCGAAGCGGCGGCGGAATGCGAGATCGTGGGTGTCGACGAACAGCTGCTCTCCGGTCTCGGCATCCTGCATCGTGACGAGACCCAGATCCGGCAGCCGGTGCTCGAGCGGATCGTGCAAGCGCACGGCGATCACTTCGTGGCGGTGCACGAGTTGCGCGAGCGGTGCCGCCCAGCCGGGCGCAGAGAAGAAGTCGGAAACGACGAACACGAGCGAGCGCTTGCGGATCGTCTGCGATGCCATCCGCAGCAGTTCGCGCAGATCGGTGCCGCGTGTATTCACATGCGGCGGACGGCGTGTCATGCGATGCATCAGTTGCAGTACCTGCATGCGCCCGCTGCGTGCGGGCAGCACCGACTCGACGCCGTTGCCGTAGAACAGCGCGCCGATGCGGTTGCCGTGACGAGTGAGCAACCGCGCGAGCACCGCGACGAAGTCGCGCGAGACGGCGTGCTTGTTCACGTGTCCGGAGCCGAAGTCGATCGACGCGCTCAGGTCGAGCAGCATCCAGACGGCGATTTCGCGCGATTCGGTGTATTCGCGAACATACGGTGTCTGCAGCCGTGCGGTGACGTTCCAGTCGATGTAGCGCACGTCGTCGTGGTGCTGGTATTCGCGCAGGTCGGCGAGGTCGAGCCCGCTGCCCCGAAAGAGCGTGCGGTAGTCGCCCTGCAGCAGGCCGTCGAGCCGGCGCAGCACCGTCCACTCCAGCCGGCGCAGGATCTGCTCGGCGTTGCGCGCGCGCGCTTCACTCGGCAAGGCTTGCGTCGACATGGGCTTCGAGTGGCGCTTCGGGCGCCGGAACGGCGGCGAGGATGCGTCGCACCAGTTGATCGGGCGACATCGCCTCCGCCATCGCCTCGTAGGACAGCACGAGGCGATGGCGCAGCACGTCGGGCACGAGGTCGGTGACGTCGTCGGGCAGCACGTACGAGCGTCCGCGCAGGCAGGCGAGTGCGCGTGCGCCTTCGATGAGATGGATCGTTGCGCGCGGGCTCGCGCCGAAGGCGAGCAGCCGCGACAGGTCTTCGATGCCGAAGCGCGCCGGCTCGCGCGTCGCGAACACGATGCGCACCGCGTACTGGACCAGCGACGGGTCGACGTAGACGCGACGGCACGCGCGCTGCAGCTCGGCGAGTCGGTCGGTGCTCGTAACCGCCGACACATCGGCTGCGGTACCGGTTACCCGTTCGACGATGACGAACTCCTCTTCCTCGCTCGGGTAGCCGATGAGCACCTTCATCATGAATCGGTCGACCTGCGCCTCGGGCAGCGAATACGTGCCTTCGGTTTCGATCGGGTTCTGCGTGGCCATGACGAGAAAGGGCTCGGGCACCTTGTGCGTTTGTCCGGCGATCGTCACCTGCCTTTCTTCCATCACCTCGAGCAGTGCGCTTTGCACTTTCGCCGGTGCCCGGTTGATCTCGTCGGCCAGCAGCAGGTTCGCAAACACCGGGCCGAGCACGGTGGCGAACTCGCTGGTCTTCTGGTTGTAGATGCGCGTGCCGACCAGATCGGCCGGAACGAGATCGGGCGTGAACTGGATGCGACGGAAGCTGCCGCGGATCGTGCGCGCGAGCGTCTTGATCGTCAGCGTCTTCGCCAGGCCCGGCACGCCTTCGACGAGCAGGTGCCCCTGCGCGAGCATCGCGACGAGCACGCGCTCGAGGAAGCGGTCCTGTCCGACGACGATGCGCTTGACCTCGTAGAGCACGCGCTGCATCTCTTCGGCGACGCCTTCGTCGACGCGGGCATGGTTCGATTCGGGATTCATGGAGCGTTTCCGGTTTCGGTCAGAAGGGCGACATGCCGGCCGACGCGGCGGCGGTTTCGATCGGTACAGCAAAGCCGATGCCGATGAAGACGCGCTCGTCGGTCGGGTTCATGATCGCGGTGACGATGCCCACCACCTCGCCGTCGGTGGTGACGAGCGGGCCACCCGAGTTGCCGGGGTTGGCCGCGGCGTCGAACTGGATCAGGTTAGTGAGAAGCCGTTCGCCTTCGGGAGAGCGGAACTCGCGTCGCAGGCCCGAGATCACGCCTGCGGTGGCGGTGGGGCCGATGCCGAAGGGAAATCCGACGGCGACAACCTCGTCGCCCACCGAGAGGTCGTTCGTGCTGCGTATCGTCGCCGCCTTGAGATCGTCGGGAATCGTTGCCGCCTGCAGTACGGCGAGATCCTGCGCCGGTTCGAGGCCGGCGATTCTGGCGGGGGAAGTCGATCCGTCGGCGAACTCCACCTCCAGGCGCGGCGCGCCGACGACCACGTGCAGGTTGGTGAGGATCGTTCCGGTGTCGACGATGACGACGCCGGTGCCGACGTTGCGTTCCACCTCGGTGCCGTCGTCGTCGGGCGCATCGAGCGCACGCACGCGCACGACCGACGGGCTGATCGCCCTCCAGGCGCGAGCCGCCGGCGACGGCAGTGCATTGCTCTGCAGCGCGTGCAGCACGGCCTGGTCGATGTCGTGCTGGGTGAGGACGCGCGGCGCAGGTGCGCGCATCGAAGCCAGCACGAAGAACGCCGCGATCAGCAGCACGGCTGCGGCGCCGAGCACGCTGCGCGAATGCGCGTCGACCCAGCGGCGAAGCCCGGCGCGCCCGTGGACGCGCGAAGCGTTCGCGGGCTCCGTGGTGTCGGCCGATCGAACGCTCGGCCCGCCCGCCGCACGGGCGCTCACCGGCCGACTGCGACTGGCCGCCTGCGGCGCGGTGTGCGCGCGAGGCGGAGTGCCGGTGGTCTCGCTGCCGCCGGCGTCATTGCGGGCGCCGGAGGCGGTTCGGCTCGAGCGACTGTAGAGCGGCACGCGTCGCATGCGATCCCCCGTGTTCGCGCGGCACCCTTTCGGGCTCCGCCGTGTTCGCTGCCTCTCCGGGCCTTCCCGGTATCGTACGTCGACTGCGTCGGTGCTGCTCGTTTGCGTCGACTCCGGCTGTCTGGACGGTTCCCGCGTTGCGCAGGCGATCTAACCCCAGCCCCGGCTGTAGGGCCAGCCGGGAATTGCGCCGATCAGCAGCAGGACGAGTACGATCAGGAGGATCGTGGACAGTGCCATGCAGGACCTCGTTCGAATGTGCGCGCTGCGCACGTTCAGCCCGGCCCTGCAATCCTCGTGCCCCCCGGCGCGTCTGCGTGCCTCCTCGGGCATGCATGTTGCGCATGAAGTCGATGCAGCACGAAGGAGACGCGCGATGAGCAACGCGAAGAAAGACAAGGACACCGAACGGGCGATCCCTCGTACGCCGCACGAGCGCGATCAGTCGAGTGACAGCCAGCACGGCGGTGGGCCGCGCGAGATCATCGAGAAGGCGTATCGCGACGTCGAGGAAGGTCGGCAGGACACCGACCGGCGCGGCATCCGCGGCTACGAGAAGCCGGAGAACCGCATCCTGCACGAAAGGAAGGAGCGGGAGCCGCGAAGCGACCGCTGATGCCCGCCTGGCTCGGCCGCCTGCGCCAGTCGCACTTCGTCCGGGCAGTCATCGGAGCCGTCATCGGCTTCGGCCGCGACCGCTGCGCGACGATGGCCGCGGCGCTCGCGTTCTATGCGGCGTTCTCGCTTGCGCCGATGCTCGTCATCGTCATCGCCGTTGCGGGTTACTTCGTCGGCGCCGATGCCGTCGAGGGGCGGCTGATCGGCGAGATCGAGGGGCTGGTCGGTGCGGAAGGGGCACGCGTCGTCGAGGCGATGCTCGCGAGCGCATGGAAGTCGGGGCAGGGAGGCGCGAGCACCTGGATCTCGGCGGGCGGTGTCGTCGTCGGCGCCTCCGCCACTTTCGCGCAGCTGAACCGGGCGCTCGACGTCATCTGGAAACAGGTGTCCACGGAGCAGGCGTGGTTCACGATGCTGCGCGTGCGTCTCACGTCCTTCGGGCTCGTCGTCGGGATCGGTTTTCTCGTCGTCGTGTTGCTCGTGCTCGATACTGCGGTGAGCTACGCCGTCCAGGAGCTGCTCGGCACGAACCCGGCGACGCGCAACTGGATCACGCTCACGCAGCGCGTGACGATGCTCGTCGCGCTCACTGCAGCGTTCGCCGCGCTGCTGAAGTTCCTGCCGGCGCCGAAGCTGCGCTGGCGCGACGTGTTCATCGGCGCGCTCACGTCGGCGCTGCTCTTCAGCGTGGGCAAGGACCTGTTCGCGATCTACCTGTCGAACGCAGGCACGGCGAGCGCGTTCGGCGCGGCCGGGTCGCTCGCGGTGCTGCTGATGTGGCTCTACTTCTCGGCGGCCGTGTTCCTGTTCGGTGCCGAGCTCACGGCGAACCTGCGGCGGATGCCGCACGTCGAGCCGCAGGAAGCGCTGCCCTGGGACGACGACCCGGGGCGCCCGCTCGGCTGAGTCCGACCGCCGTTCCCGGCCTCAGTTGCGTGGCACGAGCAGGTGTACCGCGAAGCGCTCGCGATCGTCGGCCCAACCGGTGCGCCGATGCAACTGCGCGCGCGCGGCCATCGACTCGACGACCTGGCGATCGTATTTGTACGAGTTCTCCGTGTGGATCGTCTCGCCCTGCGCGAACGAGAACGGGCGGCGCAGCACCTCGGCGGACTGTTCGCGCACGCTGATCAGGTGCATCTCGATGCGCTTCGCCTCGCTGTCGTAGCGCGATTCGTGCCGGAACGCGCCGACGTCGAAGGTGCCGCCGAGCTCGCGGTTGATGCGCTCGAGCAGGTTCAGGTTGAAGGCTGCGGTGACGCCGGCGGCGTCGTTGTAGGCTGGCAGCAGCGTTTCCTCGTTCTGGTTCTGATCGACGCCGAGCACGATCAGGCCGTTCGGGCCGCAGAGCTCGCGCAGCCGGACCAGGCACGAGACCGCCTCGTCGGGCGTGAGGTTGCCGATCGTGGAGCCGGGGAAGAAGACCAGGCGGCGTCCGCGCGTCGGCGCGAAGCGCAGTGCGTGCGGCAACTGCACCGGGCGCTTGAAGTCACCGACCACCGGCAGGATGCGTACGTCGGGGAAGCGACCCCGCAGCAGAGCCGCCGAGTGCATCAGGAATGCGCCCGAGATGTCGACCGGCACGTAGGCGTAGGGGCGGTGCATGGCACCGAGCAGTAGCGGGGTCTTGCGGCTCGAGCCGCTGCCGATCTCGATCATCGTCGCGTCGGAGCCGACTTCGTCGGCGATCGCGCTGGCGCAGTTGCGCAGCAACGCGATCTCGGTGCGCGTCGCGTAGTACTCCGGGAGCTCGGTGATGGCGTCGAAGAGCTGTGAGCCGCGGTGGTCGTACAGCCACGTCGACGGAGTCGACTTGCGGGATTGCGACAGCCCGGTGAGCACGTCGGCAGCGAAGCGCGGGTCGTAGCTCGTCCAGCCGGCCATGTCGGTGCGCAGATCGCCCGCCAGTCGGTCGTCGACGGTATCGATCCGGGCGACGCGGGTGCGGCCGAGCTCGGCGGGCGGACGCAGCAACGGGCGCGGCGTGCGAGCTTCGGCGCCGGGGGCGTTGCTGCGGGATTGCTGCGTACTCATGGACGATCCTCGGCGAGGCGCACGCCGGAGAACTGCCAGCGCGCGGGGGGTGGAAAGAAATTGCGGTACGTCGCGCGAACGTGGCCTCGTGGCGTTGCGCACGAACCTCCGCGCAGGACGTACTGCCCGCACATGAACTTGCCGTTGTATTCGCCCGCGGCACCGGGCTCGGGCCGAAAGCCCGGATACGGAGCGAAAGCGCTCGACGTCCATTCCCAGACGTCGCCGAACATCTGCTGCGGTTCGTGCGCGGATTTCGCACAAGCCGACGTCGGCATCAGCAGGCCGGTGTCGGCAAAGTGGCCATCGACGACCGGCGCCTGCTCAAGAGGCGATCCGGCCGCGGCGTCTGCGCGATTGCACCGTACGCGGCGCGCGGCGGCTTCCCATTCGAACTCGGTGGGAAGTCGCCTGCCCATCCAGCGCGCGAAGGCGTCCGCTTCATAGTAGCTCACGTTCGATACCGGTGCGCCCGGGTCGATCGCACGCTCGCCGTGCAGCGTCATCGACCGCCATTCGTTGCCATCGCGACGCCAGTACAACGGTGCTTCCCACTGCTCTTCACGGATGCGGTCCCAGCCATCCGAAAGCCACAGCAGCGGTTGGCGATAGCCGCCGTCTTCGATGAAGGCGAGCCACTCGCGATTGCTGACGGGGCGGCGGGCGAGCGCGTACGGACGGAGCAGGGCCTCGTGCGCAGGCGTCTCGCAGTCGTAGGCGAAGCCATCGCCGTCATGGCCGATGACGACGCGACCACCGGGAAAGTCGATGAAATCGCCGACAGAATCGGCAACTGAAACGGATGTCGCTGCAGCGTGCGCGTCGATGACGCCGATGTGCGCACGCATGTCGGCGACGGTGCGCGCGGGTGCGTCGCGATACACCGGCGCGAGCGGGTTCAGCGAGAACAGGTGCAGCAGGTCGGTGAGCAGCAACTCCTGGTGCTGCTGCTCATGCTGCACGCCGAGCTCGACGAGGCGGCGCACGACGGCCGCGTCTGCGGGCACCTGTTCGGGCAGTCGCTCGAGCAGCGCGTCGACCGCTGCGTCGACGTGCGCTCGATAACGCAGCACCGTGGCGAGATCGGGTCGCGTGAGCATCCCGCGCTGCGGCCGGGGATGACGCTCGCCGAGCGTCTCGTAATACGAGTTGAACAGGTAGGCGAAACGCGGGTCGAAGGCGCGATGACCCGGATCGTGCGGACCCAGCACGAAAGCCTCGAAGAACCAGGTCGTGTGCGCAAGATGCCACTTGGCCGGACTCGCATCGCGCATCGACTGGACCGTTGCGTCGGCATCGGAAAGTCCGTCGGCCAGCCGCGCCGTGGTACCGCGGGTCTCGCGGAAGCGTGTCTGCAGGGCGGCGTCGTCGGATGCCGCCGGCCGCAGGTCGAGTGTGCCGAGCCGCATCGTCAGACGCGCGCGCTCCTGGCGCGCCGCTGCTGAGCCATCATCCGCAATCTCCGGAATGCCGCGTCGTGTCCTGACGCGTGCCGAGCAACAGACGGTGCAATTCGCATGCCCGCGCTTTCCTGCAAGACTGGGCGCCGGGGCACGCCGCTTGCGATTCGCGGTGCCAGTGAACCGGCAGCACGGAGGTATGCGATGCAACGTTCGAGATCGCAGGCACAATCGAGGACATGGTCGTAGGAGCATGGGGCGTGAAGGACGTCGACAACCGCATCCGCATCCGCGCGACATGAGCACGGCTTCGGTGCCCGATCCGCAGAGGCCGCCGCCGCAGCCGACGCCCCGCTGAGGCCGATGGCGACCCCGGCAGAAGAGCGGCAGGCGCCGACGCGGCGGGCAGAGCCGAAGCTTTCGGAGGCCCCGCAGCGGCTGCGCGTGCTGACCGTGAACACGCACAAGGGCTTCACCGCCTTCAACCGTCGCTTCGTGCTGCACGAACTGCGCGAGGCGGTGCGGGCCGTCTCGGCCGACATCGTGTTCCTGCAGGAAGTGCTCGGCGAAGCGACGGTGCCTGCGCGACACCGGCATGGCCCCTGGCCCACGTCGCAGTACGAGTTCCTCGCCGATTCGATCTGGCCACAGTACGCCTACGGCAAGAATGCGGTTCATCGCGGTGGCCATCACGGCAACGCGTTGCTGTCGAAGTTTCCGATCGTGCGCTTCGAGAACCGGGACGTCTCGGTGAACGGACGCGAACGTCGGGGGCTGCTGCACTGCGTGATCGAAATCCCCGGGCGCACGACGCACGTGCATGCGATCTGCGTGCACCTCGGGCTCAACGAGGCGCAACGGCGCTGGCAACTCGGGCGACTGTGCCAGCAGATCGACGAGAAGGCGCCGCCCGATGCACCCCTGATCGTCGCCGGCGACTTCAACGACTGGCGCCTGCGTGCGCACTCGCGGCTGCGGCGCTGCGCGGGGCTGACGGAGGTGTTCGTCGAAGCCACCGGATCGGCGGCGCGCACCTTCCCGGCGCGCTGGCCGGTGTTGAAGCTCGACCGGATCTACGTGCGCAACGCGCGGTGCTTTCGACCGGTGATGCTGCGGCCGAGGCCCTGGTCGAAGCTTTCCGACCATGCGCCGCTCGCGGCGGACCTGACGATATGAAGGCGCGCTGGGTCGGCGGCAACGAGGCGCGTCTGCTGGAGAACGGCGAGGCTTATTTCCCGCGTGTTCTCGAGGCGATCGCGGCCGCGCGCCGGCAGGTGGTGATCGAGACCTTCATTCTCTTCGAGGACAGGGTCGGTCTTGCGCTGCACCGGGTGCTGCTCGAGATCGGGCGGCGTGGCGTGCAGGTCGACCTCACGGTCGACGGGTACGGCTCCTCGGATCTGACGACGCCGTTTCTCTCGGCGCTCACCGACGTCGGCGTTCGCATCCATCTGTTCGATGCGAAGCCGAAGATCCTCGGTTACCGGCGCAACCTGTTTCGCCGCATGCATCGCAAGATCGTCGTCATCGACGGCGAGATCGCCTTCGTCGGCGGGATCAACTTCTCGGCCGATCACCTGGCGGACTTCGGCCCGATGGCCAAACAGGACTACGCGGTGGAGGTGCGCGGGCCGATCGTCCACACGATCCATCGCTTCACGCTGCGCATGCTGCCGACGGAGCGCCGTCGCACGCTGCGCGAGCGGCTCGGCGGCTGGCTCGAGCGCCGTCGGCGCCGCGCCGACGACGACGAGCGCAGCAGCGAAGGCGTGCAGGCGGCCTTCGTCGTGCGCGACAACCAGGCGCATCGCAACGACATCGAGCACCAGTACCGCGTCGCCTTCCGCGCCGCGCGTGAATACGTTTACGTCGCCAACGCGTACTTTTTCCCCGGCTATCGCCTGCTGCGCGACATGCGGCGTGCCGCGCGCCGCGGCGTGCGCGTTTCGCTGATCCTGCAGGGCGAGCCCGACATGCCGATCGTGCGCGTTGCCGCGCGCATGCTCTACGAGCACCTGCTGCGCGCCGGCGTGCGGGTCCACGAGTATTGCGAGCGCCCGCTGCATGCCAAGGTCGCCGTGGTCGACGGCGAATGGGCGACCGTCGGCTCGAGCAACCTCGATCCGCTGAGCCTTTCGTTGAACCTCGAGGCGAATCTGATGCTGCGCGATCGCGCTTTCGCCGACGATCTGCGCCAGCGCCTCGACCGCCTCATTGCCGAGCACTGCAGGGTGATGGAGCGGGGAGTCGCGCGCAATTCCGGCCTGTGGCGCTTCGTTCCGAGCTTCATCGTGTTCCATGTCCTGCGTCGCTTCCCGTCCTGGGCCACCTGGCTCCCCACGCACGAGCCGGAGTTGCGCACCGTCGGCCTGCGCCCGGACGATCGGGAGAGAGGTTCGGCGGGGCGTTCGCCAGGCGAGCCGGGCGGGCGAAGCAGCGAGGAGAGCCTGCACAGCGACGATCCCGAGGGCGAGGGCAGGCGGCAACACGCGGTGCACTGAAAGACCGGAGAAAAGCCATGCCGCCGCACAGGTCGAAGACAGCGGCATACCGATGAACGGCCCGCCGCACAGCCGCTACCGACGCTGGGCGGGGCGCATCCTGCTGCTCGTCTTCTTCGGCCTTGCCGGCTGGCTCGCGTGGCGACAGTCGAAGACGGTCGACTGGTCGGAGGTTGCCGGGACGCTGCGCGCGTATCGTGCATCGACGCTGATCGGCGCCGGCGCGCTGGCCTTGCTCAGTTACGCGATCTACGGCGGCTTCGACGTGCTCAGCCGGCGCTACGTCGGAGCCAGGGTGTCCGATGCGCGCAGCGCGTTGATCGGTGCCGTCAGCTATGCGTTCAACCTGAACCTGGGCGCGATCGTGGGCGGCGCCGGCTTCCGTCTTCGGATGTACTCGCGGGTCAGCGTCGAGCAGCGGAAGATCGCCGCGATCATCGCGTTCAGCATGGCGACGAACTGGGTCGGCTACCTGCTCGTCGCGGGCGTCGTGTTCGCGATCGGCGGCGTGCAGTTCCCCGAGGGGTGGAAGGCGGGCGACGGCGTGATGCGCATCGTCGGTGCCGTGATGGCGTCGGCGGCGCTGGGCTATGTTGCGCTGTGCCGCTTCTCGCGGCGGCGCGACTGGTCGCTGCGCGGACGCTCGTTTACGCTACCCGCGACTTCGATGGCGCTGCGCCAGCTGCTGCTCGGTGCGTCGAACTGGCTCGTGATCGCCGGTGTCGCCTACCTGCTGCTTTCGCAGCAGGCTTCTTATGCGACCGTGCTTGCCGTCGTCTGCGTCGCCAGCATCGCCGGCGCGATGGCGCACATTCCCGGCGGGCTCGGCGTGATCGAGGGGGTGTACGTCGCGATGCTCGGATGGTCGATCGGCACAGGGACGATCCTCGCCGCGGTGCTTGCCTATCGTGCGATCTACTACCTGATTCCGCTTGCGGTGGCCGGCGTGCTGTTCCTCATGCTGGAGTGGCTCGCGCGGCATCGAGTACCCGTGCAGCCGGCGCGGACACGCGGCGAAGCCTCGGGCCCCGGGCGCTGATCGCGCTGTGGTGTTCATTCTCGCCGTCGCGACTGTTATCGTCTGGGCGGGCACCGGGCCGATCTTCGGTTTCCCGGAGACGTGGCAGCTGGTCATCAACACCGGCACGACGATCGTCACGTTCCTGATGGTGTTCCTGATCCAGCACTCGCAGAACAAGGACAGCCGGGCCGTGCATCTGAAGCTGAACGAGTTGCCCGCTTCGCACGAGTACGTCGAGGGCGCCTGAATGGCCGGCGCGAACGATGCGTCGCCGCCCGACGCGATCGGCTTCGAAGACGTCGAGCGCGCCGCCCGGCGCATCGCGGGCCAGGTAGAGAACACGCCGTTCCTGCACTCGCGCACGCTGTCGGAGATCGCCGGCGCCTCGGTGTTCCTGAAGTTCGAGAACCTGCAGTTCACCGCGTCGTTCAAGGAACGGGGTGCGCTGAACCGCCTCGTCCAGCTCGGGCCGCGTGAGCGTGAGCGCGGTGTCGTTGCGGTATCGGCCGGCAATCATGCGCAGGGCGTCGCCTGGCATGCGAAGCGGCTCGGCATCCCGGCGACGATCGTGATGCCCTGCGGCACCGCGTCGGTGAAGATCGCGCGCACGCGCGCGCTCGGCGCGTCGATCGTGCTGCACGGCGAGCGCTTCGACGAGACCTTCGCGCACGGCGCTGCGATTGCGGCCGAGCGCGGGCTGACGATGATCGATCCCTTCGACGATGCCGCGGTGATCGCCGGGCAGGGCACGGTGGGCCTCGAGATCGCGCGTTCCCCGCACGAGCTCGACGAGGTCGTCGTGCCGATCGGCGGCGGCGGCCTGGCTTCCGGCATCGCCATCGCGCTGCATCGGTTGCGGCCGTCGGTGCGCGTCGTCGGCGTGCAGAGCGAGCGCTTCGCGCTCGTGCACGACGCGTTGTGCGATGGTCAGCACGCCGTGGGTGCCTCGTCGATCGCCGACGGCATCGCGGTGAACCGACTCGGCGCTCTCACGCTGCCGTTGCTGCGCCGACATGTGGACGAGGTGGTGCTCGTCGACGACGGGCAGATCGAGGAGGCGATCCTGCTGCTGCTCGAGATCGAGAAGACCGTCGTCGAAGGCGCCGGCGCTGCGGGGCTTGCCGCGGTGCTCGCGCATCGGAAGCGTTTCGCCGGTCGCCGCGTCGGTCTCGTGCTGTCGGGCGGCAACATCGATCCGCTGCTGCTCGGCGCGATCATCGAGCGCGGTCTTGCGCGCACGGGCCGGCTCGCGCGTCTCGTCGTCGACGTGCGCGACGCGCCCGGCGCGCTGGCTCGCGTCACTGCGCTGCTCGCCGACGAGCGCGCGAATGTCGAGCAGATCCACCACGAGCGGGCCTTCGGCACCAAGGGCGCGCAGCGAGTCGAGATCGAGATCGTCGTGCAGACCGAGTCACAGGACCACATCGAGCGGGTGCTGCGACGTCTGCGCGACGACGGCTTCGACGCACGAAGCGACTGAGCCGCTCGAACCGCGAACCGGGGTCAGGCCCCGTGCCGACCAGTTCGACCATTTGCTGGCGGAACTCCGGGGGATAGGGTCGGCGGCTCTTGATGGTGTGTGCTCCCGCCGAGCGCTGGGGAAGGGCACGTTCCCCAGCCTACAATTCGATCCTCCAGACGACGAACAGGATTCAAGGCAATGGCGATCCAGAGCGTGGGCATCATCGGCGCGGGCACGATGGGCAGCGGCATCGCGCAGGCGTGCGCACAGGCGGGCATCGACGTGACGATGCAGGACATCGACGAGGCGGCGACCACGCGTGGCGTGCGCGCGATCACCGGCTCGCTCGATCGCCTCGTCAAGAAGGGCTCGCTCGACGAGGCGAAGAAGGCCGAGATGCTCGGCCGCGTGCGCACGACGACGCGCGCCGAAGACCTCGGCAGCTGCGGTCTCGTCATCGAAGCGGCCACCGAGAACGAGGCGCTGAAGGACAAGATCCTGCGCAACGTCGATGCGATCGCGAAGCCGGGGACGATCATCGCGACGAACACGTCGTCGATCTCGATCACGAAGCTCGCTGCTTCGCTGAAGGACCCCGAGCGCTTCGTCGGCATGCATTTCTTCAACCCGGTGCCGGTGATGGCGCTGGTCGAGATCATCCGCGGGCTGCGCACCTCCGACGCGACGGTCGACGCCGTCACCGAGCTGGCGAAGCGCCTCGGCAAGACGCCGATCGGCGTGAAGAACAGCGCCGGTTTCGTCGTCAACCGGATCCTGTGCCCGATGATCAACGAGGCCATCTTCGCGCTGCAGGAAGGGCTGGCCAGCGCCGAGGAAATCGACGCCGGGATGAAGCTCGGCTGCAACCATCCGATCGGCCCGCTCGCGCTGTGCGACCTGATCGGGCTCGACGTCGAGCTGGCGGTGATGGAAGTGCTCTACGGCACCTTCAACGATCCGAAATACCGCCCGGCGCCGCTGCTGCGCGAGATGGTCGATGCGGGCCAGCTCGGTCGCAAGACGGGACGCGGGTTCTATCGCTACGACAAGTGACTTCCCGCGAACGACGGGGCGCCCGTAGCGACGGCAACGGCAGCGGCGCGGCGGACAAGTCGCTCCGGGACGCGACGACTGGCCCGTCGCCCGCCTTCTGGCAGGAGCGCTTCGTCGCACAACGAACGCCGTGGGATCGCGGCGAAGCGAACCCGGCACTCGAGCCGCTGCTGATACGTGGCGCGTTCCCGGCGGGCGGGCGTGTGCTGGTTCCGGGCTGCGGCGCCGGCCACGAAGTAGTGCGCCTCGCCGCCGCCGGCTTCCGCGTGCTCGCCGTCGACTACGCGCCGGCTGCGGTCGCGCAGACGCGCGAGCGGGTCTTGCAGGCCGGTCTCGAAGCCGACGTGCTCGAGGCCGATCTCCTGGCGTGGGCTCCGCCGGCGCCGCTCGATGCGATCTGGGACCAGGCCTGCCTCTGCGCGCTGCATCCGGACCACTGGGTCGCCTACGCGAAGCGGCTCGCCGACTGGCTCGCCGTCGGCGGCACGCTCGTCTTGCTCGCCATGCAGGTCGAGCGCGAACGCCGCCGCGAGGGCTTCGTCGAAGGCCCGCCCTATCACTGCGACATCAACGCGATGCGCGCGCTCTTTCCGTCGAGCCGATGGGCCTGGCCGCGCCCGCCGTACGAGCGCCGCACGCATCCGGCCGGCTTCGCCGAGCTGCAGCTGCTGCTCGAGCGCCGGGGCACCCAGGAGGCGACTCCTCCTGCGGCCGATCAACCGTCGAAGTGACGTAGGCCGTCGAGCGAGACGACCGTCAGCGCTCCGTACTCGAGCTGCACGAAGCCGTCGCGCTCGAGCCGCTGCAGCGCGCGGTTCACCGTCTGCCGTGACAGCCCGGTGAGGAAGCCGATTTCGCTCTGCGCGATCTCCAGCCGCGTGCCGACGCCCGGATAGAGCAGCGGGTTGAACAGCTGCGCCAGGCAGCGCGCGACGCGCGCGTCGGGTCCGAGCAGGCGGTCGATTTCCACCGTGCCGATGAACTGGCCGAGCCGCTCGTTCAGCTGGCCGAGCAGATGCCGGTTGAACCCGATGCTCGTGTCGAGCAGCCAGTGAAAGGTGGCGCGCGGCAGGTACGCGATGCGGCTGTCGCGCAGCGCGACGACGTCGTAGCGTCGCGGCTCGTCCTTCAGCAGCGAGCCTTCGCCGAACCAGCCGCCGGCGGCGATCCCGGTGAGCGTCACCGACTTGCCCGCGGTGGAGACGTTGCTCACCTTGACGATGCCGCGCAGCACGCCGATCCAGTGTTCGACGGCTTCACCCTTGCGACAGACGAACGCGCCGGCGTGCAACTCGCGTTCGAAGAGGTCGCGCCGAACGCGTTCCTGCTGCACCGCATCAAGCTCGTGCAGCCATGGTGAAAGCGCAGCGAGCTCCTCGAAAGCGGTCACGACTCCCGGTAATCCCTGACTTTGTCGGTGAGGCGACAACTATACCGGCGCGCGTACCATAGACTTCCGGGCGACGAGGACGTTCGTTCGAACGCATCCAGAGGAGGAGTGCAGCTTGGTCAATGACTCGGCGCCGATTCTCGAGGTACGCAACGTCTCGCTGCAGTTCGGCGGCGTGAAGGCGTTGATGGACGTGAACTTCGAGGTCCGCACGGGAGAGCTGTTCTCGATCATCGGTCCGAACGGCGCCGGCAAGACCTCGATGCTGAACTGCGTCTCGGGGCGCTATTCGCCCACCGCCGGTTCGATCCATTTCAAGGGGCGCGAGATCACGCGCCTCACGCCCAGCCAGCGCGCCGCGCTCGGCCTCGGGCGCACCTTCCAGAACCTCGCGCTGTTCAGTCACATGACGGTGCTCGACAACATCATGGTCGGGCGGCACCATCTGATGAAGAACACGTTCCTCGGCGGTTCGCTGTACTGGTTCGGCGGCGCGCAGAAGGAGGAGATCGCGCACCGGCGGTACGTGGAAGACATCATCGACTTCCTCGAGATCAGCCATATCCGCAAGGCGGTCGCCGGCACGCTGTCGTACGGCCTGCGCAAGCGCGTCGAGCTCGCGCGCGCCGTTGCCGTGCGGCCCGATCTCATCCTGCTCGACGAGCCGATGGCTGGCATGAACCTCGAGGAGAAGGAGGACATGGCGCGCTATATCGTCGACCTCAACGAGGAATGGGGGATGACGGTGATCATGATCGAGCACGACATGGGTGTCGTGATGGACATCTCGCAGCGCGTGATGGTGCTCGATTTCGGCCGCGTGATCGCCAGCGGCCTGCCGCACGAGATCATGGACAATGAGCAGGTGAAGACGGCCTATCTGGGCGTCGACGACGCACACCCGGCCGAGCAGGTGCAGGGCTGAAGCGATGGCGACCGCGATGGCTACCGCGATGGCTACCGACTACGCCGACGTCGTCCGCTACGACACCTTCCCGAAGCTGCTGCTGCACAACGCCGAACGCTGGCCGAACGAAGTGGCGATGCGCGAGAAGGAATTCGGCATCTGGAACGAATTCACCTGGGCCGACTACCGCGACCGCGTGCGCGAGATTGCGCTCGGACTGCTCGCGCTCGGCGTGCAGCGCGGCGACGTGATCTCGATCATCGGCAAGAACCGTCCCGAGATGGTCTGGGGCGAGCTCGCCGCGCATGCGGTCGGCGGCATGTCGCTCGGCATTTATGCCGACGCACTGAACGACGAGGTCGCGTACCTGATCGACTACGCGCAGGTGCGAATCGTGCTTGCCGAGGACGAGGAGCAGGTCGACAAGCTGCTCGAGATTGCCGAGCGGCTGCCGTGCATCGAGCGCATCGTCTATTTCGATCCGCGCGGCATGCGCAAGTACAGCGACGACCGGCTGATGAGCTGGGAGGAGCTCAAGGCCGCCGGCGCGCCGCTGCACGCCGCCGACCCGAAGCGCTTCGAGAACGAGGTGGCGCTCGGCAAGGGCAGCGACGTGGCCGTGCTGTGCACGACCTCGGGCACCGTGTCGAACCCGAAGATCGCGATGCTGCAGTCGGGGCCTTTCCTCGCGCACTGCCTGTCGTACCTGCGCGCCGATCCGAAGGCGCCTACCGACGACTACGTCTCGATGCTGCCGCTGCCCTGGATCATGGAGCAGGTCTACGCGGTGGCGCAGGCGCTCATCTCGCGCATCAAGGTGAACTTCGTCGAGGAGCCCGAGACGCAGATGGCCGACCTGCGCGAGATCGGGCCCACCTTCGTGCTGCTCGCCCCGCGCGTCTGGGAGCAGATCGCTGCCGACGTGCGCGCGCGCATCATGGATGCCACGCCGTTCAAGCAGAAGATGTTCGAGCTAGGGATGAAGCTCGGGCTGGCGGCGCTCGATCGCGGCGGGCGCTCGAAGATCGCCGACTGGATCCTGTTTCGCGCGCTGCGCGACCGTCTCGGTTTCACCTACCTGAAGTCGGCGGCCACCGGCGGCGCCGCACTCGGCCCGGAAACCTTCCGCTTCTTCCAGGCGATGGGCGTTCCGCTCCGACAGATCTACGGCCAGACCGAGCTCGCCGGCGCATACACGATCCACCGTGCCGACGACGTCGATTTCGACACCGTGGGGGTGCCCTTCGATACCTCGGAGATCCGTATCGAGAATCCCGACGCCAACGGCGTCGGCGAGATCGTCGCGCGCAGCGAGGGCCTGTTCCTCGGTTTCTACCGGAACGAGGAGGCGACGCACGCCGACCTGAAGGACGGCTGGATGCACACCGGCGACGCCGGGTACATCAAGAAGGAGAACGGCCACCTCGTCGTCATCGACCGCATCAAGGATCTGGCCGTCACCTCCACCGGCACGCGTTTCTCGCCGATGTTCATCGAGAACAAGCTGAAGTTCTCGCCGTTCATCGCCGAGGCCGTCATCCTCGGCCACGACAAGCCGTTCCTGTCGACGATCATCTGCATCCGCTACTCGATCGTCTCGAAGTGGGTCGAGCAGCGCGGCATCGCGTTCACCAACTACACGAACCTCGCGGGCCAGGCGCAGGTGTATGCGCTGCTGCGCGAGGAGATCGAGAAGGTGAATGCAACATTGCCCGAGCCGCAGCGCATCGGGAAGTTCGTGCTGCTCTACAAGGAGCTCGATGCCGACGATGGCGAGCTCACGCGCACGCGCAAGGTGCGCCGCGGCGTGATCAACGAGAAGTATGCCGACATCATCGACGCGATCTACTCCGGCGAGCCACAGGTGCATGTCGACACGATGATTACCTTCCAGGACGGCACGAAGTCGCGCATCCGCACCGACCTCGTCGTCGAGACGCTGAAGGCCTACCGGCCGCCGGCGCGGCGCGCGGACGAGGAGGCGGTCACCGCCTGAGCGAACACGATGAACACGACGCTTCTCCTGCAGCTGGTCATCAACGGGCTCATCATCGGCACGCTCTACGGCGTCGTCGCGATGTGCTTCGTGCTGATCTACAAGTCGACGCAGATCGTGA
>CAZIDY010000005.1:0-178528 GCA_964538505.1 uncultured Limnobacter sp. | reverse complement strand
GCTCGATGGACCAGGAGATCAAGGAAGGCCGCGGCTGCGGCCCCGACGCCGATCATGTGCTGCTCAAGCTCGATCACCTCGGCGCCGACACGATCATCAAGCGGCTGCCGTCGATCCGCGAGATCGCGATCAAGTTCGCCAACGTCGATCCGATCAAGGATCCGATCCCGGTCGTGCCCACCGCGCACTACCAGATGGGCGGCATTCCGGCGAACTACCACGGGCAGGTCGTCGTTCCGAAAGACGGCGACCCCGAGACGGTCGTCGGCGGCCTGTACGCGGTCGGCGAATGCGCATGCGTGTCGGTGCACGGCGCGAACCGCCTCGGCACGAACTCGCTGCTCGACCTCGTCGTCTTCGGGCGCGCTGCCGGCAACCACATCATCGCGTCGAAGCTGCGCGAGCGCAGCCACAAGCGGCTGCCGCCGAATGCCGGCGACGCGGCGCTCGCGCGCCTGGCGAAGCTCGATGCGTCGACCTCCGGCGAGAACACGCAGGAGGTGTCGGCCGAGATCCGCCGCACGATCCAGTCGCACTGCGGCGTGTTCCGCACCACGGCGCTGCTGGAAGAGGGCGTGCAGCAGGTCGAGCAGATCGCGCGCCGCGTCGAAGCGCTGCACATCGCCGACAAATCGCGTGTGTTCAACACGGCGCGCGTCGAGGCGCTCGAGCTGCACAACCTGATCGAGGTGGCGCGCGCCACCTCGGCGGCGGCGGCGGCGCGCAAGGAAAGCCGCGGTGCGCATGCACTGCAGGATCACCCCGAGCGCGACGACGTCAACTGGCTCAAGCACTCGCTGTGGTATGCCGACGGCCGGCTCGAGTACAAGCCGGTACACATGCAGCCGCTGACGGTCGAAAGTTTCCAGCCGAAAGCGCGCACCTTCTGAAACGACATCCGACGAGCGCAGGAGAAAAATGAGCGCAGTCCTCGAACCCGCGGTGAACCCGGCGCAGGCCCAGCAGGGCAGGCGTGTCGTGCGGTTCTCGATCTATCGCTACGATCCCGACAAGGACGCGCGACCGTACATGCAGCCGCTCGAGGTTTCGCTCGAGCCGGGCGACAAGATGCTGCTCGATGCGCTGATGCGCATCAAGCAGGACAGCGACGACTCGCTCGCCTTTCGCCGCTCGTGCCGCGAAGGCGTCTGCGGTTCGGACGCGATGAACATCAACGGCAAGAACGGCCTGGCGTGCATCACGAACCTGCGCGACCTCGAACAGCCGATCGTGCTGCGGCCGCTGCCCGGGCTGCCCGTCGTGCGCGACCTGATCGTCGACATGACGCAGTTCTTCAAGCAGTACCACTCGATCCGGCCGTACCTGATCAACGACACGCCGCCGCCCGAGAAGGAACGCCTGCAGTCGCCCGAGGAGCGCGAGGAGCTCGACGGCCTGTACGAGTGCATCCTGTGCGCATGCTGCTCCACCGCGTGTCCGTCGTTCTGGTGGAACCCCGACAAGTTCGTCGGCCCGGCCGGCCTGCTGCAGGCGTATCGCTTCATCGCCGACAGCCGCGACGAGGCCACGTCGGCGCGGCTCGACGACCTGAACGATCCGTACCGGCTGTTCCGCTGCCGTTCGATCATGAACTGCGTCGACGTCTGTCCGAAAGGCCTGAACCCGACGCGTGCGATCAACAAGATCAAGGACCTGATGGTCCGGCGCTCGGTCTGAGCGCCGCGGCCCGGGAGCGTGTCATGCCCGCGAACGCCAATGCCGAGCTGCAACGCAGACTGCGCTGGCGCTCGCGACGCGGGATGCTCGAGAACGACCTGGTCTTCGAGCGCTTCTTCGCCCGGCATGGCGATGCGATCGACGAAGAGCTGACGCAGGGGCTCGACGTGCTGCTCGAGTTGCCCGATGGCGAGCTGCTCGACCTGATCCTGCGGCGCAGCGAGCCGCACGGCGAGGCCGATACGCCCGCCGCGCGTCGTGCGCTCGGACTGCTGCGCGACTCGTGAGGCTCCACCCGGCCGGCACGGCGCCCTGCGCAACCCCCACGATTCGAGGAAGAGTCTCATGAAAGAGCAGAGCAAGGCCACGCTGTCGTTTTCCGACGGCACGAAGCCCGTCGAGCTTCCGATCTACTCCGGGACGATCGGGCCGCAGGTAATCGACATCCGAAAACTGTACGGGGAAACCGGCCGCTTCACCTTCGACCCGGGCTTCATGTCGACGGCGGCCTGCGAGTCGAAGATCACCTACATCGACGGCGACAAGGGCGAGCTGCTGTATCGCGGCTACCCGATCGAGCAGCTCGCCGAGCATTGCGACTACCTGCAGGTGTGCTATCTGCTGCTCAACGGCGAGTTGCCCGACGAGGAGCAGCGACGCGACTTCGATTTCCGCGTCACGCACCACAACATGGTGCACGAGCAGATGACGCGCTTCCTGCAGGGCTTCCGCCGCGACGCGCACCCGATGGCGGTGCTGGTCGGCATGGTGGGCGCGCTGTCGGCCTTCTATCACGACTCGCTCGACATCAGCGACCCCGAGCATCGTTTCGTCTCGGCGATCCGCCTGATCGCGAAGATGCCGACGCTCGTCGCGATGGCCTACAAGTACTCGCTGGGCCAGCCGTTCATGTATCCGCAGAATCGCCTGTCGTATTCGTCGAATTTCATGCGGATGATGTTCGGCACGCCGTGCGAGGAATACGTGCCGAACGACGTGCTCGTGCGCGCGCTCGACCGCATCCTGATCCTGCACGCCGACCACGAGCAGAACGCGTCGACCTCCACCGTGCGGCTCGCCGGCTCGTCGGGTGCGAACCCGTTCGCCTGCATCGCCGCCGGCATCGCCACGCTGTGGGGCCCTGCGCACGGCGGCGCGAACGAGGCCTGCCTGGTCATGCTGCGCGACATCCAGAAGCAGGGCGGCGTCGAGCGCATCGGCGAGTTCATCGACAAGGTCAAGGACAAGAACTCGAGCGTGAAGCTGATGGGCTTCGGGCACCGGGTCTACAAGAACTACGATCCGCGCGCCAAGCTGATGCGCGAGACCTGCCACGAGGTGCTCGAGGAACTCGGCCTGCACGACGACCCGCTGTTCGCGCTGGCGATGAAGCTCGAGCAGATCGCGCTCGAGGACGACTACTTCGTCAAGCGCAAGCTGTACCCGAACGTCGACTTCTATTCGGGCATCGTGCAGAGGGCACTGGGTATCCCGACCGAGATGTTCACCTGCATCTTCGCGCTTGCGCGCACGGTCGGCTGGATCGCGCAGTGGGGCGAGATGATCGCCGATCCCGACCAGAAGATCGGGCGGCCGCGCCAGCTGTATACGGGGCATGCGCGGCGTGAGGTGACTTTGAGGAAGTGAAGGGGGAAGGGGGAGGGAGAAGGGGAAAACCGGGGTCAGACCCGTTCCTTCGGTAACCGGGCCGTTATCGCAGCGTTGCGTTCAGCCGCTCGAGCGCCGCGCTGCCCGGGCAAAGTGCCCTCTCGTCGAGCGCGTTCAGCGGCACCGCCGCCGTGCCGAGACGATCGTGCAGGTCACCTGCATCAGGATCGACGTACAGCAGCCCGGTGAGCAGCTCGCCGCGCGACGAGTGCTCGAGCACGCGGTTCATCGCCGCGATCCGGTCGCGCGGATCGAAGTCGACATCCAGCTTGCGCAGCCGCAGCAGCGAGCCGTCGTGCTGGACGATCTCGGCGACCGCGCCGGGTTCGTAGTCGGCGGTGATCTCGTCGCGCTTCGGGATGAACTCGATCCGGTTCGCCGCTTCGTTGTGCTCGCGCACGTAGTCGTAGCTGCGCGTGCTGCCGACGTGGTTGTTGAAGGCGACGCAGGGGCTGACGACGTCGACGAGCGCGGCGCCGCGATGGCGGATCGCACCCTGGATCAGCGGCACCAGCTGCGCCTTGTCGCCCGAGAAACCGCGCGCGACGTAGGTGGCGCCGAGCTGCAGCGCGAGCACCGCGAGGTCGATGCCGGCGTCGTCGTTCACGGCGCCGCGCTTGGATTTCGAGCCGCGATCGGCGGTGGCCGAGAACTGGCCCTTGGTGAGCCCGTAGACGCCGTTGTTCTCGACGATGTACGTCATGTCGACGCCGCGGCGCATCGCGTGCGCGAACTGCCCGAGGCCGATCGACGCGGAGTCGCCGTCGCCCGAGACGCCGAGATAGAGCAGCGTGCGGTTCGCGAGGTTCGCGCCGGTGAGCACCGAGGGCATGCGTCCGTGCACCGAGTTGAAGCCATGCGAATGGCCGAGGAAGTAGTCGGTGGTCTTCGACGAGCAGCCGATGCCCGAGAGTTTTGCGACGCGGTGCGGCTCGACGTCGAGCTCCCAGCACGCCTGTACGATCGCCGCCGAGATCGAGTCGTGGCCGCAGCCGGCGCACAGCGTCGAGACGCGTCCTTCGTAGTCGCGCCGGGTATAGCCGAGCGCGTTCTCCGGCAGCGACGGATGGTGCAGCGTCGGCTTGGCAAGCCAGGTCATCGAGTGCTCTCCGGATCGGGTCGGGAATTGCCTGTCATGACGCCGCTCAGGCGACGCGCGCGCGGGTCTGCGCAGCCGCCGGCTGCGTCAGCGGACGGACGTTGGCTGCCGCCGTGCGCTCGGCGATCGCGTCCGCGATGAAGCGCGCGGTGATCGGCGTGCCGTCGTAGTGCAGCACCGGCTGCAGCCGCGACGGATCGATCTCGAGCTCGTTGACGAGCATCGTGCGCAGTTGCCCGTCGCGGTTCTGCTCGACGACGAACACGGTCTCGTGCGCGTCGATGAAGCGCAGCACCTCGTCGCCGAAGGGAAATGCGCGCACGCGCAGTGTGTCGACCGGGCAGCCGATCGACAGCAGCGTTTCGACCGCCTCGGCCATCGCCGGGCTGGTCGACCCGTAGAAGATCGCGCCGACCGGCGAGGGCGCCGCCGCGCCGCCGCCGGGCTTTGCCGTTGCAGGCGAAGCGAGTCGCTCGATCGCATGCGGGACGAGCGCCTTCGCCGTGTCGAACTTGCGCAGCAGCCGCTGTACGTTGTCCACGTAATCGGTGCCGCGTTCGGAGTAGCGCGCGTAGGCATTCTTCGTCGTGCCGCGCGTGAAGTAGGCGCCCTTCGTCGGGTGCGTGCCGGGCAGCGTGCGCCAGGGGACGCCGTCGCCGTCCACATCGAGGTAGCGGCCGAACTCGACGCCGGCCTCGAGCGCCTCTGCATCCATCACCTTGCCGCGGTCGTAGCGCCTTGCGTCGTCCCAGGCGAAGGGCGCGCACAGCCGCTGGTTCATTCCGATGTCGAGATCGGTCATCACGAACACCGGCGTCTGCAGCCGATCGGCGAGATCGAGCGCCTGCGCGGCGAACTCGAAGCACTCGTGCGGATCCTCGGGGAAGAGCAGCACGTGCCGCGTGTCGCCGTGCGACGCGTAGGCGCAGGCGAGCAGGTCGGACTGCTGCGTGCGCGTCGGCATTCCGGTGGAGGGTCCGCCGCGCTGCACGTCGACGATCGTGACCGGGATCTCCGCGAAATATGCCAGGCCGATGAACTCGGTCATCAGCGAGATGCCGGGCCCCGAGGTGGCGGTGAACGAGCGCGCGCCGTTCCAGCCGGCACCGACGACGACGCCGACCGCGGCGAGCTCGTCCTCGGCCTGCACGATCGCGTAGCGTCGCTCGCCGGTTTCGGCGTCGACGCGCAGCTTCGCGCAGTATTTCGTGAAGGCGTCGGCCACCGACGACGACGGCGTGATCGGATACCAGGCGCAGACGGTCGCGCCGCCGTAGACGAAGCCGAGCGCGAGCGCCGCGTTGCCGTCGACGAAGATGCGGTCGCCGACCTGCGCAGCGCGACGCGCGCGCAGCCCGATCGCGTTCTCGAGGTTCTCTCCGGCGTAATGGAAGCCCTTGCGGAAGGCGTCGAGGTTCGGCGTGAGCAGCTTCTCCTTGCCGCGATACTGCTCGCCGATCAGCTCGGCAACGACGGCCGGGTCGAGGCCCAGCAGCGACGTCAGCACGCCGACGTACATGATGTTCTTCAGCAGCTGCCGCTCGCGCGGGTCGTCGTACGCGACATTGCACATCTCGGTGAGCGGCACGCCGATCACGTGGATATCGTCGCGGAACTTCGAGGACGGCATCGGCCGTGTGCTGTCGTAGAGCAGGTAGCCGCCCGGCTCGATCGAAGCAACGTCGGCGTCCCAGGTCTGCGGGTTCATCGCCACCAGCAGGTCGACGCCGCCGCGTCGTCCGAGATACCCGCGCTCGGTGACGCGGACTTCGTACCAGGTGGGCAGACCCTGGATGTTCGACGGGAAGATGTTGCGCGGGCTGACCGGCACGCCCATGCGCAGGAAGCTGCGCGCGAAGAGCTCGTTGGCCGAGGCCGAACCGGATCCGTTGACGTTGGCGAACTGGACGACGAAGTCGTTGACCGCCTCGATGCGCTTCGCAGTCATCAGGCCACCTTGCGTACGGCGTCGCGCGACGCGGGCCCCGCGTGCGCAACATCGAGAAGGAACTTGCGCATGTCCCAGGCGCCGGTCGGGCAGCGTTCGGCGCACAGCCCGCAGTGCAGGCAGACGTCTTCGTCCTTGACCATCGCGCGACCGGTCTTCAGCGGCGTCGACAGGTAAAGCGGCTGCTCGAGGTTCATCGCGGGCGCGCGCAGCGACGCGCGCAGCGTCTGCTCGTCGCCGTCGTCGGGGAGCTCGGTGAAGGTGATGCAGTCGGTGGGGCAGATGTCGACGCAGGCATCGCATTCGATGCACTGCGGCGCTGTGAACACCGTCTGCACGTCGCAGTTCAGGCAGCGCTGCGCCTCGCGCCAGGCGGCCTGTGCGTCGAAGCCGAGCTCGACTTCGATGTGGATGTTGCGCAGCGCCTTCGACGGGTCGTGCCACGGCACCTTGTTGCGCGCGTCGCGCACCGGCTCGTTGTCGTAGCTCCATTCGTGGATGCCCATCTTCTGCGCGATCATCGTCACCGCCGGGGCGGGGCGTTCGGCGACCACCTCGCCGTTGAGCAACCGGTCGATCGACACCGCTGCCTCGTGGCCGTGCGCGACCGCCCAGATGATGTTCTTCGGGCCGAGCGCCGCGTCGCCGCCGAAGAAAACCTCGGGGCGCGTCGACTGCAGCGTGACCGGATCGAGCACCGGCATTCCGTGGCGATCGAAGTCGATGCCCGCGTCGCGCTCGATCCACGGGAAGGCATTCTCCTGTCCGACCGCGATCAGCACCTCGTCGCATTCGAAGACACGATCGGGGGCGCCGGTGGGCACGAGCGAGCGACGTCCGTTCTCGTCGTAGCGTGCTTCGACCGGCTCGAAGCGCATGCCGGTCAGCCGCCCGCCTTCGTGCAGGAATTCCTTCGGCACGAGGAAGTCGTGGATCGGGATGCCTTCGTGCATCGCGTCTTCCTTCTCCCACGGCGAGGCCTTCATCTCGGCGAAGCCCGAACGCACGACGACGCGCACGTCGTCGCCGCCCAGGCGCCGCGCGGTGCGGCAGCAGTCCATCGCGGTGTTGCCGCCGCCGAGCACCAGCACTCGGCGGGCGATGCGATCGACGTGCTCGAAGGAAACCGACGCCAGCCAGTCGATGCCGATGTGGATGTGCGCGGCCGCCTCGTCCCGACCGGGCAGTTGCAGGTCGCGCCCGCGCGGCGCACCGCTGCCGACGAAGACGGCGTCGTAGCCGTCGTCGAGCAGCGACTTCATCGACTCGATGCGTGTACCGGCGCGGAAGTCGACGCCGAGGTCGAGCACGTAGCCGGTTTCCTCGTCGATCACTTCCTCGGGCAGGCGAAAGCGCGGGATCTGCGTGCGGATCATCCCGCCCGCCCGCGCATCGGCGTCGAACACCGTGACGGCGTAGCCGAGCGGCGCGAGATCGCGCGCGACGGTGAGCGATGCGGGGCCGGCGCCGACGCAGGCGACTCGTCGGCCGTTCGGGCGACGCGCCGGACGCGGCAGCCGCGAGCGGATGTCGTCCTTGAAGTCGGCAGCAACGCGCTTCAGTCGGCAGATCGCGACGGGTTCGGGTCGTTCGGCCTGCTTTTCCTCGACGCGTCCGCGTCGGCACGCCGGCTCGCAGGGGCGGTCACAGGTACGGCCGAGGATGCCGGGGAAGACGTTTGATCGCCAGTTGACGAGGTAGGCGTCGGAGTAGCGCCCGGCGGCGATCAGGCGGATGTATTCGGGAACCGGAGTGTGGGCGGGACACGCCCACTGACAGTCGACCACCCGGTGGAAGTAGTCGGGATTGCGCGTGTCGGTCGCCTGCAACGGGTCTCCCTCCTTGTGCAGTGCAGCGTCGCCGTTCGATGCGGCGATCATGAGTCACTTTACTACCGAAGCACTGCATACGATAGGAAACAACGACGGCGACAGGTATCCAGCAGACCACCGGTCAAACCGTCGCCGGCGCCGGTGCTTCCGGATATGATCGATCGGCGGGGACGAGCGGCACCGGCGCCCCCGGTCGGCCGATTCACAACCGGAGTGCTCCCCATGAACGCCAGTCCGCTGTTGCGCGCCGCGCTGCTACGTACCGTCGTCGCAGGCGTCGTCGTCGCGATCGTCGCGACCACCACGCCCGCGCCGGTCCAGGCGCGGATCGTCACCACCGAGGAAGCGCTCGCCCATAGCGCGCCGGCCGCCGAAACTCCGGCGCGCTTCGACCGAGCGGCGATCGACGCGCTGCTTGCGCGCGACGACGTCCGTGCGCAGCTCGAGGCGCTCGGCGTGGATCCGGCCGAGGCCCAGGCGCGCGTGCAGGCGCTCGACGACGCACAGGCGCAGGCGCTTGCCGAGCAGATCGATCAGCTGCCGGCCGGCGGCAGCCTGGTCGGCGCCGTCCTGCTCGTCTTCGTGATCCTGCTCATCACGGACATCCTCGGCTTCACGCGCGTGTTCCCGTTCACGCGGCCGATCCGGTAAGAGCCCGTGAAGGGAGCTGCCACGCGCGTGCTGCTCTGCGCGTGCGCGGCGATCGTGCTCGCCGGATGCGCGGCGCCGCAGAGCGCGGCGCTGCGCGCGTCGTTATCGTCGCCGCCCGTCACTGTTGCTGCGGCGCCGGCGCTGCCGGCGCGTGCTGCGGTCGACAGCGTACCTTTCGTCGCGCAGGCCGACTACCAGTGCGGCCCGGCCGCGCTCGCGATGGCGCTCGGCGCGGCCGGCCGCGAGGTCGAGCTGCAGCGGCTGGTCGACGCGGTGTACGTGCCGGCGCGACAGGGCAGCCTGCAGCCCGAGATGCTCGCGCAGCCGCGTCGCGCGTCGATGCTGCCGGTGTCGCTCGATGCGCGGCTCGCGTCGATGCTGCGCGCCGTCGCCGACGGCGTTCCGGTGGTCGTCTTCCAGAATCTCGGGCTTTCGTGGTCGCCGATCTGGCATTACGCCGTGCTGATCGGCTACGACCTGCCGAAGGGCGTCGTCGTGCTCCATTCCGGCACCGAGGCCTCGATGCCGATGTCGATCGACACCTTCGAGCGCACCTGGGCGCGCGCCGGTGCGTGGTCGATGATCGTCGTCGATCCGTCGCGGATTCCGCCGAGCGTCGACATCGCGTCTGCGCTGCGCGCGGCGGTCGCACTCGAGCGGCTCGACCGTGGCGCGGCGATGCGTGCGTACGAGTCGCTGCTCGCGCGCGAGCCCGGCGATCGGCTGCTCGCCTTCGCCCGCGCCAACGCGCTGCTCGCCGACGAGCGCCCGCGCGATGCGGTCGATGCGTACCGGTCGCTGCTTGCGAATCATCCCGACTTCGCCGACGCCTGGAACAACCTGGCGCACGCGCTCGCCGACACAGGCGACGCGCAGGCCGCCTCCGAGGCGGCGGACCGGGCGGTGGCGCTGGGCGGTGCGTCGGCTGCCGTCTATCGGCAGACCGCCGAGCGCATGCTTCGCGACGCACGTCGGTCGACGCGGTGATACCATCAAAAGGTTCCTCGCTCCCTCGCGAGCCACCATCCGATGACCTGACCGTCCAATCATCATCGTCGAATCTCGAATGACCGCTCCGGAAGCCGGACGGCGTTCGCCGGCTGCAGCAGCAGGCATGCCGGGCATCTTGGACGAGAAACTCGTTCTGCAAGGTGAAGAAACCATGTTCAAAGCGCTTCAGTCGAACTCCTATCTGTTCGGCGGCAACGCCGCCTATGTCGAAGAGCTCTACGAGAGCTACCTGAACAACCCCGCGTCGGTGCCCGAGCCGTGGCGCGCGTGGTTCGACAGTCTGCAGGGCATTCCCGCCGCCGACGGCAGCCCTGAAACGCGCGACGTAGCGCATGCACCGATCGTCCAGTCCTTCGCCGAACGCGCGAAGGAGGGCCTGCTGCAGCCGCAGCAGATGGGCGGCGACGCCGCCACCGCGCGCAAGCAGGTCTTCGTCCAGCAGCTGATCGCCGCCTACCGCTATCTCGGCTCGCGCTGGGCCGACCTCGATCCGCTCAAGCGCCAGGAGCGCCCGCCGATCCCCGAGCTCGAGCCTGCGTTCTACGACTTCACCGAAGGCGACCACGCGCACATCTACTCGGCGGCGAACACTTATTTCGGCTTCGAGAGCGCTCCGCTGCGCGACATCATCAAGGCGCTGCGCGACACCTACTGCGGCTCGATCGGTGCCGAGTTCATGTACATCAGCGACCCGGCGCAGAAGCGCTGGCTGCAGGAGCGGCTCGAGTCGACGCGTTCGCGCCCGAGCTATTCCACCGATCGCAAGACGCGCATCCTCGAGCGACTCACCGCCGCCGAAGGGCTCGAGCGCTACCTGCATTCGAAGTTCGTCGGCCAGAAGCGTTTCTCGCTCGAAGGCGGCGAGAGCTTCATCCCGGCGATGGACGAGCTGATCCGCCGTGCCGGCGAGGCGGGCATCCAGGAGATCGTCATCGGGATGGCGCACCGCGGTCGCCTGAACGTGCTCGTCAACGTCCTCGGCAAGATGCCGAAGGACCTTTTCGCCGAGTTCGAAGGGCGACACGCCGACGACCTCCCGAGCGGCGACGTCAAGTACCACAAGGGCTTCTCGAGCGACGTTACGACGCCCGGCGGGCCGGTGCACCTGTCGCTCGCCTTCAACCCGTCGCACCTGGAGATCGTCAACCCGGTGGTGCTGGGCTCGTGCCGCGCGCGCATGACGCGTCGGGGCGACCGCAACGGCGACCAGGTACTGCCGGTGCTCGTGCACGGCGACGCCGCCTTCGCCGCGCAGGGCGTCGTGATGGAAACGCTGAACCTCGCGCAGACGCGCGGCTACGGCACGCGCGGCACCGTTCACATCGTCATCAACAACCAGATCGGCTTCACCACCTCCGATCCGCGCGACACGCGCTCCACGCTGTACTGCACCGACGTGGTCAAGATGATCGAGGCGCCGGTGCTGCACGTGAACGGCGACGACCCCGAGGCGGTCGTCTACGCCACGCAGCTCGCGCTCGACTTCCGGCAGGCCTTCCGCAAGGACGTTGTCGTCGACATCGTCTGCTACCGCAAGCTCGGGCACAACGAGCAGGACACGCCGGCGGTCACCCAGCCGATGATGTACAAGAGGGTGGCCCAGCATCCGGGCACGCGCAGGCTGTACGCCGACAAGCTGGTTCGCCAGGAAGTGGTCGCCGAGGGTGACCCCGAACGGATGGTCGCCGACTACCGCAAGGCAATGGACGAAGGCAAGCACACCTTCGATCCGCTCATCACCGACTTCAAGAGCAAGTTCGCGGTCGACTGGATGCCGTTCCTGAACCGCAAGTGGACCGACTCGGCGGAAACGGCGGTACCGATGTCCGAGCTGCGCCGGCTCGGCGAGAAGATCACCACGGTGCCGGAGAACCTCCGGGTGCATCCGCTGGTCGAGCGCGTCATCAACGATCGGCGCGCGATGTCGGAGGGCGAGCATCCGCTCGACTGGGGCATGGGCGAACACCTCGCCTACGCGACGCTGCTCGCGTCGGGCTACGACGTGCGCCTGTCGGGGCAGGACTCCGGCCGCGGCACCTTCACGCACCGCCATGCGGTGCTGCACGACCAGAACCGCGAGCGCTACGACCAGGGCTCGTACATTCCGCTGCAGTTCGTTGCCGACAAGCAGGGACAGTTCATCGTCATCGACTCGGTGCTGTCCGAGGAAGCGGTGCTCGCCTACGAATACGGCTACGCGTCGTCCGACCCGAACACGCTGGTAATCTGGGAGGCCCAGTTCGGCGACTTCGTCAATGGTGCACAGGTCGTCGTCGACCAGTTCATCTCGTCGGGCGAAACGAAGTGGGGTCGCGCAAACGGCTTGGTGCTGATGCTGCCGCACGGCTACGAAGGGCAGGGCCCCGAGCACTCGTCGGCGCGGCTCGAGCGTTTCCTGCAGCTGTGCGCCGAGCACAACATGCAGGTGTGCCAGCCGACGACGCCGGCGCAGATCTTCCATGTGCTGCGCCGGCAGATGATCCGCATGTTCCGCAAGCCGCTGGTGCTGATGACGCCGAAGTCGCTGCTGCGGAACAAGGAGGCGGTGTCGTCGCTGAAGGACCTCGCCACCGGCGAGTTCCGTACCGTGCTCGGCGACCCGAGCGTCGAGGCGAGCCGCGTGCGTCGCGTCGTCGTCTGCTCGGGCAAGGTCTACTACGACCTGCTTGTCGCACGTCGCGAGCGCCAGCTCGAAGACATTGCGCTGGTGCGCCTCGAGCAGCTGTATCCGTTCCCGCACAAGGCCTTCGAAGCCGAGATGAAGAAATACGCGTCGGCGACGCAGATCGTCTGGTGCCAGGACGAGCCGCAGAACCAGGGTGCCTGGTTCTACGTGCAGCACCAGATCGCCGATGCGCTGAAGGAAGGCCAGAAGCTCAGCTACGCCGGGCGCCCGGCCTCGGCTTCGCCCGCCGTCGGCTACTACGACAAGCACTACGCGCAGCAGAAGGAGCTGCTCGCTGCGGCGCTGGGCGCCGCGCGGCCACGCACGAAGAAAACCAACCGCGACGCCGCATAGTGCAGCTCGCTCCGGAGAGATAGATGTCCGTCATCGAGATCAAGGTTCCGCAGCTGTCCGAGTCGGTCGCCGAGGCGACGCTGCTGCAATGGCACAAGAAGGTCGGCGAAGCGGTTGCGCGGGACGACAACCTGATCGACGTCGAGACCGACAAGGTCGTGCTCGAGCTCCCTGCACCATCCGACGGCGTGCTCGTCGAGATCCTCAAGGGCGACGGCGAGACGGTCGTCGCCGAAGAGGTGATCGCGCGGCTCGACACCGACGCGAAAGCCACCGCGCCGTCCGCCTCGAAGGCGGCTGCCCCTGGCGCGGCGGCGACGCCCGCACAGTCCGGCGCCGGTGCGCCGGCTTCGGCCGGCGTCGACAGGGCGGCAGCCGCTGCCCCGGCCGGCGGCCCGAAGGGAGACGTCGCGATGCCGGCTGCGGCGAAGCTGTTGCGGGAAGCGCAGATGTCACCCTCGCAGGTCACCGGCACCGGCCGCGACGGTCGCGTCACGAAAGGAGATGTCCTCGGTGCCGTCGCATCCGGCGCGGCGGCACAGGCGCCCGCTGCACCCGCGCGCCCCGCGCTGCCCGAAGTGCGCCCGCCGGTCGACATCTCGCAACTGGTCGAGGGCCGGCCCGAGCAGCGCGTGCCGATGTCGCGGCTGCGCCAGCGCGTCGCCGAGCGGCTCGTGCAGTCGCAGCAGACCAATGCGATCCTCACCACCTTCAACGAAGTGAACATGCAGCCGGTGATCGAGCTGCGCAAGCGCTCGCAGGAGCGCTTCGAGAAGGAACACGGAACGCGGCTCGGCTTCATGTCCTTCTTCGTGAAGGCCTCGGTGCACGCGCTGCGCAAGTACCCGATCGTCAACGCGTCGGTCGACGGAAACGACATCATCTATCACGGCTACTTCGACATCGGCGTGGCGGTCAGCTCGCCGCGCGGCCTCGTCGTTCCGGTGGTGCGCAACGCCGACCAGCTCGGATTCGCGCAGATCGAGCGGCAGATCGCCGACTTCGGCCAGCGCGCGCAGGAAGGCAAGCTCGGCATCGAAGAGATCACCGGCGGCACCTTCTCGATCAGCAACGGCGGTGTATTCGGCTCGATGCTGTCGACGCCGATCATCAATCCGCCGCAGTCGGCGATCCTCGGCGTGCACGCGACGCGCGAGCGGCCGGTGGTCGAGAACGGGCAGATCGTGATCCGTCCGATGAACTACCTGGCCGTCTCCTACGACCACCGGATCATCGACGGCCGCGACGCGGTGCTCTTCCTCGTTGCGATCAAGGAGGCGCTCGAAGATCCGTCGCGCCTGCTGCTCGATCTCTGAGCGGGAGCAACTCATGTCCCAGGTCTACGACGTCGTCGTCATCGGAGCCGGCCCCGGCGGCTACATCGCGGCGATCCGCGCCGCACAGCTCGGCATGAACGTCGCCTGCATCGAGGGCTGGCGCAACGCCGACGGCGAGCTCGCGCTCGGCGGAACCTGCCTGAACGTCGGCTGCATTCCGTCGAAGGCGTTGCTCGCGTCGAGCGAGGCCTATGCGCTGGTGCGCGACGGCTACGATGCGCACGGCATTGGCGTCGACGGCGTGCGCATCGACGTCGAGAAGATGCAGGCGCGCAAGACGTCCATCGTCAGCCGGATGACCAAGGGCATCGAGTTCCTGTTCCGCAAGAACAAGGTGAGCTGGCTGAAGGGCTTCGGGCGCTTCGTCGGCCACGAGGGCGACGTCTATCGCATCGAGGTGTCCGGAGAGCCCGCCGCAGAGCGCAGCGACGATGCGCAGGTGCAGCTCGTCGAGGCGCGGCACGTGATCATCGCCACCGGATCGAAGCCGCGCGCGCTGCCCGGCGTGGCGGTCGACAACCGCATCGTCTGCGACAACGTCGGTGCGCTCGCGATGCCCGAGGTGCCGAAGCGGCTCGGCGTGATCGGCGCCGGTGTCATCGGACTGGAGCTCGGCTCGGTGTGGCGCCGGCTCGGCGCCGAAGTCACCGTGCTCGAGGCGCTGCCGACCTTCCTGGCGGCCGCCGACGAAGGCGTGCGCAAGGAGGCGTGGAAGCAGCTCACCACGCAGGGCCTGAAGATCCAGCTCGATGCGCGCATCTCCGGCGTCGAAGTCGCCGAAGACTCCGTGCGCGTGCGCTATGCGGTCGGCGACGGCGACGAGCAGCGGCTCGAATGCGACCGCCTGATCGTCTCGGTGGGCCGCGTACCGAACACCGACGGCCTCGGCCTCGACGCGATCGACCTCGCGGTCGACGAGCGCGGGTTCGTGCCGGTCGACGAGCACTGTCGCACGAGTGCGGCGAATGTCTGGGCGATCGGCGACGTCGTGCGCGGGCCGATGCTCGCGCACAAGGCCTCCGACGAGGGCGTGATGGTTGCCGAGCGCATCGCCGGGCAGGATCCGCACATCGACTACGCGCTGATCCCGTGGGTCATCTACACCGCACCCGAGATCGCCTGGGTGGGGCGCACCGAGGATCAGCTGAAGAGCGAAGGCCGCGCCTTCAAGGCCGGGCAGTTCCCGTTCTCGGCGAACGGACGCGCACTGGGTGCCGGCCATTCGGCCGGTTTCGTCAAGGTGCTCGCCGATGCCGACACCGACGAAGTGCTCGGCGTGCACATCGTCTCGGCGGCGGCCTCGGAGCTGATCGCCGAGGCGACACTCGCGATGGAGTTCCGCGCGTCGGCCGAGGACATCGGGCGCGTGTCGCACCCGCATCCGTCGCTGTCGGAGGCGTTGCGCGAAGCGGCGCTCGCGACCGACAAGCGCGCGCTGAACATCTGACAGCGACGCGGCGCGGAATCGGGCACGGATCCTGGTGAGCGTCGTCGAGAGCTGCGCGCGCGCCTTCGGCGAGCGCGGTCACACGCCCGATGCCGCGCAGCAGGCGGCAATCGAACGACTGCAGCGCATGTGCGACGAGTTCGTCGCCTTCAAGGCGGCGCGCTCGAATCGCCTCAAGAAGCTCGTGCTGCGCCCGGAGGTGCCGCGCGGCGTCTGGCTGTACGGCGGGGTGGGGCGCGGCAAGAGCTTCCTGATGGACTGCTTCTATTCGGCCGTGCCGGTCGTGCGCAAGACGCGGCTGCACTTCCACGAGTTCATGCGTGGCGTGCACCGTTCGCTCGACGAGCTCAAGGGGCGCGCCGACCCGCTCGATGCGGTGGCCGCGAACGTCGCGCGGCGCTATCGGGTGATCTGCTTCGACGAGTTCCACGTCACCGACATCGCCGACGCGATGATTCTCGATCGCCTGATGCGCGGGCTGTTCGCGCACGGCGTCACCTTCGTCATCACGTCGAATTACCGTCCCGACGGGCTGTACCCGGACGGACTGCATCGCGATCGCATCCTGCCGGCGATCGACCTGATCGAGCGCAACGTCGACGTGCTGTGCGTCGATGCGGGCGTCGACTATCGGCGCCGCACGCTGGCGGACGTGAACGCATACCAGACGCCGCTCGGCCACGCGACCGACCGCGCGCTGCGCGAAATCTTCGCGCAGCTTGCCGAGGCGCGCGACGAGGATCCGCGGCTGATGATCGAGCACCGCGAGATCCGGGCGCTGCGACGCGCGGGCGGGGCCGTCTGGTTCGACTTCCGCACGCTGTGCGGCGGCCCGCGTTCGCAGAACGATTACCTGGAGATCGCCAGCCAGTTTCATACGGTGATCGTCTCGGGCGTACCGCGCATGAGCGCGTCGATGGCCTCAGAAGCCCGCCGTTTCGTCTGGTTGGTCGACGTACTCTACGATCGCCGCGTGAACCTGATCGTCTCGGCGGAGGTCGGGCCGCAGGATCTGTATACCGAGGGGGTGCTCGCCAACGAGTTCCACCGCACCGTCAGCCGCCTCGTCGAGATGAACTCGCGCGAGTATCTGCAGGCGCCGCGTCGCGAGGTCGCCGAAGCATTGCACGGCGGCTCCTGAGCAGCGCGCGCGTACGCCTGCGAAACGAAGGCAGCCACCGACGCGCAACGAGGATACGGACGTTGAATCGGCTACCGCCGCAGTCGTATCATTGGCCGACGGTTGTTTCGCTGCGTGTCCACCTTTCGGGCCCCTCGGCGGGCGAACGGTACCCACATGATCGAAGGCCATAGCGTCGACGAAATCGAGAATCTCACCGGCATCGGCGACTCGATCCGACAGCGCATCACCGAACTGCAACTCGAGCATCGCGGACTCGACGCGATGATCGACGCGCTCGGCATGCAGTCGCATTTCGACGAGTTGCAGTTGCGTCGGCTCAAGAAGCGCAAGTTGCAGATCAAGGACGCGATCGCGTTGCTGCAGATGCAACTCGTGCCCGACGAACCGGCCTGAATGCAGTCCGCCGGCGCCGCGTCGCGTCTGGCCGAAGCGGTCGACGCGGCGTTCGAGGCCGACGGTCCGATCGCCGGTGCCACCCCCGGATACGCGCCGCGTGCTGCGCAGCGCGAGATGGCGCTTGCCGTTGCGCAGGCGATCGACACCGGGCAGCCATTGGTCGTCGAGGCCGGCACCGGCGTCGGCAAGACTTTCGCCTATCTCGTCCCGGCGCTGCTCAGCGGCGGGCGCGTGCTGATCAGTACCGGCACGAAGACGCTGCAGGACCAGCTGTTCCGGCGCGACCTTCCGCGCGTGCGGCAGGCACTCGGTTCGGGCGCCACGGTGGCGCTGCTCAAGGGGCGCAGCAACTACGTCTGTCGGTATCACCTGCGACGCAATCTCGCCGAAGGCCGCTTCGAGCGTCGCGAGGACATCGCCGTGCTGCGTCGCATCGAGCGTTTCGCCGCGGTGTCGACCACCGGCGATCGTAGCGAGGCGCCCGGAATCGCCGAGGACGCACCTGCGTGGACGCTGGCCACCTCCACGCGCGAGAGCTGCCTCGGACAGGACTGCCCCGATCTGGCCGACTGCTTCGTGTTCCGCGCGCGCCAGGCGGCGCAGGCGGCCGATGTCGTCGTCGTGAACCATCATCTGTTCTGCGCCGACCTTTCGCTGCGCGATGAGGGCATCGCCGAGCTGCTGCCGAGCGCCGACGCGATCGTCTTCGACGAAGCGCACCAGTTGCCGCAGGTCGCCACGCAGTTTCTCGGCCGCGGCGTCTCCACGCGGCAGATCGTCGACTTTGCGCGCGACCTGCATCGCGCGGGGCGCGAAGAGGCGCTCGATGCCGCCGACTGGACTTCGCTGTCCGTCGCGATCGAGCAGGCGGTGCGCGAGCTGCGACTCGCCGTCGGGCGTCCGGGGCGCGTCGACGCGCGCCAGGCGCGCGGCAATGCTGCGCTGCGCGCGGCGATCGGCTCGCTCGTGCAGGCGCTGCCGCAGCCGGTGCTCGCGCGCTCCGCCGAACGCGGACGCGAGCTCGGTCGCCTGCGCGTGCGCGTCGATGAGCTTGCCGCGCGGCTGCACGAATGGCACGACGCGGTCTGGGAGCCGAGCGGCGAATCGGATGCGATCCATTGGGTCGACGTGCACGCGGGCGGTCTTTCGCTGCAGATCACGCCGCTGTCGGTTGCCGAAACCTTTCGCCGTCATCGCGAAAGCACGTCGTGCGCGTGGATCGCCACGTCGGCGACGCTGTCGGTGGCGGGGCGCTTCGATCACTTCACGACGGCGGCCGGACTCGAGGACGCCCGTACGCTGCGCTGCGAGAGCCCCTTCGACTACCCGGCGCAGGCACTGCTCTACGTGCCGCGCGAATGCGGCGAGCCGGCCTCGGCGGGTTTTGCCGAGCGGATCGCCGATGCAGCCTGGCCGCTGATCCTCGCCAACGGCGGGCGTGCCTTCGTGCTCTGCACGAGCCTGCGGATGGTCGAGCAACAGGCGATGCTGCTCGCCGCGCGCATCGCGGCCGAGGACTGCGGAATCGAGCTGCTCGTCCAGGGCCGCGCGTCGCGCTCGGCGCTGATCGAGCGCTTCCGCTCGGCGCCGCGGCCGCTGCTCGTCGGCTCGGCGAGCTTCTGGGAAGGGGTCGACGTCGTCGGCGACCGGCTGTCGCTGGTCGTCATCGACAAGCTACCCTTCGCGGCGCCCGACGATCCGATCCTCGCGGCGCGCATCGACGCCGCGCGCCGCGCCGGGCGCGACCCCTTTCGCGAGATGCAGCTGCCGGCGGCGGCGATGGCGCTGAAGCAGGGCGCCGGCCGGCTGATCCGTTCGGAAACCGACCGCGGCGTGTTGATGATCTGCGACGAGCGCCTGGCGACGCGTCCTTACGGACGCAGGCTGGTCGCCAGCCTGCCGGCGTTCCGGCGCACGCGCGAAGCGCAGGAGGCGCTGGCTTTCTGCGAGGAGATCAGCGCCAGACCTGCCACCAGCGACGATCGTCTTCCGGCAGGCCTTTCGTGAGCAGCTCGCTGTCCGGGAAGTTCGCGCGCAGCACGCGCTCGGCGTCGTCGCGCAACTCCGGCATGTCCATCCGGTCGTAGGACTGCACGAGCAGGAAGAGCGCCTCCTCCACCGCCGGCGCCTGCTGGAACTGGCGCACCACCTCCTGCGCGCGGTTCGCCGCAGCGACATACGCGCCGCGCTGGAAGTAGTAGCGGGCGACGTGCACCTGGCCGCGCGCCATCGAGTTCACCAGGTACTCCATGCGCGCGTGCGCATCGGCGGCGTAGTGGCTCTCGGGAAAGCGCGTGACGAGATCCTTGAACGCGTCGAAGGATTCGCGCGCCGCTGCGTGGTCGCGCTCGGAGAGGTCCTGGCTGCCGAGCTTGGCGAGCAGCCCGGACTGCTCGTTGAAGTTGACGATGCCCTTCAGGTACAGCGCGTAGTCGAGCGAGTCGTGGTTCGGGTGCAGCTTCACGAAGCGGTCGATCGCCGCCAGCGACAGCGCGCGTTCGCCGTCCTTGTAGTGCGCGTAGGCGGTGTCGAGCTGCGCCTGCTGCGCCCAGGTGCCGAAGGGGTAGCGCGCCTCGAGCTTCTCGAGCATCGCAACCGCCTGCGTCCAGTTGCCGGTACGCATCTCGTCCTGGGCCTCTGCATATAATCGCTCGGGCGTCCAGCCGATGGTCGGGTCAGGCGCATCGGAGGTGCTGCACGCAGCCAGCGACACCAGGGCGACGCAGGTGCACGCCCGAACGAAGGAGACGAGAGCGGCTTTCATGCGCGCGATTATAGCGACGCCCCCCGAGCAGCCGCCCGGCGATCCGCAGCCCGTGGTCTTCGTGGTCGACGCAGCTGACGGAGCGGGTCAGCGGGTCGACCGCTACCTGGCCGACCGGCTCGACGGCGTCTCCCGCACCCGGCTGCAGCAGTGGATGGCGCTCGGTGCCGTGCGTTGCGACGACCGTCCGCTCGCACCGGCGATGCGCCTGAAGGGTGGCGAGCGCATCGTCGTCGAGCCGCAGCCGCGCGAGGCCGACACCGCCTTCGCGCCCGATTCCATCGACCTGAATGTGCTGCATGAGGACGACGATTTGCTCGTCGTCGACAAGCCCGCGGGCCTCGTCGTGCATCCGGCCGCGGGCAACTGGCGCGGCACGCTGATGAACGGGCTGCTGCATCACCGTCCGGCGCTTGCGCGACTGCCGCGCGCCGGCATCGTCCACCGTCTCGACCGTGAGACCAGCGGGCTGCTCGTCGTGGCGAAGACCGAGCGTGCATTCGCATCGCTGTCGGCGCAGCTCGCCGATCGCAGCATGGGCAGGCGCTACCTGGCGCTCGTCGCCGGCGCGATCGCAGCGCGCGGCACCGTCGATGCGCCGATCGGACGCGATCCGGTTTCGCGCATCCGAATGGCGGTCGTCGATGCCGGGCGCGGCAAGCCGGCGCGCACCCACTACGAGCGCCTCGCACTCGGTCGGCTCGATGCGCGCGACGTGAGCCTCGTTGAGTGCCGTCTGGAATCGGGTCGCACGCACCAGATCCGCGTGCACCTGCGCTCGATCGGCCACCCGCTGGTCGGCGATGCGCTGTACGGCGGCACGGCGCTCGGCGGATTCGAGCGCCAGGCGCTGCACGCGTGGCGGCTCGCGCTGCGCCATCCGGTCGACGACCGGACGAGGCAATGGTGCTCGCCGCTGCCCGACGATCTGCGCATGCTGTGCAGCATGGCCGGCATCGAGCTCGAAGCGATCGAGGCGCGCGAATGACGCGGCAGGCGGGCACGGCAGCGCAGCTCCCGCACGACGGCGGCATCGAAGGCGCGATCCTTCCGCAATGGGTTGCACCGGCGAACGTGCGTGCGCTGTCGACGACGCGCCGCGGCGGCTCGAGTGCCGGCGATTGGGGCCTGGCCGACGCAAGCGCGGGCGGGTTGAACCTGGGCGCACATTGCGGCGACGATCCGGCTGCCGTCGAGTGCAATCGCGCACGCATCGTGCAGGCCGTGGGCTCGATGCCGGTCTGGCTGGAGCAGGTGCACGGCACCGACGTACATCGCGTCGTAGAGGCGCCGACGCCGGGCGACGGATGCGTTCGCCCACCGCGAGCCGACGCGTCGGTCACCGATGTGCCCGGCGTCGTGCTCGCGGTGCTGACGGCCGATTGTCTTCCGGTGCTGCTCGCCGATTCCCGGGGTCGGATCGTCGCCGCGGCGCACGCGGGCTGGCGCGGCCTGGCCGGCGGCGTCCTCGAACGCACCGTCGATGCGATGCGCGCGCTCGTTTCCGACGCGGATCCGATCGCGTGGCTGGGGCCGGCAATCGGGCCGGATGCCTTCGAGGTCGGCGACGAGGTTCGGGAGCGTTTCTGCGACGCAGATCCAGGCGCAGCGCGCGCATTCCGGGCCGGCGCGCAACGGGGCAAATGGCTCGCCGACCTGCAGGCGCTCGCACGGCTGCGCCTCGAGCGCAGCGAGGTTCGAGCGGTCTTCGCCGAGGATCGATGCACGCTGCAGGACGCGCGAAGCTTCTATTCGTATCGCCGCGACGGCCGCTGCGGACGAATGGCCACGCTCGTCTGGATGGCCTCGCGTTGACAAAACGATTGCGCAGTGCAGAATCGATACAGACGAAGCTGAGCTTCCGACCCACAACGACGGAGAAGACGATGTCCGGTGCAACCCGTGCGGCGCGCGGCGGCGAAGCCACCGCCGCGCGAAGCGGCGACTCGAAAGCGCGTCGCACGAAGTCCACACGCACGGAGCCGGCGCCCACCGAAGCAAAGGTGCCGGCGCCCGCAGCGAAGCGGACCCACACTGCCGACAAGCGCAAGACGGGCGGTCCGGCCGCCAAGAGCGCTGCGAAGAAGGTCAAGGTCGTCAAGGCCGATGCCAGCACCGTAGCGCGCGCCCGGCGCGCCGCCGCGAAGCCTGCCGCTGCAACGATCGCTGCGGCCGCGCCGGCCGCGGAAGCGTCGGTCCGCAAGGAGACTCCGGCTCGCAAGCGCCCGAGCGCGAGCAGTGCCGGCAGGCCCCCGTCCGGGGCAGGCGGGCCCTTGCCCGGCGTGCCCCTTGCCGACGGCAAGCCGATCCACGTTCCGGGCGACCGGCTCGGCGAACTGCAGCGCGAATACCTTGCGCGCCTGGGCGAGCTTGCGCGCGGGGGGGCGACACCCGAGCCGGCCGATCGCCGCTTCTCCGGCGAAGGCTGGCAGCAGGGTGCATATGCGTGGACGGCCTCGCTGTACCTGCTGAACGAAGAGTTCATGAATCGGCTCTCCGAGTCGGTGGTGGGCGGCGACGAGAAGACGCGCGAGCGCATCCGTTTCGCCACGCAGCAGTGGCTCGCCGCGATCTCGCCGGCGAACTTCCTGCTCACCAATCCGGAAGCGCAGCGCCGCGTCGTCGAAACGAAGGGCGAGAGCCTGCGCACCGGCATCGGGAACCTGCTGTCCGACCTGCAGCGCGGGCGCATCTCGCAGACCGACGAGACGGCCTTCGAGGTCGGCGTGAACGTCGCGACGACGCCCGGCTCGGTCGTCTACGAGAACGACCTCATCCAGCTGATCCAGTACGCGCCGTCCACCGATCGCGTCGGCAGCCGGCCGCTGCTGATGGTGCCGCCGTGCATCAACAAGTTCTACATCCTCGACCTGCAGCCGGACAACTCGCTGGTGGCCTACTCGGTGGCGCAGGGCCATACGGTGTTCGTGGTGTCGTGGAAGAACGTGCACGCCGACCAGGGACACCTCACCTGGGATGACTATCTCGATCGCGGCGTGCTCGAGCCGATACGCGTCGTGCGCGAGATCGCGGGCGTCGATCAGATCAACACGCTCGGCTTCTGCGTGGGTGGCACGCTGCTGGTCACGGCGGCGGCGGCGCTCGCTGCCCGCGGCGAAGACTGGATCGAATCGATGACGCTGCTCACGTCGTTCATCGATTTCTCGCGCCCCGGCTCGATCGGCGTATTCGTCGACGAGCATCAGGTCGCGTACCGCGAGGCAACGATCGGATCGGGCGGCATCATGCCGGGGCGCGAGCTCGCGCTCACGTTCAACTACCTGCGCCCGAACGACCTCGTCTGGAACTACGTCGTCGCCAACTACCTGAAGGGCGAAGCGCCGCCGGCCTTCGATCTCCTGTACTGGAACGCCGACAGCACGAACCTGCCGGGGCCGATGTACTGCTGGTACCTGCGGCACATGTACCTGCAGAACGAGTTGCGCGAGCCCGGACGCCTGACGTCGCTCGACGTCCCGATCGACGTGGGCGAGATCGGCGTGCCGACCTACGTCTACGCGTCGCGTGAAGATCACATCGTGCCGTGGCAGGGTGCCTACGAGTCGACGCAGCTGCTGTCGGGGCCGTTGCGCTTCGCGCTCGGCGCCAGCGGGCACATCGCCGGCGTGATCAACCCGCCGGCGAAGGGAAAGCGCAGCCACTGGCTCGGCGAGAAGCTTCCCGAGGATGCCGAAGACTGGTTCGCGCAGGCGAGCGAGCGCCCCGGCAGCTGGTGGCCCGACTGGGCGCAATGGCTGTCGGCCTTCTCCGGCGAGCAGCAGCCTGCGCCCCGGCGCCCGGGCAACGCGCGCTATCCGCCGATCGAGCCGGCGCCGGGACGCTACGTCAAGGAGAAGGCCGGCTAGAACGGCACCGGAAATCGAGAGCACACCCGGCGGCAATATCGCCGCCGGTCCCGCAGCGAACGAAGGATGCACACCATGAGCAGGATCGCGTACGTAACGGGGGGGATGGGTGGAATCGGAACGGCGATCTGCCGCGAGTTCCACGACAAGGGATACACGGTGATCGCCGGCTGCGGACCGACCCGCGACCACCGCAAGTGGATCGAGGGGCAGAAGGCCGACGGCTACAACTTCCACGCGTCGGTTGGTAATGTCGCCGACTGGGATTCCACCCGCGCGGCCTTCGAGGAGGTCGCCAAGGTCGGTCCGATCGACGTCCTCGTGAACAACGCCGGCATCACGCGCGACGGCGTGTTCCGCAAGATGTCGCTCGACGACTGGCGCGCGGTGATCGACACCAACCTGAACTCGCTGTTCAACGTGACCAAGCAGGTCATCGACGGCATGCTCGACCGCGGCTGGGGCCGCATCATCAACATCTCGTCGGTGAACGGCGAGAAGGGGCAGTTCGGCCAGACGAACTATTCGGCGGCGAAGGCTGGCATGCACGGCTTCACGATGGCGCTGGCGCAGGAGGTGGCGAGCAAGGGTGTCACCGTCAATACCGTCGCGCCGGGCTACATCGGCACCGACATGGTGATGGCCGTGCGCGAGGACGTGCGCGAGAAGATCATCCAGACGATCCCCGTGCGCAGGCTGGGCAAGGCCGAGGAGATCGCTTCGATCGTCGGCTGGCTCGCCAGCGACGACGCGGGCTTCACCACCGGTGCCGAGTTCTCGTGCAACGGCGGCCTGCACATGGGCTGACCCGGAGAACGCGATGGCGAGCGCCACCCGTCTGATCAAGAAGTACCCGAACCGCCGGCTGTACGACACACAGACGAGTGCGTACATCACGCTCGCCGACGTGAAGCAGCTGGTGCTCGGCAACGAGAACTTCAAGGTGGTCGACGCCAAGAGCGGCGAGGATCTCACGCGCAGCATCCTGCTGCAGATCATCCTCGAGGAGGAGGCGGGCGGTGCCCCGCTCTTCTCCTCGCCGATGCTCGCGCAGATCATCCGCTTCTACGGGCACGCGATGCAGGGAATGATGGGCGCGTACCTCGAGAAGACGATGCAGGCCTTCGTCGAGATCCAGAACAAGATGCAGGAGCAGTCGAAGAGCTTCTACGATAACAAGGGCATCCCGAACCCGGAGATGTGGGCGCAGTTCATGTCGATGCAGACGCCGATGATCCAGACGATGATGGGCAACTACATCGAGCAGAGCAAGAACCTCTTCGTGCAGATGCAGGAGCAGATGCAGGCGCAGACGCGCAGCATGCTGCAGAGCTTCCCGTTTCCGATGCCGCCGGCGGGGCAGGGTAGTGCCGGCGACAAGGAGAAGGGCGAGAAGAAGTAGGTTGCGGGCAGTGTGCCCCGCGAAGGGGTTCACTGCCGCCGGCCGGTACAATCCGGCTTCGAGACCACGCCGCTCGCCCGAGCGGCGTTTTTGTTGGTGCACGCAGATGAGCACAGTGTCCAGGCCGGTTCGCCGGCGCCCTTCGCGAAGCACGCCGAGAGTCGGCTTCGTGTCGCTCGGCTGCCCGAAGGCGACCGTCGATTCCGAGCGCATCCTCACGCGCCTGCGCGCCGAGGGCTACGAGATCGTCGGCGACTATCCGGGCTCCGATCTCGTCATCGTCAACACCTGCGGCTTCATCGACGAGGCGGTGCAGGAGTCGCTCGATGCGATCGGCGAGGCGCTCGCCGAGAACGGTCGCGTCATCGTCACCGGATGCCTTGGTGCGCGGCGCGGCGCATCGGGCAACGCGCTCGTGTCCGACGTGCATCCGAAGGTGCTGGCCGTCACCGGTCCGCAGGCGACCGACGAGGTGATGACGCACGTCCACGCGCATCTGCCGAAGCCGCACGACCCCTTCGTGGATCTCGTTCCGCCCGGCGGCATCAAGCTCACGCCGCGCCACTACGCGTACCTGAAGATTTCCGAAGGCTGCAATCACCGCTGCACCTTCTGCATCATCCCGTCGATGCGCGGCGACCTCGTCAGCCGGCCGATCGGCGACGTCGTTCGCGAGGCGCGCGCGCTCGTCGACGCCGGCGTGCGCGAGCTGCTGGTGATCTCGCAGGACACGAGCGCCTACGGCGTCGACCTGCGCTACCGAACCGGCTTCGTCGATGGTCGCCCGGTGCGCACGCGCATGCTCGACCTGGTGCGCGAGCTCGCGCGGCTGGATGCGCGCGTGCGACTGCACTACGTCTATCCGTATCCGCACGTCGACGAGGTGCTGCCGCTGATGGCCGAGGGCCGCGTGCTGCCCTATCTCGACGTGCCGTTCCAGCACTCGCATCCGCGCGTGCTGCGCGCGATGAGGCGGCCGGCCTCTGGCGAGGCGAATCTCGAGCGCATCCGCGCGTGGCGTGCCGTGTGTCCGGAGCTGACGATCCGCAGCACCTTCATCGTCGGCTTCCCCGGCGAGACCGACGAGGAGTTCGAGCACCTGCTCGCGTTCCTCGAAGAGGCGCAGCTCGATCGTGTCGGCTGTTTCGCGTACTCGCCGGTCGAGGGCGCTGCGGCGAACGAGCTCGACGGCGCGCTGCCCGACGAGCTGCGCGAGGAGCGGCGTGCGCGCTTCATGCAGGTGCAGGCACGGATCAGCGCCGAGCGCCTGCAGCAGCGGGTCGGAAGCCAGGCGCAGGTGCTGGTCGACGCCATCGAGCACGATCCCGACTCCGGTGCATGGCGCGCGGTGACGCGATCGGCGGCGGAGGCCCCCGAGGTGGACGGCGTCATCTACGTGTCGCTCGACGACGAGGCGCATGCGCGGGCGCATCCGCCCGGCAGCGAACTGCCGGTGCGGATCGTCGCGGCGGACGAGCACGATCTGTTCGCGGAGGCGGAAAAACCGGGGTCAGACCACGGTTACCGGTAACCGTGGTCTGACCCGGGGTTTTTCGGTTTTCTCCGTGCTGCGGCCGCGAGCGCAGCGCCGACCAGCAGCACGACAACCGCGATCCACGACGGCACGACGAAGGAGCCGCTGCGCTCGGCCATCCATCCGCCGATCGCCGGGCCGATGATCTGCCCGATGCTGAACGCAACGGTCATCCGCGCAATCGTCTCGTCGGGACGATCGGGTGCGAGCGAGCGGGCCTGCGCGAGGCCGAGCGCGGTGATCGCCATGAAGGTTCCGCCGAGCAGCGCCGCGCCGACGTATAACGCGATCGCGTGCTGGCCGATTGCGACCAGCGCGACGCCGATCGCCTCGAGCACGAAGGCGGCGACGATTGCGCGATATACGCCGACGCGCTGCGCGACGCGCGTCCAGAACCAGTTCGACGGCGCCCCCGCGATGCCGACGATCATCCACGTCCAGAGCTCGATGGTGCGCGCGTCCGGCAGCGATCGTGCGATGACGACGATGAAGGTTGCGGTGATCACGTAGCCGAAGCCGAGGCAGCCGTAGGACCAGACGAGTCGGTCGAGCTCGCGCCGGTCGGCCGATGCGCGGGCCGCCGAGCGGGGCAGGGCCGGCGCAGACAATGGCGGCGCAACGAGCTCGCGCCACGGTGCGATCGCGAAGACCGACGCGAGCCCGGCAAGTGCGATCCACAGCAGCGAGAAGCTCCAGCCCGCGTCTCGCCCGAAATCGATCAGCAGGGTAGACGCGACGATGCCGAGCCCGACGCCCGCATAGAGCAGCGCACCGAGCATCGGCCGGCCTTCGCGGGCAGCGCTTGCGAAGACGACTGCCGACGCGAAAACGAGGACGAAGGCGCTGGCGACGCCGGCCACGAAGCGCACCACGGCCCAGGCCCACGCACCGGTGTCGATCGCCATCGCGGCGGTCGTCACGACGGTTGCAGCGATCCCGACGCGCAGCCAGAGCACGCGACGCCGCGCGATCGTCGAGCGGGTGGCGAGCAGCGCACCGACGAGGTAGCCCGCGAAGTTCGCTGATGCGACGAAGCCGGCGCCCGACAACGTCAGGCTCGAGCCGTCGAGCATCGGCGGCAGCATCGGGGTGTACGCGAAACGTCCGACCCCCATCGCAAGCGCGAGCGCCAGGAAGCCGGCGATCGCCTCGATCGTTCCGCGCGGCGCCTCCGGATCGTGCGGGACGGACGTCGCGCGCGGCGCGCTCATCGCGCGTCGGGCAACTGGTCGTCGAACCAGTTCAGGATCGCATCGAGCCAGCAGTAGTTGATCGCGTGCGTCGTCTCCGAGCGTACGAGCGGCTTGGCGTGGTACGCGACCGAGACGCCGGCGATCGACATCATCTTCAGGTCGTTGGCACCGTCGCCGACGACGATCGCCTCGCGCGGATCGCAGCCGATCGCCGCGCAGGTACGCTCGAGCGCGCGCTTCTTGCCTTCTGCATTGACGATCTCGCCGAGCACGCGGCCGGTGAGAACGCCGTCGCGCACCTCGAGCGTATTGGCGAACGCGAAGTCGAGGTCGAGCCGGTCGCGCAGCCGCTCGGTGAAGAAGGTGAAGCCACCGGAGACGAGCAGCACGTGCAGCGACGCGTCCTTCGCCGCGGCGATCAGCGTCTGCGCACCGGGCGTCACGCGCAGGCGCTCGTCGTAGACGCGCTCGAGTGTCGACTCGGGCAGGCCGGCCAGCAGCTCGGTGCGCCGACGCAGGCTCTCGTCGTAATCGGCGATCTCACCGCGCATCGCCGCCTCGGTGATCGCGGCCACCTCTTGCCTGCGGCCCGCATAGTCGGCGATCTCGTCGATGCATTCGATCGTGATCAGCGTCGAATCCATGTCGAAGGCGAGCAGCCGGTAATCGCTGAGGCGTGCATCCGAGGGCACCACCTCGGCGTCGACCTGCAGCGCTTCGGCGAGCCCGGACGCCCGGTCGCCGTCGATCGCGACGTCGTCCCAGGTGGCCAGGCGCGGAAGCCGCAGGCTCGGCGCGCGGCCGACGGCGTCGCTGCAGGCGGCGACGGCGCCGTCGTCCAGGTTCAGGTGCTGTACGACGAGTCGACGGGTCATGAAGAGTGCGCCTGCGTTGTCTCGCGCGCCTGCTTCGCCGGTGCGAGCTTCGCCAGCGCGTCGAGGATCGCGCGCACCTGCTCGATGCGCGCGGCGAGGTCGGGGGTGGCGATCGTGAAGCGCAGCCGGTCGGGGCCGGCGAGCTTCACGTCGCGACGCGACTGGAGGAAGCCGATCAGCGCCGCGGCATCGAGCGGCGGATCGGGAATGAACTGCACGACGATGGCATCGGCGGTGGCGTCGATTTTCGCGATCCCGAGCGGGCGCGACACGATGCGCAGCCGGTGCGTCTCGAGCAGCGTGCGCGCCGGGTCGGGCAGCTTGCCGAAGCGGTCGACGAGCTCCTCGCGCAGCGTATCGAGCGCGTCGATGCTCGTGCAGTTCGCCATCCGCTTGTACAGCGACAGCCGTTCGTGCACGTCGGGCACGTAGCTCTCGGGCAGCAGCGCCGGCGCGCGCAGCACGATCTCCGTGGTCGCCGACAGCGGCGACGAGAGGTCGGGTTCGCGTCCGGCGCGCAGCGCATCGACCGCTTCGGCGAGCATCTCGCTGTACAGCGCGAAGCCCACTTCCTGCATGTCGCCCGACTGTGATTCGCCGAGCACTTCGCCGGCGCCGCGGATCTCGAGATCGTGCATCGCCAGGTAGAAGCCCGAGCCGAGTTCCTCGAGTGCCTGGATCGCCTCGAGGCGCTTGACGGCATCGCGGGTCATCGCCTTCTCGTCGGGCACCATCAGGTACGCATAGGCCTGGTGGTGCGAGCGGCCGACGCGTCCGCGCAGCTGGTGCAGCTGCGCCAGACCGAAGCGGTCGGCGCGGTGGATCACGATCGTGTTGGCGGTCGGCACGTCGATGCCGGTCTCGATGATCGTCGTGCACAGCAGCACGTTGAAGCGCTGCTGCAGGAAGTCGCGCATCACGCGCTCGAGCTCGCGCTCGGGCATCTGTCCGTGCGCGACGGCGATGCGCGCCTCGGGCACGAGCTCGGCGAGCTGTGCGCGCCGGTTCTCGATCGTCTCGACCTCGTTGTGCAGGAAGTAGGCCTGCCCGCCGCGCTTCAGTTCCCGCATCAGCGCTTCGCGGATCGTGCCCGAGCTCTCCCGCCGCACGAAGGTCTTGATCGCAAGCCGGCGCTGCGGGGCGGTGGCGATCACCGAGAAGTCGCGGATGCCCTCGAGACTCATCGCGAGCGTCCGCGGAATCGGCGTCGCCGTCAGCGTGAGCACGTCGACCTCGGCGCGCAGCGACTTCAGCCGCTCCTTCTGGCGCACGCCGAAACGATGCTCCTCGTCGATGATGACGAGGCCGAGACGGTCGAAACTCACTTCGGGCGACAGCAGTTTGTGCGTGCCGATTGCGATGTCGATCTTTCCGGCAGCGAGAGCTTCGATCGCCGCGTTCGTCTCCTTCTTCGAGCGGAAGCGCGAGAGCTGCGCGATGCGCACCGGGAAATCGGCGAAGCGATCGCTGAAGGTCTGGAAGTGCTGTTCGGCGAGCAGCGTCGTCGGCGCGAGCACGGCCACCTGCTTTCCGTCGGCCACGGCGACCCAGGCCGCGCGCAGCGCGACCTCGGTCTTGCCGAAGCCGACGTCGCCGCAGACGAGCCGGTCCATCGGCTTGCCCGAACGCATGTCGCCGATCACCGAATCGATCGCCGCCTGCTGGTCGGGCGTTTCCTCGAACGGAAAGCCCTCGGCGAACAGCTCGTATTCGCTCGCCGGGAAGCCGAAGGCGTGTCCCTCGCGCGCGGCACGACGCGCGTAGAGGTTCAGCAGTTCGGCCGCCGCATCGCGTGCCATCGACGCGGCGCGCCGGCGTGCCTTCTCCCATTGCCCGGAGCCGAGCTCGTGCAGCGGGGCGTCCTCGGGCGACGCGCCGCTGTAGCGCGAGATCACGTGCAGCTGCGCGACCGGAACGTACAGCGTCGCGTCCTTCGCGTAGCGCAGATGCAGGAACTCGGTCGGCCCCTCTTCGAGGTTCATCGTGACGAGGCCCTCGTAGCGGCCGATGCCGTGCTGCGCATGCACGACCGGGTCGCCGGCCTTCAGCTCCGAGAGATCGCGGATGATCGAGTCGACGTCGGTCTGCGTCTCACGCAGGCCGCGCCGGCGACGCCGCGGCGTTCCGGCGAAGAGCTCGCTCTCGGTGACGACCGAGAAGCCGGCGTCGGGAAGCTCGAAGCCGTCGAAGATCGGCCCGACGGTGATTGCGCGGTCGAGATCACTGTCGACGAAGTGCTGCCAGTCGTCGACTCCTTCGAGCCGGACGCCATGCTCGGAGAACAGCTGCTCGAGCGTCTCGCGTCGACCCGGCGATTCGGCGACGACGAGCCTGCGCAGCCCCGGTCGATCGAGCCAGGTGCGGACGTGCTCGATCGGGTCGTTCGCGCGCCGGTCGATCGCGACCTCGGGCAGCGCGGTCGCGAAGCGGCCACCGCGTGTTGATGTGTCGGCATCGTCGCCGCGTGCCGAGGCTTCGGCATCGTCGCCACGTGCCGAGGCTTCGGCATCGTTGTTCGCCGTAGCCGACACCGCGAGCGACCAGCGTCCGAAATCCTTCGCCTGCGCGAACAGCGTTTCGCTGTCGAGGAACAGCTCTTCGGGCTTTAGCAGCGGCCGGTTGCGGTCGTGCGACAGGAAGCGGTAGCGTTCGGCGGACTCCTGCGCGAAGCGGCGCGCCGCCGCGTCGACGTCGCCGTGCGAGACGACGATCGCGTCGTCGGGCAGGTAGTCGAACAGCGTGGCCGTCCGCTCGTGGAAGAGCGGCAGCCAGTACTCGATGCCGGGTGGTGCGATGCCGTTGCCGACGTCGCGATAGATCGTGCTCGCCGACGGGTCGCCCTCGAAGCGCTCGCGCCAGCGCCCGCGAAACGACGTTCGCGCTGCCTCGTCGAAGGCGAACTCGCGCCCCGGCAGCAGGCGCACGCGCTCGATCGGGTAGAGGCTGCGCTGCGTGTCGGGGTCGAAGGTACGGATCGAGTCGATCTCGTCGCCGAACAGGTCGATGCGATACGGCAGGCTCGAACCCATCGGAAACAGGTCGATCAGCCCACCGCGCACCGCGTATTCGCCGGGGCGAACCACCTGCGAGACGTTCTCGTAGCCGGCGAAAGCAAGCTGCCGGCGCAGCCTCGCTTCGTCGAGGCGCTGCCCCTTGTGGAAGAAGAAGGTGTGCGACGCGAGGAATTGCGCCGGCGCGAGCCGCTGCAGCGCGGTGGTGATCGGCGCAAGAACGACATCGCAGTCGTGCTGCTGCAGCGCGTACAGCGTGGACAGGCGCTCGGAGACGAGATCCTGGTGCGGCGAGAACGCGTCGTAAGGGAGCGTTTCCCAGTCGGGCAGCAGCAGCACGCGCAGCAGCGGTGCGAACCAGCGCATCTCCTGCGCGAGCCTGGCCGCGTCGCCGGGTGCGGCGGTAACGATGGCGAGCGCGCGCCCACCCGCGGTGGGTCGCTCGACATCGAGTTCGTCGGGGTCGGCCTCGCGTGCAGCCTGTGAGGCTTCGCGCTTCGCGAGGGCGGCGAGCAACAGCGCGTCGCTGGAACCGTGACCACGCGGAAGGACACGCACCTGCCCCGGGCCGGGCGTGGCGATCGAACCGAGCGCGTCGGCGCGATCGCCGAGCGGCCCGCGCGTCGTTGCTGCAGCGGGGAAGGTCGTCGAGGACTCGGTTCGCAAGCCTAGAATTCTATCTTTTCGCCGCCGACGGCAGGTTCCGTTCGATGCCCGATCGTTCTTCGCAACCGCGCCACGTCGCGGTGATCCCTGCCGCAGGCGCGGGCACGCGTGTCGGCGCGCCGTTGCCGAAGCAGTACCTGAGGCTCGGTGCACGCACGATGCTCGAGTGGAGCGTCGACGCGCTGCTCGCCGTGCCGTGGATCGAGCGTGTACTCGTCGTCGTCGCGCCAGACGACCGCCGGGCAGATGCGCTCGTCGACGGGCGCACGCGCGTCGAAGTGCTGCCGCAGGGGGGGGCGACGCGTCGCGACAGCGTGCTCGCCGGATTGAACGCACTTGCGCGCGATGTCGATTCGCAGGACTGGGTGCTCGTCCACGATGCGGCCCGACCGGCGCTCGACGTCGCTACGCTCGAGCGCTTGCGCTCGGCGCTTGCCACGTCGCCGGTCGGTGGCCTGCTTGCGCTGCCGGTCGGCGATACGGTCAAGCGGGCGACGCCCGATCGCTCCGCGTCGGCGGCTACGCTCGATCGCGAAGGACTGTGGGCGGCGCAGACGCCGCAGATGTTTCGCCTGGGGCTCCTGCGCGATGCACTCGCGGCGCACGCCGATGTCACCGACGAGGCATCGGCGCTCGAACGCGCCGGCCATGCGCCGTTGCTCGTCGAGGGGGCGCGCTCGAACTTCAAGGTGACCGGCGCGGACGACGTAGAGCTGATGCGCCTCGTGCTCGCCGCTCGCGGCGGCGACGCGAAGGAACCGAGGAAAACCGAGGGATGAACGAAAGACCGGCATCGACTTCCGCGACCGCAGCGGCCGGAGCACCGGCGCTGCGCATCGGACAGGGCTGGGACGTACACGCGCTGGTGCCCGGGCGCAGCCTGCGCATCGGTGGTGTCGAGGTCGAGCACCCGCTGGGAGCGCTCGGCCATTCCGACGCCGACGTGCTGCTGCATGCGATCACCGACGCGCTGCTTGGCGCTGCTGCGCTCGGCGACATCGGCTCTCACTTTCCCGATACCGATCCGCGCTGGCGCGGCGCCGACAGCGCCGTGCTGCTCGGCGAAGTCGCACGACGCGTGCGTGCCGCCGGCTGGCGTGTTGCGAACGTCGATTCGACGGTGATCGCGCAGGCGCCGCGACTCGCGCCGTACGTCGCGCGGATGGCGGCCAACGTCGCGGCGGCGCTCGAGATCGACGCGACGCAGGTCAGCGTCAAGGCGAAGACCGGCGAGCGGCTCGGCTTCGTCGGTCGCGCCGAAGGAATCGCTGCGCAGGCGATCGTACTGCTCGTCGCCACCTGAGGCCACCTGAGGCCGCCTGAGGCCGTCACGGCAGTCTCGATTGACCGCCCCGGTCTGCCGTTTCGGGCTACCGCAGCGCCGAGACGCTCGGCTATGCTTGTCGATCCGGACGTCGTCCGGCGTCCAACGAGGAGGAGTCGATGGGAGACCAAACCAAATACGTGCTCGACGAGAGCAGGATCCCGAAGCGCTGGTACAACATCCAGGCGGATCTGCCAAAGCCGCTCGCTCCGGTGCTGCATCCGGGCACGAAACAGCCGATCGGGCCCGACGACCTTGCACCGCTGTTCCCGATGGAGTTGATCCTGCAGGAGGTGAGCACCGAACGCGAGATCGACATCCCCGAGCCGGTGCGCGACATCTATCGGCTGTGGCGCCCGAGCCCGATGTTCCGCGCGCGCCGGCTCGAGAAGGCGCTCGGCACGCCGGCGAAGATCTTCTACAAGTACGAAGGCGTGAGCCCGGCCGGCAGCCACAAGCCGAACACCGCCGTCGCTCAGGCCTTCTACAACCGCGAAGCCGGCATCCGCCGACTGAGCACCGAGACCGGCGCCGGGCAGTGGGGCTCGTCGCTCGCCTTCGCGGGCGCGCTGTTCGGCATCGACGTCACCGTGTTCCAGGTGCGCGTCTCGTATGACCAGAAGCCGTATCGGCGGGCGCTGATGGAAACCTACGGTGCGCGCTGCGTAGCGTCGCCGTCGAAGGAAACCGACTACGGACGTGCGGTGCTCGCCGAGCGCCCCGACCATCCGGGCAGCCTCGGCATTGCGATCTCGGAAGCGGTCGAGATCGCCGCGAAGAACGACGACACCAAGTACGCGCTCGGCTCGGTGCTCAACCACGTGATGCTGCACCAGACCGTCGTCGGCCAGGAAGCGATCGAGCAGATGGAGATGGCCGACACCTGGCCCGACGTGCTCATCGGGTGTACCGGTGGCGGGTCGAACTTCGCCGGACTGGTATTCCCGTTCATCGGCCAGGCGCTGCGCGGCGGGAAGAAGTCGCGCGTCGTCGCGGTCGAACCGGCGGCCTGCCCGACGCTGACGCGCGGCAAGCTCGCCTACGACTTCGGCGATACCGGACACATGACGCCGCTGGTGAAGATGCACACGCTCGGCTCCACCTTCACGCCGCCGGGTTTCCATGCAGGCGGGCTGCGCTATCACGGAATGGGGCCGCTGATCTCGCATCTGCTCGACCTGGAACTTATCGAAGCCGTCGCTTATCAGCAGACCGAATGTTTCGCGGCCGGCGTGCAGTTCGCGCGCACCGAGGGGATCGTTCCGGCCCCTGAAGCGAACCACGCGGTGAAGGCGGCGATCGACGAGGCGCTGCGCTGCAAGCGCGAGGGTCGCTCGGAGACGATCCTCGTCAACCTGTCCGGGCACGGCCACTTCGACATGGCGGCGTACATGGCCTACAGCGCCGGGTCGCTGACCGACCAGTCGTACGACGAGAAGGAACTGGCGATGGCGCTCGCCGGTCTGCCGAGCGTCTGAGGAAGAGAAGGGGGAAGGGGGAAGGGAGAAGGGGAACAGCCCCGACTTCCGCGGCCGAGGCTTTTCCCCTTCTCCCTTCTCCCTTCTCCCTTCTCGTCAGTCCAGCTGGAAGCCCAGTTCTCGCAGGCGAGTGCGCACGCCGGGCTCCTGCAGTAGCGAGCGGAAGGCTTCGACGCCGGGGCGCGCGAGGCGTGCCCTGGGCACGACGAAGTCGTAGTGCTCTTCCTGCAGCGCGAGGAAGCCGAGGCCGTATTGCCGGGCGACGGTGTCGATGGCGATGCCCCAGTCGGCCCGGCCTTGCGCGACGGCGGCGGCGACGGCGTTGTGCGACTTCGTCTGCACGCCGTAGCCCGGCGGCTCCTTTCCCGCGAGGAGTCGGTCGACGAGTACGCGCGTTCCACTGCCGGGATTGCGGTTGACCATCGTGCACGCCGGATCGGCGAGCGCATGTGCGACGGCCGCCTGTGCATCGTCGCCCGCGAAGCGGGCGTCGTCGGCGCGGAACACGATCCCCTGCATGCGCCGGTAGCCGGGAATCAGCTCGAGGCCGTCGTCGAGCAGTGACCGGTTGTATTCGCCGGTTTTCGCGTCCATCAGGTGGATGCCGGCGATATCGCATTCCCGTCGTCGTGCGGCGGTCAGCCCTCCCATGCTGCCGACGTGCAGCGCCTTGACGCGGATGCCGCGCGCCTGCAGCTCGCCCAGCAGCCAGTCGAGTCCGACGCAGTGGCTGCCGATCGCAACGAGGTCGGCGGGCGCTACGCCTTCGCCGAGCAGTTGCACGGAAACGCCTGTGTCGACGTCGACGATCTCCTGGTGCTGCGCAATCGTCACGAAGCCGTCGGCGTAGCTGAACGCGGTCACCGATCCCGAACCCTTGCCCATCGGGTACGCGGCAAGGCCGTCGTTACCCTCGAACAGGCTGACCAGCAGGTACTCGGTGCGTCCCCGCTCGGAGTTCACCCGTACGGGCAGCCTGGCCTGCACGCTGTGCTGTGGACCCGCGGGCAGGCCGGCGAATGCGCGCAGCACCGGCGCAACGAACTCGTGAAAGGTGAAGATCGCCGAGGTGGGAAAACCGGGCAGGACGACCACCGGCTTGCCCGAGCTCACGGCGAGGCACACCGGCTTGCCGGGCTTCAGTGCGACCCCGTGTGCGACGATCCCGGGATTGCCGAGCCGGCGTACCACGCGGTACGACAGGTCGCCCGCGCCCTTCGAGGTTCCGCCCGAGAGGATCACCATGTCGCAGCCCATCGCGCGCTCGAGCATCGCCTGCAGCTGCGCGTCGTCGTCGGCGACGATCCCCAATTGCACCGGTTCGCCGCCGAGTTCCTCCACGGCCGCGCCGACGATCGCCGCGTTGGAATCGTAGACGGCTCCGGTGCGCATCGGCGTGCCCGGTGCAACGATCTCGTTGCCGGTGGAGACGATCGCGACGCGCGGTCGGCGGAAGACCTCGACGCGGTCGCGGCCGATCGCCGCGAGTACGCCGATCTCGCGCGAAGTCAGCAGCTGGCCGCGCCGCAGCACGGTCTCGCCCCGCGCGATGTCGGTACCGGCGAAGCTCACGTTCTGCCCTGCGGCTACCGAGTCGGTGCAGGCGATTCGTCCGTCGTCGGTCGCTTCGGTACGCTCGATCATGAGGACCGCATCGGCGCCCCGCGGCATCATGCCGCCGGTAGCGATGATCGATGCGCGGCCCGGCACGACGCTCTGCTGCGGCGTCCGGCCTGGCTCGAGCACCTCGTCGTTCAGCGCGATCGTCCGCGGGCTCTCCTCCATTGCGCCCCAGGTGTCTGCCGCCACCACGGCGAAGCCGTCGACGTTCGAGCGGTCGAAGCCCGGAACGTCGATGTCGGAGCTGACCGTCTGCGCCAGCACGCGGCGCAGCGCGGCGCCGAGCGCGACGCTCTCGGTGCCGAGCGGCGCCAGGCGCAGATGACGCTGGAATCGCTCCGTCGCCTCGTCGCGCGTGATGACTTCGAGGAACTGCTCCTGATGCGCAGCACGGCGCGAACCCGATCCCGTCGCTTCGCCGGCCATTGCTCAGGGTGCTCCGTAGAGGTAGACCATCACTTCCGTTCCGGGCGCCTGTCCCTCGCTCTCGGTCGGCACGATCACGAAACCGTCGGCGCGGGTCGTCGACGAGAGGATCGACGCGCCACTGAGAGCCAGCGGCTCGGCTTCGCTGCCGGACAGGCGCACGCGGCAGTAGTCGACGCGCCCTACGGCCGACGCGATCTTGCGCGCAAGCGTCGCGCGCTGCGTGCGGTGCGGCCAGTCTGCCGGACGGCCGCCGAGCCTTCGCAGCGCGGATCCGGCGAAGAAGTCGTAGGCGCAAAGGCAGGAGACGGGATTGCCAGGCAGCAGGAACACGAGCACCGGACCGATCCGACCGAAGCCCGCAGGACTCGACGGGCGCATCGCGACGCCGTGCACGGCGAGTTCGCCGTGCTCGGCCAGCACGATCGGCGCGTGATCCTCGGCACCCACGCTCGAGCCGCCCGAGATCAGGACGACGTCGGCTCCGTCGGCGAGCATCGCCTGCCGGATCGCATCGCGATCGTCCTTCGTCCGGCACACGCGCTCGAGAACCCCGCCGTCGCGCGCAACGAGTCCGCGCAGCATCGCCGAGTTGGCGTCGTAGATCTGGTGCTCGGTCTTCGGCACTCCGGCTTCGACGAGCTCGTCGCCGGTGACGACGATCCGCACGCGCGGCCGGCGAACGACCATCGCTCGGGCGAGGCCGACCGAAGCGAGCAGGCCGACATCCTGGGCGCGCAGCCGTCTGCCTGCCTCGAGGAGCACCGAGTCTCGCGCGACATCCTCGGCGCGACGTCCCACGTGCTTGCCGGGTGCGAACGGCGTCGTGATCTCGACAACACCGTCGCGCTCGGCGGCAAACTCGGCGGGCACCACCGCATCGGCGCCCTGCGGCAGCGGCGCGCCCGTCATGATCCGCACCGCATTCCCGCGCTCGACGACGGTCGTCCACGGCCGCCCGGGCAGTGCGTGGCCGCAGACGGTGAAGGACAATGGGTTGTACTCGCTCGCGCCGATCGTCTCGCTGCCGCGAAGCGCGTAGCCGTCCATCGCCGCACGATCGAAGGGCGGCACGTCGATCGGTGCCCGCACTTCCTCGGCGAGCACGCGATCGTGCAGGTCGGCGAGCGCTATTGTTTCGGGCGGCAGGCGCTTCGCTTCCGAAGCGATCCACTCGAGCGCCGTCTCGACGCGCGTGCGGGCGGCGAAGCCGCGCATGCGCACGTCGGCGTGCGGCCGTTCTGGTGTGCTCATGCGGCAGCGCTCTCGGACGGATCTCGTGTCGACATCGGTACGGACGATCATATCCGCGAAGTGATGGGCGGCACCGTGCGGGGCCTCCTTCATCCGCGCAACAATCCACAGGATTAGCACGATGCCGTTCGACACGACGATCGCCGAAGAGCTGCACTGGACCGAATCGGCGCTGTCCGAGCTGGGCACGGCGCCGCAATGGCGCGTGTGGCGATACCGCAGTCCCGAGATCGTGCTCGGCTGCTCGCAGCGTGCGCTGCAGGAAGAGGTCGTCCGTCGTGCGCCTGCCGGCGTGCCGGTTCATGTGCGCGCCTCCGGCGGCGGCGCGGTGTTCGCAGGACCCTGGCTCGTCGGCGTCACCGTAGTCGTGCCGACCGGCCACGCATTGCTCGCCGGCGGATTGATTGACAGTTATCGGTGGCTCGGCAACCTGCACGCGCAGGTGCTGAACGAGGGGGGCGTCGTCGCACGAGCGCTCGATCCCGCTGCCGCACGCGCCGGCGGCGTCGGCCCATCGCTGAAATGGGCGTGCTTCGGCGGGCTCTCACCGTGGGAGGTCGTCGACGAGCGCGCCCGCAAGCTGACCGGGCTCGCCCAGCGAAGGAAGCGCACGGCGGTGGCGTTCTCGGCTGGAACGCTCGTTTCGCGGCCGCCGTGGCGCCATCTGTGCCACGCGCTCGGCGCGGCCGAGGATGCCGTCGCGCTCGACGCGTTCACCGCGGCCTGCGACGAGCTCTCGTCGACGATCGACGCCGACGAGTGGGCTGCCCGGCTCGAGTCGGCGCTGCAGCCCGCCCTACGCTGAAAGCGGCGCGGCTCTCCCGGCGCGATTTGAACCTATCCGACGAGGCCTTTGTCCCTATGCAAATTGGTGCATAGCATTGATTTGCAAGGAAATATTCTTCGACGAAGCGCGAAGAAGCCCCTAAAATCCGCTTTTCGCATCGCTTGCGTCGACCGGCCTGGCGACGTCGAAGAGGGAGTCGCCGATGACACTGAAAGAGGCGAGCGGTACCGATCGCCGGTACGTCACCACCTATTGCTACAACTGCGTTGCCGGCCCCGACCTGCTGAAGGTCGAGGTGCGCGACGGCGTCGCCACGTCGGTGTCGCCGAACCACGCGGGCATCGGCATCCATCCGGCCGACGGTCGTCCGTGCGTCAAGGCCTACGGGCTGATCCAGAAAACGTACAGCCCCTATCGCGTGCTCACGCCGATGAAGCGCACGAACCCGCGCAAGGGCATGGACGAGGATCCCGGCTTCGTCGCCATCTCGTGGGATGAAGCGCTCGATCTCATCGCGGAGAAGCTGCACCACGTGCAGCAGCTCGGCCTGGCCGACGAAGACGGCTATCCGCGCCTCGCGGTGAGCCTCGGCCACGGCGGCACGCCCGCGCACTACATGGGCACCTTCCCGGCGTTCCTCGCCGCCTGGGGCACGATCGACTACAGCTTCGGCTCGGGGCAGGGCGTCAAGTGCGTGCACTCCGAGCACCTGTACGGCGAGTACTGGCACCGGGCGTTCACGGTGTCGGCCGACACGCCGCACGTGAAGCTCAACCTCTCCTTCGGCGCGAACGTCGAGGTCACCGGAGGCCCGTCCGCGGTGATGCGCCAGGCGCACGCGCGCGTGCGCGGCGCGCGCCGCATCGTGATCGAGCCGCACCTGTCGGTGACCGGCGCGGTGTCGGCCGAATGGATCCCCATCAAGCCGAAGACCGACCCGGCGTTCATGTTCGCGCTGATCCACGTGATGCTGCACGAGCGCAAGCGCGAGGATCTCGACCTGCCGTTCCTGCGCGATCGCACCGCCTCGCCGTACCTGGTCGGTCCGAACGGCTTCTACCTGCGCGACCCGGACAGTGGCAAGCCGCTGATCTTCGATACGGCCAGCAGCCAGGCCGTGCCGCACGACCACCCGGGTGCGGTGCCGGCGTTGTCGGGCGAATTCACGGTCGGCGCCTGCTTCGAGCAGGGGCCCGACGACGAGCGCTGGGTTCATCGCGAGGCGATCGGCACCACCGCCTTCGACAAGCTCCTCGCGCACATCGCGCCCTACAGTCCGGAGTGGGCCGGGCCGATCTGCGAGGTCGACCCGGAAAAAATCCGCCGCGTCGCGAACGAGTTCGTCGACGCTGCATCGGTCGGCGAGACGATCGAGATCGACGGTCGCACGCTCCCGTACCGGCCGGTTGCGGTTACGCTCGGCAAGACGGTGAACAACGGCTGGGGCGCCTTCGAGTGCTGCTGGGCGCGCACGATGCTCGCGGTGCTGGTCGGCGCGCTCGAGGTGCCGGGCGGCACGCTCGGCACCACCGTGCGCATCAACCGTCCGCACGAAGACCGCCAGCAGAGTGTGCGTCCGGGCGCCGACGGTTTCCTGCATAACGAGTTGAACCCCACCGATCCGGTGCACTGGATCGGCAAGCCCGGACGGCGCAACGGGCGCAATGCGCACCGCACGCTGGTGCCGCTGGCCGGAAACGGCCCATGGTCGCAGGCGCTCGGCCCCACGCACCTCGCATGGATGTTCACGAAGGAAGCGCCGCTGAACTGGCCGAAGCCGAACTATCCGGACGTCTGGATCACCTTCCGCACCAACCCGGCGATCTCGTTCTGGGACACGCGCCATCTGGTCGAGACGATCGCCGGTTTTCCGTTCATCGCTTCCTTCGCCTACACGATCGACGAAACCAACTGGATGGCCGACGTCCTGCTGCCCGAGGCCACCGATCTCGAGAGCACGCAGCTGATTCGTCTCGGGCGCTCGAAGTTCGTCGAGCAGTACTGGGCGCACGAGGGCTTCGTGCTGCGCCAGCCGGCGATCGAGCCGCTGGGCGAGGCGCGCGACTTCACCTGGATCAGCGGCGAGCTCGCCCGGCGCGTCGGACTGCTCGAGCGCTACAACGAAGCGATCAATCGCGGCGCGGGCGGCGTACCGCTGCGCGGCGAGGGCTTCGATTTCTCGCTCGATCCGGCGCAGACGCACGACATCGACACGATCTGGGACGCGCAGTGCAAGGCGGCCACCTGGGCGATGTCCGAGGGCGAGGACGTGCACGATCTCGCCTGGTTCAGGGAGAACGGCTTCTACGCGCAGCCGTACTCGCAACGTGGCTGGTATCTGTATCCGGCCATGGTCGAGCACGGACTGCGCTTCGAGCTGCCGTACCAGGAGCGCCTGATGCGCTCGGGGCTCGAGCTCAAGCGCCGCCTGCACGAGCAGGGCATGCACTGGTGGGACGAGCAGCTCTCCGAGTACCAGTTCCTGCCTGCCTGGGACGACATACCCAAGCGCTGGGAGAACGCGATCGTGCACGCCGGGCGCGATCCGTCCGAGTTTCCGTTCTGGCTGCTCACCACCAAGAGCATGCAGTTTCACGCGAGCGGCAACGTGTCGATTCCGCAGATGCACGAGGTCGCGGGGAACGTACGGGGCCACCACGGCATCATGATCAACCGCCAGACGGCGCGCTCGCTGGGAATCGCCGACGGCGACGAGCTCGAGATCGAATCGCTGGTCAACGTCACGCGCGGTCCGGCCATCCTCGCCGCCGGCATCCGGCCCGACACGCTGCTGATGATCGGCCAGTTCGATCACTGGGCGACGCCCTATGCGAAAGAGCTGCGCGCGCCGAGCCTGAACACGGTGGCGCTGATGAGCCTGGAGCTCACCGACGCAACCGGATCGGGCTCCGACATCGTGCGCGTCTCGGTGCGCAAGGCCGGCGCGGGCGCGCGATGACCCACGCACGCACGCCGGGAACGGTCGCCGTCGCCGCGGTTCGTGTCGCCGCCGGCGGCGTTCGCGCCGAGCCCTGCGAGCTGATCGACGAAGCGCCGCTCTTCGTCGAGGTGTCGGGTGTCGGCCGCTACGCGCTGATGTGGACGCCGACCGACACGGGCGAGGCCGCCGAGGGCTTCGTTCCCGAAGACGGCTGGCTCGGCGACGGCGAGCCCTCGGCCGCGGTCTCGCTGGCCGCCGGCTTCGCCTTCAGCGAAGGGCTCTTCGATCGCATCGCCGGCGTGGAGTCGATCGCCCGTTGCCGGGATGCGCACGACGTCGTGCGCATCGAGCTCGCGCCGCAGGCCCGTGCGCGGGCGGGCGAGCGGGCCGCGCACAGCGTGCGCACGGTGCGTTCGAGCTGCGGGGCCTGCGGCGGCGAGGAGGTCGAGCATCTGCTGGGCGACGTTCCCGCGATGACCGACACCACGACGCTGTCGCTGCAGGCGCTGCAGCGACTGTCGGCGACGATGCAGGATCGCCAGTCGCTATGGCAGGCAACCGGCGCCGCGCACGCAGCGCTGCTGTTCACTCCCGACGGCGGGATCGTCGCGATCGCGGAGGATCTCGGTCGGCACAACGCGCTCGACAAGGTGATCGGTCGCTGCCTGCTCGTCGGACATCCGCTCGAAGGCTGCGGCGTCGTGCTGAGCAGCCGCCTGAGCTTCGAGATGGTTGCAAAGGCGGCACGCGCGCAGCTGGCGATCGTCGCCGGTGTCTCGGCGGCGAGCTCGCTTGCCGTTCGCACCGCGCACGAGCGCGGCATCACGCTGTGCGGATTCGTGCGCGGCGGCGGTGCCACCGTGTACACGCACCCGCGACGCATCGTCGTCGAGACGACCGATCGGGCGGTCGTGCTGCCGGAGCCGGCGCCCGCCGCCTGAAGCGGAAAACTCAGTCGAGATCGGCCGCCAGCGCGTCACGCACCGCGTCGGGCAGCGGCTCGGCGTGCGCCGGGTAGTTCTCGTGTTCGATGCCGACGCCGAGTGCGGCGCCTTTCTTCAGCGCGGCGATCATCGCGGGGTCGAGCTCGAAGCGCAGGAAATGCACGGCCGAGGTCTTCTCTTCGGTCGATCGCTCGAGATCCTCGTCGGCGATCGCGAAGACGCGCTCGTGCCCGTCGACGCGCACCCATACGCGGTCCTCGATGCCGACGAGCCGCGCGAGCTCGCGACGACGCTGCTCGACGTCCTCGTACTCGATCAGCATCGTCGCCTTCAGGTTCGTGCCGTCGGGGATCAGCGGGTTGTATGCGTCGAGCTCGTGCTGGATGCCTTCGTCCTCGAAGATGCGCTCGATGCGCAGCATCTCCTGCATCTGGTAGCGCACCGTCTGCTCGTCCTCGAACAGCAGCGTCACGTGCGCTCCGAGCGGCACCTTGCGGTGTCGCTTGTGCTCGAGCACCTTCGCGCGCATGTCGGCGCGTGCGCGTGCGTAGGCCTCGAGCGTCATCAGCGACTCGCGGGTGACTTTCGCCATCTCGATCTCCTCCGTGGGTCTTCAGGACAGCCCGTATGCGATCCGCAGCAGCGTCAGCGGATGGGCGAGCCGGTCGTCGATGTCGCGACCGGTTGCGGCCATTCCCTGCCCGATGTGATGTCCGGCCAGCTGGCAGTCCGACGAGATCCAGTCGGGCTCGCCGTCGGGGTGCTCGCCCATCTGGCGAAACACCGGCCGGCCGATCTTCATCGCGATCTCGTGGAACTCCTTCTTCACGCCCCAGGTGCCCGCATGGCCCGAGCAGCGCTCGACGGTGCGGACCTGCGTGCCCGGAATCGACTCGAGCAGCTCGCGCGTCTTCTGCCCGACGTTCTGCACGCGCAGGTGGCAGGCGACGTGGTAGGAGACCCGGCCGAGTGCACGCGGGAACTCGGTCTTCAGCAGACCATCCTTCGCGCGCTGCACGAAATACTCGAAGGGATCGAACATCGCGTCGCGCACCGCACGCACGTCGGCATCGTCGGGAAAGAGCAGCGGCAGCTCCTGCTTGTACATCAGCGCGCACGACGGGATCGGCGCGAGGATCGCGTAGCCATCGCGCGCGAGCTTCGCCAGCGCGGGTACGTTGCGCTCCTTCAGCTTCTCGACCGAGTCGAGGTCGCCGAGCTCGAGCTTCGGCATTCCGCAGCAGGCCTCACGCTCGGCCAGCACGTACGGGACCTCGTTGTGCGCGAGCACCTTCAGCAGGTCGTGCCCGATGCCGGGCTCGTTGTAGTTGACGTAGCAGGTCGCGTAGACGACGACCTTGCCCGGCGTGCGCTCGCCGTCGCGCACCGGGTGCGGCGTCGACGCCTGCGCCTTGCTGCGGAACCTGCGCGACGTAAATTCGGGCAACCACGCCTCGCGATGTACGCCGAGACCCTTCTCGAGCACCCTGCGCAGCGGCGCGCTCGTGTTGGCCTTGTTGACCATCTGCGCCACCACCGGAATCGACGCGAGCCGGCCGTTGCGGTCGGTGGCCGACAGGTTGGTGTCGCGAAATTTCGTCGGCGTTCCGCGACGGAATCCGATGGCCTTCGCGCGCAGCATCACGTGCGGAAAGTCGACGTTCCACGGATGCGGCGGAACGTACGGGCATTTCGTCATGTAGCAGAGGTCGCACAGATAGCACTGGTCGACCACTTTTCCGTAGTCGGCACGGTCGACGCCGTCGATCTCGCCGGTGGACGACTCGTCGATCAGGTCGAACAGCGTCGGGAACGAATTGCACAGGCTCACGCAGCGTCGGCATCCATGGCAGATGTCGAAGATGCGCTGCATCTCGTCGAGCGCCTTCGCTTCGTCGTGGAAGTCGGGGTTCTTCCAGTCGAGCGGGTGACGGGTGGGGGCCTCGAGCGACCCTTCTCGCGCAGTCATCGGGCCTCCTCGTGAAAAGGGGAGCGGTGCGCTCCCCTGATGATGCAACGATGCGTTCCGGGACCAGGGCCTGTTCGCCGCGGCCCGGGTCCCGAAGCGGCAGCCTCAGGCCATCGTCTCGAGCGCCTTGGCGAACTTGTTCGCATGCGAACGCTCGGCCTTGGCGAGCGTCTCGAACCAGTCGGCGATCTCGTCGAAGCCTTCGTCGCGCGCAGTCTTCGCCATGCCCGGATACATGTCGGTGTACTCGTGCGTCTCGCCGGCGACGGCCGACTTCAGGTTCTTCTCCGAGTTGCCGATCGGCAGGTCGGTGGCCGGGTCGCCCACCTCGGCCAGGTAGTCGAGGTGGCCGTGTGCATGGCCGGTCTCGCCTTCGGCCGTCGAGCGGAACAGCGCCGCGATCTCGGGCTGGCCCTCGACGTCGGCCTTGTTCGCGAAATAGAGGTAGCGGCGGTTGGCCTGGCTCTCGCCGGCGAACGCGTCTTTCAGGTTCTGGTGGGTACGGGTGCCTTTCAACGCGGCCATGGGACGTCTCCTGTTCGTAGAGAGGAAGCGGGAGGCCGATGCCGCCCGCGGCTCGGGGCGCACGCTGCGCCGTTCGCCTCGAATGTAGCAAAGGGCAATTGAGGAATCCAATTGATTGACTAAATTCGATTGGTAAGTGTCGCCTATCGCCGTCCGTCGATCAACGCCTCGCCGGAGGCCGGTAGTCGGGAAGCTCGATCTCGACGCGCAGGCCCCCGCGCGCATCGTTCGACAGGCGCGCTCGACCCCCGTAGCGCCGTGCGAGCCGCTCCACGATCGCCAGCCCCAGCCCCGAGCCGCCATGCTCGCCGCGCGCGCGATCGACGCGCGTGAACGGCCGCAGCAGTCGCTCGAAATCGTCGTTGGCGATGCCGGGACCGTCGTCGCGCAGCACGAGCGTGATACCGCTGTCGGTGCGGCGCGCCTGCAGCTCGACGCGGACGCTGCGCTCGTCTTCGCGCCGGCCGTAGTGCAGGGCGTTTTCGATCACGTTGCCGACGGCGCGCTGCAGGTCGGTCGGGTCGCCGAACCAGCGCAACGCATCGTCGGCGTCGATCGACAGCGCGAGCGCACCCGATGCGATGTCGCCGCGATACGCGTTCGCGATCGACGCGAGCACGGCGCCCGTATCGACGAGCTCCGCCCGCGGCGGCTGCGCGATCTGCGCATATCCGATGAACTGCCCGACGATGCGGTCGATGCGCTCCACGTCGTCGACCATCGACTCGCGCTGGCCTTCCTCGAGCGATGCGAGCTCGATTTCCATGCGCAGCCGAGCGAGCGGATTGCGGATGTCGTGCGAGATGCCGGCGAGCGCGAGCGCACGGTCGGCGTCGAGCTCGGCGAGATCGGCCGCGAGCTGGTTGAAACGGCGATTCACCGCGGCAATCTCGGTCGGCCCGTTCTCGGCGAGCGGCGACGGCGCCTGTCCGCGGCTGACGCGGTCGATCGCGCCGGCGAGATCCGACAGCGGGCGATTGACGAGCCGCGAGATGACGAGTGCGCCGACCAGCGCGAAGGCAGCGGCGATCAGCGACAGCAGCGCCAGGCTCGGGCCGAACTGCCGCTCGACGCGGTCGCGGGGCAGGATCAGCCAGTACTCGTCGCCGTCGATCTCGAAGCTGATCCACACCGCATCGACGTCGTTGACGCGCCCGGCCACCTCCGTGGAAGGGCCGAGCAGCGGACGCAGTCGCGGCTCGAGCGCGCGCAGCCGCGCACCGGTGGCCGACGAGTCGATGGAGTCGCCCGGTTCCTTCGGCAACACCCGCACCTCTTCCTGCTGCGCGAGCTCGTCGAGCAGTTGCAGTCGGCGCTCGGGCTCGGCGCTCACCAACGCCGCGCGCGTGAGATTGACGACCGAGGCGATCTCCCAGGCGAGGCGCTGCTCGGGGGGCGCACGCTCGAGCAGTCGTGCCGCGCCGAGCGTCGCGACGAAGCTTGCGACGATCAGCAGCGCGACCAGGCCGAAGGTGCGCCAGAACAGGCTGATCGGGCGCGGGCGTCTCGCCGTCGATGCGGCCGCAACGCGCGCCGCGTACATCATTCGCCGTCCGGAACGAACACGTAGCCGACACCCCAGACGGTCTGGATCAGTCGCGGCTGCTGCGGATCGGTCTCGATCAGCCTGCGCAGCCGCGACACCTGCACATCGAGGCTGCGGTCGTAGGCTCCGTACTCGCGGCCGCGCGCAAGCGACATCAGCTTCTCACGCGTGAGGGGCGTGCGTGCATGCTGCACGAGCACCTTCAGCACGGCGAATTCGCCGGTGGTCAGCGGAACCGGCTCACCGTCGCGGCTGAGCTGGCGCGTGGCGAGATTCAGCCGGAAGGGCCCGAAGCGCACCTCGATCGGCTCGGCGCTCGGTGCACCGGGCAGCTCCGGCGGGGGCTGACGCCGCAGTACCGCGTGGATGCGCGCCAGCAGCTCGCGCGGATTGAAGGGCTTGCCCAGGTAGTCGTCGGCACCGAGCTCCAGGCCGACAATGCGATCGACGTCGTCGCCCTTGGCGGTGAGCACGACGATCGGCGTGCGGTCGTTGGCACCGCGCAGCCGGCGCACGATCGACAGGCCGTCCTCGCCGGGCAGCATCAGGTCGAGCACGATCAGCTCGAAACGCTCGCGCTGCATCAGCCGATTCATCGCCGGCGCATCCTGCGCGACGCTGACCTCGAAGCCGTTCTCGCTCAGGTAGCGGCGCAACAGTTCGCGCAGTTTCGGATCGTCGTCGACGACGAGCAGCTTGCGGGGCGCGGCATTCATGGGGGGCGATCATAGCGGGACGCGGCTCGCGCAACGCAGTCGCAGTGCGCGTGTTACCGGTTGTTACATCATCGAGACATCGTTTACGCGCATCGCTTCGTCGCGAGCGCGTTCGCGCCCCTAGAATGCGCGCAATGAACGCGCGCATCCACTCCCGCCTTCGTCGTACGGCCGCCGCCGGGTGCGCGCTGGCGATCGGCCTGCTGCTCGCGTTGCCCGCGCCGGCGCAGGCCTCCGGGCGCATGGATCCCGACCAGCGGGAGCGCTTCCGTAGCGAGCTGCGCAAGCACGACGCACAGCGCGGCGAACGGGCGCGCGACGATTCCCGGCGCCGCGCTTCGCCGTCGCGCGAGCGGCTGAGCCCGGCCGAGCGCGAGCGACTGCGAGAACAGCTGCGCGATGCGCGCCCGCCCGAGTCGCGTCGCCGCGGCTCGCGGCGCGATTGAGACGACACAGCAGCGATCCCTGCATCGGCTCGGGTTCCGCGACCGGAATGATGCCGGAGGGAACAGACACTAGAATCGCCGGGTGAGCCCGAAGCCCGAAGCCGACGTACGAGAGCCGTCGCCGCGACCCGAGACCGGATCCGCCGCCACGCAGGCGCGGTCCGTGCACCTGCTCGCGCTGTCGACCTCGGGCACCTGGTGCTCGGTGGCGCTGTACCGGCACGGACTCGGCGACGACGAGAGCGATTGCGTCTCGGAGCCGCTCGGCACGCAGCAGTCGATGAATATCCTCGCGATGGTCGACGAACTGTGTCACGGTGCGAGCCTCGAGCTCGCGCAGCTCGACGCGATCGTCTTCGATGCCGGGCCCGGGTCCTTCACCGGCCTGCGCGTGGCCTGCTCGGTCGCTCAGGGCCTCGGCTTCGCGCTCGACGTGCCGCTGATCGCCATCGATTCGCTGCGTGCGCTTGCCTGGCAGCGCGTGCGCTTCGGCGCGAGCGAGGCAACCGTGCTGGCGGCCAACGATGCACGGATGGACGAGCTCTATGTCGCCCTGTATCGGGTCGGGCCGCTCGCCGACGACGCGAGCATCGTCGCCGGCGCGGCGCGGCTGGAGACGCTCGAGGCGCCACGTATCGTCTCGCGCGAACGCTTCGTCGACGAGATCGACGACTGGCTGCGCACGCACCGTCCGATCGTCGACGCACGGATGCTGGTGCGGGCCGGCGATGCCTGGGTGCATGCACCGACGGCGCTCGCATGGAACGCCCGATTCGGCAGCGGCCTGCCGGCGGCTCCGGTGGCCGAAGACGCCTACGTGCGAGCCGATGCGCTCGCCGAGCTCGGCTGTGCCGACTGGCACGAGGGTCGTGCGATCCGCGCCGCCGATGCCGCACCGCGCTACCTGCGCGACAAGGTCGCGCTCGATCGGGACGAACAGCGGGCGGCCCGTCGCCGCTCGGGTGCTTCTTCCGAAGAGTGATGCGCGTGCGCCCGATGCGTCGTCGCGATCTGGACGCGGTCGCCGCGATCGAGCGGTCGATCTACCCGTTTCCATGGACGCGCGGCAACTTCGCCGATTCGCTGCTCGCCGGCCATGACGCGTGGGTTCTCGAGATCGAGGTCGAGGAAGCACCGGAGCTGATCGGCTACGCGATCGTGATGTGGCTGCCCGATGAGGTGCATCTGTTGAACCTGAGCGTCGTCGGACCGATGCAGGGGCGGGGATACGGACGCGAGATGCTGCACTGGCTGCTGCGCGACGTGTCGGCACGCGGTGCGCACGGCATGCTGCTCGAGGTCCGGCCGTCGAATGCGCCCGCGCTGGCGTTGTATCGCTCGACCGGCTTCGAGACGATCGGCGTGCGGCGTGGCTATTACCCCGCCGAGAACGGCCGCGAGGACGCACAGGTCCTCTTCAAGCGGATCGGACCGTGAACGAGTCGCAGCGTCGTGCCTTTGCCGCGCTCGGCATCGGCCCCTCCTGGCAACGGCGCGCATCGCCGCCGCCGCCGCTCGCCGTGCCGGCCGAAAACGAAACGTGCAGCCTCTTCCTGCTGTCCGACGAGGCCGGCAGCTGGCTCTTCGTCGGCGAAGTGCAGCAGGTCGACCCGACGACCGGCGCGCGCGATGCCGATCCGCGGTCGCTCGACTCGATGCGCCTGCTCGAGCGCATGCTCGTCGCGCTCGACCTGCGCCCCGCCGGACTGGCGCACATTCCGTTCGGCGCGCAGCGCGCGGCCTACGAGGACGAGGGCGCAACGACCGAGGCCGAAGCGGTACTCGCCGAGCAGATCGACGCGATGGCGCCGCGCGTCCTCGTCGCACTCGGCACCGGCGCGGCGCAGGCGTTGCTGCGCACCGAAACGCCGCCCACCGCGTTGCGCGGGCGCGTGCACGAGTCGAAGCTCGGCTCGCACCACGTTCCGGTGGTCGTCAGCTGGCATCCGTCGCAACTGCTCGCCGCACCTCAGCAGAAGGTCGAGGCCTGGGCCGATCTGTGCCTGGCGCGCGAGGTGGTCGAGGGCGGCAGCGTCGCCGGATAGCCGCCTGCCCGCACGGACCGATCCGCCCGCAACGCGCGCGTGTGAACAGAACACTAGTGCTTGCTCTGGCCGATCAGCGACACCGAATCGAACACACGCTGGTTCGCTTGGTGGCGCCGGATGATCAGCACCATCGCCAGCGCCACGAAGGCGCCGAAGACGACGATCACGACATTCACGCCGAGCTCCAGCCGCACGAGCAGCGAGTACAGGCCGAGCATCAGCAGGATGTTCAGGTTCTCGTTGAAGTTCTGCACGGCGATCGAATGCCCGGCGCTCATCAGCACGTGGCCGCGGTGCTGCAGCAGCGCGTTCATCGGTACGACGAAGAAGCCGGCGAGCGCGCCGATCAGCACGAGCACCGGGAAAGCGGCGGCCTGCGAGCCGACGAGCGTCATGCACGGAACGACGACGCCCATCGCGACGCCCACCGGCAGCACGCGCAGCGAGTCGCGCAGGCGGACGGCGCGAGCGGCGAGCACCGCGCCGCCGGCGATGCCGAGCGCGACGACGCCCTGCAGGATGGCCGCACGACTGAGCGGCATGTCGAGCGCTTCGCGTGCCCAGTCGAGCACGATGAACTGCAGCGTCGCGCCCGCGCCCCAGAACAGTGTCGTCACCGACAGCGAGATCTGCCCTAGCTTGTCGCGCCACAGGATCCGGTTGCACTCGACGAAGTCGCGCATCACGCGCAGCGGATGGTGCGTCTGGTGTGGATAGCGCGCGCCGGTGTCCGGAATGCGCAGGTTGATCAGTGCCGCCACCGCGTAGACCAGCACGATCGTCACGATCGCAACCTCGGCGGGCGCGTCGATGCCGGTGTCGATCCACGGCAGGTCGAGCGCCAGCAGTCGGGAGGCGATCGGTGCGCTGATCAGCGCACCGCCGAGCACGGTGCCGAGGATGATCGACGCCACCGTCGTGCCCTCGATCCAGCCGTTCGCCGCGACCAGCTTCTCCGGCGGCAGCAGTTCGGTCAGGATGCCGTATTTCGCCGGCGAGTACGCCGCCGCGCCGAAGCCGACGACCGCATACGCGAGCAGCGGATGCACGGTGAAGAACATCAGCAGGCAGCCGACGATCTTCACCAGGTTGGTGACGAACATCACGCGGCCCTTCGGCATCGAATCGGAGAAAGCGCCGACGAAGGGCGCAAGCATCACGTACGACACCGTGAAGAACAGCTTCAGCAGCGGCGTCATCCACGCCGGCGCGTGCATCTCGATGAGCAGCGCAATGGCGGCGATCAGCAGTGCATTATCGGCGAGCGACGAGAAAAACTGCGCCGCCATGATCGTGTAAAACCCGCGCTTCATCGCCCGGAGGAATGGTTCGAAGGCCTGTTCGCAGACCCTGGGTGGATCGTCCGCGCGCTATAGTGCCCGCCTGCCTCTTCCGCTGTCGATGCCGCGCCCGATTCTCGCCACCATTTCGATCGATGCGTTGCGCCACAACCTCGCGGTTGCGCGTGCGCATGCGCCCGATCGCTTCGTCTGGGCCGTGATCAAGGCCGACGGCTACGGCCACGGATTGCAGCATGCGCTCGCGGGTTTTTGCGACGCCGACGGGCTCGCGCTGGTCGAGTTCGATCGCGCCGCGCAGCTGCGCGCGCTCGGCTGGAGCGGCCCGGTACTGATGCTCGAGGGCGCCTTCGATGCCGACGACGTCGCGCAGGCCGCCGCACAGCGGCTTTCGCTCGCTGTTCACGAGACGCGCCAGCTCGACTGGCTTGCGCGCCTGCCTGCCGACGCCGCAATCGACGTCCACGTGAAGTTCAACAGCGGCATGAACCGCCTCGGCTTCGAGCCGGCGGCCTTTCGCGCCGCCGTCGAGCGCGCGTGGCAGCTGCCGGCGGTGCGCTCGGTCGCGCTGATGACGCACTTCGCCGATGCCGACCGTACCGGCGGCGCCGACGAGGCGCTGCGTGCCTTCGAGCGCGCGGCACAGGGAATCGACGGCGCACGCTCGCTGGCGAACTCGGCGGCCGTGCTGTCGCTGCCCGCCGCGCACGGCACGGCGATCCGACCGGGCATCCTGCTCTACGGCGCCACGCCCTTCGAGGATCGCGATGCGCGCTCCTTCGGCCTGCGGGCCGCGATGACGCTCGAATCGGCGCTGATCGCCGTGCAGTCGCTCGCGCCCGGCGACGCGGTCGGCTACGGTTCGACCTTCCGTGCCGAGCGTTCGATGCGCATCGGCATCGTCGCCTGCGGATACGCCGACGGCTACCCGCGCCATGCGCCGACGGGGACGCCGATCGCAATCGACGGCGTGCGCACGCGCACCGTCGGACGCGTCGCGATGGACATGCTGATGGTCGACCTCTCGCCGGTGCCGGCGGCCGGAGTCGGTGCGCGCGTCGAGCTGTGGGGCGAGACGATCGCGATCGACGAGGTGGCGAGCGCCGCCGGCACGATCGGCTACGAGCTGATGTGCGCCGTGGCGCCCCGTGTCCCGGTGCGCACGAGCGGGAACCCATGATGGCGCGTGTGCGGACGCGGCACGTCTGCAGCGAATGCGGCGGCGCGAGCCCGAAGTGGCAGGGGCAGTGTCCGCATTGCGACGCGTGGAACACGCTGGTCGAGACCGTCGAGGAGACGCGCGCCGGCGCGAATCGCTTCCAGCCGCTCGCGCCGGCGCAGGCGATCGTCACGCTCGACGAGGTGCCCGTCGTCTCGATCGCACGCATTCCGACCGGCATCGACGAATTCGATCGCGTGCTCGGCGGCGGCATCGTCGAGGGCTCGGTGGTGCTGATCGGCGGCGATCCGGGAATCGGCAAGTCGACGCTGCTGCTGCAGACGCTCGCGGCGCTGTGTGCGACGCGCGAGGTGCTGTACGTGAGCGGCGAGGAATCGGTGTCGCAGGTCGCGCTGCGCGCGCACCGGATGGGCGCCGAGTCTGTCCGGCTGCCGCTGATGGCCGAGATCGAGCTCGAACGCATCGTCGCGGCGATCGAGTCGCGCCGGCCGGCCGTCGTCGTCGTCGACTCGATCCAGACGCTCTATTCGTCGCAGTTGCAGTCGGTGCCGGGTTCGGTCGCGCAGGTGCGCGAATGCGCGGCGCAGCTCACGCGACTGTCCAAGCAGCTCGGCGTGGCGATCGTGATGATCGGCCACGTGACGAAGGAGGGCACGCTCGCCGGCCCGCGCGTGCTCGAGCACATGGTCGACACCGTGCTGTACTTCGAAGGCGATTCGCATTCGTCGTATCGGTTGGTGCGCGCGTTCAAGAACCGCTTCGGCGCGGTGAACGAGCTCGGCGTCTTTGCGATGACCGACCGCGGATTGCGCGGCGTATCGAATCCGTCGGCGCTGTTCCTGTCGACGCACGCGAGCGGTGTGCCGGGGTCGTGCGTGAACATCACGCAGGAAGGCACGCGCCCGCTGCTGGTGGAGATCCAGGCGCTCGTCGACAGCGCGCACGTGCCGAATCCGCGGCGGCTGTCGGTGGGGCTCGAGCACAACCGGCTCGCGATGCTGCTCGCGGTGCTGCACCGGCACGCCGGCATCGCCTGCTACGACCAGGACGTCTTCGTCAACGCGGTCGGCGGCGTGCGCATCTCGGAGCCTGCGGCCGACCTCGCCGTGCTGCTGGCGATCGTCTCGTCGCTGAAGAACCGTGCGCTGCCGCGCGGTGTCGCGGCCTTCGGCGAGGTGGGCCTGGCCGGCGAGATCCGGCCGGCGCCGCGCGGACAGGAGCGGCTGCGCGAAGCGGCGAAGCTCGGCTTCTCGCGCGTGCTGCTGCCGCGCGCGAACGCGCCGCGTCGTCCGATCGAAGGCATCGAAGCGATTGCGCTCGACCGGATCGACGAGGCGCTCGAGGCCGCGTGGAGCTGAGGAACGGCTGGGCGATCAGACCGATAACGGCTGCTGAATGACTGCTCCCGTCGCCGCCACTGCTGCTTCCGCCGCACGACGGCCGCTGCGCACCGCGGTCTCGAGCGTCGCCGGATATTCATTGTCGACCCAGTCGCCGGCGAGCCACAGACCCGGAAGCGTGTCTTCGAAGGCATCGACGGCGATGCGCGGGCGATCCGGCGTACAGCGGATCGTCGCGCGCTTCTCGATCACCGTGCGGCGTCCCTGCGGCAGCGGCAACTCGAGCTGTCGCGCGACCTGGTGCGCGATCGCCTCGCCGATCGCCTCGCGCGCGTACCCGTCGAGCCGCGAGCCCGCGCTGACGACGACGCAGGCGATGCGATGCGCGCCGATGCAGCCGCGGTCGAACAGCCACTGACCCCACGCGCGCTCGCCGTCGTCGTGCAGCAGGATCCAGCGCGGCAACGGCAGCGGCAGATCGCGCGGCCAGGCGAGATGCACGGTGACGATCGGCTCGTAGGCGAAGTCCGAGAGCAGCGCGGCACGCGCGGCGAGCGGCTCGAGCAGGCGCGCCGCACCGATCGGCGGCGTCGCGACGATCACCTGTGCCGCATCGACGGTGCGCGAACCCGCATCGACCCGCCATCGTTCGTCTGCGAAGGCGAGCGAGCGCACCGTGGCGCCGAAGCTCAGCCCGGCGCCGCGCGCCTGCAGCCACGCGATCGCCGGTCGTGTAATCGCATCGTCGAGCGTCGTTCGGGCGAGCACGAAGTCGCTCGCCTCGCAGTCGCTGCCCAGCGTATCGCGCAGCACGGCGGCAAAGGCCGCCGCACAGGCTGCCTCGGGCGGCGTGTTCATCGCTCCGATGCACAGCGGCGCCCACAGCCGCTCGACGAGCGAACGCGGCTGGCGCTGGCGCGCGAGCAATGCGGCGACCGTCTCGCCGGCCGGCGTTCGCCAGCCGCGCGTGCGCAGTGCGGCAACGAGGCGCAGCATCGCCCATCGTTCGCGCAGCGGCAGGCCGCGCGTAGTGACCAGCGCCGCAAGGAGGTGCCACGGCGCAGGGCGCGCGCGCACCTCGAGTCGCAGCCCGGCGGTGTCGCGCAGCGCGAGCGGCGCGCGCTCGAAAGGCGAGGGCGCATCCGGTGCGTGCACGATCGACGCGAGCTGCAGGCACTCCCGATACGCGCCCATCAGCAGGTGCTGGCCGGCATCGACGGCAACGACACCGGCGCCGAAGTCGAGCCGTGCTTCGCGTGCCCGCCCGCCGCCGGCGGGTGCGCTTTCGAGCACGTGCACGCGCAGCCCGGCGAGCGTCGCGTGCACCGCGGCCGACAGCCCGGCCCATCCCGCGCCGACGACGACGAGATCGGGCGCGTTCAGCGCGCCGTCGCGAAGCTCGGCGTCCCGAAGGTCCACGTGCGCCATGCAATCCACATCTTGCGCAGCGGCGTCAGCGACGTGCGATGCGTGAGCACGCGAAAACCGTCGCGCTCGATCTCCTCGAGCAGCGTGAAATAGATCGCCGCCATCACCAGCCCCGGACGTTGTGCGCGGCGTTCGTCGTGCTCGAGCAGCGCGACCGCGCGCGCGTAGCTTTCGCGTGCACGCGCCGCCTGGAAACGCATCAACTCGACGAAACGTTCGCTCGGCCGGATCGCGAGGATCTCGTGCGCGGCCACGTCGAAACGCTGCAGGTCCTCGATCGGCAGGTAGATGCGACTGCGGCGAGCGTCTTCGCCGACGTCGCGGATGATGTTCGTCAACTGCAGTGCGAGACCCAGTTCCTGCGCATAGCGCACCGTCGATTCGTGCCGTGCGCCGAAGATGTTCGCGGCGAGCATGCCCACCACGCCGGCGACGCGATGGCAATACAGGCGCAGTCCTTCGAAGTCGAGATAGCGGTCCTGCTCGAGGTCCATCTGCATGCCGTCGACGATTTCGAGCAGCCGTGCGCGCTCGATCGAAAACGCGGCGGTGTGCGGCGCGAGCGCGCGCGTGACCGGGTGCTGCGGCCGACCGGCGTACAGCCGCTCGATCTCGTCGCGCCACCAGTCGAGACGCGTTCGGGCGAGTGCATTGTCGGTCGACTCGTCGACGACGTCGTCGACCTCGCGGCAGAACGCGTAGAGCGCGGTGATCGCGCGCCGGCGCTCGACGGGAAGGAACGCGAAGCTGTAGTAGAAGCTCGATCCGCTGCGCGCCGTGCGCTCGCGGCAATATTCGTCGGGCGTCATCGCTCGGCGGACGGCGTGGACGACGCGGACAACACCAGCCGGGCGAGCGCCGGCGCGTCGCGCCAGCCGAGCGTCGGCCGGGCGGACACCGGGTCGTAGCCGCCGATGCGCAGCCGTTCGGCGATGCGCAGCCCGCCGCCGACGATCGCGCGCAGTTCCAGGCCGAGTCGCCACGGAACGTGTCGCACCAGCGAGCTGCCGCTGCACAGCAGCTCGCAGGCAGCCTCGGTCTGGCGCGCGAGCAGCGCGGCGAGCTTCGCGTCCACACGACCGGCCTCGACGGCATGCGCGACGTCCTGCTCGTCGAGCCCGGCCGCGTGTAGTTCGTCCAGCGGAAGGTAGAGACGGCCGCGACGCCAGTCGATCGCCAGGTCCTGCACGAAGTTCAGCAGCTGCAGCGCGCTGCAGATCGCGTCCGAGCCGCTGCGCGTGCGCTCGTTCCAGGCGCCGAACAGGCGCAGGATCAGCTCGCCGACCGGATTCGCCGAGCGTGTGCAGTAATCGAGCAGGCTCGCGCGATCGGCGTGGCGCAATCCGCGTCCTTCAGGTCCGTCGGTGGCGGCTGCATCCTGCGCAAAGGCCGACAGCAGCGCGTGCAGCGGCTCGTAGGGCAGCTCGTGCGCGCTCCAGTGCGGGCGCAGCCGCGCCACGACCGGCGAATCGGGACGCTCGCCGCGCAGCTCGCAGCCGAGCGCCTCGAGCGCGGCAAGCCGCTCGGCGGCGCTCGCGTCGCCTTCGTCGGCCAGGTCGTCGGCGTGGCGGGCGAAGCGGTAGAGCGCGACGATCGCCGGGCGCAGCCGGGAGGGGACGAGCATCGACGCGACCGGGAAGTTCTCGTAGTGGTCGCTCGAGGTCAGCGGGCGGGCGAGGGCGGAGGTCATCGGCGCGCATTGTAGGCGTGCTGCCCGGCGCGAGAGCGCACGCGCGAGCGCGCCCGCAACGACCGGGGCTGCACGCAAGCTTCGTACCGGGGACGAAGGCCCGTCGGACGCTTCGTTTAGAATGCTCTGCTTACTCGCGGCCGTGGCGGAATTGGTAGACGCACCAGGTTTAGGTCCTGGCGCTGCAAGGCGTGAAGGTTCGACTCCTTTCGGCCGCACCATCGCCCGTAAACCGCCGCGACTCCGTCCGATCCTACGCGATTCACTCGACGCTCACCACGAAATGGCAACCCAACTCGAAACGACCGGCTCGCTCGAGCGCAAGCTGAACATGGCCGTACCGGTGGCCGACGTCAACCGACAGGTCGTCGACCGGCTGCGCAAGCTCTCGCGGAACGTGAAAATGCCCGGTTTCCGGCCCGGCAAGGTTCCGATGAAGATGATCGAGCAGTCGTACGGCCCTCAGGTGCATGCCGAGGTGCTTTCCGACGCCGTCTCGAAGGCCTTCTCCGATGCCGTCGCCGAGCACCAGTTGCGCGTCGCCGGCCAGCCTCGCATCGAATCGCGCGACAGCGGAACCGAGAGCGAAATCGGCTTCACCGCCACCTTCGAGGTCTACCCCGACATCGCGCTCGGCGAGCCGGACACGCTCACGATCGAGCGTTTCGATTCGCCCGTCGGCGAAGCCGAGATCGATCGCACGCTCGACATCCTGCGCAAGCAGCGCGTGCGCTGGCAGGAGGTGCAGCGCGCGGCGCAGGACGGCGACCGCCTGACGATCGACTTCGTCGGAAAGATCGACGATGTCGCCTTCGAAGGCGGCAGCGCACAGGGTTTTCCCTTCGTGCTCGGCGAAGGACGCATGCTCGCCGACTTCGAAACGGGCCTGCGCGGTGCCGGTGTCGGCGAGACGCGCACGTTCCCGGTTGCGTTCCCGGCCGACTACGGCTCCACCGAGCTCGCCGGCAAAACGGCACAGTTCGAGGCCACAGTGCAGAAGATCGAGGCCCCCGAGCTGCCGGAGGTGAACGAGGATTTTGCTCGCCAGCTCGGTGTCGCCGACGGCGACACTGCCCGGTTGCGCAGCGACATCCGCGCGAATCTGGAGCGCGAGGTGGCCCAGCGCGTGCGCACCCGCACCAAGGCGAACGTGATGGACGCGTTGCTCGGGCTGGCGAGTTTCGACGTGCCGAAGTCGCTCGTCGACTCCGAGAACCAGGTGCTCTCCGCGCGCGCGATCGACGACCTGAAGGCGCGCGGCGTCGACCCGAAGCAGCTGCCGCCGATTCCCGAGGACACCTTCGCCGAGCAGGCCGAACGCCGCGTGCGGCTCGGCCTCATCGTTGCCGAGGTCGTGCGCGAGCACGGGCTGCAGGCGAAACCCGACCAGATCCGTCAGCAGATCGAGGAGTTCGCGCAGGCCTACGAGAATCCGGGCGAGGTCATCCGGCACTATTTTGGCGACCGCAGCCGGCTCGCCGAGGTCGAGGCGATCGTCGTCGAGCAGAACGTCGTCGACTGGGCCCTGACGAAGGCGCAGGTCACCGAGCGCACGCTCGATTTCGACGAGCTGATGGGCACCCGTTGACACCCTCCCCACGCAGGCAGGCCAGGCGCCCCGACGGCGTGCGCACCCCACGGAGACAGCGATGACTTTCAACAGCCTCGTCGAAGACCTCGTCAACGCCCACCTCTCGCAGCGCCAGGCGCCGCAGGGGCTCGGCATGGTGCCGATCGTCATCGAGCAGAGCGGCCGCGGCGAACGCGCCTACGACATCTATTCGCGCATGCTGCGCGAGCACGTCATCTTCCTCGTCGGTCCGGTGATGGACCAGACGGCGAACCTGGTCGTCGCACAGCTGCTGTTCCTCGAGTCGGAGAACCCGGACAAGGACATCTCGTTCTACATCAACTCGCCCGGCGGATCGGTGTCGGCGGGCCTGGCGATCTACGACACGATGCAGTTCATCAAGCCCGACATCAGCACGCTGTGCATGGGGATCGCCGCGAGCATGGGCGCATTCCTGCTCGCTGCCGGATCGAAGGGCAAGCGATACGCGCTGCCCAATGCACGCATCATGATCCATCAGCCCTCGGGCGGCGCGCAGGGCCAGGCCTCCGACATCGAGATCCACGCGAAGGAGATCCTGTACACGCGCGAGCGGCTGAACCGGATCCTCGCCGAGAAGACCGGCCAGCCGATCGAGCGCATCGCGACCGACACCGATCGCGACAACTTCATGTCCGCGGAAGATGCGGTAAGCTACGGACTCATCGACAAGGTGATGTCGAAGCGGGGGGAAGGTGCCTGAGCCATGACGGACAAGAAGGGCTCGAGCGAGAAACTGCTGTACTGCTCCTTCTGCGGCAAGAGCCAGCACGAAGTCCGCAAGCTGATTGCCGGCCCCTCGGTATTCATCTGCGACGAATGCATCGAGCTGTGCAACGACATCGTCCGCGATGAAACGCAGGCCGAAGCCACCGACGGCAAACAGAAGGGCGGCCTGCCCACGCCGGCCGAGATCTGCGGCATCCTCGATCAGTACGTGATCGGCCAGGAGAGCGCGAAGAAGATCCTCTCCGTTGCCGTCTACAACCACTACAAGCGTCTTCGCCACAAAGGCAAGAAAGACGAGGTCGAGCTCGCCAAGAGCAACATCCTGCTCGTCGGCCCCACGGGCTCGGGCAAGACGCTGCTCGCGCAGACGCTCGCGCGGCTGCTCAACGTTCCCTTCGTGATCGCCGACGCCACCACGCTCACCGAGGCGGGCTACGTCGGCGAAGACGTCGAGAACATCATCCAGAAGCTGCTGCAGAACTGCAACTACGAGGTCGACAAGGCGCAGAGCGGCATCGTCTACATCGACGAGATCGACAAGATCTCGCGCAAGTCGGACAACCCGTCGATCACGCGCGATGTCTCCGGCGAGGGCGTGCAGCAGGCGCTGCTCAAGCTCGTCGAGGGCACGATCGCCTCGGTTCCGCCGCAGGGCGGGCGCAAGCATCCGAACCAGGATTTCGTGCAGATCGACACCACGAACATCCTGTTCATCTGCGGCGGCGCCTTCGACGGGCTCGAGAAGGTCATCCGCAACCGCTCCGAGCGTACCGGCATCGGTTTCGGCGCCGAGGTGCGCAGCGCCTCCGAACGTGCGGTGGGCGAAGTGCTGCGCGACGTCGAGCCGGAAGACCTCGTCAAATTCGGCCTCATTCCCGAGCTGGTCGGCCGCCTGCCGGTGGTCGCGACGCTCGACGAGCTGAACGACGACGCGCTCGTGCAGATCCTCATCGAGCCGAAGAACGCGCTGGTCAAGCAGTACCAGCGGCTGTTCTCGATGGAAGGCGTCGACCTCGAGATCCGCCCGGCTGCCCTGCAGGCGATCGCCCGGCGCGCGCTCAAGCGCAAGACCGGTGCGCGCGGCCTGCGCTCCATTCTCGAGCAGACGCTGCTCGACATCATGTTCGACCTGCCCAGCCTGCAGAATGTGCAGAAGGTCGTCGTCGACGAGAACGCCATCGAAGGCGACGGCAAGCCATTGGTTATCTACGCGGATACGCCGCGCGTTTCGGGGTCGAATTAGTCATACGGTGAAGGGTGAAGGGTGAAGGGGAAAAACCTCGCCCTTTCCCCGTTTTTCGCCCTTTACCCTTCACCCCTCACCCTTCACCTCCCCCGAAGGGGCCCACCGTTTCAGCGTATCCTCGGGGGCAATCCCCCGGGTGCCGCGACGCTTGAATTCCGCTCGTGCGCCGCAACATCGGACGGGAGACCCTCTGGAGATCCGAATGCCCGAAGCTCAAACACCAAATCTGCAGTCGCTGCCGCTGCTTCCGCTGCGCGACGTGGTGGTGTTTCCGCACATGGTGATTCCGCTGTTCGTCGGCCGTCCGAAATCGATCAAGGCGCTCGAAGCCGCGATGGAGCTCGGCAAGAGCATCATGCTGGTTGCGCAGAAGAATGCGTCGAAGGACGAACCGGTCGCCGAAGACATCTACGAGATCGGCTGCGTCTCGAACATCCTGCAGATGCTCAAGCTGCCCGACGGCACCGTGAAAGTGCTGATCGAAGGTGCGCGCCGTGCGCGCGTCGTGCACATCGAGGACGGCGAATCGCATTTCAGCTGCTCGGTCGAGACGATCGACCTGCCGGCCGGCGAGAGCGCCGAGGCCGAGGCGCTGCGCCGCGCGATCCTTGCGCAGTTCGACCAGTACGTGAAGCTGAACAAGAAGGTGCCGCCCGAGATCCTCGCGTCGCTCAACGGCATCGACGATGCCGGACGCCTGGCCGACACCATCGCCACGCATCTGCCGATCAAGATCGAGCAGAAGCAGAACATCCTCGAAACGAACGACGTCGCCGAGCGGCTCGAGAAGCTGCTCGCGCAGATCGAGACCGAGCTCGACATCCTGCAGGTCGAGAAGCGCATCCGCGGGCGCGTCAAGCGCCAGATGGAGAAGAGCCAGCGCGAGTACTACCTGAACGAGCAGGTCAAGGCGATCCAGAAGGAGCTCGGCGAAGGCGAAGACGGCGCCGACATGGACGAGCTCGAGAAGAAGATCAAGGCCGCTCGGATGCCGAAGGAGGCGCTGAAGAAGGCCGAGAGCGAGCTGAAGAAGCTCAAGCTGATGTCGCCGATGTCGGCCGAAGCCACTGTCGTGCGCAACTACATCGACACGCTGATCGGCCTGCCGTGGCGCAAGAAGAGCAAGATCGACCACGACCTCGCGAAGGCCGAGAAGGTGCTCAACGAGGACCACTACGGCCTGGAGCGCGTCAAGGACCGCATCATCGAGTACCTCGCCGTGCAGCAGCGCGTCGACAAGGTCAAGGCGCCGATCCTGTGCCTGGTCGGCCCACCCGGGGTCGGCAAGACCTCGCTCGGCCAGTCGATCGCGCGCGCGACGAACCGCAAGTTCGTGCGCATGGCGCTCGGCGGCGTGCGCGACGAAGCCGAGATCCGGGGCCACCGCCGCACCTACATCGGTTCGATGCCCGGCAAGATCCTGCAGAACCTCACGAAGGTCGGCGTGCGCAACCCGCTGTTCCTGCTCGACGAGGTCGACAAGATCGGGATGGACTTCCGCGGCGATCCTTCGTCGGCGCTGCTCGAGGTGCTCGACCCCGAGCAGAACTCGACCTTCACCGACCACTACGTCGAGGTCGAGTATGACCTCTCCGACGTGATGTTCGTCGCCACCGCGAACACGCTGAACATCCCGCCGGCGCTGCTCGACCGGATGGAGGTGATCCGCCTGTCGGGCTACACCGAGGACGAGAAGGTCAACATCGCGCAGCGCTACCTGCTTCCGAAGCAGATGCGCAACACCGGCCTGAAGAGCACCGAGATCATCGTCGCCGAGCCGGCGCTGCGCGACATCGTGCGCTACTACACGCGCGAGGCGGGCGTGCGTTCACTCGAGCGCGAGATCAGCAAGATCTGCCGCAAGGTCGTCAAGACGCTGCTGATGAAGAAGCAGGAGAAGCGCATCACCGTCAACGCGAGGAACCTCGACAAGTTCCTCGGCGTGCGTCGCTACAGCTTCGGCATCGCAGAGAAGGACAACCAGGTCGGGCAGGTCACCGGGCTTGCGTGGACGGAGGTCGGCGGCGAGCTGCTCACCATCGAGGCCGCGCTCGTTCCGGGCAAGGGCAAGACCACCTTCACCGGAAAGCTCGGCGACGTGATGCAGGAGTCGATCAAGGCGGCGATGACGGTCGTGCGCCGGCGTGCGCAGCGCCTGGGTATCCGCGGCGACTTCTACGAGAAGAACGACCTGCACATCCACGTGCCCGAAGGCGCGACGCCGAAGGATGGCCCGAGCGCGGGCATCGCGATGACGACGGCACTGGTCTCGGTGCTCACCGGCATTCCGGTGCGCGCAACGGTTGCGATGACCGGAGAGATCACGCTGCGCGGCGAAGTGCTGGCGATCGGCGGCCTGAAGGAGAAGCTGCTCGCGGCGCATCGCGGCGGGATCAAGACGGTGCTGATCCCGGAGGAGAACGTCAAGGATCTCGCCGAGATTCCCGACAGCGTGAAGAACCGTCTCGAGATTGTTCCGGTGAAATGGATCGATCGCGTGCTCGAGCTCGCGCTCGAGCGTCAGCCCGAGCCGTTGCCCGAAACCGAAGCGACATCGCGCGACGGCTCGGTGGGGGCAGCACCGGTCGGCGGAGCCGACGTCGTCACGCATTGATGCATCCGACTGCGCGTCGTGCGCGGATCTCCATCCGCCCACGATGCGCACTTCGATTGCACGTGATATCTGCCTCGCATTTGCCGTGATCGGCTTGACACCCATCGGGCGCCGGCGATTTAATACGGCTCCCAAATCGACTGCGCCTTTTGAGTGCGCGCTTCGCGGCCATTTGCGCACTGCCTGTGCGCGTACGGATGTGCCGCCCTACCGAACATGACGACCTAGGGGGACTCCGTGAACAAGACCGAAATGATCGACCACATCGCCCGGCAGGCAGACATCTCGAAAGCCGCTGCCGGTCGCGCGCTCGACGCGATGGTGGGTGCGATCAGGACGACCCTGAAGAAGGGCGGCACGGTCACTCTCGTCGGCTTCGGCACCTTCGCCGTCGGCAAGCGCGTCGCACGCAGCGGCCGTAATCCGCGCACTGGAGAAACGATCCGCATCCGCGCCGCCAAGGTACCGAAGTTCCGCCCGGGCAAGGCGCTGAAAGACGCGATCAATTGAAGGAAGAGAAGGGTGAAGGGTGAAGGGGAAATCCGGATAAAACCGGCGCGACCTTTCCGTTGCTCCCGGTTTTTCCCCTTCACCCTTGACCCTTCACCCTTGTCTGCTTCTGATATACTCATTTGCTTCGCAGCGCCTCCATCGGGTGCTTAGCTCAGCCGGTAGAGCGGCGCCCTTACAAGGCGTAGGTCGGGAGTTCGATCCTCTCAGCACCCACCAGCACTCGCGGCTGGGCGGCGAAGAAGAATCGGCAAGGAGTGGTAGTTCAGTTGGTTAGAATACCGGCCTGTCACGCCGGGGGTCGCGGGTTCGAGTCCCGTCCACTCCGCCAGAACAAGGAAGCGAGCCGCGGCTCCTTCCCACGAACCAGGGCGAACGCGAGTTCGCCCTTTTTGTTTCGGACCGTACCGCATGTTCGAGTGGATCCGTAGACACCAGCGGTTGATGCAGCTGCTGCTGCTGTTGCTCGTCTTCCCCGCATTCGCCTTCTTCGGCATCCAGGGCTACGACCAGTTCTTCTCCGACGACGGCGCGCTCGCCAGCGTCGGCGACGCGAAGATCACGCGCCAGGAGTTCGAGTCGGCGCAACGCGCGCAGGGCGACCAACTGCGCCAGGTGCTCGGCGAGCGCTTCGATCCGTCGATGGTCGACAGCCCGCAGGCGCGCCAGCGCATCCTCGACACGCTGATCGCGCAGCGTGCGTTGCTGCTCGATGCGATCGACCACCGCATCGTGGTTCCCGATGCGCGCCTTCGCTCGACGATCCATGGCACCGGAATCGGCGGCACAGATGGCGAGTTCGACCTCGAGCGCTATCGCAACGTGCTGCGCGCACGCGGGCAGTCGGAGGCGGGCTTCGAGGCCGAGATCCGTCGCGAGGTTGCGCTGCAGACGATGCCCGGAGCGGTCGCACAGAGCGTCACCGTGCCCGCTTCGGTGGTCGACCGCGTGCTCGCCTTCGCCGAGCAGACGCGCGAGGTCAGGCAGCTGCTGTTCGCTTCGTCGGACTTCGCGCAGGGCATCTCGCCCACCGACGAAGAGCTTGCCGCCTGGTACGAGCGCAACCCCGCCGCCTTCGAGCAGCCCGAGCGCGCCACCGTCCAGTACCTGGTGCTTGACGAAGAGGCTGTCCTGCGCGGCATCGAGGTCTCCACCGAGGACGCGCGCGCCTACTACGACCAGAACAAGGCGCGCTTCACCACCGAGGAGCAGCGTCGCGCAAGCCACATCCTGATTCGCGTCGAACCCGGCGCGAGCGATCAGCAGCGCGAGGCCGCGCGCGCGAAGGCCGAGTCGATCGTGCAGCAGCTGAAAGACGGTGCGGAGTTCGCTGCGCTCGCCGCGAGCGAATCGCAGGACCCGGGCTCCGCAGCCGCGGGCGGCGATCTCGGCTTCTTCACGCGCGACATGATGGTGCAGCCTTTCGCGCAGGCGGCATTCTCGCTCGAGCCCGGCCAGACGAGCGACGTCGTCGAGACCGAGTTCGGTTTCCACGTGATCCGCGTCACCGACCTGCGCGCAGGAACGCAGAAGAGCTTCGAATCGGTGCGACCCGAGATCGAGCGCGAGATCCGCACGCAGCTCGGCAGCACCCGCTATGCCGAGGCGGCCGACACCTTCAGCAACCTCGTCTACGAGCAGCCCGATTCACTCGAGCCGGCCGCACAACGCTTCGGCCTGACGATCGAGACCGGCGAAGCGCGGCGCGACGGCAATCCCGAGCTGCCGCGCGAACATCCGCTGAACGACCGGCGCCTGCTCGAGTCGCTGCTCAGCAGCCAGTCGATCGAGACGAAGCACAACACGCAGGCGGTCGACATCGGCGTGAACCGGCTCGCGTCGGGGCGCATCGTCGAATACCACCCGCAGCGCCGGCCTCCGTTCGACGAGGTGAAGGATCAGGTGCGCGAGCGGCTCGTCGCCGAGCAGGCGCATGCGCTCGCAGCGCAGGCCGGCGAGGCACGATTCGCGGAGCTGCGCAAGGGCGAAGCGAAGGCCGGCGACGACTTCGGCCCGGCGCGTACGGTCCGCCGCAGTGCCGATGAAGGATTTCCGGTGGCGGCGATCGAGCCGGTGTTCCGTGCGCCGGCCGATCCGCTGCCGTCGTACGCCGGTGTCGATCTCGGCGAGCAGGGCTATGCCGTCTACGAGATCGTGCGCGTGACGCCGCCCGACGACGAGCTCGTTGCGCAGCGGCGGGCCGCATACCGCGAGCAGCTGTCGCAGGCGTACTCGCAACAGCTGCTCGGCGACTACGTCGCGTCGGTGATTGCCGACGCGAAAGTCACCCGCCGTCCGGACCGCTTCGGGACGAACGAGGAGCGTTGACGGAGGCAGTCGCCAGCACCTCGGCCGCGCGCTCGATCGCGTCGGGCCCTTCGTCGAGTCCGATCACCGTCGAGGTTTCGAGCCGCGCATAGTTGTGGCGCATCGATCGCTCGTAGGCAGGGTCATAATGCGTCTCGAGCATCGACTCGACGAAGGCCTGCCAGCGCTGCTCGCGTGCAAGCGTCTTCCATGCTTCGATGCGGGCCTGCCCGTGCAACGCGAGCAGCCGGTCGAGACGCTCGAACAGCTGTGACGGATCGTCGACGAAGTGCCGATACTGCTCGAGCAGCAGCCGGGCGCGCACGTCGATCGGCGCCTGCAGCTGCGTGCACGCTGCCGCGCGCATCGCGTCGATCAGCGCATCGGGCAGATGACAGCGGCCGACGCGCCGACTCTCCGACTCGACGAACACGGTGCGCGCCGAATCGAAGCGCCGAAGCACGTCCCAGACGGCAGTCTCGAAGGCCTTCTGCGAGGGTTGCGTCTCGTCGGGCAGCAGCCCGAGCACCGAGCCGCGATGACGCGCGAGCCGCTCGAGATCGAGCACCTGCTCGCCGCGTTCGACCAGGCGTGCGAGCACGAGACTCTTGCCGCTGCCGGTGCGGCCGGCGACGACGTGCCAGCGCAGGCGCGACGGCAGCCGCTCGAACTCGTCGATGACGTGCCGGCGGAATGCGCGGTATCCGCCGTCGAGCACGCTGGTGCGCCAGCCGACGGCGGCAAGCACCGTCGCCAGCGCATCCGATCGGTTTCCGCCGCGCCAGCAGTAGACGAGCGGGCGCCATTCGGGCGGATGCCCGGCGAAGACCTGCTCGAGGTGCGCGGCGATGTTGCGCGAAACGAGCGCAGCGCCGATACGCCGGGCGAGGAATGCCGACTGTTGCCGGTAGACCGTCCCGACGAGGGCGCGCTCGGCATCGTCGAGCACCGGCGCGTTGATCGCCGTCGGCAGGCGATCTTCGGCGAATTCCGAAGGGCTGCGCGCGTCGACGATCGTGTCGAAGCGCGCCCCGGGCGCGAAGACCTCGTCGACGGCGATCCGTTGCGGCGTCTTCACCCGGAAATCCCTGGTCCCGCAGTCACGCCTGCCCGGTGCGGATCCGCACGGGGAAGGGTCCGACAAAAAGACTTAAAATGCATGGAACCATGAAAGTATTCGATCTCGTCTGCGAGCACGCGCACCCTTTCGAGGGCTGGTTCGCGTCGGCCGATGCCTTCGACGAGCAGCTTGCCGGCTCGCTCGTACGATGCCCGGTCTGCGACAGCGCGCAGGTGCGTCGCACGCCGAGTGCTCCGCGGCTGAACCTGTCGTCTCCGACGCAGAAGCGCGAGGATGGCCCGGCGAACCCGCCCGCTGACGCACAGACCACCGCGATGCCTACCGTCGAGCAGCTGCGTGCGCTGTGGCTCGAGGCAGCTCGGCACCTCGTGCGCAACACCGAGGACGTCGGCGTACGCTTTGCCGAGGAGGCACGCCGCATCCATTACCAGGAAGCGCCCGAGCGCGGCATCCGCGGCGTCACCACGGCCGACGAGCGCGCCGAGCTCGAGGACGAAGGCATCGACGTCTTCAGTTTTCCGATCCCGGCGGCTGCCGAGGAACCGCTGCAGTAAGCCTGCTGCGGCGCCGAAAGCAGAACCCGCATCCGGTAGCAGCGCCACCGCTCCACGGCGCTTCAGCGACGACGGTACTGCGTCGCGCCGAAAAGCATCTCGCGCGCCCGGTCGTCCATCGTCGGCTTTCGTCGATCGGCGAGCACCGTGATCGCACGGCGTACCGCGGTGCGCTCGCCGATACGCTCGAACCATCGCGCGACGTTCGGGTAGTCATCGAGCTCGATGCCCTGGTTCGCGTGCGAGCGGATCCAGGGCCAGGTCGCGATATCGGCGATCGAGTATTCGCCCGCGGCGAGCCAGTCGCCCGCGGCTGCCAGCCGCCGATCGAGCACGCCGTACAGACGCTTCGCCTCGTTCGTGTAGCGCTCGATGCCGTAGGCGATCGGCTCGGGCGCGTAGTTGCGGAAGTGATGCGCCTGCCCGAGCATCGGCCCGATGCCGCCCATCTGGAACATCAGCCACTGCAGCACGTCGTACTTGGCGCGCGTCTCGATCGGCAGGAAACGGCCGGACTTCGATGCAAGATAGACGAGGATCGCGCCGGACTCGAAGAGTGCGATCGGCCGGCCGTCCGGACCTTCGGCATCGACGATCGCCGGGATCTTGTTGTTCGGGCTGATCGCGAGAAACTCGGGGGCGAACTGCTCGCCGGCATTGATGTCGACCGGATGCACGGCATAGGGCAGGCCGCATTCCTCGAGCAGGATGTGAACCTTGTGTCCGTTCGGCGTGGGCCAGGTGTATAGGTCGATCACCCTTCACCCTTGGCTCTCTCGAGCAATCCGCCAGCCGAGCTCGGCGAGCGGCCGGGCGCGGCGACCGGCGTCGACCGCCTTCGCGCTCGATGCGGTGCCGTCGACTGCGCGCTTCATGATGCCCTGCAGGATCGCGGCGAGGCGAAAGAGGTTGTACGCAAGATAGAAGTCCCAGTGCTCGAGCACGCGCGCCGGATCGCGATTCGTGCGCGTGCAGTAGCGTTCGACGTACTCGCGCTCGCCGGGGATGCCGAGCGCCTCGTGGTCGAGGCCGGCAATTCCGCGGAACTGCCCCGGCTCGATGTGCCAGGCCATGCAGTGGTACGAGAAATCGGCGAGCGGATGGCCGAGCGTGGAGAGCTCCCAGTCGAGGATCGCGCGGATGCGCGGCGTCTGCGCATCGAAGACGATGTTGTCGAGCCGGAAGTCGCCGTGCACGATCGCCGTCTCGTCGCCCGGCGGAATGCGCTGCGGCAGCCATTCGATCAGCCGGTTCATCGCGTCGATCGATTCGGTCTCCGACGCCTGGTACTGGCTGCTCCAGCGCGCGATCTGGCGCGCGAAATAGTTGCCCGGCCGACCGAAGCCGGCGAGCCCGATTGCTTCCGGATCGATCGAATGCAGCTCGGCGACGACGCGGTTCATCTCGTCGTAGATCGCCGCTCGCTCGTCGCGCGAAGCCTGCGGCAGCGACTGGTCCCACAGCACGCGTCCGGCTACGTGCTCCATCACGTAGAAGGCGCGGCCGATCACCGATTCGTTTTCGCACAGCGCATGCACGCGCGGCACCGGCAACGTAGTCTGCGCGAGCGCCTCCAGCACGCGAAACTCGCGCTCGATCGCATGCGCCGACGGCAGCAGTCGCGCCGACGGCCCGGGCTTCGAGCGCACCACGTAGCGGGCACCCGGCGTCGTCAGCAGGTAGGTGGGGTTCGACTGCCCGCCGCGGAACAGCTCGACCTCGATCGGGCCGGCGAATCCTTCGACGTTCGCCGCGAGCCATCGGGAAAGCGACTCGACATCGACGCTCAGCCGCTCCGGGACGGCCGTCGTGCCGATGTCGTCGCTCTCGGGAGTGGCGTTCATCGCTTCCTCCTGCGATTCCTCAGCGCGGTCAGGGCCTAGTCGCTCGAGAAACGCGGTGTGCGCTTCTCGAGAAACGCCGCGATCCCCTCGGCCGCATCGTCGTGGAACAGCGCGGCGACGAAGGAATCGCGTTCGTGCTGCTGTCGTTGCATCAGTGCAGCGCGCTCGTCGGCCGACAGCAGCGTCTTGATGCCGGCCAGTGCGAACGCGGGCCCGCGGACGAGCCGGTCGGCGCGCGCCAGCGCGCAGTCGAGCGCACGGCCCGGTTCGACCAGTTCGTTGACGAGGCCGACGCCGTGCAGGCGTGCGGCGGGGATCGTCTCGCCGCCGGCCAGCCACTCGTAGGCGAGCGGGTAGGGTACGCGCCTTCCCAGGAACCAGCTCGATCCCCCGTCGGGCGTCAGGCCGATGCGCACGTAGGACATCGCGAAGCGTGCGTCGCTTGCGGCGACGACGAGATCGCAGGCGAGCACCAGCGAGAAGCCGGCACCGGCCGCCGCGCCTTCGACGGCGGCGATCACGGGTTTCGGGCAATCGCGAATCGCCAGCACCCATCGATTCAGCAGGTCGATCGACGCCGCCTGCAAGGCGGGATCCTTCGAGCGGTTCTCGCGAAGGCGGTTCAGGTTGCCGCCGGCGCAGAAATGCTCCCCGTCGCCGGCGAGCACGACGGCGCGCACCTGCGCGTCGGTGCGCGCGCGCTCGAAGGCGTCGATGCCGGCCGAATAGACGTCAGGATGCAGTGCGTTGCGCGCACCCGGGTTGGAGATGCGCAGCACCTGCACGGCGCCGCGGCGCTCGTCGAGCAGCCGGGCGGTCACACGTCAATCCTCGTGCAGCAGCGACAGCCCCAGCTGCGCACGGCGGCGCAGCCAGCCGCCGACCCGATAGCGTGGATCGCCGGTGAGCGCCTGCAGATTGTCGAGAATCGTGCAGACGATGCTCGGGCCGATCGCGTCGCCCATCGCCAGCGGCCCGAGCGGATAACCGAGCCCGGCCTGCACGGCGGCATCGATGTCCGACGGCGACGCGATGCGCTGCTGCGCGATCTCGCTGCCGATCGAGACGATCATCGCGACGACCCGCTGCGCGACGAAACCCGGGCTGTCGCGCAGCATCGTCACCGGCACGCCGTCGGAGGCGAAGATCGCATGCGCGGCATCGCGAATCTCCGGGCGCGTGGCAGGTGTCGTCATCAATACGCGGCGCCGGCACTGACCGGGCTCGATCGGGAACAGCGCGTCGATTGCGACTACGCGCTCGGCGGGAAGCGCGGCTGCGCCCGCGGCACCTGCGTCCGCCTGCGTGGCGGCGGTCGCATCGAGGCCGAGCGGCGCGACGAGCACGAGTTCCTGCGTGCCGGGCGAGCCGCCCTCGCGCACGACGGCGCCCAGTGCACGCGCTGCGGCAGCAACACGGCCCGCCTGCGGGCCGGGTGCGATCCATACCGGGGGACGGATGCCGACCGACGGCGCGGGCGGCTCCGTGCGCGCATCGGCGACGGCGCCTTCGGCGTAACGATAGAAACCTTCACTGCTCTTGCGACCGAGCAGTCCGGCCGCGAGACGCTGCGCGCCGATCACCGACGGCCGGAAGCGCGGCTCGTCGTAGAACTGGCGATAGATCGATTCCATCACCGGTTGCGAGACGTCCAGGCCAGTGAGGTCGAGCAGCTCGAAAGGGCCGAGCCGAAAGCCCTTGCCGCCGAAGGACACCTGCTCGCGCAGGATGCGGTCGATCGCGTCGACCTCGGCGACGCCTTCGCCGAGCACCGCAAGCGCTTCGGTACCGTAGGCCCGCCCCGCGTGGTTGACGATGAAGCCGGGCGTGTCGCGCGTGACGACCGGGCGATGCCCGCTCGAGCGCACGAGGGCGACGAGGCGCTCGACGACCGGGTCGTCGGTGCGCATCGCACGCACGACCTCGACGACCTTCATCAACGGCACCGGGTTGAAGAAATGCAGTCCGGCGATGCGTTGTGGTCGACGGCAGCGTGCAGCGATGGCAGTCACCGACAGCGACGACGTATTGGTGGCGAGCACCGCGTCGTCGCCCACGATGGATTCGAGTGCCTGGAACAGCTCGCGCTTGGGCTCCAGCTGCTCGACGATCGCTTCGACGACGAGGTCGCAGCCGGCCAGCGCCTCGAGTGAATCGACGGTGCCGAGCGCGGCGCGTGCACGCTGCGCCGCGTCGGGCGCGAGCCGGCCTTTGTCGACGAGCTTCGCGAAGGTGTCTTCGAGCGCCGACAGCGCGGAGGCGACGGCGGCAGGATTCGCGTCGTACAGGCGAACCGCGATGCCGGCCTGCGCGAACAGCTGCGCGATGCCGCGGCCCATCGCGCCGCTGCCGACGACGCCGACGCACTGGAAGGGAACGGGGGTCGAAGGTGTGTTCATCGGGCGATTCTACCCGCAGCGGAGTCGGCTTCCGCGCGCTCAGGGCCTGTTCACACTTCGATCGTCCCCGCGCTCGAAGGCCTCGCGCTCCGCGTCGCGGGCGGTGCTGCGCTCGATCCAGTGCTCCTCGAGCGAATCGCGTTCGCGCTGCAGCGTGGCGCGTTCGCGCGCGAGCGTTCCGGCGCCCTCGGCATCCCGGTAGGCGTCGGGCTCGGCGAGTCGCGCCTCGATCGGCTCGATCCGTGCGGTGATCTCGTCGAGTCGCCGTTCGATCGCCGCGATCTCCTCGTCGAAGGGCCGGAGCCGCTCGGCGAGCTGCGCGCGGCGCCGCGCCGCGCTGCGCCGTTCATCGCGCTTCGACGCGGTCGCTGCCGCCGCGTCGATCGTCGCTGAGGCGCCTGCACCGGAATCCCGGCCGGAGCGCCCCGCACCCGCCGACGACGCGCCCGCTGGTCGCTGCAACAGCCAGCTCGCATAATCGTCGAGATCGCCGTCGAAGGGCTCGACCCGACCGTCGGCGACGAGCACAAAGGAATCGACGGTCGAGCGCAGCAGGTACCGGTCGTGCGAGACGAGCAGCAGCGCGCCGTCGAACTCGGCGAGTGCGTCGGCCAGCGCATCGCGCGCCTGCGCGTCGAGGTGGTTGGTCGGCTCATCCAGCACGAGCATCTGCGGACGTGCCTGCAGCGTCAGCGCGAGCAGCAGGCGCGCCTTCTCGCCGCCGGACATCGGCCCGATCGGGCGCGTCGCGTCGACGCCGGAGAAACCGAAGCGGCCGAGGTAGTCGCGCAGCACCTGCTCGCGCTCGGCCGGCGCGCTGCGCTGCAGTCGCTGCAGCGGCGTGTCGTCGGCGTGCAGTGCATCGATGCCCTGCTGCGCGAAATAGCCGATGCGCACGCCGCGTGCGAGCAGCACCTCGCCGGCGAGCGGTTCGAGCTCGCCGACCAGCGTGCGCACCAGCGTGCTCTTGCCGGCCCCGTTGCGGCCCAGCACGCCGATGCGCGCGGCGCGCCGGATCGTGAGGTCGACGCCGCGCAGCACGGCCTGGGCGCCGTAGCCCGCATCGAGCGCCTCGGCGCGCAGCATCGGGTCGGGCGTCTCGCCCACCTCCTGCAACGGGAAATCGATGCCGCGCAGCTCGCGTACCGGTGCGACCTCGGCCATGCGCTCGAGTGCCTTGATCCGGCTCTGCACCTGTCTCGCCTTCGTCGCCTTGGCACGAAAGCGCTCGATGAACGCGTTCAGGTGATCGATGCGCTGCTGCTGCGATGCGCGCTCGCGCTCGACCTGCATCCGGCGCTGCGCGCGCAGCCGCTCGAAGGCACTGTAGCCGCCGGCATAGCGTACGAGGCGCGCCTCGTCGAGATGCAGCGTCGCGCTCGCGACGCGATCGAGGAAGTCGCGGTCGTGCGAGACGACGACAATGGTTCCCGCGTAGCGCAGCAGCCAGCGCTCGAGCCAGAGGATCGCGTCGAGGTCGAGGTGGTTCGTCGGCTCGTCGAGCAGCAGCAGCTCGCTCGGCGCGAACAAGGCGCGCGCCAGGTTCAGTCGCATCCGCCAGCCGCCGGACAGCGCATCGACCGCGGTATCCGCCTGCGCAGCGTCGAAGCCGAGCCCGGCGAGCAGCGTTCGTGCGCGCGCTTCGGCGCTCGCGCCGCCGGCATCGAGCCAGCTCTCGTGCGCGATCGCGATCGCGATGCCGTCTGCATCGTGCCCGGCTTCGGCGAGCGCCGCAGTGGCGGCGGCGAGCGCTTCGTCGCTGTCGACGAGGAAACGCCACGCAGGCAGCGGGCTCGACGGCAGCGACTGCTCGAGGCGCATCGTCGCGCGCCACGGCTGCTCGATGTTGCCTTCGTCGGGCAGCACCTCGCCGGCGAGCGCGGCGAGCAGTGTCGTCTTGCCGCTGCCGTTGCGTCCGATCAGCGCGATGCGCTCGCCGGGCGCGATCGATGCACTCGCGCGATCGAGCAACACGCGGCCGCCGCGCGACAGTGTGACGCCTTCGAGCCGGATCATGCCGAACGATCGTATCGGCGATCCATGCCGGCGGTTTCGCGTCGCCGGGTCATGGCGGCGGGGGAAGCCGCGCCGCCTCGATGACCACCAGCAACCGCTCGCCGGCGGCCACGGGCAGGTAGTGGAACTCCAGCGCGGGAAAGGCGGCCTCGAAATGCGCAGCCTCGTGCCCGATCTCGAGCAGAAGGATGCCGTCGTCCTCGAGGTGCGCGCGCGCCTGCCCGACGATGCGTCGGACGAGCTCCATGCCGTCGCGGCCTCCGGCGAGCGCATCCTGCGGCTCGGCGCGGAACTCGGGCGGCAGCGCCCGCATCGACGCCTCGTTCACGTACGGTGGATTGCAGACGATCAGATCGAAGCGACGCGTGCCAAGCGACTCGAAGAGGTCCGAGCGCAGCCATTCGATGCGCTGCTGCAGTCCGTGCAGCGATGCGTTGGTCGCGGCGAGCGCCAGCGCGTCCGCGGAAAGATCGGCGCCGACGATGCGTGCATCGGGGAAGGCGAGCGCGGCGAAGATCGCGAGGCTGCCGCCACCGGTGCACAGGTCGAGCACGCAGCGAGGTTCATCCTCTGCGAAGGGTCGGTGCAGCGCAAGCCATTGCGGCAGCGACTCGTCGAGCGCCTCGGCGACCGGCGAACGAGGCACGAGCGCGCGCCGGTCGCAGACGAAACGCAGGCCGCGCAGCCAGGCCTCGCCGGTGAGGTAGGGAGCAGGCGCCCGGGTCTCGACGCGCCGCTCGATGAGCGCGATCGCCGCTTCGCGCTCGACGCGCGCGAGGCGCGCGTCCAGGTATGGATCGAGCCGGTCGGGTGGCAGGTGCAGCGCGAACAGCAGCAGCGAAACGGCCTCGTCCCAGGCGTTGTCGGTGCCGTGCCCGAATGCGAGCCCGGCCGACTCGAAGCGCGCGACCGCCCAGCGCAGCAGATCGCGCAGCGTTCGCAGCTCGCGGGCAGCGGCCCGCGCGTCGGCAACGACGCGCTCGTGAACTGCAGCGTCGACAACGACGCGCCCGTTCCCCCCGCCGGCGACGGGCTCCTGCGTGCTCTTTCGCGTCATGCCTGCAGCAGCGCCGCGATCGTGCGCCGGTAGACGTTCTTCAGCGGCTCGAGCTCGTCGATGCCGACTGATTCATCGACGCGATGGATGCTCTCGTTGACCGGACCGAACTCGACGACCTGGGGGCAGATGCGCGCGAGAAAGCGCCCGTCGGAGGTGCCGCCGGTCGTCGAGCAGCGTGGCTCGCAGCCGGTCTCGATGCGGATCGCTTCGGCGAGTGCCGTCGAAAGCGCACCCGGCGCGCAGCGGAAAGGCTGTGACGGCGGCGCCCACTCGAGCGTGTAGCGAAGGCCGTGCGCGTCGAGCCGCTCGGCGAAGCGGCGCTGCAGCGACGCGGCCGGGCTCGCCGGAGAGAAGCGGAAATTGAAGTCGACGGTGGCGGTGGCCGGGATCACGTTGCCGGCGCCGGTTCCGGCGTGCAGGTTCGATACCTGCCAGGTCGTCGGCGGAAAGTCGCCGTCGCCCTGGTCCCATTCGACGCCGACGAGCTCGGCCAGCGCCGGCGCGAGCTCGTGCAGCGGGTTGCGCGCCAGCTGCGGATACGCGACGTGGCCCTGCACGCCGTGCACGACGAGCCGCCCGGACAACGAGCCGCGGCGCCCGTTCTTGAAGGTGTCGCCGAGGCGTCGTTCGCTGGTCGGCTCGCCGACGATGCAGTAGTCGAGCCTCTCGCCGCGGGTTGCGAGCTGCTCGACGACGTGTGCCGTTCCGTGGATGGCCGGCCCTTCTTCGTCGGAGGTGAGCAGCAGCGCGAGCCGCCCGCGGCCGGCGAGCCCGCCGGCGATTGCCTCCTCGAGCGCAACGACGAAGGCCGCGATCGAGCTCTTCATGTCGGCAGCGCCGCGACCGTACAGCCGCCCGTCGCGTTCGACCGGCTCGAAGGGGTCGCTGGCCCACAGCTCGCGCGCGCCGGTCGGCACGACATCGGTGTGCCCGGCGAAAACGAGTGTCGGACCCGGGTGTTCCGAGTCGCGCAGCGCCCACAGGTTCGCCACGCCGTTGGCGTCGAAGCGCTCGCACTCGAATCCGAGCGGCGCGAGTCGCCCGGCAACGATCGCCTGGCAGCCGTGGTCGTCAGGCGTCACCGACGGCCGGCGGATCAGCTCGCCGGCCAGGCGCAGCACCGCGCTCATTCGAACAGGCCTGCGTACAGCGCTTCCGAGAAGCCGACGACGATCTGTCCGGGCATCTGCAGCACCGGCCGCTTGACGAGCAGCGGCTCTTCGAGCATCAGCTCGCTGGCGCTCGCCTGGTCGGTGACCGCGGCGCGCCGCTGCGCATCGAGCGTGCGCCAGGTGAGCCCGCGCCGGTTCAGCAACGAATCCCAGGGCACGCGCCCGAGCCAGCACGACAGCTGCTGCGCGTCGAGTCCGTCGCGACGCAGGTCGTGGAAGCGGTGCTCGATGTTTCGCGCACGCAGCCATGCGCGCGCCTTGCGGACGTGGTCGCAGTTGTCGATGCCGAAAACGACGACCTCGGGCATCTCAGATGTTGAGCAGGAACTCGGAGAACGACGGGCTTTCGCCGGGCTCGCTGCGCGCTTCGGGCGAAGGCTTCGGCGCGTGGGCCGACACAGGAGCAGCCGACGCAGACGCCGATGCGGCCGCCGCCGCGACGGGCCGCGGCTGCGCGCTGCCCTTCTCGCCGGCCGGCGCGTTGGCTTCGTTCTCCAGCAGCCACAGCAGGTTGGTCGGCGAATCGGCGTGCGCGAGCGCGTCGGCGCGTGCGATCCGGCCATTGCGCACCAGCCCGGCGAGCGCATGATCGAAAGTGCAGGACCCGGGCGCGAGGCTCTGGTCCATCGCGTCCTTGATCTCGGTGAGGCGTCCCTGCTCGATCATCTCCGAGATATGGCGCGTGTTCGTCAGCACCTCGAGCGCCGGCAGTCGCCCGCCGGCGGCGGAGCGCACGAGGCGCTGGGAGACGATCGCCTTGAGCGTCGCAGCAAGGTCGGACAGCAGCACGGTGCGGTTGTCGGGCGGGTAGAAGCTCACGATCCGCGTAAGCGCATGGTGCGCGTTGTTCGCGTGCAGTGTCGCGAGCACGAGGTGGCCCGACTGCGCGTAGGCGAGGGCGGCCGACATCGTCGCCGTGTCGCGGATCTCGCCGATCAGGATGCAGTCGGGTGCCTGGCGCATCGCGTTCTTCAGCGCGATCTCGAGCGAATCGGTGTCGGTGCCGATCTGGCGCTGGTTGATGATCGAGCGCTTGTTCCGGAAGGTGAACTCGATCGGATCCTCGAGCGTGAGGATGTGGCCGCTCTTCTGCTCGTTGCGATGATCGAGCATTGCCGCCAGCGTGGTGGACTTGCCCGATCCGGTGGCGCCCACGACGAGCAGCAGGCCGCGCTTCTCGAGAATCAGTTCGCCGAGGATCGCCGGCAGGTGAAGGTCGTCGAGCGACGGGATCTCGTGCGGCACGAAGCGCACGACACCGGCCACCGTGCCGCGCTGGCGGAAGGCGTTGACGCGGAAGCTGCCGACACCGCCCAGGCCGTAGCCGATGTTGAGCTCGCGCTCGTTCTCGAAGCGCGTCCATTGCGCCTCGGGCACGATCTGGCGCAGCAGCCCCTCGACGTTGGCCGGCTCCAGGCGCTGCCCGTTCACCGCGACCATCGCGCCGTCGATCTTGATCTGGATCGGCGAGCCGGGCGACAGGAACAGGTCCGAGGCCTTCTTCTCGGCCATCAGGCGCAGCAGGCGTTCCATCGGCATTGCGTTCTCTCCTCGTACACCTGCGCGGCGCTCCCGCGGCCGCTCAGTGGTCGCGCAGCAGGTCGTTGATGGCGGTTTTTGCGCGCGTGCGCGCGTCGACCCGCTTGACGATGACCGCGCAGTACAGCCCGACGCTGCCGTTGCCGGACGGCAGCGTTCCCGGAACGACGACCGAGCCTGCCGGCACGCGCCCGTAGCTCACCTCGCCGCTGGCCCGATCGTAGATCTTCGTGCTCTGCCCGAGGAACACACCCATCGAGATCACCGAATTCTCCTCGACGACGACCCCTTCGACGATTTCCGAGCGGGCGCCGACGAAGCAGTTGTCCTCGATGATGGTCGGCGCGGCCTGCAGCGGCTCGAGCACGCCGCCGATGCCGACCCCGCCCGACAGGTGGACGTCGCGCCCGATCTGCGCGCACGAGCCTACCGTGACCCAGGTATCGACCATCGTGCCTTCGTCGACGAACGCGCCGATGTTCACGTAGGAAGGCATCAGGACGACGTTCCTGCCGACGAAGGCGCCCCGTCGCGCGACGGCTGGCGGGACGACGCGCACACCGGCCGCTGCGAAGTCGGCGGCGCTCCAGCCGTCGAACTTGGTGGGGACCTTGTCGTAGAAGCGCAGCGGGCCGCTGCCCGAGGGTGCGGCAACGTTGAGCCGGAACGACAGCAGCACCGCCTTTTTCACCCATTCGTGCACCACCCAGTCGCCGGGGGCGGGCGAGCGCTTCTCGGCCACGCGCAGTGTGCCGGCGTCGAGCAGGGCCAGCACGTGCTCGACGGCGTCCTGCAACTGCGCCGGCGCATCGGCCGGCGAAAGCTCGCTGCGCCGCTCCCAGGCAGCGTCGATCGTGCGCTGCAGCTCGAGCCGCTCGCCGTCGGCAGCGGCGTTGCGGGCGGGGTCCACGATGCGCGTGTTCATACGATGCGCCTGCTCATGGCCGCGTGCTGGCGCCGGGCGCGAAGCTGCCGATGTCGACGCGGGGGGCGGGTGTCCAGCCGGGCTTGCGGTGCTCGGCCTCGACGGTGGTGAAGATGCCGCCACGCACGTACCAGCGGGCCGTCAGGCGCAGGAAGCGCGGCTCGAGCGCGGCCACGAGGTCGTCGAGGATGCGGTTGGTGACCGCCTCGTGGAACGCGCCCTCGTTGCGATAGCTCCACATGTAGAGCTTCAGCGCCTTCAGCTCCACGTTGCGCTCGTCAGGGATGTAGTCGAGGACGAGCGTGGCGAAATCCGGCTGTCCGGTAAGTGGACACAGGCAGGTGAACTCCGGCACCTCGATGTGCACGAGGTAGTCGCGTTCCCGGGCCGGGTTGGGGAAGGTGTCGAGCTGGCGGGAGGGTTGGGCGGGCGGGGGCGGCATGGAGAGCGTCGTTGTGCCGGTGCAGCACGAAGGCCGATGCTATTATACGGAGCGATAGAAGCCGCTTCCGAGCGGCTTTTGCAAGCCGCGTCCGCGCGGCTTTTCCTCAGGGGCGCAAGGAGTACATAGAGACGTCCCAGCCCAGCGGCGAGTGGCCGGACCGCGGGACCGCGCCGGTGCCCCCTCGATCCTCACATAGGGCTTTCGGTGCGACTGAAACAGATCAAACTCGCCGGCTTCAAGTCCTTCGTCGATCCCACCTCCTTCGATGTCCCCGGCCAACTGGTCGGCGTCGTGGGTCCCAATGGCTGCGGCAAGTCGAACCTGATCGACGCCGTACGCTGGGTGCTCGGCGAATCCAAGGCGTCCGAGCTGCGCGGCGAGTCGATGCAGGACGTCATCTTCAGCGGCTCCTCCGAGCGCAAGCCGGCGGCAAGGGCTTCGGTGGAGCTCGTGTTCGACAACACGCTCGGGCGCATCGGCGGCAGCTGGGGCCAGTTCGCCGAGATCTCGGTGCGACGCGTGCTCACGCGCGACGGACAGTCGAGCTACTTCATCAACAACCAGCCGGTGCGGCGCCGTGACGTGCACGACATGTTCCTCGGCACCGGGCTGGGTCCGCGCGCCTACGCGATCATCGGCCAGGGGATGATCTCCCGGATCATCGAGGCGCGCCCGGAGGAGCTGCGCGTGTTCCTCGAGGAAGCCGCCGGCGTTTCGAAATACAAGGAACGGCGGCGCGAGACGGCGAACCGGCTCTCCGACACGCGCGAGAACCTCACCCGCGTCGACGACATCCGGCGCGAGCTCGAGTCGCAGATCGAGCGGCTGCAACGCCAGGCGGAGATCGCGCGCGAGTTCCGTTCGCTCGAGGGCGAGCGCGAGCGAAAGCAGCACACGCTGTGGCTGCTTCGCCGCGACGACGCCGACGCCGAGCAGCACCGGCTCGCCACCCAGGCGGCCGACGCCGAGAACCAGGTCGAGGCGCGCCTGGCCGAGCAGCGCGCGATCGAAGCGGAAATCGAAACGGTGCGCAGCGCGCACTTTGCGGCCGGTGACGCCGTTCACGCCGCGCAGGGACGCTACTACGAGTGCAACGCCGAGGTCGGGCGCATCGAGGCGGAGATCCGGCTCGTTTCCGAGACGCAGGGCCAGCTGCGCGAGCGCCTCGACAGCGTCGAGCGGGCGGCCCAGCGTGCGCAGGAGCAGCAGGAGCACGCGCGCACCGACCGCGAGGCCGCACAGGCACAGCGCGCGCAGGCACACACGCACGCCGAAGAGCTTGCGCGCATCGTGACCGAGCAGGCCGCAGTGCTGCCGGAGCTCGAGGCGAAGGCGCGTGAGGCGCGCGCCCGGGTCGACGAAGCGCGCCAGCGCGTCGGCCAGACGCGGCAGGCGATCGAGGTCTGCGCATTGCACGAGCGCAAGGCGAGCGAGGCGCTCGATGTCGCATCGCGACGCCGCGAGCGGCTGCGTGCCGAGGTCGACGCGCTGCATCCCTTCGATCCGGCCGGGCTCGAGCAGGCGATCGAGAGCCTCGCCGTCGCGGAGGAAGGCGATCGCCATATCTCGGAGACGCTCGCCGTCGTCGAGCCGCAATGGAGCGATCTCGAGGCGCAGCGCCAGCCTTCGCAGCAGGCATTGCGCGAGGCCGAGGCGAAGCGTGCGCAGATCGACGGCCGACTGCACGCGTTGCGCCAGCTGCAGGAGCGGGTCGAGAGCCAGGCGAAGGTGCAGCCGTGGCTCGCACGACACGGGCTCGAGCGGCTGTCGCGCTTCTACGAGAAGGTCCGCATCGACGACGGCTGGGAGAACGCGATCGAGTCGGTGCTGCGCGAGCGCGTGCACGCGCTCGAGGTCGGGCGGCTCGACACCGTCGCCGGCCTCGCCGCCGATGCGCCTCCATCGAAGGTCGGCTTCTTCGCACCGTTGACGGTAGCCGGCGAACCATTGGCGGGCGGCGCCGCGGCCACCGGGCTTCGTCCACTGGCGACGCTCGTTCGTACCGCCGATGCCGGCGTGCAGTCGCTGCTTGCCGAATGGCTGGCCGGCTGCTTCGCCGCCGATTCGCTCGAGGCCGCGCTCGCGCAGCGCGCCTCGCTACCGCCGGGCGGACAGTTCGTCGTCGCCGACGGCCACGTCGTCGGCCGCCAGTCGGTCGGCATGTATGCCGCCGATTCCGAGCAGGAAGGCGTGCTCGCGCGCCGGCACGAGATCGAGAACCTCGAGCGCGGCCTGCGTGCGCAGGAGCTGCTCGCCGACGAAGCGCGCAGCGCCGCCGCCCGAATCGAGAGCGGAGCCGCCGAGCGTCTCGCCGAGCTGCGCCGGCTGCGCGAGGAGCACGCCGGGCAGCTCAAGCGCATCAGTGTGCTGCGCCTCGACGTGCAACGCCTCGAGCAGGAGCGCGATGCCACCACGCAGAGCCGCGAGCGCATCGAAGCCGAGCTCGCCGAGCTCGCGGTCCAGATCGACGAGCACGAGGCGACGATCGCCGCCGAAACCGAACGCTTCGAGGCGCTCGACGTCGAGCTCGCGCAGCACCAGGAGCAGGCCGAGTCGCTGCAGCTTGCGCTCGAGGATGCCGAGCGCGTGCTCGGCGAACGGCGCGAAGCGCTGCGTCGCGACGAACGCGACGCGCAGGAGGCATCGTTCGCGGTGCGCGCGGCCGAGTCGTCGATCGAGCGGCTCGAGGCACTGATCGAGCAGGCGATCACGCTGGCCGAGCAGGCGGCGGCCGAGCGCGCGAGCCTGCGCACGAAGCTCGACGAGCTCACCGACGCGAGCGCGCGTCATGCGCTGCAGGAAGCGCTCGAATCCCGCACGGGGGCGGAGCAGGCGCTTGCCGAGGCGCGTGCCCGGCTCGACGACCTCGGCCATACACTGCGCGGGCGTGAGGAAGCGCGGCTGGCCGCCGAGCGCGCGCAGGAACCGCTGCGCCGGCGCGTCACCGAGCTGCAGCTCGAGGAGCAGGCGGCGCGCATCCGTCGCGAGCAGTTTGCACAGTCGCTCGCCGAAGCCGGCCTCGATGAGGCCGCGGTCGACGCGCTGCGCGCTTCGCTCGTCGATGCACCGAAGCCTTCATGGCTGCAGGGCGAGGTCACGCGCCTGTCGAATGCAATTTCCGCGCTCGGTGCGGTGAACCTCGCGGCGCTCGACGAACTCGCACAGGCCGAGGAACGCAAGGGCTTTCTCGACGCGCAATCGAGCGACCTCGAGGAAGCGATCGCCACGCTCGAGGACGCGATCCGCAAGATCGACCGCGAGACGCGCGAGCTGCTGCAGCAGACCTACGACACGGTCAACGCGCATTTCGGCAAGCTCTTCCCCGAGCTCTTCGGCGGCGGCGAGGCGCGACTGATCCTCACCGGCGACGAGATCCTCGACGCCGGCATCCAGGTGCTCGCGCAGCCCCCGGGCAAGCGCAACACGTCGATCCACCTGTTGTCGGGTGGCGAGAAGGCGCTCACCGCAATCGCGCTCGTGTTCGCGCTGTTCCAGCTGAACCCGGCACCGTTCTGCCTGCTCGACGAGGTCGACGCGCCGCTCGACGACGCGAACACCGAGCGTTACTGCGAGATGGTCCGGCGCATGTCCGACCAGACGCAGTTCCTGTTCATCACGCACAACAAGATCGCGATGGAGCTCGCGCAGCAGCTGGTCGGCGTGACGATGCAGGAGCGCGGCGTGTCGCGCATCGTCGCCGTCGATCTCGACGCCGCGGCCCGCTATGCGGAGGCTGCATGAGCAGCCTGGGCATCAGCCTGCTGCTGCTGCTCATCGTTGCGATCGCGGTGGCGATCGGATACAACCTGCGCCAGGGCGCCTGGCCGCGCTGGGAGCAGGCGTTCCGACGCCTCGCAGGCGACGTGCGCGCGCGCGGCGCGTCGGCGCGGGCCGATGCGTTGCGCCGGAAAGACGCTCCGCCGTCGAACGGAAGGCGCAGCTCCGAGCGCGGCGAGCCACGGCTGGGCGGCGGCGGCACGCCCGTGCCGCCGGCGGACGGCAACGACGAGGGCGACGAAGCTGCGTTCGATGCGACGTTCGGCCAGGCGGCACCTGCGTCCGGGCTCGATGCTTCCGGAGCGCTTCGGCAGGAGCTTGCGTCCGGTGCGCCGTCCGCGTTCGACGACACCGGGCTCTACGCGGACGAAGACCTTGCGCAGGCGGGCGGAAACCCTGCGCCTGCGACGACATCCGCAAGCGCTGCCGACGGGGCACCGGCGGCAGTGCCTGCCCGTCCGCCCGCCGCGCGGCCCGATCCGACGCCGGAAACCGGCTCGGAGCCGCCCGCATCGCTCGCAGCCGGTGCAGGCCTGGCGATGCCGGCGACACCCGTGCCGGACGTGCCCGCTGCGTCGCCGACGGATTCCTCCGCAGCGGCGCCCGTCGCAGCGGATGCCGATGACCGCGGCGCCGTCGCCGCTTCGGCGGCGACCCCCGCCGCTGCGACCCGAACCGGACCCGCGGCAGGAGGGCCCTCGCTGTCCGAAGCCTCCGACTGCATCGTCGAGCTCGCGCTGCCGACGCCGCTCGCCGGCGAGCGACTGCTCGCGATCGCGCAGCGCTTCCGGCGTTCCGGCTCCAAGCCGGTTGCCTTCGACGGGCAGCCGCGACCTGCCGCCGAAGGTTTCGAGTCGCCCGTCGCCGGGCGCAACTACGAGCTGATCCGCGTCGGCATCCTGCTGGCGAACCGCCACGGTCCGCTGAACGCAATGGAGTTCTCCGAGTTCGTCAGTGCGGTGCAGGCGATGGCCGAGACGCTTTCGGCGCGTGCGCAGATGCCGGCGATGGGTTCGGTGCTCGCGCGTGCACGTGACCTCGACTCCACCTGTGCGCAGCTCGACGTGCAGATCGGCGTGAACGTCGAGACGCCCGAGGCGGTCGACCCGGCGCAGCTGGCGTCGCTCGCCCAGACGCTCGGCCTCGTCGAGCGCGGCAGTCATCGCTACGTGCGACAGGGGCCGCAGGGCGAGCCGCTGTTCTCGCTCGGCTTCTCCGACTCGCCGAGCCGTCTCACCTTCCTTCTCGACGTTCCCCGCGTGGCCGCCTCGCTCGAGCCTTTCGGCCGCATGGTGCAGTCGGCCGACGCCTGTGCGCAGCGACTGGGCGCCCAGCTCGTCGACGACAGCGGCAAGCCGCTGACGCAGGCGTCACTCGCGCAGATCGCCCGCCAGCTCGAGCAACGATACGAATCGCTCGAGGCGATCGGCCTGCCGGCCGGGTCGACGCTCGCCTGCAAGGTGTTCAACTGAGCCAGGGCCTGCCGTCGACATGCGAGCGGAAACTTCGCGCGAACGCGCAGCCCGCCTGCGCGAGCTGATCGCCCGCTACGACCACGAGTACTACGTACTCGACGCGCCCACTGTTCCGGACGCCGAGTACGACACGCTGTTTCGCGAGCTGCAGGCAATCGAGCACGAGGATCCTTCGCTGGTCGTCGAGGATTCGCCGACGCAGCGCGTCTCGGGCGCGCCGAACGCGGCCTTCGCGTCGGTACGTCACTCGGTGCCGATGCTGTCGTTGGCGAACGCGCTGAACGAGGACGAGGTGCGCGCCTTCGATCGCCGCGTGCGCGACCGGATGCGCGAACTCGGGCTGCCGGTCGATGCGCTCGCCTACGCGATGGAGCCGAAATACGACGGGCTCGCGATCGAGCTGCGATACGAGCAGGGTGCCTTCGTTCGCGCGGCGACGCGCGGCGACGGCACCACCGGCGAGGACGTCACCGCAAACGTTCGCACGATCCGTGCGGTTCCGCTGCGCCTGGTCGGAGCCGCACCCCGGGTGCTCGAGGTGCGCGGCGAGGTATTGCTCTACCGGCGCGATTTCGAACGCATCAACGAGCGGCAGCGCGCGGCCGGCGAGCGCGAGTTCGTCAATCCGCGCAACGCCGCGGCCGGCAGCCTTCGCCAGCTCGATCCGTCGGTGAGCGCGCAGCGGCCGCTGCGTTTTTTCGCCTACGGCGTCGGAGAGACCGTCGACGTCGAGCTTTCACTTACGCAGAGTGGTCTGCTCGACTGGCTGGCGGCGACCGGATTTCCGGTGTCGGCGGAACGAGCGATCGCGCACGACATCGACGGGCTGCTCGCGTTCCACGCGGGGCTGCTCGGTCGGCGCGCCCATCTGCCTTACGACATCGACGGCGTCGTCTACAAGCTCGACCGTCGCGACTGGCAGCAGGCGATCGGCACCGTTGCGCGCGCGCCGCGCTTCGCGATCGCACACAAGTTCCCGGCCGAGGAAGCGCTCAGCGAGCTCCTCGACATCGAGGTGCAGGTCGGGCGCACCGGCAAGCTGACGCCCGTCGCGCGCCTGCGCCCGGTGTTCGTCGGCGGCGTCACGGTGACGAGCGCGACCCTGCACAACGAGGACGAGATCCGGCGCAGGGACCTGCTGATCGGCGATCACGTCGTCGTGCGGCGGGCGGGTGACGTCATCCCCGAGGTCGTTCGTGCGCTTGTCGAGCGGCGCGACGACGGCACGCCGCGGCGCGCGTTCGAGATGCCGACGCGCTGCCCGGTCTGCGACTCCGCCGTCGTTCGCGAGGAGGGCGAGGCCGACGCGCGTTGCGTTGCCGGCCTGTACTGCGCAGCGCAGCGCAAGCAGGCCCTGCTGCATTTCGCGCAGCGGCGCGCGATGGACATCGACGGGCTGGGCGAGCGCATCGTCGAGCAGCTCGTCGACACGGGCCGCGTGCGCACGCCGGCCGATCTCTATGCGCTCGACGTGCCGACGCTCGCCGCGCTCGAGCGCATGGGCGAGAAGTCGGCAGCGAACCTGGTCGCCGCGATCGACCGCTCCCGCCAGACGAGCTTCGCGCGCTTCCTGTACGCACTCGGCATCCGTCACGTCGGCGAGGAAGTCGCGCGACTGCTCGCTGTGCACTACGGTGACATCGAGGCGATGCGCAACGAAGACTGGGCAGCGCTCGCCGTGCGCAAGGCGGCGGTGCAGAAGGAGAACGTGCGTCGTCGGGCGCGCGGTGAGGCGACGGAACCCGTGCCGCTCGAAGGAATCGGCCCCGAGATCGTCGCCAGCCTCCAGCGTTTCCTCGGCGAATCGCACAACCTGGCCGTCGTCGACGCACTGCTCGCCGCGGGTATCGAGTGGCCGCGCGAGCTGCGCGACGAGGCGCAGGCCGAACGCGCATCCGCTGCGCCGCTGGGCGGGCGCAGCTTCGTCGTCACCGGCACGTTGCCGACGATGTCGCGCGACGAGGCACACGAATGGATCCGCCATCACGGCGGCTCGGTCGCATCATCGGTATCGCGCAAGACCGATTTCGTCGTCGCCGGCGAGGCGGCAGGCAGCAAGCTCGTGCGTGCACAGGAGCTGGGCGTCGCAGTGATCGACGAAGCGGCGCTGCTGCAGATGGCCGCGGATCCGGCGAAGAACTGAAGAGGAGAGAACAACGCATGCTCGCGATCATCGGCGGCACCGGGCTGGCCCGGCTCGGCGGATTGCAGGACGCACGGCGCGAGATCGTGCGAACTCCGTACGGCGACCCGTCGTGCGCATTGACCTTCGGCCACATCAACGGCGTGCCGATCGTCTTCCTCGCGCGTCATGGCTACGGGCACACGATCGCGCCGCACGAGATCAACTATCGCGCGAACATCTGGGCGCTGCAGGAGATCGGCGTCGAGCGCGTGATCGCGGTGGCAACCGTCGGCGGCATCCGCGGCGACTGCGCACCCGGTGCGCTCGTTGTGCCGAACCAGATCATCGACTACACGAGCGGCCGCCACGGCACCTACTTCGAGGGCGCCGAGCAGCCGGTCACGCACATCGACTTCACCGAGCCCTACGACGCGGAGACGCGCCAGCGACTGATCGACGCGGCGCTGCGCACGCAGCGTCCGCTGATCGACGGCGCCACCTACGGCTGCACGCAGGGCCCGCGCCTGGAGACCGCCGCCGAGATTGTGCGCCTCGAACGCGACGGCTGCTGCATCGTCGGCATGACCGGCATGCCCGAAGCAGCACTCGCCCGCGAACTGCAGCTTCCCTACGCCGCACTGTGCGTTGTCGCCAATCACGCAGCAGGCAAGGCCTCGAGCCGCTCGTCGATCTCGCTCGAAGGCATTCGCCGCGTGCTCGACGGCGCGATGGAGGCGGTGGTCGTGGTGCTGGAAGAAGCGGTTAGAAGAGGTGAAGGGTAAAGGGTGCGGGGTGACCCTTCACTTGATCGCTTCGAGCAACGCCGTCTGGAACATCCGCGATTCGCGCGGTCGCTCCAGCGCATCGCCATCGATCAAGAACACGTCTTCGACGCGGTCGCCGAGTGTCGTGATGCGCGCGGTCTGCACGTTGATCCGGTAGTGCGCGAGCACGCGGGCGATGCGGTACAGCAGCCCGGTCCGGTCGTTGGCGACGATCGACATCAGGAAGCTGCCTCCGCGTTCATCGACCTGCAGGTCGACCGACGGCTCGATCGGGAAGTGGCGCGAGCGGCGCGAGCTGCGTCCCTCGAGCGGCGGGGCCAGCTCGTGACGCTCGGCAAGCCGCTGCGCGAGTTCGTCCTGCACCTTGCCGAGCACGTCGGCGTGCTGCGTCACCGCGTCGGGGTCCACCAGGACGAAGGTGTCGAGCGCGTAGCCATGGCGGGTCGTGTGGATGCGCGCCTCGAGCACCGACAGCCGTCGGCTGTCGAAGTAGCCGCAGATCCGGGCGAACAGGTCGGGTTGGTCGGGCAGGTAGACGACCACTTCGAAGCCTTCGCCGACCGGCGACAGCCGCGAGCGAACGATCGGAACGCGCGTGTCGACGTGCGCGTGCAGCACGCGCACATGCCAGGCGACGTCCTGCGCATCGTGGCGAAGGAAGTACGGCACGTCGAGCTGCTTCCAGAAGTGCGCGTACCGCGACTCGTCGAGCCCGTAGAGCGAGAGCACGCGCGCGGCGTCGCGGCGTACCGCCTCGACGCGCGTGTGCGTCGACGGCGCGTGCCCCTGCAGCACGCGCAGCGTCGCAAAGAAGAGATCCTCTAGCAGCTTGCCTTTCCAGGCGTTCCACACCTTCGGGCTCGTGCCGCGGATGTCGGCGACCGTGAGCAGGTACAGCGCGACCAGGCGCCGTTCGCTGCCCACGATGGCAGCGAAACGCGCGACGACCTCCGGGTCGCCGGGATCCTGCTTCTGCGCGACCGAGGACAGCGTCAGATGGTGCAGCACGAGGAACTCGACGAGTGCCGTGTCGTCGTCGCTCAGCGCGTGCGCGCGACAGAAGCGGCGCGCGTCGATGCTTCCGAGCACCGAGTGATCGCCGCCGCGGCCCTTGGCGATGTCGTGGAAGAGCGCCGCGACGTACAACAGCCAGGGCTCGGCGAAATCGGCCATCAGCTCGCTGCAGAACGGGTACTCGTGCGCGTGCTCGGGCATCGTGAACCGGCGCAGGTTGCGAATCACCATCAGGATGTGCTGATCGACCGTGTACACGTGGAACAGGTCGTGCTGCATCCGTCCGATGATGCGGCGAAAGGGCGGCAGGTAGTGGCCGAGGATCGACCACTGGTTCATCCGCCGCAGTTCGTGCGTGATGCCGCGCGGCGCCTGCAGGATCTGCAGGAACAGTGCGCGGTTCGCCGGGTCGCGCCGGAAGCGCCCGTCGATGCCGGTGCGCGCGTTCCACAGCGCGCGCAGCGTCGTCGTGGCGATTCCGCGCAGTTCGGGATGCTCCTGCATCGTGCGGAACGCGCGCAGGATCGACGACGGCTCGCGCTCGAAGCACTGCGGGTCGATCGCGTCGAGCAGCCCGTTCACGTTGCGGAACAGCGCGTCGATCGGCTCGCCGTGTGCGTCGCGCGCCGGCAGGATCGCCGCGCGCAGGTTCTGCAGCACGATCGTGTTCAACTGGACGACCGCCTTCGCCGCCCAGTAGTAGCGCTGCATCAGCTCTTCGGAGGCCCGCCGCGGATCACCGTCGTCGAGCCCGAGCGCGCCGGCCACCTGCGCCTGCAGGTCGAAGACGAGCCGGTCCTCGTGGCGATCGGCGACGATGTGCAGCATCGCGCGGATGCGCTTGAGCCGCCGCTCGTTGCGGCGCAGCTGTGCCGCTTCGCCCCCGGTGATCAGCCCCTGCGACGCGAGCTCGCTCCAGCGCCGACCGAGGCCGGCGGCGCGCGCGAGCCAGACGAGCAGCTGCAGGTCGCGCAACCCGCCCGGGCTCTCCTTGGTGTTCGGCTCCAGGCTGTACGGCGTGTCGTTGTACTTCGCGTGCCGTTGTCGCATCTCGACGAGCTTGGCCGAGAAGAACGTCGCCGGATCGAGATTCGCGCGCAGGCGTGCCTGCGCATCGGCACAGCGCTGCCGGCTGCCGGCCAGCCAGCGCAGCTCGAGCAGGCTCGTCTGTACGGTGACATCCGCACGCGCCTCGGCGACACAGTCGTCGATGCTGCGCACGCTGTGCCCGATCGGCAGTCCGCAGTCCCAGCACGCGCCGATGAATGCTTCGATGCGTGCTGCCTGCGCGGCATCGAGCGCTCCGGGAACGAGCACCATCAGGTCGACGTCGGAATGCGGAAACTGCTCGCGCCGGCCGTAGCCACCCACCGCGACGAGCGACCCGGTGCGGCCCGGCGCGTGCAGGCGCCACAGCGCGCGCAGCGCGCGGTCGGTGGCTGCGGTGAGCGAGCGTGTCAGCGCGTCGGGATCAGGCTGTGCGCGAAAGCGCGCGATGGCCGCCGCGCGCGCGCGCCGGTAGGCGTCGCGGATGTCGTCGGCGCCAGCCGACCCGACGGGCGTATACGTTGCCGTCGGTGCGGCCTCGCCGGTCGTCACGCGGCCGTCGGCAGCGATTCCGGACGGGGCGGGGCGCCCGCCGACATCGTGAGGACTTCGTACCCGGTGTCGGTGACGAGCAGCATGTGCTCCCATTGCGCCGACAGGCTGTGGTCCTTGGTGACGATGGTCCAGCCGTCGGAGAGCTCGCGCACCTCGCGCCGGCCGGCGTTGATCATCGGCTCGATCGTGAAGATCATTCCGGGGCGCAACGTCTCGCCGGTGCCCGGTCGGCCGTAATGCAGCACCTGCGGCTCCTCGTGGAAGCGCTCGCCGATGCCGTGCCCGCAGAACTCGCGCACGACCGAATAGCCGCTCGCCTCGGCGTACTTCTGGATCGCGTGGCCGATGTCGCCGATCGTGGCGCCCGGCCGGACCTGGTCGATGCCGATCCACATGCATTCGAAGGTGACGCGGCACAGGCGCCGTGCGGCTACCGAAGGCTCGCCGATCAGGAACATGCGGCTCGTGTCGCCGTGGTAGCCGTCCTTGATCACCGTGATGTCGATGTTCAGGATGTCGCCGTTCTTCAGCTGACGCTCGCCGGGGATGCCGTGGCAGACCTGATGGTTTACCGAGGTGCAGGTCGAGCGCGGATAGGGCGAGTAGCCGGGCGGTGCGTAGTTCAGCGGCGCCGGCACCGTCCCCTGCACCTCGGTCATGTACCGATGGCACAGCCGGTCGAGTTCGTCGGTGGTCACGCCCGCCTTGACGAAGGGCGTGATGTAGTCGAGGACCTCGCCGGCCAGACGACCGGCGACGCGCATCGCTTCGATCTGCGCGGCAGACTTGAGGATCACTGGCATGCTAGGATTATAGGCTTCGCTCGGGCTGCGCGCCTGGGTGGAGATTGAAGCAATGCTCTTGAAGCAATGAGCTGAAGCAATGCCTCGGGAGCGTCGCTCCAGGAGCGACGCAAACAAGCGAGGCAAATCACGCGCATCGTCGATCGAGGGTGCCGCCGTCGGCCATGAGGGCGTTCGGCGGTCAGCGGCGATGCGTCAGACCCAACCCGATCGGAGTTTGTCATGACCGTTTCCATGCGGCAAATGCTCGAGGCCGGAGTCCATTTCGGCCACCAGACACGATTCTGGAACCCGCGGATGGCCCCCTTCCTGTACGGGCACCGCAACCGCATCCACATCTTCAACCTCGAGAAGTCGCTCACGCAATACGACGAGGCGATGAAATACCTGCGCCAGCTCGCGGCCAACCGCGGCACCGTGCTGTTCGTCGGCACCAAGCGCCAGGCGCGCGAGATCATCGCCGAGGAAGCGCAGCGCGCCGGCATGCCCTTCGTCGACCAGCGCTGGCTCGGCGGCATGCTCACGAACTTCAAGACCGTGAAGACGTCGATCAAGCGCCTGAAGGACATGGAAGCCACCGTCGAGGAAGGCGGCATCGAGCGCATGTCGAAGAAGGAATCGCTGCTCTTCCAGCGCGAGCTCGACAAGCTGCACAAGAGCCTGGGCGGCATCAAGGAGATGGGTGCGCTGCCCGACGCGATGTTCGTCATCGACGTGGGTTTTCACCGCATCGCCATCACCGAAGCCAGGAAACTCGGCATCCCGATCGTCGCCGTCGTCGACAGCAACCATTCGCCGGTCGGCATCGACCACGTCATCCCGGGCAACGACGACTCCGGCAAGGCGATCCGCCTGTACGCGCGCGGCGCCGCCGACGCGATTCTCGAGGGCCGCGCCGCGGCACTGCAGGAGATCGCGAAGAGCGCGTCCGACGAAGAGGAATTCGTCGAAGTCGACGGTGAGGACGAATGAGGCAACGACGAACATGAGAATCGAGGGAGCGAACCGATGACCGCGATCACTGCGAGCATGGTCAAGGAGCTGCGCGAGAAGACCGACGCGCCGATGATGGAGTGCAAGAAGGCACTCACCGAAGCCGGCGGCGACCTGGCGCGCGCGGAAGAGATCCTGCGCGTGAAGCTCGGCAACAAGGCGAGCAAGGCGGCGGCGCGGGTCGCCGCCGAGGGCATCGTCGCCGTGTGGATCGCCGACGACGCGAAGCTCGGCGCACTCGTCGAGGTCAACAGCGAGACCGACTTCGTCGCGCGCAACGACGACTTCGTCGCGTTCGCGGGTACGCTCGCCGAACGCGTCGCGACGCAGGCGCCGGCCGACGTCGATTCGCTCGCGCAGCTGCCGATCGAAGGCGGCACCGTCGAGCAGGTCCGTACCGCGCTGGTCGGGCGCATCGGCGAGAACATCACCGTCCGCCGCTTCGCCCGGCTCGAGGCCAAAGGGCGGCTCACGAGCTACGTGCACGGCGGCTCGAAGATCGGCGTGATCGTCGATCTCGTCGGCGGCGACGACACGCTCGGACGCGATCTCGCGATGCACATCGCGGCGAGCAAGCCGAAGTCGCTGTCGCGCGACGGCGTGCCGGCCGACGACGTCGAGCGCGAGCGCTCGATCGCGCAGCAGAAAGCGGACGAGGAGCAGGCAAAGGCCCGGGCTGAAGGCAAGCCCGGCAAGTCGCCCGAGATCGTCTCGAAAATGGTCGAAGGCGCAGTGCAGAAGTACCTGAAGGAGGTCACGCTGCTCGGCCAGCCCTTCGTCAAGGACGACAAGCAGACGATCGAGCAGCTGCTGAAGGCGCGCGGCGCACAGGTGGCGCAGTTCGTGCTGTTCGTCGTCGGCGAGGGCATCGAGCGCCGGCAGGCCGACTTCGCGGCCGAGGTGGCTGCACAGGCCGCCGCTGCGGCCGGACGTTGAAGGAAGCCCGCGTATCGTGGCGGCAAGGCCCGACGCGACCACGGCAGCCGCGTCGGAAAAGCCCCATAATCGCGGGCGGCGGCGGTCCACCTCGCGTGGAATCGCCGCCGATGGATCAGGAGAGTTCGTGAGCTCGAACGACAGCCCGGCCGCGTCCGCGGTGGCGATCGAAGCGCCCGCTGCGCAGTTGCCGCAGTTGCTTTATCGCCGCGTGCTGCTCAAGCTCTCGGGCGAGGCGCTGATGGGCGACGACGCCTACGGCATCAACGCCGAGACCATCCAGCGGATGGTGCGCGAGATCGCCACAGTGGTTTCGATGGGTGTCGAGCTCGCCATCGTGATCGGCGGCGGCAACATCTTTCGCGGCGTCGCGGGCGGCGCGGCCGGAATGGATCGCGCCACTGCCGACTACATGGGCATGCTCGCCACCGTGATGAACTCGCTCGCGCTGCAGGACGCGCTGCGCCAGCACGGTGTCGTCGCTCGCGTGCAATCGGCGCTGAAGATCGAGCAGGTCGTCGAGTCGTATATCCGGCCGAAGGCGCTGCGCTACCTCGAGGAAGGCAAGGTCGTCATCTTCGCGGCGGGCACCGGCAACCCGTTCTTCACCACCGACACCGCCGCCGCGTTGCGCGGCGCCGAGATGGGGGTCGAGGTGGTGCTCAAGGCAACGAAGGTCGACGGCGTCTACAGCGCCGACCCGATGCTCGATCCATCGGCGCAGCGTTTCTCGCGGATCAGCTTCGACGAGGTGATCGCGCGCCACCTGAAAGTGATGGATGCGACGGCCTTTGCGCTGTGCCGCGACCGCAAGCTGCCGATCAAGGTCTTCTCGATCTTCGACGAAGGCGCGTTGCAGCGTGCGCTTTGCAGCGATGACGAAGGCACGCTGGTCCATGTTTGACACGGGCCGCGCCTCGCGCCGCGCCGCCGGCGGGGCGGCCGTCGCGAACCGTTGTGCGGAGGAATCATGAGCATTGCGGAAGTCAGGGAATCGGCCGAGCAGAAGATGCAGAAGTCGATCGAGTCGCTGCGCGCCAGCCTCGCGAAGGTGCGCACCGGCCGTGCGCACGCCGGGCTGCTCGACCACATTCACGTCGACTACTACGGCACGTCGGTGCCCATCGGACAGGTCGCCAACGTCACGGTCCAGGACGCGCGCACGCTGGGCGTGCAGCCGTGGGAAAAGAAGATGGTGCAGGTCGTCGACAAGGCGATCCGCGAATCGGACCTCGGCCTGAACCCGGCGACCAGCGGCGACCTCATCCGCGTGCCGATGCCGCCGCTGTCCGAGGAGCGCCGGCGCGAGCTCACCAAGGTCGTCAAGCACGAAGGCGAACAGGCGAAGGTGGCCGTTCGCAACCTGCGGCGCGACGCCAACGAGCACCTGAAAAAGCTCGTCAAGGACAAGGAGATCTCGGAGGACGACGAGCGTCGCGCGACCGACGAGATCCAGAAACTCACCGACCGCTTCGTCGTCGAGATCGATCGGATGCTCGACGTGAAGGAGCGCGAGATCATGACCGTCTGACAACGTGTCGCCGGCAAGCTGCTGCGCATCGATGATGCCCGTCACGAGCACGACGATCACCGTTCCGCGCCCGCGCGAGGTGCCGCGGCACGTCGCGATCATCATGGACGGCAACGGACGCTGGGCGACGCAGCGGCGGCTGCCGCGCGTGGCCGGGCACGCCAAGGGCGTCGAAGCCGTGCGTGCGACGGTCGAGACCTGCGCAAGGCGCGGCGTCGAGTTCCTCACGCTGTTCGCGTTCAGCTCCGAGAACTGGCGCCGGCCGGCCGACGAGGTGTCGCTGCTGATGCGCCTGTTCGTCACCGCGCTCGAGCGCGAGGTCGCGCAACTGCGCGCCAACGGCATCCGCCTTCGCGTCATCGGCGACCTGTCGGCCTTCGAGCCGCGCCTGCGCCAGCTGATCGCGCAGGCCGAGGCGCGCACCGCATCGAACCGGCGACTCACGCTCACCGTCGCGGCGAACTACGGCGGTCGCTGGGATATCCTGCAGGCGACACAGGCGATGCTGCGTGCGCAGCCCGAGCTCGCGCACGACCCCGACCGCATCGGCGAGCAGGCGCTTTCGCCGCACCTGGCAATGGCCTACGCTCCGGAGCCCGACCTCTTCGTGCGAACCGGCGGCGAGCAGCGAATCAGCAATTTCCTGTTGTGGCAGCTCGCCTACACCGAGCTGTACTTCACCGACACGTTCTGGCCGGATTTCGACGCCGCGGCACTCGATCGCGCGATCGAGTCCTTTCGCCGGCGCGAGCGCCGCTTCGGGCAGACGAGCGCGCAGGTCTCGGCGGCCGAAGCGGGCTGAACGGTCCGTGATCCCGCCCGTGTCCGCGCACTGAACCGGGCCACGCAGATGCTCGGCAAGCGAGTCGTCACCGCGCTGGTCCTGCTGGCGATCCTGCTGCCGCCGATCTTCCGCTTCGATCCCTGGGTCTGGGGAGCCGTCACGCTCGTCTTTCTCGCTGTCGCCGCCTGGGAATGGGTGCGCCTGCTCGACAGCACCCGCTCGGCGACGGCGGTGGCGGTCCTGCTCGCGGTCGTCGGCGCCGCGCTGCTCGTCTGGCGCGAGACGGCCGGCTGGCCGCCGGTTTTCGTCGTTGCCGTGTGCGCGGCGGCCACGCTCTCATGGCTCGTGCTCGGCCCGCTGCACCTGCGCAGTCACGACGCTCGCGGCGGGGGTGTCGTGCTCGCTGCCGGGTGGCTGCTCGGCTGCTGGGTCGCGCTCGTCGCGTTGCGGGCGATCGGCCCGCTCGCGCTGCTGGTCGCGATGGCGATCGTCTGGGTCGCCGACATCGCCGCCTATTTCGCCGGGCGCGCCTTCGGCCGGAACAAGCTCGCGCCGTCGATCAGCCCCGGGAAGACCTGGGAAGGTGCGATCGGCGGCTTCGTCGCGGTTGCCGTCCTTGGCCTCGTCGTCGCGTCACTGCCTGCGTTCTCGTCGACCTTGCCGGCGCGGCTCGTCGACGAATGGACGGTCGTCGGCGCGTTGATCCTGCTCGTCGCGCTCGCCGCGCTGTCGATCGTCGGCGACCTGCACGAATCGCTGCTCAAGCGCCAGGCCGGCGTGAAGGACAGCGGCACGGTACTGCCCGGGCACGGCGGCGTGCTCGACCGCATCGATGCGCTGGTGCCGGTGATGCCGGCCGCCATGCTGCTGCATCAGCTGCTGGGATAATCGGGCGCCATGCAATCGCTCACGATCCTCGGCGCCACCGGCTCGATCGGACGCAGCACGCTCGACGTGGTCGCACGGCACCCGAATCGCTACCGCGTGTTCGCGCTGGCCGCGCAATGCCGCGTCGATGCGCTGTACGAGCAATGCCTGCGATTCCGGCCGCGCTATGCGGCGCTCGCCGATGCCGACGCGGCCCGCGCGCTCGCCGACCGCATCGCCGCCAGCGGGCTCGACACCGAGGTGCTTGCCGGCACGGCAGCGCTCGTCGAGCTTGCCGCGCACGACGAGGTCGACACCGTGATGGCGGCGATCGTCGGCGCCGCCGGCCTCGCCCCGACGATTGCCGCCGCACGCGCGGGCAAGCGGATCCTGCTCGCGAACAAGGAATCGCTGGTGATGGCCGGCGACGTCTTCCTGTGCGCGTGTCGCGAAGGCAGCGCCACGGTGCTGCCGATCGACAGCGAGCACAACGCCGTCTTCCAGTGCCTGCCGGCCGACGGCGGCACGGGCCGCTGCGCATCCGGGGTTCGCCGGATCATGCTCACCGCGTCGGGCGGACCTTTCCGCAGCGCGACGCTCGCCGAGATGAGCGCCGCAACGCCCGAGCAGGCCTGCGCGCATCCGAACTGGTCGATGGGACGCAAGATCTCGGTCGACTCGGCGACGATGATGAACAAGGGCCTCGAGCTGATCGAAGCATTCCACCTGTTCGAGGTGCCCGGCTCGCAGCTCGAAGTGCTGGTGCACCCGCAGAGCATCGTGCACTCGCTGGTCGAGTACGACGACGGCTCGGTGCTCGCACAGATGGGCAACCCCGACATGCGCACGCCGATCGCGCAGGCGCTCGCGCACCCGGAACGCATCGACAGCGGCGTCGCGCCGCTCGACCTGGTCGCCATCGGACGCCTCGAGTTCGAGGCGCCCGACGCACGGCGTTTCCCCTGCCTGCGACTGGCGCACGAGGCGCTCGCCGCGGGCGGCGCGGCGCCGTGCGTGCTCAACGCGGCCAACGAGGTGGCGGTTGCCGCGTTTCTCGATCGCATGATCCGCTTCACCGACATTGCCGGTGTCACCGAGTCCGTCCTGCAGGCGATCGGCGATCGCGCAGCCGGCTCGGCCATCGACGAGGTCTTCGCCCTCGACGACGAGGCCCGCACGCTCGCGCGCAGCCAACTCAGCAGGTGCACCGCATGAACACGATCCAGACGATCGTCGCTTTCCTCGCAGCGCTCACGCTGCTGATCTTCGTGCACGAGCTCGGCCACTATCTCGTCGCCCGCTGGTGCGGCGTGAAGGTGCTGCGCTTCTCGATCGGCTTCGGCCGGCCGCTCGTGAGCTGGCGCATCGGGCCCGACCGCACCGAATGGTCGATCGCGTCGATCCCGCTCGGCGGCTACGTGCGCATGCTCGACGAGCGCGACCCAGACTGCGGCCCGATTCCACCGCACGAGCTGTCGCGCGCCTTCACGCGCAAATCGCTGGCGCAGCGCTCGGCGATCGTCGTCGCCGGGCCGCTCGCGAACTTCCTGCTCGCGATTGCGCTCTATGCGATGGTGGGCTGGGTCGGCATGCAGGAACCGGCCGCGCTGCTCGACACGCCGCCGGCGGCCACTCCGGCCGCGACCGCGCAGCTGCAGGGCGGCGATCGTATCGTCGAGGTCGACGGCAGCACGGTGCGTTCGTGGAACGACCTGCGGCTCGCGCTGCTCGAGCCGGTGATCGAGCGGCGCCCGACTGCGCTCGTCGTCGAGCGCGACGGCGAGCGGCGTACGCTCGAGCTCGATGCGAGCGGCCTGCCGGCGGGCGAAGCCGAGCGCGACTTCCTCGGCACGCTCGGCGTGCACATCGCACCGGGCGACGTCGCCGTCGGCAACCTGCTGCCCGCGGGTGCAGCCGAGCGCGACGGATTGCGTCCCGGCGACCTGATCGTCTCGATCGACGGCACACCGATCGAACGCGCGAAACAGGTGATCGAAGCGGTGCAGGGCAGTGCCGACCAGACGCTGCATTTCGAGGTGCTGCGCGACGGCGCGGTGATCACGCTGTCGGTGACGCCGCAGCTGCAGGACGGCATCGGTCGCATCGGCGCCGGGCTGCAGGATCGCCTGGCGATGCAGACGGTGCGCTACGGTCCGGTGGCATCACTCGGCCATGGCGTTCGCCAGACCTGGGAGATGTCGGCGTTCTCGCTGCGGATGCTGGGCAAGATGGTCACCGGCGAGCTGTCGATGCGCAACCTGAGCGGGCCGGTGACGATCGCCGATCTTGCGGGGCAGACAGTGCGCGTGGGATGGATCGCCTACGTGAGCTTTCTGGCGCTGATCAGCATCAGCCTCGGTGTGCTGAACCTGCTGCCGATCCCCGTTCTCGACGGAGGTCATTTGGTATATTACGCGCTCGAAGCGCTCAAGGGCGGCCCATTGTCGGAGCGCTTCATGATCATCACGCAAAAGGCCGGCCTCGCCCTCATCATGATGATGATGGCAGTCGCGCTCTTCAACGACTTCACTCGGTTGATCGGTTCCTGAACGAATGCGATTCGCTCGACGCCGACCGGGGCGCAATCCGGGTGCGGCGCGTCGAGCGCTGGCTGTTCTGATCCTCTCGCTGATACCGGTGCTTGCCGGTGCCTTCGAGCCCTTCACGATCCGCGACATCCGCATCGAAGGCGTCCAGCGCACCGAGCCCGGCACGGTCTTCAGTTACCTGCCGGTGCGCGTCGGCGACACGATGACCAACGAGAAGGCGAGCGACGCCGTCAAGGCGCTGTTCGCCACCGGGTTCTTCCGCGACGTGCGGCTCGAGGCCGAAGGCGACGTGCTCGTCGTGTTCGTCGAGGAGCGCCCGGCGATCGCGTCGATCGACATCACCGGCGCGAAGGAGTTCGACCGCGACGCGCTGCGCAAGACGCTGCGCGACCAGGGCCTGGCCGAGTCGCGCATCTTCGACCGCGCGGTGCTCGAGCGCGCCGAGCAGGAGCTCAAGCGCCAGTACCTCGCTCGCGGCAAATACGGCGTGCAGGTCACGTCGACGATCACGCCGCTCGAACGCAACCGGGTCGGCATCTCGCTGGCAGTCGAGGAGGGCGCAAACGCGCGCATCACGTCGATCCGCTTCGTCGGCAACAAGGCATTCAGCGAGAAGCAGCTGCTCGACGAGATGCGGCTGACCACGCCCGGCTGGTTCACCTGGTATTCGAAGAACGACCAGTACGCGCGCGAGAAGCTCGCCGGTGACCTCGAAGCGCTGCGCTCGTTCTATCTCGACCGCGGCTTTCTCGAGTTCGCGATCGAGTCGACGCAGGTGTCGATCTCGCCCGACAAGGAGCGCGTCGAGATCACGGTCGATATCCATGAGGGGCAGCCGTTCCGTGTCTCCGAGGTGCGCTTCGGCGGCGAGCTGCTCGGTCGGCAGGAGGAGTTCGCCGAGCTCGTCGAGCTCGAGCCTGGCGACGTCTTCTCGGGCAGCAGGCTCACCGAATCGACCAACCGCATCTCCGAGCGACTCGGCGCGCTCGGCTACGCGTTCGCCAACGTCAACGCGGTGCCCGACATTGATCGCCAGCAGCAGCAGGTGGCCTTCGACATCCTCGTCGATCCCGGACGGCGCGTGTACGTGCGCCGCATCGATATCGCGGGCAACCTGCGCACGCGCGACGAGGTGATCCGGCGCGAGATGCGTCAGTTCGAGGACGCGTGGTACGACGCCGAGAAGATCCAGCTGTCGCGCGAGCGGATCGACCGGCTCGGTTATTTCACCGAGGTGCGCATCGACTCGCGCCCGGTGCCCGACGCGCCCGACCAGATCGACCTGCAGGTCGTCGTCACCGAACGACCCACCGGCAACATCACGCTCGGCATCGGCTTCTCGAGCACCGACAAGGTCATCCTGTCGGGCTCGATCGTCCAGCACAACTTCCTCGGTACCGGCAAGTCGCTCGCACTCGAGGTAAATACGAGCCGGCTGTCCCGAACGGTAGTGCTGTCGCACACCGATCCGTATTTCACGCCCGACGGCGTCAGCCGCTCCTTCGACCTGTACACGCGCAGCTTCGACGCCGACGAGCTCGGGCTGGGCGACTACCGCACGCGCGCGAGCGGTATCGGCCTGCGTTTCGGCATTCCATATACCGAGTTCGATCGCATCAGCTTCGGCACCACCTTCGAGCGCAACGACGTGCGCCTCGGCGATCGACCGCCGGTGCGCTACCAGCAGTTCGTCGACGACTTCGGCTCGTCGAGCACGGCGCTGCTCGCCAACGTCGGCTGGATCCGCGACAGCCGCGACAGCGCGATCGTGCCGACGCGCGGTCGCGTGCAGACGGCGAACCTCGAGGTCACGCTGCCGGTGGCCGAGCTGCGCTACTGGCGCGCCACCTATCTGCACCAGTGGTACTACCCGCTCGGCCGCGACTTCACCCTCGCGCTGAACGGCGACTTCGGCGTAGGCCGCGGCTTCGGCGGCAAGCCGTTTCCGCTCTTCAAGAACTTCTATGCGGGCGGCATCGGCTCGGTCCGCGGCTACTACCCGAGCTCGCTCGGACCGAAGGAAGAGGAGTTCCGCCTGAGCGGCGACACACGCCTGGTTCCGCTCGGCGGTCAGACGCGCATCGTCGGCAGTGCCGAGTTCATCTTCCCGCTGCCGGGAACGGGCCGCGACCGGACGATCCGCTCCTTCGTGTTCCTGGACGCCGGCAGCGTCTTCCCGGACGGCGACACGATCAGCCTGAGCGAGCTTCGCTACTCCACCGGCGTGGGGCTGACCTGGCTGTCACCGATCGGACCGCTGAAACTCAGTCTCGCCGTGCCGCTGCGCAAGAAGGAAGGCGATCGCACGCAGCGATTGCAGTTCCAGATCGGAACCGGATTCTGAGCGCTGTGCGACAATCCGTGCCACCCATCCAGACAGGAAGCGCCGAATGAAGTTCTTCGGTTGGCTTGCCGCGTGCGCGCTGGCCGTCGCGTGCGTTCCGGCCCTTGCGCAGGACGCGCCGAAAATCGGCTTCGTGAACACCGAGCGCATCCTGCGCGACGCCGGGCCGGCGAAGTCGGCACAGCAGAAGCTCGAGGTCGAGTTCAACAAACGCGACAAGGAGCTGCAGGACATGGGCGCGCGCCTGAAGGCGCTCGGCGAGCGGCTCGAGCGCGACGCCTCGGTGATGAGCGATGCCGATCGTCTGCGCCGGCAGCGCGAGTTCTCCGATCTCGAGAAAGACTTCCAGCGTCGCCAGCGTGAATTCCGCGAAGACCTCAATCAGCGTCGCAATGAGGAGCTCGCGCAGGTGATCGACCAGGCCAATCGCGCGATCAAGCAGATCGCCGAGCAGGAGAACTACGACATCATCCTGCAGGAAGCGGTCTTCGCGAGCCCGCGGATCGACATCACCGACAAGGTGCTGCGCGCGCTCGCCAACGGCAAGCCGTAAAGAAACGTGCGCCGGCTCGATCCGCCGCCGAGCCTCGGCGAGCTCGCGAGGCTCGGCGGCGCCCGGCTCGTCCGCGGAGATCCGGCGCAACCGGTGCACTCGCTCGCCAGCCTCGAGTCGGCAGGCCCCGACGATCTCGCCTTCCTCGCCACGCCGCGACTCGCCGCATCGGCGCAGGCCACGCGCGCCGGTGCCGTCGTCGTCGCGCCGCAACTCGCCGGCCATCTGCCTGCGCAGACGGCACTGCTCGAGAGCGACGATGCGCAGCGCAGCTTCGCGGCAATCGCCCGCCATGTCGCGCTGCGTCTTGCACCGCGCCCATCCGCCGGCGTGCATCCGCAGGCAGCGATCGGCGCGGCGGTGCGACTCGGGCGCGACGTGCACGTCGGTGCCTTCGTCACGATCGACGACGGCGCGGTGCTCGGCGACGGTGCGGTCGTCGAAGCCGGTTCGCACGTCGGGACCGGCAGCCGGATCGGCGAGGGCACGCGCCTGCACGCGCGCGTCACCGTCGAGCACGACTGCGAGATCGGCCGCGACTGCGAAGTCTTTCCGGGAACCGTGGTCGGATCCGACGGGTTCGGTTTCGTCGACAGCACCGAAGGCTGGGAGAAGATCCCGCAGCTCGGCCGGGTCGTCATCGGAGACGCGGTCGAGATCGGCGCGAACTGCACGATCGACCGCGGTGCCCTCGACGACACGATCATCGGCGACGGCTGCAAGCTCGACAACCTGATCCAGGTCGCACACAACGTGCAGATCGGCGAGCGCACCGCGATCGCCGGCTGCGTGGGCATCGCCGGCAGCGCACGGATCGGACGCCGCTGCCGGATCGGCGGTGGCGCAGGCATCCTCGGCCATCTCGAAATCTGCGACGACGTGACGATCTCGGCAATGAGTCTCGTCACGCGTTCCATTCGCCGGCCCGGCTTCTACTCCGGCGTCTTCCCGCTGATGGACAATGCGCACTGGGAGAAGGCGGCCGCACTGGTGCGGCGCCTGCCGCAGGAGCGCGCACGAATGCGGGCAACGACGCAACACCACAGGACCGACGAATGACCGTGCTCGACATCCACGCGATCCTCGAACACCTGCCGCATCGCTATCCGCTGCTGCTGGTCGATCGCGTCATCGAGCTCGAGCTCGGCAAGCGCATCGTCGCGATCAAGAACGTCACGATCAACGAGCCGCATTTCCTCGGCCACTTCCCGCACTATCCGGTGATGCCCGGCGTGCTGCAGATCGAGGCGCTCGCGCAGGCAGCGGGCATTCTCTCGTTCCAGACGATGGGGCGCACCTCCGACGCACGCTCGGTGTACTACTTCGTCGGCATCGACAGCGCGCGCTTCAAGCGTCCGGTGGTGCCGGGCGATCAGCTGCGGCTGGAGGTCGAGATCGTGCGCATCGCACGCTCGATCTGGAAATACGCGGGCAAGGCCACGGTCGACGGACAGGTCGCAGCCGAAGCGGAGCTGATGTGCACGCTGCGCGAGATCGCGCCGGCCGAGGCGACGCAGCCGACGCAATGACGAACGTTCACCCGAGCGCGCTCGTCGACGCCGAGGCAGAGCTCGGCGACGGCGTCGAGGTCGGGCCCTACGCGGTGATCGGCCCGAAAGTGCGCATCGGCGCGCGCACGAGCATCGGCGCGCACGTCGTCGTTCATCGCAACACTACGATCGGTGCCGACAACCGCATCTTCCCGTTCGCATCGATCGGCGCCGACCCGCAGGACAAGAAATACGCCGGCGAGGAAACCTGGCTCGAGATCGGCGACGGCAACACGATCCGCGAATGCGTCACGCTGAACCGCGGCACCGTGCAGGACCGCACCGTCACGAGCATCGGCGACGACAACTGGATCATGGCCTACGTGCACGTCGCGCACGACTGCATCATCGGCAGCCACACGATCTTCGCCAACAGCACGAATCTCGGCGGCCACGTCGAGATCGGCGACTGGGTGATCCTCGGCGGCGCGTCGCAGGTGCACCAGTTCTGCAAGATCGGCGCGCACGCGATGACCGGCGTGTCCACCGTCGTGCTGCACGACGTCCCGCCGTACGTGATGGCCTCGGGCAACACGGCCGCCGCGCACGGCATCAACTCCGAAGGACTGCGCCGGCGCGGGTTCTCCGCCGAGCGCATCGAGACGATCCGACGCGCATACAGAACGCTGTACCGCAGCGGCCTCACGCTGCAGCAGGCGCTCGAGGCGCTGCGGGCAACGCAGCGCGAGCGGTCCGGCGAGCGTGCGGACCCGCCGGGCGATTCCGGCGTCCCTGCCGGCGAGCCGACGACGACGGCCGACGACCTCGCGCTGCTCGTCGCGTTCCTCGAGCGCGTGAGCCGCGGCATCGTGCGTTGATGCCGGCGCCGTCCGCGCGTCGCGAAGCGCTCGCGCTCGGGATGGTCGCGGGCGAAGCTTCGGGCGACGTGCTCGGCGCCGCGCTGCTCGGCGGGATCGCCGAGCGGGTCGATCGCGTGCAGGCGGCCGGCATCGGCGGCCCGTCGATGCGCCAGCACGGTTTCGATCCGTGGTGGACGATCGACGCGCTGTCCGTCAACGGATACCTCGAGGTGCTGCGCGAGTATCCGCGGCTGCGGCGGATGCGCAACGCACTGCGCACGCGGCTGCTGCAGTGGCGGCCGGATGTCTTCGTCGGTGTCGATGCGCCCGACTTCAATCTCGACCTCGAGCGCGCGTTGCGCGAAGGCGGACTGCGCGTCGTGCATTTCATCGGCCCGTCGATCTGGGCGTGGCGCCGCGAGCGCATGCGCCGCATCGCCGCAAGCGTCGACCGCATCCTGCTGCTGTTTCCCTTCGAGGAGGCGCTGTACCGCGACGCCGGCGTCGACGCGACCTACGTGGGCCACCCGCTCGCCGACGCGATCCCGCTCGAGGTCGATGCCGAAGCGGCCCGGCGCGCGCTCGGCATGCCCGCCGACGCAGCGGTCGTCGCGCTGCTGCCCGGCAGCCGCGCCTCCGAGATCGAGCACCTGGCCGGCCCTTTCCTCGCCACCGCGGCGTGGCTGCACCAGCGACGGCGCGAGCTTCGCTTCGTGATGCCGGCGGCCTCCGACGCGGCCTTCGAGCGCCTGAAGACGATCGCCGCGCGCGCGCGTCTTCCCGAGACGATGTCGTTGACGGTCGTGCGCGGACGCGCACACGATGCGCTGGCGGCCGCCGAAGCGGTGCTCGTCGCCAGCGGCACCGCCACGCTCGAAACGGCGCTCTTTCGCCGGCCGATGGTCATCGCCTATCGCATGAGCGCAATCAGCTACCGCATCATGCGGCCGATGGCGTACCTGCCGTATGTGGGGCTGCCGAACATCCTTGCCGGACGTTTCGTCGTGCCGGAGTTCCTGCAGTCCGAGGTGCAGCCGGCGGCGATGGGCGAGGCGCTGCTGCGCCAGCTCGACGACGCGCCGTATCGCGCATCGATCGTCGACACCTTTGCTTCGATGCACGAGTCGCTGCGCTGCGGTTGCGCGTCGCGCGCCGCGCAGGCGGTGCTCGAGGTGGCCGATGAGGTACGCCGATGAGGTACGCCAATGAGGTACGCCGATGAAGCTACCGTGTTCGAAGGCAGGCGGATGAAGGTGTGCGAATGAAGCAACGCTCGCGCAGCCGCGCCCAGCGTGTTCTCGCGTTGCCGGCACTACCCGTCGAGGGTTTCGTCTGCGGCGTCGACGAGGCCGGACGCGGGCCGCTCGCCGGGCCGGTCTACGCGGCGGCGGTCGTGCTCGACCCGCGCCGCCCGATCCGCGGCCTGCGCGACTCCAAGCAGCTCGACGCCGAACGGCGCGAAACGCTGTCGCTGCGCATCCGCGAACGCGCGCGCGCGTGGGCAATCGCCAGCGCGAGCGTCGGCGAGATCGATACGCTGAACATCCTGCAGGCGTCGCTGCTCGCAATGCAACGCGCGGTCGCGTCGCTGGGCGTGGCGCCGGTGCTCGCGCGCGTCGACGGCGATCGCGCACCGAAGCTCGCGTGCACGGTGCAGACGATCGTCGGCGGCGACGCCAGCGACCGCGCGATCTCGGCCGCATCGATTCTCGCCAAGGTCGCGCGCGACGAAGCGATGCGCGAGCTGCACGAGCGCTTCCCGCACTACGGCTTCGATCGCAACAAGGGCTACGGCACGCCGGAGCACCTCGGGCAGCTGCGGCGCCATGGCCCGTGCAGCGAACATCGACGCAGCTTCGCGCCGGTTCGTCATCTGCTCGGGACGCGTGATCGGATCGCCCCACACGAGCCGGGCGCCGGCCTGCTCATCCTCGACTTCGCCGACGATCCCGGCGCCGGCGATGACTGAGGCGGGTCCGCGCATCGTCGTCTCGGCGTCCAACGAGCGCTTTCGTCGGCTCCTCGCGCTGGCCGGCTCGGCGCGCGAGCGGGCGCGCCAGTCGGTCGCGCTGCTCGAAGGCGTGCACCTGTTGCAGGCCTGGAGCGAACGCTACGGACACGATGCCGGACCGATCGAGATGTTCGTACCCCGCCGCGCCGCAAACGATCTGCAGATCGCCGGCTGGATCGCCCGCTACGGCGCACGCACCGTCGTGCTCGACGACCGGCTGTACGACCGCGCAAGCGGCGTCGAGCACGGATCGGGGCCGCTCGCAATCGTCCCGCTTCCGCACACAACGCTGCCGGCGTGCATCGACGCCGACGCCGTCTACCTCGACCGCGTGCAGGATCCCGGCAACGTCGGCAGCGTATTGCGCAGCTGCGCCGCCGCCGGCGTGCGCCGCGTGTTGTGCGCACCCGGAACGGCCGCGTGCTGGTCGCCCAAGGTGCTGCGCGCCGCGATGGGCGCGCACTTCCGGCTCGAGATCCACGAGGGAATCGATGCCGACGAACTCCGCGCGCGCTGCGCGATCGGCGCGATTGCAACCGACGCTGCGGCAACGCACTCGCTGTACGACACCGACCTGCGCGCGCCGACGCTCTGGCTGCTCGGCAACGAAGGGCAGGGACTCGACCCGGCGCTGATCGCCTGGCCTGAGGCGCGCCGCGTGTCGATCCCGCAGACCGACGCGGTGGAGTCGCTGAACGTCGGTGTCGCCGCCGCGCTGTGCCTGTACGAGCAATGGCGCCAGCGCGGCTTCGCGCGCACCGATCCGGGCCGGTTCACGCCAGGCAGTGTGAACAGGCCCTAATCCAGGTCGAGCTCGTTCAGCACCGTCGCCGCGATCTCCTCGATCGACTTCGTCGTCGAGGACAGCCAGCGGATTCCCTCGCGGCGCATCAGCGCCTCGCCCGCGCGCACCTCGTAGCGGCAGTTCTCCAGCGACGCATAGCGGCTGCCCGGGCGCCGCTCGTTGCGGATCTCGGCCAGCCGCTCGGGCGCGATCGACAGCCCGAACAGTTTCGGCTTGTAGCGATAGAGCACCTCGGGGAGTCGCCCGCGCTCGAAGTCGTCGGGGATCAACGGATAGTTCGCCGTGCGGATGCCGTGCTGCATCGCCATGAACAGGCTGGTCGGCGTCTTGCCGCTGCGCGAGACGCCGATCAGGATCAGGTCGGCGTGATCGAGCTCGATGTGCGTCTGCCCGTCGTCGTGCGCGAGCGTGTAGTTGATCGCCGCGATCCGGCGCTGGTAGGCCTCGGTGTCGGTGGCCGTGTGCGAGCGACCGACCGTGTGCGTCGAGCGGACGCCGAACTCGCTCTCGAGCGGCTCGAGAAAGGTCGCGAACAGGTCGAGGTAGCGGCAGTTGGCCATCCGCACGATGTCGTTGATCGCCGGATCGATCAGCGTGCTGAAGACGATCGGCCGGTTGCCGTCGGCCAGCGCCTGCCGGTCGATGCGCTCGACCGCCTGCTGCGCCTTCTCGATCGAATCGACGAAGGGCAGCCGCACCTGGCGCAGCTTCATCGGCTCGAACTGCGTCAGCAGCGAATGGCCGAAGGTCTCGGCGGTGATGCCGGTGCCGTCGGAGACGAAGAAGATCGTGCGCTCGAAGCCCGCCGGCGCGGGGGCGGGCGGCTGCGCAGGCGCGGCCGGCGCCGCGACGGCATCCTTCGGGACGCCGCTCATGGCGCGTACGCCGATACCGGGCAAACGCCCCGGACGGGCCGGCGGCCCGCAGTAGAATCGCCGGTAATCCCGATCGCGCGCCGCGGCGCCGATCCTTCGCGCGAGCCTTTGAGCGCGCCAGCCGAATTTCCAACCATGTCAGGACTCTTCCATGAAATCGAACGACGAGCGCTACGTCGTCGCCTTCGAGGCGCTGCGCATGACCGATGTAGAGGTGGTCGGCGGCAAGAACGCCTCGCTGGGCGAGATGATCGGCGAGCTGGGCGCTACCGGCGTGCGCGTGCCCGGTGGCTTCGCAACCACCGCCTTCGCATTTCGTGACTTTATCGAGAAGAACGGGCTCACCGAGCGCATCGCCGCCCGCCTGCGCGAGCTGAATACCGAAGACGTCAAGGCGCTCGCAGAGTGCGGCGCCGAGATCCGCGGATGGATCGTCGACGCACCGTTGCCGGCGCCGCTCGAGGAGGCCATCCGCGAGCATTATCGCCGGATGTGCGACGAAACCGGCGGGGAGCCGGTGGCCGTTGCCGTGCGCTCGTCGGCCACCGCCGAAGACCTGCCCGACGCATCGTTCGCAGGGCAGCAGGAGAGCTACCTGAACGTCGTCGGCATCGACGCCGTGCTCGAGCGCGTCCGCCACGTCTTCGCGTCGCTGTACAACGATCGTGCGATCTCCTATCGCGTGCACAAGGGCTTCGAGCACGAGGGCGTGGCCCTGTCGGCCGGCGTGCAGCGCATGGTGCGCAGCGACCTCGCCAGCTCGGGCGTCATGTTCACGATCGACACCGAGTCGGGCTTTCCGGACGTCGTCTTCATCACCAGTGCCTACGGGCTCGGCGAGACGGTCGTGCAGGGCGCGGTCAACCCCGACGAGTTCTACGTGCACAAGCCGATGCTCGAGGCGGGCAACTTCCCGATCATCCGTCGCGAGCTGGGCTCGAAGCTGATCCGGATGGTCTTCGCGCCCGACGAAGGCGACGGCGACGGCGGACATCGCGTGCGCACGCTCGACACGCCGGCCGAGGCACGCAACCGCTTCTCGCTCAGCGACGACGACGTGATCGAGCTCGCCCGCTACGCGGTGATCATCGAGCGCCATTACGGCCGTCCGATGGACATCGAATGGGGCAAGGACGGCGCCGACGGCCGTCTGTACATCCTGCAGGCACGCCCCGAAACCGTGAAATCGCGGGCCGGCGAGATGCGCCAGCAGCGCTACCGGCTCAAGCAGAGCTCGGAGGTGCTCGCCTCCGGACGCGCGATCGGGCAGAAGGTGGGGGCCGGGCAGGTGCGCATCGTCGCCGACGCGAGCGCGATGGATCGCGTCCAGCCGGGCGACGTGCTCGTCACTGACATGACCGACCCGAACTGGGAACCGGTGATGAAACGCGCTTCGGCGATCGTCACCAACCGGGGCGGGCGCACCTGCCACGCGGCGATCATCGCGCGCGAGCTCGGCATCCCCGCGGTGGTCGGCTGCGGCGACGCCACCGAGCGCCTGAAGGACGGCGCGCTCGTTACCGTTTCGTGCGCCGAAGGCGACACCGGCTACATTTACGACGGCCTGCTCGAGACCGAGATCACCGAGATCGACGCCGGCAGCATGCCGCCGCTGTCGGTGAAGCTGATGATCAACGTCGGCAACCCGCAGCTCGCCTTCGAGTTCGCGCAGCTGCCGAGCGACGGCGTGGGTCTCGCGCGGCTCGAGTTCATCATCAACAACAACATCGGCATCCACCCGAAGGCGATCCTCGACTATCCGAACGTCGATGCCGAGCTGAAGAAGGCGGTCGAGAGCGTCGCACGCGGGCACGCGACACCGCGTGCGTTCTACGTCGACCGTCTCACCGAGGGCGTGGCCACGATCGCCGCCGCGTTCTGGCCGCGGCCGGTCATCGTGCGACTGTCCGACTTCAAGTCGAACGAGTACCGCAAGCTGATCGGCGGCTCGCGCTACGAGCCCGACGAGGAAAATCCGATGCTCGGCTTTCGCGGCGCGTCGCGCTACGTGGCCGAGAGTTTCCGCGACTGCTTCGAGCTCGAGTGCGAAGCGATGCGGCGCGTGCGCGAGCGCATGGGCTTCACCAACGTCGAGCTGATGGTGCCCTTCGTGCGAACGACGAAGGAAGCCGCTTCGGTGGTCGACCTGCTCGCGCGCTACGGCCTGCGCCGCGGTGAGAACGGCCTGCGGCTGATCATGATGTGCGAGCTGCCGTCGAACGCGCTGCTCGCCGACCAGTTTCTCGAGTACTTCGACGGTTTCTCGATCGGCTCGAACGACCTGACGCAGCTCACGCTCGGGCTCGACCGCGACTCGGGCCTCGTCGCCGAAGGCTTCGACGAGCGCGACGACGCGGTGCTCGTGCTGCTCGAGCGCGCGATCCGCGCGTGCCGCTCGGCCGGCAAGTACGTCGGCATCTGCGGGCAGGGCCCGTCCGACCACCCGGATTTCGCCCGCTGGCTGATGGATCAGGGAATCGAATCGATCTCGCTGAATCCGGACACGCTGATCTCGACGTGGCAGGAGCTTTCGCGGAAGTGAAGAAAAAACGGGGTCAGACCACGGTTTCGCAAGGCGAAACCGTGGTCTGACCCCGTTTTTCCAGTTTACTTGCCCTTCACGTTGGTTTTCATGATGCGCTGCCGCTCGCGCTGCCATTCGCGTTCGCGTTCGGTCGCGCGCTTGTCGTACTGGCGCTTGCCCTTGGCCAGTCCGATCGTCGCCTTCACGCGTCCCTTCGTGTAATGCAGGTCGAGCGGAACGAGCGTGTAGCCGGCGCGCTCGACCTTGCCGATCAGCTTGGCGATCTCGCCGGCGTGCATCAGCAGCTTGCGCGAGCGCAGCGGGTCGGGCTTCACGTGCGTCGACGCCTCCGGCAGCGGAGTGATGTGCGCGCCGATCAGGTAGAGCTCCGCGTCCCGGATGACCACGTAGCCTTCCTTCAGCTGTACGCGCCCGGCGCGGATCGCCTTGACTTCCCATCCTTCGAGCGCGAGCCCCGCCTCGAAGCGCTCCTCGATGAAATAGTCGTGCGTGGCCTTTTTGTTCTGCACGATGCTCATGAATAGAATCGTACCCTGTGCACGCCGTCCGCAAGTCCGTCCTCCTCCCGTACAGCGACCTGAAGATGTACGAGCTCGTCGAGCGCGTGGAGGACTACCCGAAGTTCCTGCCCTGGTGCGGAGGTTCGGAGGTGCACCGCGAGAGCGACGAGCGCGTCGTCGCCACGGTGCTCATCGATTACCGCGGCCTGAAGCAGCGCTTCACCACCACGAACCTGCAGAAGCCGCCCGAGGCGATCTCGATGCGCCTGCGCGACGGCCCGTTCGCGCGGCTGGAAGGTGAGTGGCGCTTCCGCGCACTGCGCGCCGATGCCTGCAAGGTCGAGTTCTCGCTCGAGTACTCGTTCGCCGGCGGGCTGCTCGGTCGCGCGCTCGCACCCGTGTTCGACCACATCGCGCGCTCGTTCATCGACGCTTTCGTGCGCCGCGCCGAGCAGCTGTACGGAGGCGCGTCCTGAGTGCGCTGCGCATCGACCTTGCCTGGGTCGGCGAGGACGGCGACGTCGTGCGCCGCTCCCTCGAGCTCCCCGCGGGCGCAACGATCGACGATGCGCTGTCGGCATTGGGCGACACGCATGCCACGGCGCTGCGCGCCCGGATCGACGACGCGAGCCTGGCCGTCGCCGTCTACGGGAAGCCGCGCACGCTGCACAGCGTATTGAGGGACGGCGACCGCATCGATCTCGTCGGTCCGCTTGTCGTCGACCCGCAGACCGCACGTCGACAGCGTGTGCGACAGCGCCGCAGCGAGAGTGCCGATCGGCGGTGGAAGCGGCGCCCGGGAACACCGGACGCCTGAGCCGGGTGGCCCGCGCTCAGTGGGCGGAGCAGTTGCGCTCGAGGTCTGCCCGGGCGGACTTCAATCGGTTTCCTCGTCGGGCGTCGTCGAGCGTCTCGGCCTCGCCGCTCGCGTTCACCGAAACGACGCGCAGCCCGCTTTCGAGCGTGCGGATCGACTGGCGCAGCTCGTCGCAGGCACGCGCGGCGCTGGCGAGACGTTCGCTTTCCTCGCGCGCCTTCGCTTCCTCTTCCGCGCGTTCGGCCTGGCGGGTGCGAAACGCACGCTCGCGCTCGATCCAGGTGGGCGCTGCAGGCGCGGCCGCCGGCGTTGCAGCGGACGGATTCGAGGGCGGGCTCGATGCCGACGAAGCCGCGACGTTCGGCGCTGCCGCAGCGTCCCCGGAAGGAGCAGGAGCGGCTGTCGGCGCCGGCGAACGCACGATCTGCGCCGCGCGCACATCGGTCGGCGGCGGCCGATCCGAATACACCATTCGACCCTGTGCGTCGCGCCACTGCCAGGGCGCTGCACCGGCCGTGGTCGATGCAACGAGGAGGGCGGCCGCCAGGACACGCAGGACGAAACGGGTCGGAATCATGTCGCTCGGGAGAAGGGGCGATTGCCGGCCGATTCTCCGGGCGAGACGCCGGCGCGGGCGGGCAATGCCGACGGATGGCGCCCGGCGCGCGACGAAAGCACTGCGCGAAAGCACTGCGCTACGCGCCGGTATAATCCCGTTTTGTGCGCGAGGGCTCCATGCGATTGGCCAAGAAAGCGCTGACGTTCGACGACGTCCTGCTCGTACCTGCCTACTCCGACATCCTTCCCCGCGACGCCTCCCTGAAGACCCGGCTCACGCGCCGAATCGGGCTGAACATCCCGCTGGTCTCGGCGGCGATGGATACCGTTACCGAAGGACGCCTGGCGATCGCCATCGCGCAGGAAGGCGGTCTCGGCATCGTCCACAAGAATCTCTCACCCGAGCACCAGGCGGCCGAGGTCGCGCGCGTCAAGCGGCACGAGGCCGGTGTCGTCGTCGACCCGATCACGATCGAGCCCGACATGAAGGTCTACGACGTGATCCAGCTCACGCAGCAGCACCGCATCTCGGGACTGCCGGTGGTGCAGGGGCGCACCGTCGTCGGCATCGTCACCAACCGCGATCTGCGCTTCGAGACGCGTCTCGACGAGCCGGTGAGCCGGATCATGACGCCGCGCGAGCGGCTCGTCACCGTGCACGAAGGCGCCACACTCGACGAAGCGCAGTCGCTGATGCATCGGCACCGCCTCGAGCGGGTGCTCGTCGTCGATGACGAATTCCAGCTGAAGGGGCTGATCACCGTCAAGGACATCCTGAAGGCTACCGCGCACCCCGACGCCTGCAAGGACGAGCACGGCAAGCTGCGCGTCGGCGCAGCGGTCGGCGTCGGCGACGGCGGCGAGGCCGAGGAGCGCATCGAGCGGCTCGTGCGCGCCGGCGTCGACGTGCTCGTCGTCGACACGGCACACGGGCACACGCGCGGCGTCGTCGACCGCGTCCGTGCGATCCGCCGCATGTATCCCGACGTCGACATCATCGCCGGCAACATCGCCACCGCCGAGGCGGCGCGTGCGCTCGTCGAGGCCGGCGCCGACGCGGTCAAGGTCGGCATCGGCCCCGGCTCGATCTGCACGACTCGCGTCGTCGCGGGCGTGGGCGTACCGCAGATCACCGCCATTGCCGACGTCGCTTCCGCGCTCGCCGGCACCGACGTTCCGATGATCGCCGACGGCGGCATCCGGTACTCGGGCGATGTCGCGAAGGCGATCGCCGCCGGCGCCGATGCGGTGATGCTCGGCTCGATGTTCGCCGGCACCGAGGAAGCACCCGGCGAGGTCATCCTCTACCAGGGGCGTTCGTACAAGACCTACCGCGGCATGGGCTCGCTGGGCGCGATGCAGCAGGGCGCGGCCGACCGCTACTTCCAGGATCCCACCGGCAGCGTCGACAAGCTCGTTCCCGAAGGCATCGAGGGGCGCGTGCCGTACAAGGGCTCGGTCGTCACGATCATCTACCAGCTGTGCGGCGGGCTGCGCGCGAGCATGGGCTACTGCGGCTGCCCGACGATCGACGACATGCGCTCGAAGCCGCACTTCGTCGAGATCACCGCCGCCGGCATGCGCGAGTCGCACGTGCACGACGTGCAGATGACGAAGGAAGCACCGAACTACCGCGCCGACTGAGTCGATGCACGATCGCATCCTCATCCTCGATTTCGGCTCGCAGGTCACGCAGCTGATCGCCCGACGCGTTCGCGAAGCGAACGTCTACTGCGAGATCCACCCCTGCGACGTCGACGACGCCTTCGTGCGCAGCTTCGCGCCGCAAGGCGTCATCCTGTCCGGCAGCCACCTGTCGGCGCACGAGAGCTCGAACGATCGCGCACCCGACGCGGTGTTCACGCTCGGCGTGCCGGTGCTCGGCATCTGCTACGGCATGCAGACGATGGCGCAGCAGCTGGGCGGGCGCGTCGAGAGCGGGTCGCCGCGCGAATACGGCTATGCGCAGGTGCGCGCGCGCGGCCACACGAAGCTGCTCGACGGCATCGAGGACTCGCGCAACACCGAAGGGCACGGCCTGCTCGAGGTGTGGATGAGCCACGGCGACAAGGTCGTCGAGCTGCCGCCGCGCTTCACGCTGATGGGCTCGACGGCGTCGTGTCCGATCGCCGCGATGGCCGACGAGGCGCGCGGTTTCTACGGCGTGCAGTTCCACCCCGAGGTCACGCACACGAAGCAGGGCACGAAGATCCTTCGACGCTTCGTGCTCGAGATCTGCGGCTGCCGCGGCGACTGGGTAATGGCCACGCACATCGACGAAGCGGTCGAGCGCATCCGCAGCTCCGTCGGCGAAGAGGAGGTCGTGCTCGGCCTGTCGGGCGGCGTCGACTCGAGCGTCGCTGCTGCGCTCATCCATCGTGCGATCGGCGAGCGGCTGCACTGCGTATTCGTCGACACCGGGCTGCTGCGGCTGGGCGAGGCGCAGCAGGTCATCGACACCTTCGGCCAACACATGGGTGTGCATCTCGTGCACGTCGACGCGTCCGGACGCTTTCTCGAGAAGCTCGCCGGCGTCGCCGACCCGGAGGCCAAGCGCAAGATCATCGGCCGCGAGTTCGTCGAAGTCTTCCAGGCGCAGGCGTCGTCGATCCCGAACGCCGAGTGGCTCGCGCAGGGAACGATCTACCCCGATGTCATCGAGTCGGCGGGCGCCAGCTCGAAGAAGGCCACCGTCATCAAGTCGCACCACAACGTCGGCGGACTGCCCGAGACGCTGCGGCTGAAGCTGCTCGAGCCACTGCGTGACCTGTTCAAGGACGAAGTGCGCGAGCTCGGGCTCGCGTTGGGGCTGCCGCGCGAGATGGTCTACCGGCACCCGTTCCCGGGGCCGGGCCTCGGTGTGCGCGTACTCGGCGAAGTGCGGCCCGAATACCTGGAGCTGCTGCGCCAGGCTGACGCGATCTTCATCGACGAGCTGCACAACACGCACGATGCCGACGGCCTGAGCTGGTACGAGAAGACCTCGCAGGCCTTCGCCGTGTTTCTGCCGGTGAAGTCGGTGGGGGTGATGGGTGATGCGCGAACTTATGAATACGTGGTTGCATTACGCGCAGTGCAGACGCAGGACTTCATGACGGCGCACTGGGCGCCGCTGCCGCACGATCTGCTCGCACGCTGCTCGAACCGGATCATCAACGAGGTGCGCGGAATCAATCGGGTCGTGTACGACGTTTCGGGGAAGCCGCCGGCGACGATCGAGTGGGAATGATTCGGCGTCTTTCAGGGCCTATCGAGGTCTGCCGGAAAGTTCATATAAGTCGTTGTCGAGCATAGAAAATGTCTGTCGAGGTCTATCGGCATCTATTGCTGGGATCCCTTTCGGTTTGACGGTAAATCTGACGGTAGAAATCTGCGACCGGATGGCTCCAAAGTTTTTACCGTCAGGCCAAAGCGTAGGTTGACGGTAAAATGAGTGGCAATAAATATATACCAATCAATAACTTAGTGAAGTTGTAGCCACCGTTTTGGCATGACGGTAAAATTCCTCCGAGAGGAGGGACTGCCGATGCTGTCCGATGGCACGCTCAGGGGCATCAAGCCCCAGGCCACCACCTACAAGATCGCCGACCGGGACGGGATGTACGTGACCGTCTCCCCCAGGGGCACGATCACTTTTCGTCTCGACTACCGGCTCAACGGCCGGCGTGAAACGCTCACGATCGGTCGCTACGGATCGAAGGACGGGATCTCGCTCCTGATGGCGCGCGAGCGCTGCGTGGAAGCGCGCAAGGCGATCGCCGAAGGCCGATCTCCCTCCCAGGAGAAGCAGCGCGAGAAGCGCAGGACGGCCGAGGCCAAGACCTTCGAGGAGTTCACGAAGCGCTGGCTGGAAGAAGCCAGGATGGCAGAGAGCACCAAGTCGATGCGCAAGAGCATCATCGACCGAGACATCATGCCGGCGTTCCGCAATCGGCTGATGGCCGAGATCGGCCCGGAGGACCTGCGCAACCTGTGTGCCAAGGTCAAGGCGCGCGGCGCACCGGCCACCGCGGTGCACGTCCGCGACATCGTCAAGCAGGTGTTCGGCTTCGCGGCCCTGCATGGCGACAAGGCGCCTAATCCCGCGGATGAGGTCGGCCCGTCATCGATCGCCACCTTCGTAGCCAAGGATCGTGCGCTGTCGCCGTCCGAGATCCGCGTCATGCACCGGGCGCTGGACGCCACTGCGACGCTGCCGACCATCCGCCTGGCGTTGCGTCTGATCCTGCTGACGCTCGTGCGCAAGAGCGAGCTGATCGAGGCCACCTGGGACGAGGTCGACTTCGAGAACGCCGTCTGGACGATTCCGAAGAGCCGCATGAAGGCCGGCAAGCCTCACAACGTCTACCTGTCACAGCAGGCCCTCGACATCATGGTGGCGCTGCGCACTTGTGCGAGCGGCTCGAAGTTCCTGCTGCCCTCGCGCTACGACGCCGATCGCTGCATGTCGAAGGCGACCCTGAACCGGGTCACGCAGATCGTCGTAGAGCGAGCCAAGGAAGCGAAGCTGCCGCTCGAACCGTTCACGGTGCACGACCTGCGCCGAACCGGCTCGACCATCCTGAACGAACTCGGCTTCAACAGCGACTGGATCGAGAAATGCCTGGCCCACGAAGACGGGCGCTCATCGCGCGGCGTCTACAACAAGGCGGAATACGCAGAGCAGCGCCGCCACATGCTTCAGGAGTGGGCGGACATGATCGATGCGTGGGTGGCGGGGAAGTCGCATACGCCGACGTTGCTGCCGCCGAGCATGAAGGTGGCGACGACGGCGGCGCCGATATGACGCCACGTCTTGTCCAATGAAGTTTCCCTTTTCTTGCTGACGGGAACGCACAAGAATGAAAGTTGTACGACTGAAGATCACGAACTTTCGGAGCATCAAGAGCGCCGAGTTGCATTTCGACGGACACTGCTTGATCGTCGGGCCGAACAACGTCGGCAAGAGCACGATCTGTGAAGCCCTAGACCTGGTGCTCGGGCCTGATCGCATATCGAAGTTCCCGCCTGTCGAGGAGTTCGACTTCCACAACTCGCGCTACCTGGCTCCCGCGAACGCAGAGGGAGAAGAGCCGACTCCCGTGCCTATCAAGATCGAGGTCGTGCTCACCGACATCAACGCCGAGGTCGAGAATCGATGTGGCCAGCACCTCGAGTTCTGGCACACGGCTGAGAAGCGGCTCCTGAACGAAGGCGAGGCAGACGCAGCAAACCCTCCGTTGGTTGTCAGTTGTCTGCGGCTCGAGACTGAGGCTGCCTACAACGCGGAGGAAGACGAGTTTGAGGCGAAGACGTGCTACTCGCACAGCCCGAACGCCGAGCCTGGCGAGTTGGACAAGGTCAGCAAAGAAGTCAAGCGCCTGTTCGGCTTCCTTTACCTCAGGGCAGTGCGCACGGGCTCGCGCGCCTTGAGCCTTGAGCGTGGCTCGCTCCTCGATGTCATCCTGCGGCTCAGGGGCTCACGCGCTGGTCTATGGGAGAAGGCGATCGAGCGCCTGCGAGCGCTGGACATCGAACAGGACGCAACGCACCTGCAGCCGGTATTGACTTCAATCGAGGCACGGCTCGGACGCTACATCGCATCCGACGTGGATGGACGGACCACCAGACTGCATGTGTCCCAGCTGACACGTGAGCACTTGCGGAAGACCATGGCGTTCTTCCTGGCGATGTCCAAGGATCAGACGCCCGTGCCGTTCCAGCAAGTCGGAACTGGCACATTGAACGTCTTGGTTCTCGCCCTGCTGTCGTTCATCGCCGAGTTGAAGCCGGCGTCGGTCATCTTCGCTATCGAAGAACCCGAAATTGCGGTTCCGCCGCACACTCAGCGACGCATCGCCGACTACCTGCTGCACAACACGACGCAAGCGTTCGCCACGTCGCATTCGCCGTATGTCATCGAGCGTTTTGCGCCGGAGCAAACCCTACTTCTCTCGCGCGGGCCGGATTCAAGCGTCGCTGCAAAGAAAGTGTCAGAGGCAGGTGGCCTTAAGGGCAACGACTTCAAGCGGTTTGCCAGACGCGGTCTGACGGAATGCATGCTCGGCAAGGGTGCCATCGTTGTCGAGGGGGTAACGGAGTTCCATGCTCTTCCGGTGGCTGCGCGAAAGTTGGAGGAGAGCGACGACTCGCTCCAGCCGCTCGACATCGCCGGTGCTGCATTCTTTGACGCGGAGAGCGAGGGCGCAATGCCGAAGTTCGGCACGTTCTTCAAGGCGCTTGGCCTCAAGACGTTCTCGTTCTACGACTCCATCGCGCGTCCTCCAGAGAAGAAGAAGCTGTTCACCGATGCATTCGACGTTGATTGCGAACATGCCCACACGGGTTTTGAGGTGCTGATCGTGAGCGAGATGTCGCCTGACCGGCTGTGGGCCTTCCTGGAGGACCTGCGGGAATCCGGCGACAACGGTACCTTCGGAATTCCCGCCGCGCGTCCCGCTGATGCAGACCTGAAGAAGCTGGCACGATCCGCACTGCAAAGCAGCAAGGGTGCGGGCTGGGCTGCAAGGCTTTTTGAAGGCAGTACGGTTGCGGAGCTGCCAGCGACAGTGACGGGCTTTCTCAAGCAGGTCTATGCAGCCTTCCCGAAGCCAGCCGATATCCCAGTCGAAGTGGCGATCGGTGTTGCAGCTGCCGGGCCCGCTGAAGCCGCAGTTTGCGGCGCGGTGCCGCCGCCAAGCGCGGTGGCTTGATCGCAGAGCAATTGATGGATGTCTGCGACCTTCGCCAACAGCTCCTTGCCTGTAGGGGGCACGCTCTGGTCATCGGGGGGCCGGGAAGCGGTAAGACGACGATCGCCCTGAAGAAGGCCGTTGCCCGCATTGGCGACGGCCTAGAACCTGGTCAATCGGTCTTGTTTCTGAGCTTCTCAAGGGCTGCCGTGGCGCGGGTTGGAGAAGCCATGCGATTGGAGGTCCCAAAGGCCCAGCGGGCGATGTTGAGCATGCAGACCTTCCACTCGTTCTTCTGGACGGTTCTGTCGGCACACGCATATCTGCTCGGTGCACCGAAGTCGCTGCGCATTCTGTTGCCGCAGGATGAGCAGGCCATCTACGGAACGATCAAATCGAAGGATCGAAACGAAGAGAACCCTGCGTGGCAGGCGTGGTTGGCGGAACGAGAACGGTTGTTTCGAGAGGACGGGCAAATTGCCTTCGACCTATTCGCCGCGAACGCCGAGCAACTGCTTCAGCGAAGCGAGCACGTGCGCAGGCTCATCACTCAACGCCATCCGCTGATCATCGTGGACGAGGCGCAGGACACCAATGACCACGCTTGGCGCTGCATCGAGTTGCTGGCGCCGGCCGCTCAAGTGATCTGCCTGGCCGACCTTGAGCAGCAGATATTTGACCACCTCCCGGGTATCGGCCCAGAGAGGATCGAAGTGATCAAGTCGTCGTTGCATCCTCTGGAGATAGACCTCGGAGCGCAGAATCACCGCAGCGGTGGCACCGAGATAGCCACCTTCGGGCAGGACATTCTGCTGGGGAGAGTTCGTGGGTCGCCTTACGCCGGCGTCTCCGCGTTCTCGTTTAACCCGAAGCTGCAGACCACAAGCGTTGTAACGCGTATGTCAATCGGCATGCTGCAGCGGGCCATCAAGAAGGCGACTGGGAAGTACGGCGAGAATATTGCGATCCTCACCCACTCTGGGGCATCGGCCGCCAGGATTTCAGCGGCGCTGAACGCCGAACCGAAGCCCGTTCGCCACAAGTTGTCGTTCGATGAGGCGGAGGCCATGCTTACGGCTCGCTTCGCGGCGTTTCTCCTTGAGCCGAAGCGCGATCTGGATCGACTGCAGGACCTCGCCACAGCTCTTCAACTGCTCGCGGCAGCGAAGCGAGCAAACGGACTGGCTGCCGCGAAGCAGTGGCAACTGTGGGCCGCGGCAACTCAGGCCGGCAAGGCTCCGAAGGCGAAGTTCGTGCAGTCTGTGCTGGCGGTCATGGACGAGTTGCGCGGTCAGCGCTTTTCGGGCGACCCCGCGAAGGACTGGACTCGCGTCAAGATCGCTTTGCGAGCAGTCGGGGACGATCACTTGACCGATGCGGCGAGGAATCTGGACTACCTGGTGGCGTTCAATCGCGGGAAGCGAATCAGTGGCGGGCTTGGCGCGGTATGGGTGCGCGACAGGCAGTACACCGGCGCGCGCCAAGTGTTTGACCTCGCATTGGTGCAGGACCAGATTCTTGGTGGCGTCGATGACCCACCTGGCGTGCAGGTCATGACCGTACACAAGTCGAAGGGCAAACAATTCGACGGAGTCATCGTGGTCCGGGAGGGGCGTCACGATGGTCAGCAAATGGTGTCGTCGTTCGTGTGGTGGGGGGACCAGCCGCCGTATCACAGAAGCCGCAAGATACTCCGCGTGGCCATCACCAGAGCAAGAGCTCATACCTTGATGCTTGGCCCTATTTGGCCGCCTTGTCCCATCGTGGGGCAGCACAACTTATAGGGCGACTTTCGTAGTTGTATTGACCGCTACCCTCTCTCTAGGTGGCCGGCCTGCCCGCTGCCGAAAGTCCGGCGCCGGCGCCTTCTTCACTGGGTTGCTCCCCGCCTGCCGGCGGCTCTGCAGCCAAGTCATAACCTCGGCCAGATCCCACACCACGCAGCGCGCGGTGAGGAAGAACCGCCGGGGAAACTCCCCGCGTCGTTCCAGTTCGTAGATCGTCGAGTCCGCCAGCGGAACGATCTGACGTAACTCGCTGCGGCGGATCGTGCGCCTCAGCCCCTTGGGGTCGGCGGGCGCGGCCTTGTACAGCTCCCGGATCGCGCGCTCGTCGAACGCGCCCGACGGCTCGGTCTTGCGCACTGCCTCCCGAAGCAAGTCGGCACCATCTCGGCCGACGGCGCGATCGTCATCGATCTCTCCGTCGAGCCGAGGATCCATCCCCTTCGGTTTCGTGACGCCGGCGGCGCGCGCCGTGTCCCCGAACTGCCTTCCGCGCTTCATTCGCACCCCCGTTCTCGGTCGAGAAGCCGACCCGGCTTCCGGCATTGGGCCGCGCGTAGCGGCAGGCGACCGACTTTCCAAACCGTAGACCTCGCTTGGCCGCCACCGAAGTGGCGCCCCGCGACCCTGGGAGGTCCCTCTAGCTGGGCGTCTTGGCGTCCGTCGCCATGGATCGCCAACTATCGAGAAGCCCCTCGTTGTCCGGTTACGGAATCCCGCCCAAAAGTGTCGGGATACATCTACCCACAACTTCGTCGGCCCTACGAATTAGGTCGCCTGTCGCTCTTTTCCTTCCGCTGATCTTCGCCCGATCTCGTCCCCGTCCGGCAACCGACGGGGAGAGTCATGGCGCTCAAGGCGGGAGATGGTCTCCAGCGACGGGAGATCGCGGTTACGAAGAAGCTGGTGGGTGAGTTCAGAAGGTGGTCTCGAAGCCTCGCGCGCGAGGAGTTCGACGATCTGATGCAGGAGTGCCTGGCGCACTGGATCGCGGTGCGCCGAAAACTCCCGCCCGACCCGGATACGCCGCCGGTGGCCTACATGGCCCAGGTCATCCGCAACAAACTCACGGATCTGATTCGCGAGCAGGCCGCCGACAAGCGTGCCGCAGATCAGGAGGTGCTGTCACTCGATGCAGCGCTCGACGGCTCGGGCGATGGGCTGACGCTCGCCGATCTGCTGGCTGACGACGAATCCGCCCAGCAGGACGCGGCCGGTGCCGTCGATCACCACCACGCGCGCATCGACATCGGCCGCGCCCTGGCTCGGTTGACGCCGGTCCAGAGGCAGTTGTGCCAGATGCTCGGCGAGGAGGGGCTGACCATCAAAGAGGCCGCCGGCGTCAACCACATAACCGCCGAAAACGCTCGCCAACAAGCGCTATAGGAGAATTGGACTTTCTCAGTGGCCCCCGTAGTTGCCCCAAGCAAGTGCCGCTTGCGCTGAAGCTCCGCGATGCGTCGCATCAGATCCCCTATCGAATCACGTCTGCCCAAGCTACCGAGCAGCGGATCAACTGCGCAGCGGCGAGGCGCCGGATCACACAGATCGCGTGCCACTCACAAAGGCCATTTCGGGTGATCATCGTCGAACGGGGTGAAGGCCGCCGAAGCCGACTGCAGCAAGAAGATGAGGACGTAGACTGGCTACACCTGCGTCACGAACGGCAGCAATAGTGCTATGCCCGCGCGGATGACATCGATGGCCCACCAGCACGACGCGCCGGGGCCAGGCCCGTACCCACCGAGGCGATGACCTGGGCGAGAAAGAGATGCCGATACGTGCGATTCGCGAAGATCTCGCGGCTGCCCGTCGATTCAAAACAGGGTCATCACCGCCAACGAGATGGCGGACCGCAGCGCCGCCACAGCCGTGCGTCCCCGGTGCGCCAGACGGCCGCGTATGGGAACACGTTATAGAGCAGCGGCGCGCGATGCGCCGCGGCAATCCGACTATCCGGGCAGGCGCTCTCGGGCTGCGCCCGAGAAAGACCGGGAAGAGAAGCTCCGGCTAGGCTAGAACCGTGAAAAGTGGCGACGCAATCGCCGGGAAGGGCACGTACGAGCATGTGAAGGCTACGCGCCCTGCCGCCCTCACCGACGGCATTCGTTGAGCTTGTTCCCGTCCAGTCTTCGTTCACATGTAATGAGCGCGTAAGCCTCCAGTCACGCACGCCCTCTATCATGGGTTTGTTAGGGGGCCGAGCGTTTGCAGGAGCGGCACGTCGCCTTGTTTGTCTGTCGAGTGCCAAGCATTCTTCCGTATAACGCCACTCGTGGGCGAAAGCGACGAAGATCCGCGCGTTCAACTCGCAGACCGAGCCTCTTGCCACGACTCACTGCCTTCACAGGAGAACTTCGATGAAGCGAACCGACGAACTGTCCACGCCCGCACCGGCTGTCGCTGCAACAACTGCGCGCCGCAGGAAGTCGTTGCCCTCGTTGCTGACGAGCGCGGCGATCGTGCTCGCCTTCGTTGCGACGCCGGCTCTCGCGGTCGACGAGCACCACCCGGAAGCGGCAGCCGGATCGACGGCGCCCTCTGCAACGTCGACAGTGGAGACCGGCCCAACCATCGAGAAGATGCAGGAAAACGTGCGCCAGATGCAGTCGCAGCTGGAACGCGCGGCGAACGCGAAGACAGACGACGATCGCCGAGCAGCACTCGTCGATCACATGCGGACGATGCAGGCAAACATGATGCTGGGCCGCAGCATGATGATGGGCGCGATGGGCGGCTACCCAACGATGGGCGGTGGAGTGGGCCCCGGGGCGATGGGCCCGGGCATGATGGGCCCAGGGATGATGGGGCCCGGAATGATGAGTGGAATGATGGGCTCCGGGATGATGTGTCCGGGGATGATGGGCCACGGAATGATGAGCCCGGGAATGATGGGCCGCGGTCAGACTGGCGGAGCGGATTCTCCTGATCTGCAAAGGATGGAGCGCCGCCTCGACATGATGCAGATGATGATGGAGCAGATGATGCGCAGCCGAGCGGAGCAGCCCGGCACCATGCCGTCGATGCCGGCCCGATGAAGGGGCTCGTCGCAATCGATTCCGGTGTCGTGAGAGTTTTGCGCAGCCGGACGAGCGATCCGTGTTGACTCCGCGCTCACGACCGGGCGTGCTCACGCTCATCGGCAATACGCCGCTGCTGGAAGTCACGCGGCTGGACACCGGTCCCTGCCGCTTGTTCCTGAAGCTCGAATCGCAGAACCCGGGCGGATCGATCAAGGACCGCATCGGGCTGTGGATGATCGAGGGCGCCGAGCGGCGCGGACAATTGCAGCCGGGCGGCACGATCGTCGAGGCGACGGCAGGCAACACCGGACTGGGTCTCGCGCTCGTCGCGCGGGCGAAGGGCTATCGGGTCGTGCTCGTCGTGCCCGACAAGATGTCGAGCGAGAAGGTGCTGCACCTGAAGGCGCTCGGCGCCGAGGTTCACATGACGCGCTCCGACGTCGTGCGCGGTCATCCCGACTACTATCAGGACGTCGCGGCGCGCCTCGCGCGCGAGATCCCCGGCGCGTTCTTCGTCGACCAGTTCAACAATCCCGACAACGCCGCGGCACACCGGTGGTCCACCGGCCCCGAGCTGTGGGCGCAGAGCGGGCACGCGATCGATGCGATCGTCTGCGGCGTCGGTTCCGGCGGCACGCTCGGCGGCCTCACCGCGTTCTTCGGCGAGGCCGCGCCCGAGGTCGAATTCGTGCTCGCCGATCCCCAGGGATCGGTGCTCACCGACTACGTGCGAACCGGGAAGGTCGGCAAGGCCGGTTCGTGGGCGGTGGAAGGCATCGGCGAGGATTTCGTCCCGACGATCGCCGACTTCTCGCGCGTGCGCAGCGCGTACTCGATTCCCGACGAGGAAAGCTTTGGCGCGGCGCGCGATCTGTTGCGCGCCGAGGGCGTGCTCGGCGGCTCGTCCACCGGAACGCTGCTCGCCGCGGCGCTGTGCTGGTGTCGCGAGCAGACGACGCCGAAGAACGTCGTCTCGTTCGTCTGCGACACCGGCACGCGCTATCTGTCCAAGGTCTACAACGACAACTGGATGATCGACCAGGGGCTGCTCGCCCGCGAGCGCTTCGGCGACCTGCGCGACGTGATCGGGCGACGATACGCCGAGGGCAGCGTCATCCAGGCGCAGCGCAGCGACACGCTGCGCACCGCGTTCCAGCGCATGCGCTCGGCCGACGTCTCGCAGTTGCCGGTGCTGGAGAACGGCCGCATCGTCGGCATCGTCGACGAGTCGGATGTGTTGCTGCACGCGCTCGACGATCCGGCGCGTTTCGATGCAACCGTCGAGATCGCGATGACGCAGGCGCTCGAAACGTTGCGCCCCGATGCCGGGCTGGCGGCGTTGCGCGCCGTGCTCGATCGCGGCCTGGTTGCGATCATCGCCGACGACGAGCGCTTCCACGGTCTCGTCACCCGCTTCGATCTCCTGAACCATCTGCGCAGGACCTTCTCGTGAGCCACGACGACAACCGCGAGCGCCGCGCCTTCGGCACGCGCGTGATCCACGCCGGACAGGCGCCCGATCCTTCGACCGGCGCGGTGATGCCGCCGATCTACGCCACCTCCACCTACGTGCAGGCGAGCCCCGGCGTGCACAAGGGGCTCGACTACGGACGATCGCACAACCCGACGCGTTTCGCGCTCGAGCGCTGCATCGCCGATCTCGAGAGCGGCGGCCGCGCCTTCGCCTTCGCGTCCGGGTTGGCGGCGATCGCCACCGTGCTCGAGTTGCTCGACGCGGGCGCGCACGTCGTCGCCGGTGACGACCTGTACGGGGGGACCTACCGGCTGCTCGAGCGCGTGCGCACGAAGAGCGCGGGGTTGTCGGTGAGTTACGTCGACCTTTCCGATCCGAAGGCGCTCGAGGCGGCGATCCGGCCGGAGACGCGCATGGTGCTCGTCGAGTCGCCGACCAACCCGCTGCTGCGGCTGGTCGACCTCGAGGCGCTCGCGTCGATCGCGAAACGACACGACGTGGTCAGCGTTGCCGACAACACCTTCGCGACGCCGTGGGTGCAGCGCCCGATCGAGCTCGGCTTCGACATCGTCGTGCACTCGACGACGAAGTATCTGAACGGGCACTCCGACATCATCGGCGGGGTCGCGATCGTCGCCGGCGACGACCGCAACGCGGAGCGCGCCGAGCGCGTCGGCTTCCTGCAGAACGCGGTCGGTGCCATCGCCGGCCCCTTCGACAGCTTCCTTGCGCTGCGCGGCGTGAAGACGCTCGACGTGCGCATGCAGCGTCACTGCGAGAACGCGCTCGCCTTGGCCGGTTGGCTCGAGCGGCATCCCAGTGTGCGCCGAGTGCGCTACCCGGGGCTGGCTTCGCACGCGCAGCACGTGCTCGCGCGAAAACAGATGCGCGGCTTCGGTGGAATGGTCTCGATCGAGCTCAACACCGATCTCGCCGGCACGCGCCGTTTTCTGGAGGCGTGCTCGATTTTCACGCTCGCCGAGAGCCTCGGCGGCGTCGAGAGCCTCATCGAACACCCGGCAATCATGACGCACTCGACGATCCCGCCCGAGCAGCGCGCGCGCCTCGGAATCGGCGATTCGCTGGTGCGGCTGTCGGTTGGCATCGAGGACGTCGACGACCTCCGAGCCGACCTCACGGGGGCGCTGGCAGCCATGCGCGCAACGTCCGCATCAACGACCGCTGTCGACCGAAGCTGATCCGGCCTTGACCGGTTGCGTCGCGCTCGATGTCCGATCGACGAGCCGGCGCTCGACCGCTTCTTTGCAGGAATGTAATGCAGGGGTCATCTCCACGTATGCGCGCTGGAGTCATGCTTTTGATAACGCCCGACCGACGATGGCCGGGCGAAGCGAAGCGGAAACCCGACCTTGCATACGCCCGGGAGGCGACCATGAACGAGATCTTGATGGAAGTGACGGGAATGACCTGCGGCTCCTGCGTCCGGCACGTCAGCGATGCGCTGAAAGCGGTCGATGGCGTGGAAGACGTCGCGGTCGATCTCGCATCGGGGCGCGTAGCGGTGCGAGGGCGTTCGGGAACGGCGACTGCCCGCCTGACCTCGGCACTCGCCGACGCCGGCTATCCCGCGCGCGTCGTCGACGGCTCGGCGTCGTCGCCGGCTGCGCCGGCGCGCCGGTCCGGCGGCGGCTGCTGCAGCTGAGATCGGGACGTACGACGTGTCTCGCCGGATGCAGCGGGCGAACGACAGGACGAGACACGATGAAAGCGGCGAGCGGGCAGGGCAGGGGTTCGCCGATCGCAGCTTGCGTCGTGCGAGCGAGCCGAATTTGTCTCCGCCGCGGAAGCGGCGTTCGTCGGGGCAGGGCTCGCTCTGGCTCTTCGCCGATCAGATCGCGCCGTTGACAGTGCCGATTTTTTCGTTCGGACTCGTGCTGCACGGGGTCGCGATGTTCGGCAAGCGCAGAATCGAGCGTCGCGCGAACGTTCCGAGGGAATGCTGGGTCGACGGGCTTTACTGGATCTGTTGGCTCGCGCTCGGAGGGCGGGCGCTTCTCGTTTTCACTGGTCTCTGATTCGCCCAAACACATATGCCCGCATCGCACGACGCGCCGCTTCGCGACTTCGGCGAGACGCGGCTCGATGCGCTGCAGCGACATGCGTTCGAGTACTTCTTGCAGGAAACGAACTCGGCGAACGGGCTCGTCGCGGACACCTCGCATCCGGGGTCCACGGCAAGCATCGCTGCCACCGGCTTTGGGCTTGCGAGCTATCCGGTGGGAGTCACGCGTGGCTGGATCGCGCGGGCCGACGCTGTCGCGCGAACACTGGCGCTGCTGCGGTTCCTGCGTGACAGCCCGCAAGGACCGGAACCGGACGCGACCGGATACAAGGGCTTCTACTACCACTTCCTCGACATGTCGTCCGGCCGCAGGGCGGGCCGCTGCGAGTTGTCGACCGTAGACACCGCCTTTCTGCTCGCAGGAGTGCTGACTGCCGCGGCGTTCTTCGATGGCGAGTGCGAAGAGGAGGACGAGCTACGTCGGCTCGCGGACGCGCTCTATCGGCGTGCGCAATGGACCTGGGCATGCAACGGTGGCGCGACGGTCACGCATGGATGGACGCCCGAGGGCGGTTTCCTGCCGTACCGCTGGGAAGGCTACGACGAATCGTTGCTGCTGTACGTCCTGGGCCTGGGCTCGCCGACGCATCCTCTGCCCGCCGAGAGTTACGCCGCGTGGCTTTCGACCTACCGCTGGAAGACGATCTACGGGCACGAGTTCATCTACGGTGGTCCGCTCTTCATGCACCAGTACTCGCACATCTGGCTGGACTTCCGGGGCATTCAGGACTCCTTCGTGCATGAGAAGGGGATCGACTACTTCGAGAACAGCCGCCGTGCGACGTACGTGCAGCGCGAGTACGCAATACGCAATCCGCTTGCGTTCGTCGGCTACGGCAAGGATTTCTGGGGTATCACCGCGAGCGACGGTCCCGGCTGGACGACAAGGCGCATCGACGGCATCGAGCGCTCGTTCTTCGATTACGTCGCTCGCGGCGCGCCGTACGGGCCGGACGACGGCACCGTCGCGCCGTGGGCAATTGTTGCCTCGTTACCGTTCGCTCCCGACATCGTTCTGTCGGCGGTCCGCAATTTCCAGGACGTGTACCCGCAGGTAACGGGCCAGTATTGCTTCCGCTGCAGCTTCAATCTGACCTTTTCCGATGACGTCGAGGGCGGAATCGGCTGGACCTCGCCGTACCACTTCGGCATCAATCTGGGGCCGGTCGTATTGATGTCCGAGAACTACCGTTCCGAGCTTCTCTGGCGGCTGATGCGCTCGTGCCGATACGTCGTGGCTGGACTTCGACGGGCCGGGTTTCGGAACGGGTGGCTGTAGCGCGCGCATGCAAGCAACATGAACGAAATGTAACCTCCCTGACCGGTTCCCGTTGGCAGGGCACGCATAGAGTGATGCGTGTGCGACGAAGAAATGGAAACGTCGCAAGGAGGGAGTTGGAATGTTCTTGAATACGTTAACCATCGCCGCGATCGCCCTCGCAGGGAGCACAACATTTGCGGCTGCGCAGAGTCTTCCCGGCTCCTCGAGCATCGAGCGAAGTGTTCCGGCGGTTCTCGAGATTGCTGCCGCAAACAGCGATGCAGCATCGACGCTGCCATATCGGGTGGCTCGGCTCGGCGACGTTTCCGAGCAGGAGCAACCGTTGGCAGATTCCGCTGCCCGTGCCCGTGCTTCGGTCGAGTGCACGAGAGCCAGGGCGCAGCACGACCATGGCGTCGAACGCGGCGCTGCGCCAGCGTGGCTTACACCTTGCGCGCGGGCTGAAGCGGGCGTGGACCACGCACCACCCGATAGGTCGCCACTGCACGACCACCGCAAATTCCACAAACAGCAATGAGTTGCGCTATCGCGGAACCAGGCGGACAGGTCGAATACGTATCAGAACGTCGAGCACGACGGTACAAGCGCTTGAATCAAGGGAATGATTTTATGAACACGGTTGAACTCAGTATCGACGGAATGACGTGCAACTCGTGCGTCACCCCGGTCAGACGTGCGCTCGAGTCCATCGAGGGCGTTGCAACAGTCGCCGTCGACCTCTTGGCCGGTCGTGCGCGCGTAGAGGGAACGTTAGACCCTTCGGCTGGCGCGCTCATCAATGCTTTGACCGACGCCGGCTATCCGGCGCAACTTGCAGGCGCGCCTGCTTCTCCGGCCGCAACGACGCAGTCGAAAGGCGCACGAGGCGGATGCTGCTGTAGCTGACCCGCGGAACGGAAAATCGCGCGAGATCGCGTTCCGCGCCCTGCCGCCTCCTCTCGACCACGGCTTGTGTGGAGCATCCTATGAAGAAGTTTCGACGTGCGATCGTCACGATGCCGGCCCTCGCTCTCGGCGCGTTCGTCACTGGCTTCCCTGGCTGGGTCACCGCGCAGGCGTCGATGCCGTCGGTCGAGGTCTGGAAGAGCCCGACCTGCGGCTGCTGCAAGGACTGGGTGAGGCACATGCAGGACAACGGCTTTCGCGTGACGATCAACGATAGCGGTAATACGAATGCGCGGGCTCGAGTCGGGATACCTCGGAAACTGGGCTCCTGCCACACCGCCGTGGTCGCGGGCTACGCGATCGAAGGACACGTTCCCGCCGGCGACATTCGACGTTTGCTGAGCGAGAAGCCGAACGCTATCGGACTGGCGGTGCCCGGTATGCCGATCGGGTCACCCGGCATGGACGGCGCGGAGTATGGCGGGCGAAAGGATGCCTACGACGTCCTGCTTGTTCAACACGACGGAACGACTTCGGTGTATCGACGTTATTCGTGAGAATTCGTGAGATTGATCGGGGCTGAGCATTCCGGAACCCCTGATGCCGAGACACTTGTGCAGCGGTACGTTTTGTCCCGGCCGCCGATCCATCGCTCGAGCGCGCTACAGAACGTGATCTCGATCCGCCTCATCGAGGCGTCCCACGCCCTCGCTGTGCAGTCTTGGTGATAGCCGCCGGCACCTTGCGTCTCCCGTCCGATCCGGCGACGGCGCCGGCGCTCGATGCGCGCGCCTCCTTCGGGCTGCGCGCCGCCGCCTCGAACAGCGCTTGCATCTGTTCGAGGCGCTGCCGTTCTTCCGGCGTCTGTTCCGCCGAAGCCGCCACCGCCTCTTCGACGATCGCGGCCACGTCCCGAATGTCGGCCGGATCGGCCTGTTCCAACAGCGCAGGGATCGCAGCCACTGCGGCATCTTCGTCAAGGTCCATGAGCAGCGCCTGCTGGCGAACCATCTGCTTATAGTCCGAAAGGGGAAGGATGCGGCAGCAATGGACCTCGCGGAACTTGCGGAGGATGTTGAACCCGCGCTCGTCGACCTCGCCGCGCGAGCGAGTGATGAAGCCGATCGCCCGCAGTCCGGCCTCGACCGCGCCGCCCTCGGCCAGGCTGGCGCGCAGCCTTTCGACTTCCCGTGCGACGTACTCCCGATGCTCGGGCGTCACCCCCGGATGGGGTCGGGGGGCGGCGCCGTCATCGGCGTTCAGCCCGGCGAGCGCCTGGATCCAGGGCGAGCCGTAGATCGCCTCGAAGGTCTTCTCGCAGGCGTCGTCGCGGATCATGCGCCACTGGTCGAGCGATCTCGCGACGGTCTGCGAGAACATCTCCTGCAGCTGCAGAAACGGATTGGCGGCGCTCGCCGGCGCGCGGTTCTCGCGCACTTTGTCGGCGCCCTTGGCGATCGGACCCGACAGCGGACTGGCGTCAGACATCAGCTCGTAGGACAGGCGCAACGGATGCAGCCGCTGCAGCGACTCCGCCCAGTGGGGGGTGACGGCTGCGCGCACCAGCGGCTGGAGGAACGTTCGGTACAGGCCCAGGTTCATCTCGGAGATGCGGGCCGCCGCCGCGAATCGCCGGTCCGACTCCGGATCCGGCGCGACGATCTTGCGCACCTCCTCGACCCCGCTCTTTTCGAACGCGAGCACGTAGTCCCCCACCACGAGGTCCGGGTTGAGGGTGTGCTCCGTCTTCGCGTCCAGCCTGGCGTGGTAGATGCCCGGCGGCAGCACGTCGATGTAGTCGATGTTCTCGCCGAACTCCTTGTGCTCTTTGCGTCCCACGCTTCCCGACACGAAGATGCCGAGGTGGCCGACGCTCTCGTGCAGGGCGTAGACGATGGTCTGGCCGTGCGCCTTTACGTCGGCGTCGTCGCGATAGAGGTCGATGATCCAGCCGAGCGCCTGGGGCGGCGGCGTGATGTTGTCGCCCATCGAGCAGAACACGACGATGGGCGAGCGGATGTTGCGCAGGTCCAGGCGGATGCCGTCGGAGGTGATCAGTTCCGCCGTCGCCAGGCGATTCCCGACGAACAGGTTGTCGACGAGCCACTGCATCTCGACGTCGCTCAGGAAGACGTACCCGCCCCAGTACTGCTCGAAGCCGAGATAGCGCTCGGCCTCCGTATCCACCTTGGCGTACAGGTCGTACTGCTTGGTCCACAGGGTATTGGCGGGATTGAGGTTCTCGAAGTTCGCGACCAGCCACGCGCCGTCGAAGCGGCCGGCGCCCAGGTCGCTGGTGAGCGCCGTCAGCCAGCTCCCGCCGAGCAACCCGCCGGCGTAGCGCATCGGGTTCTTGCCCCGCCAGCCGGCCCAGTACGAGAGCGGCGTGCCGGGCACGATGATCGGGCCGAAGAGCTCCGGCCGCATCGCGGCGGTCATCAGGACCTGCCAACCTGCCTGGCAGTTGCCGATCACCACCGGCTTGCCCTCGCTCTCCGGGTGCAGAGCGATGACGCGCTCCAGGAATGCCGCTTCGGCGCGCATCACGTCCTCGACTGTTTGTCCCGGCACCGGGTCGGGCAGGAACCCGACGAAATAGCAGGGGTGGCCGGCGCGCAGGGCGACCCCGACCTCGCTGTCGGCCTTGAAGCCGCCGATGCCCGGCCCGTGTCCGGCCCGCGGATCGAGCACCACGAATGGCCGCTTGCGCGGATCGGTGGTCACGTCCTCGGAGAGCAGGATGCGGACCAGCCAGTAGTTGACCGGCCGCTCGAGATCGCGTCCCGACATGACCGGCTCGAAGGGGAAGTCGAGTACGTGCGGCACCGCCTCGCGGAGGTGCTCCTGGTACTGGTTGCCGCGCCGGCGCATCACGTCGGCGTACAGCGCGCCGCGCTGCCAGGCGTCGACGGCGTACTCCGTCGCGGCCTGCGCGAGGCGCCATCCGCCGAGCTCGAGAGGATTGAAATGGATGGGTTTCGTTTCGTCGGTGCTCATGTGTCGTCTATGCCTTCCTGGTTACTTGCACGCTGCGTGCCGTTGCCGAAAACGCGTCGCGTTGAGTCGTTCACAGCCGCACGCGCCGCAGGAGCTGCGCATTGACCGCCACGATGATCGTGCTCAGCGACATCAGCACCGCGCCGACCGCCGGAGTGAGCAGCACGCCCCACGGCGCGAGCACGCCCGCCGCGAGCGGGATCGCGACGATGTTGTAGCCCGCAGCCCACCACAGGTTCTGGATCATCTTGCGGTAGCTCGCGCGCGAGAGATTCACGATACGCGGCACGTCGCGCGGATCGCTGCGCACGAGCACGATGTCGCCGGCCTCGTGTTGCGGAACATCGACACGCTGTAGCCGGCGTGCTTGTCATGGGCGTCGCGCGCGTGTGCCCGCCCTCGTGCATGGGCGGCGCCGCTTCGGCATGCGTAGTGCGGGCGCCGTGCGGGCCGTGATCGGTCGTCGGTTTCTCACTCAGTCGTCACCGAACCGCTTCGAGCGCGAGTGCAACCCCTTGCCCCCCGCCTATGCAAAGCGTCACCAGGCCACGGCGGACGCCGTCGCGTCGCATCGAATGCAGAAGCCGGGTGGTCAGCACCGCCCCCGTGGCGCCGATCGGGTGTCCATGCGCTATTGCGCCGCCCTCGACGTTCACAACCTCCTCCGATAAACCGAGTTCCCTGGTGAGCGCGAGCGCGATCGCCGCGAACGCCTCGTTGATTTCCGCTCGCTCGATGTCTGCAAGTTGCCAACCGGCTCGCTGCAGCGCCTGACGTACGGCTGGCAAGGGGCCGAGTCCGAACATGCCCGGCTCGACGGCCCCGACGCCGTACGCCACAAGGCGTGCCATCGGCTCCAGACCGCGTTTCTCGGCCCACGCGGCGTTGGCAACGATCAGCGCGGCCGCACCGGCGTTCAGGCCCGGAGCGTTGCCCGCAGTGATGGTGCCGTCGTTGCGGAAGGCCGGCTTCAACTTCGCGAGCGACTCGAGCGTCATATCGGGGCGGTTGTGTTCGTCCCGCTCGAAAACGACGCGTCCCTTGCGCGTCGGGATTTCGACCGGCGCGATCTCCGCGTCGAACTTGCCCGCCGCCTGCGCGCCGCTGAATCGTGTTTGTGAACGCAGCGCCCAGCGATCCTGAGCCTCACGTGAGATCTCGAACTTCGAAACCAGGTCTTCGGTCACCCAGCCCGAATGCTGGCCACTGAACGCATCGTTCAGTCCGTCGCGCAGCATGCTGTCGTGGATCTGCGCGTCCCCCATCCGGTAGCCCCATCGCCCGCCGTTCATCAGGTACGGCGACTGATCCATGTTCTCCATGCCACCGGCGATTGCACACTGGACGAAACCGAGCATGACTTCCTGCGCTGCCGTCGCAATGGCTTGTGCGCCCGATCCGCATACACGATTCACCGTCATCGCGGGGACTGCGTCTGCGATACCCGCCGCCATCGCGGCCTGGCGCGCGGGATTCATCTTCGCGCCGGCCTGAACGACCTGGCCCATGACCACCGTATCGATGTCATCGCCGTTCAGGTTCGCTCTCGAGAGCACCTCGCGAATCGCCATTGCACCGAGGTCGGTCGCGGGAACGTCTTTCAGCGCGCCGCCGTAGCCTCCGATCGCGGTGCGCACAGCTGCGCACAGGACCACTCCAGGATTCGACATCGAAAGCTCCTTCGCCGCTGTACCGGGAAGCAACGGCAGGCACAAGACGAAGGCCCGGTGAATCGATTGTCCTTCCTCGACCCGGCCCTGAGATGACCCCGGGATTACTTCTATGTAACCCGCGCTTTGCATTACGGACATGTAACGCACGCGTCATCTGATCACCACTTCCTCAGCGTCATACTGGCGCTAGCGGAATCGAGAGCGACGATCGAACGCGACGTATTCGTGCAGTCCCAGGCCCGGTCGATGAAATCAAGCAGCAGGAAAGGCAATCATGTCGAACCGCTCACAACGAGATCCCGGTCGAGGCGAAAGCGGCCGACGTGCAGCCTCATGGGTGTTCTTCGGCTTCCTCGCCATTGGCGCCTTCTTCCTGTGGACCGAACATCGCGCGCATCTGCTGGGCTGGCTTCCCTTCCTACTGCTTGCGCTGTGTCCGCTGATGCACTTCTTCCACGGGGGACATGGAGGTCATGGCGGCGGTAATTCCGGCTCGGACGCTTCGACGCGCTCTTCGTCGCAGCAACCGACACACAAGCACTGAACACGCCAACGAGAACGAGCATGTCCCACGACAACGTACCGGCCTATGGACTGTGGTCCCTGGTAGTCATCAATTCGCTGGTGTTCATCATCTTCGCCTTCAGCTTCGCCAAGCCGCAGTCGAGCCGCGACTGGCGCTCCTTCGGCGCGTTCTCCGGATTCTTGGTCGCGTTGTTCGCCGAGATGTACGGCTTTCCGCTGACGATCTATCTGCTGTCGGGTTGGCTGGGCTCGAAGTTCCCCGGAGTCGACTTTCTGTCGCACGATGCCGGCCACCTGCTCGAGATGATGTTCGGCTGGCGCACAAATCCGCATTTCGGACCGTTTCACCTGTTGAGCGCGGTGTTCATCGGCGGCGGCTTCTGGCTTTTGTCGGCTTCGTGGACGGTGCTCTATTCGAGCCAACGCTCGGGAACGCTGGCAACGACCGGGCCCTACGCGAGAATGCGTCATCCGCAATACGCCGGCTTCGTGCTGATCATGTTCGGCTTTCTGCTGCAGTGGCCAACGCTTCTCACGTTGGCGATGTTCCCGATCCTGTGCGTGATGTACCTGCGTTTGGCGCTTTCCGAGGAGCGCGAAGTCGAGCGGCGCTTTGGCGCGCAATGGCGTGAGTACGCGCAGCGTACCCCGCGCTTCTGGCCAAGGGTTGGCCCAATCGCCGAAGCAGGTTCCGCGTGAAAGGGAGACAACGAGAATGAGCACGATCCCGACCGATCGAACCGGGGATGTTTCCGACGGCTCCCCGCCATTCCCGTACCGTCACGAAGCAGGTGCCTCGCTGCCGACGCATGAAATGCACCGCCTCGCGGCAGCGGCGGCGAGGGCACGACTGCGCGACGAAGACTTCGCACGGTGGACGAAGGGTTTCGGTGCGATACGTCACGACGATCAGACGCAGTTGCGCGTTCGTCGCCTGGTGCACGAGGTGGCACTGGAGCGCGAGCCCGCTGATGCGTCTGCCGACGTGTGGCGACTCTTCGCCGCCGCCGACCGCCTCGCCAGCGCAGCGATGTGGCTCGTCGTGCACATGAGCTATGCCCGGAAGGTACGACTCGACGGAGAGCCTGTACAAGCCGGTGATTTCAAGAAGACGCCCGAGGGGCACGTCGGCGGATCGCTGAACATGGTCCCCGCATACGTCGGTTATCTGCTCGCCAACGCGCTCACCGGGCGGACGCGTTCATGGCTGATGGGGCAGGGACACAGTGTTGCGGCCATCGAGGCCGTGAATGCGCTGACGAGCAACCTGCATCCCGAACAGTCAGCGCGCTACGACGTCTCCGATACGGGCCTTTCCCGCCTGTGCGCCGATTTTTACTCGTACGCGATCGACGCCGACGGCGAACCGGGCACGCCGCTCGGCAGTCATGTCAATGCGCACACGGCCGGAGGTCTCATCGAAGGCGGATATCTCGGTTTCGCCGAGCTTCAATACGTGCACATGCCGATGCCGGGCGAAACGCTCGTCGCTTTCCTGAGCGACGGTTCGTTCGAGGAGCAACGGGGTGCGGACTGGGCTCCGCGCTGGTGGCGGGCGCAGGACACGGGGCTGGCGGTGCCGATCATGATCCTCAACGGCCGCCGCATCGAGCAGCGCAGCTCGATGGAACAGGATGGGGGCGTCGCCTGGTTCACCGATCATTTGCGCCTGAACGGCTTTGACCCGATCGTCATCGATGGCACCGATCCCGCTGCCTTTGCATGGGCCATCCTGGAGGCGGAAGCACGCCTGGCTGCGTGCGCGGCCGCCGCCCACGCGGGTGCGCTCGAATATCCCGCCGCCCTTCACTACACGATTGCGCAGGCCCCCAAGGGGTACGGATTCCCCGGCGCCGGGACGAATCTTTCGCACAACCTGCCGTTGGGCGCGAACCCTGCGCTCGACGAGCAGGCGCGAACCCGCTTCAACGAGGCGGCACGAAAACTCTGGGTGCCGCCGGACGAGCTCTCGCAGTCGCTGCGCCGATTGTCCAATCACGAGTCGCAACGGCGCCCGTTGGAGCGCGACCACCCGCTCGCCGTGCGCGACGTTCGTTGCGAACCGGCCGAGCTGCCCTGGCGCGATGCGGATTCCTCAGCGACCCGATCGCCGATGAGCGCGCTCGACGACGCGTTCATCGCGCTCGCGCAAGCAAATCCGACGTTGCGCGTGCGGATCGGAAACCCCGATGAATTGCGCAGCAACGGCATGGCTCGCACGCTCGAGCACTTCCGGCATCGAGTGGCCGAGCCGGAAGCGAACGTGCCGGAAGCGGTCGACGGCGCAGTAATTACCGCGCTCAACGAGGAGGCGGTCGTCTGCGCGGCGCTCGCCAACAAGGCGGGGCTGAATCTCGTCGTCAGTTACGAAGCGTTTGCGGTGAAGATGCTTGGCGCCATGCGTCAGGAGATGATTTTCGCTCGCGGCCAGGCGGCGGCGGGACGCCCACCGCGCTGGCTTTCGGTGCCAATCGTCGTCAGTTCTCACACTTGGGAGAACGGCAAGAATGAGCTGTCGCACCAGGATCCGACGTTATGCGAAGCGTGGATGGCCGAGCCCCCCGATCGTGCCCGGGTTGTATTTCCGCCCGACTGGAACGCGGCGCTCGCCTGCATGGATGCCTGCTACCGCACTCAGGGCCAGATATGGGTGATGGTCGTGCCGAAGCGACCCGTGCCGAGTGTATTGAATGAGGCGCAGGCTCGGCGACTTGCCGCACAAGGAATGTTGCGCCTGGTCGGCTCTGGTGCGTCCGAAGAGAAGCTCGTTCTGGTGGCGGTCGGCTCGTACCAACTCGTCGAGGTGCTTCGTGCATCGAAACGGTTGGCGCAGCACGCCGTGGCGCATGCAGTGGTCGTCGTCATCGAGCCCGGCAGATTCAAGACGCCGCACGACAGCGCCCAGGCCGGCGCTACCCTGACGGACGACGACCTCGCCGAGATGTTTCCCGAGCACAGCGACGCGCGGATCGTTGTCTCGCACACGAGGCCTGAGCCGATCGCCGGCGCGCTTCGCCGGATCGACACCGGTCCGCGACGAACCTCGTACCTTGGCTTCATCAACCGCGGCGGAACGCTGGACACGTTCGGCATGTCGTTCGCGAATCGATGCACCTGGGCCCATGTGCTCGCGCGAGCGGCGGAGACGATGGGCGTTCCGTCGGAGAACTGGCTGGCGGCGCCCGAATGGGCTGCCGTGCAGGGGCACGGCGACCCGGAAACCTTGCGTTGAACCACCATGGCCGATTCCGCGAAACCTCCCGTTCCAGCGAAACCCATCGATCGACCCGATGCTTCGCGCCGCCGCATCACCTGGATGACGACCGGCGTCGGTGGCGCCGGAGTGGTCGCTGCCGGCGTTCCGTTCGTTGCGTCGTTCGCGCCGAGCGAACGCGCGAAGGCGGTCGGCGCGCCGGTTACGGCGTCGATCGCCGGCCTGCGGGAAGAGAAACTGATGACCGTCGAATGGCGGGGAAAGCCGGTATGGATCCTTCGACGCAGTCCCGCTCAGCTGGAAAGCCTGCAGTCGCAGGAATTGCACGCATTGCTGGTCGATCCGTTGTCGCACCGCGCCGAACAGCAGCCTCCCTATGCCTCGAATCCGTATCGTTCGATTCGTCCGGAGATCGGCGTCTACGTGGCGATTTGCACGCATCTCGGCTGTATTCCCACGTACCGCCCGGACGTCAACGCGCCCGACCTTCGTCCCCGCTGGCCGGGCGGCTTCTTCTGTCCGTGTCACGGCTCGTATTTCGATCTCGCCGCCCGCGTCTATCGCAACGTGCCCGCGCCGACGAATCTGGTCGTTCCTCCGTACCGCTTCGTCTCCGACGCCGTCATCGAAATCGGCGTAGATCCGAAATCCACTTGAGGTAGTGATGCAACTCGCTTTCCATGGCGCTGCCGGAACGGTCACCGGCTCCCGGACGCTGGTGACGCACGGGGGCCGCAATGTTCTCGTCGACTGCGGTCTGTTCCAGGGTTACAAGAACCTGCGGTTGATGAACTGGGACCCTTTCCCGTTCGACCCGGGCGCGCTTGAAGCGGTCGTCCTGACGCACGCGCATCTCGATCATTCGGGAGCTCTTCCTCTTCTGTTCAAGCGGGGTTTCACCGGCCCCGTGTTCGCGACGCCGGCGACCATCGAGCTTTGCGAGATCCTGCTGCGCGACAGCGGGCGGCTGCAGGAAGAGGATGCCGAGTACGCCAATCGGCGCAAGACGTCGAAACACCGACCCGCATTGCCGCTGTACACGGAAGACGATGCGCAGCGATCCCTACGCCTGTTCCGAGCGCTGCCGTTCGAGGAGGAGCGAGAGATTGCGACCGGCATTCGCGTGCGGCTGCAGGGCGCGGGGCACATTCTCGGCGCCGCCTCGGTCCGGCTTTCGGCGAACGCCACCTCCGTACTGTTCTCGGGCGACCTCGGTCGACCCGATGACCCGATCATGAATGCACCGGCCCCGATCGGAAAGGCGGATTACGTGGTCGTCGAGTCGACTTATGGAGATCGCCTGCACGAAGCGCAGGATGTCGAGGCGGTCCTCGGCGACACGATACGACGCACGGCCGCACGCGGCGGGACCGTGCTCATCCCGGCCTTCGCCGTCGGTCGCGCGCAGTCGCTGCTCTACGCGATCTATCGCCTGAAGCAAAGGCGCGCCATTCCCGACCTTCCGGTTTTTCTGAACAGCCCGATGGCGATCGACATGACCGACATTTACCACCGGCATCGAGCGGAGCATCGATTATCCGACGCCGAGTGCGCCGGCATGTGCAAAGTGGCGACGATGGTGAGGAGCGTCGAAGAATCGCGTGCGCTCAACGCGATGACGTATCCGGCCGTAATCGTCTCGGCCAGTGGAATGGCCACCGGGGGGCGCGTCCTGCATCATCTGAAGACACTCGCGCCCGATCGCCGCAACACGGTCGTCTTTGCGGGGTACCAGGCGGCAGGAACGCGCGGCGCACGGATGGTCGCTGGCGAGAGCAGCATCCGGATCCACGGACAGGACATCCCCGTGCGTGCAGAGGTGATGAGCCTGGAGGGCATTTCCGCGCACGCCGACGCCCGTCAGATCGTCCAGTGGCTCGCCACCGCGCAGCGTCCACCGCGCCGGGTATACCTGACCCATGGCGAACCGGGGCCAGCCGACACGCTGCGCCAGCGTATCGAACGCGAACTCGGCTGGGATGCCTACGCGCCGCGGCTCGGCCAGACGATCGAGGTCGAATCGTGAGCGTGCGGCCTCTCGATACGGTCGACGTGCCCTCGTCGGACGCGTTGCGTCTTCGAACCCTCGGCATCGATACGCACGACGAGCATGTCGTCTACATGCACCGCGACTGCCACGTTTGCCGCGCCGAGGGCTTCACTGCACTGGCACGCGTCGAAGTAAGGCTGCACGAGCGGCGAATCGTCGCTACGCTGAACGTCGTCGACTCCGATCTCGTCGGTGTGCATGAAGCGGGACTATCAACCAGCGCGTGGCGGGCGCTGCAAGCGAGCGATCGGGAGTCGGTGTGGGTATCGCACGCGCCCACGCTCGACTCGCTGAGTGCGTTGCGCTCCAAGATCTACGGCAACCGCCTCGATGCTCGCGCGTTCGCGTCCGTCGTCGGCGATATCGCCTCGGGCAATTACGCGGATGTGCACATCGCCGCGTTCCTCAGTGCGTGCGCCGGCGGGCGCATGTCTCTGGAGGAGACCGTCGACCTCACCCGGGCGATGGTCGGCGCTGGTGACATCCTTTCGTGGGGGAAGACTCCGATCGCGGACAAGCACTCGGTCGGCGGTCTGCCCGGCAACCGCACCACGCCGATCGTGGTCGCGATCGTGGCTGCGGCCGGGCTGACGATTCCCAAGACGTCGTCGCGCGCGATCACTTCGCCGGCAGGCACGGCCGACGTCATGGACGTGCTTACCCGCGTCGACCTCGACACGCGCGAGATGCGCGAGGTCGTCGACCGCGAAGGCGGTTGCCTCGTCTGGGGCGGCGCGATCAATCTGAGCCCGGCCGACGACATCCTGATCCGGGTTGCACGCCCGCTGGACATCGACGGCGACGCGCAGCTTGTCGCCTCCGTGTTGTCGAAGAAGATCGCCGCCGGTGCGAGCCACGTCCTGATCGACATGCCCGTCGGTCCGACGGCAAAGGTGCGCAGCGCCAGCGACGCGGATCGGCTCCAGGTGCTGCTCGAGCAGGTTGCCGCCGCTTTCGGGCTGCAGACAAGCGTGCAGCGTACCGATGGCAATCAGCCGGTCGGTCGGGGAATCGGGCCGGCACTCGAGGCGCGCGACGTCCTCGCGGTGTTGCGTCGCAGCCCCGATGCACCGGCGGACTTGCGCAGTCGGGCGCTGAAGCTGGCCGCCGAGGTGCTCGAACTGTGCGGTGACAGCCCCGCGGGAACCGGCGAAGCACGAGCATCCAGCCTGCTCGACAGCGGTGCGGCATGGGCGAAGTTCCGTGCGATCTGCCAGGCACAAGGCGCGTTTCGCGAGCCCGATGTCGCGCCGTTGATCGACCCGATACCGGCGGGTCGGGTCGGACGCATCACCGCCATCGATTGCCGCCGGCTCGCCCGCGTCGCGAAACTGGCGGGAGCGCCGAATGTTCCGGTGGCCGGTCTGGAGCTGCATGTCCGACTCGGTGACCTCGTGCAGCGCGATACGCCGCTGCTCACGCTGCATGCGCGAGCACCTGGGGAGCTGGCCTACGCGAAGCGGTACCTCGCCTCGCATCCGGTCGTCTCGCTCGGCCCAGTGGAGGCACCATGAACCCGGTCATTCTGGCGATGCCGGGTAACGAGCGCGTGGCCGATGCGCTTGCCGCTGTGCTTAGCTTCGATCGAGGCGCTGCCAGCGTGCGACGCTTTCCGGACGGTGAATCGCACGTCCGGGTGGAGTCTCCGCTCGAGCATCGCCATGCGCTGATCGTATGCACGCTCGACCGACCGGACGACAAGCTCGTGGCGCTGCTGCTGCTTGCCTCAGCGGCGCGCGACAGCGGGGCGCGCTCGATCGGCCTGGTGGCGCCGTACCTTGCCTATATGCGCCAGGACCACCGCTTTCACCCCGGCGAAACGATCAGTACACGACATTTTGCCGAATGGATTTCGCGCCGGTTCGACTGGCTCGTTACGGTCGATCCGCACCTGCATCGGATCAAGGAGCTGTCCGAGGTATACACGATCCCGACTCGCGTCGTGCATGCTGCCGACAGCATTGCCCGCTGGGTCGGTTCCGAGGTCGAGCGGCCCCTTCTCGTGGGTCCCGACGAGGAAAGCAATCAGTGGGTGGCCGATGTCGCGCAGCGCGCCGGCGTGCCGTTCACCGTGCTCGAGAAGACGCGTCGCGGCGATCGCGACGTGGAGGTGTCGGTGCCGGATGTCGCCCGATGGCGCAGCCACACCCCGGTGCTGGTCGACGACATCGTGTCGACCGCCCGGACGATGATCGAAACGGTTCGTCACCTGCGGCAGGCGATGACTGAGCCGCCCGTGTGCGTGGGCGTTCATGCGATCTTCGCCGGTGCTGCGTTCGACGACCTCAGGCGCGCTGGCGCGGGAACGATCGTCAGTTGCGACACGATCGCCCATCCGTCGAATCGCATCGAACTCAGTGCTGCGATCGCCGACGGCGTGCGCGCTCTGATGCCGACCTCGTTCCGGGAGATCTCGCCATGACCCCGCTTCGCGCCGGATCCACGCTTGCCATCACGGTCGCAGTCTTCTATTTCGCCTGCGCGCTGATCTGGACACTGGCGCCACAAGCCTCGCTGACGTGGATGAACAGCCTTTTCCACGGGCTCGACTTCACGACCATGATGCGGCCGCGCGCGTTCACCTGGGGCGGCTTTCTCTATGCAATCGTCGTCCTGGCGATCTCGGGGCTCGCGCTCGGCGCCTTCTACAACTGGCTGGCTTCGCGGCTGAATGTGTAGCCGCCGCGGAGCGCCTGGAATGTACGAATGAATGCGGGCGAACTGGCCCGCCTTCGGGAGATCGCGCGGGTAGCGGTCGCCAAAGGTTGGAGACACTACGCCGAGCAACTCGGCTTCCGGGCCGACCGAGGCGATCGCTCCTCGAGGTCGGCAAGCGACGCAACCCGCCTGCGCGAGGCGCTCGAGGAGCTGGGGCCGACTTTCGTCAAGTTCGGCCAGATGCTCTCGCAGCGCGAGGATCTCTTCCCGGACGCGTTCGTGGCGGAGTTGCGCGGGCTGCAGGACCGAGTCGGATCGTTCCCGGCCGAAGTTTCAAGACGGATCATCGAAGACGAGACCGGGCGCACGATCGGCGAGTTGTTTAGCCGTTTCAAGGACGAACCGATGGCTGCGGCATCGATGGCGCAGGTGCACTGCGCAGTGCTGCCCGACGGAACGGACGTGATCGTCAAGGTGCAGCGCCCCGATCTCGAGCGGACCGTCGAGGCCGACATTGCCGTCCTGAAGCGGCTCGTGCGCATGCTCTCCGGATTGCTTCCCGCTCTTCGCGCACTGAATCTGGCGGAGCTGGTGGACGAGTTCTCCGTCACGCTGCGAGGCGAGCTGGACTTCGAGCAGGAGGCGCGCAATGCCGAGCGCTTCGCGGAGCTCAACCGCGGCGAGCCCCTCGTGTACGTGCCCCGGATTTTCTGGCACGCCACCACCCGTCGCGTGCTCACCATGGAGCACAGTACCGGTCAGCGAGCCGATGCGCCTCACGGCGCGAGCGAGGATCCGCGCGCCCTGGCCCAGTCGCTCATGCGCGTCTTTCTGGCTCAGGTCTTCGAGCAGGGCGTCTTCCATGCGGACCCGCATCCGGGGAACGTCTTCGTTCTGCCCGATGGTCGGCTGTGCTTTCATGATTTCGGTGCGATCGGCGAGTTGTCGCCCCGCGTGCAAGAGAGCCTGCGGCAGCTGTTTCTCGCTGTGATGGCGCGCGATCCGGATTGGGTGGCAAGCGCCTATATCGGCATGGGGGGTGCCAGCGCCGAACTGGACCGCGCAGCATTCGTCAGCGACCTCTCCGCTGCGCTCGATCGCTACTATCGCGCCTCGGGAGCGGGGCGCCATTCGTTCGGCGCCATCATTCACGAGTTCATTGGGCTGGGTCGCAGGCATCATATCCGGCTGTTGCGCGAGACGACGCTGCTGATGCGCGCGTTCGCGGAGCTGGAAAGCCTCGTTCAGCGGCTCGATCCGCAGTTCAGTTCGCTTGCGGCCTTCCAGGCGTATAGCGGCCGACTCGTCGCGCGCGCGTTGCGGCCCGAAGCCGGCGCAGCGCAGTTTGCGAAGTTGTACCGGTCGCTCGTGACGGTCCGCGAACTTACCGATGAGGCGCCGATCGCACTTCGCCGCCTCGCCGGTCGCCTCGAACGCGGCGAACCGCTGTTCGATATTCGCCACCAGAGCGGCCGGTCCGTCGAGCGCCACTTGCTGCAAGCGAGCAATCGGCTCGCCTTCGCGATGATCATCGCTTCGATCGTCGTCGGCTCGGCGCTTCTTCTCGCGTCCCATGCGGGCCCACATTGGGAAGGCCTCCCGGTGCTCGGCATCGTCGGCTTCGTTGCTGCCGCTGCGCTGGGCCTTGCGTGGGCAGTGCTCGCTCTGCGTTCGAGAGAGCTCTGAATGCCTGGCGCAGCGACCGAAGCGCTATTCAGGAGCCGAGTGCGTGCACCGGTCCGTAGAGGCGGTGTTTCGCCTCATGCTCGCCCCTGCTTTGGCCGGCAGCGGCGCGCTGTACCTGCTCGCGGGTCAACGTCGATGCGATCGGCTTCTCCGCGCCCGGAAACTCGAACGAGAGCGGAATACTCCCCGCGTTCTGCGCAGCCTGCAAATCGGCGATCACTTGCGCGCGCGTCGTCTTGCTCGGGGTCACATGGACGAACTGGTAGCCGATCTCGTTGTTCACGAACTCGACGCCGCTATCGGCGAAGGCGGGCACGCTCACCGACAACACCGCTGCGGCGAACAACAAGGCTTTCGAGGACATTTCGCTACTCCTTTCAGGTTTCGTGGTTCGCAGCGTCTGCTGCTGCGAGCGATGCGTTTTCGTGCATCACGGCTATCACTGTAGTGATGCATCCCCAACGGCAATGTTTCACGACGATTACATTTCCTTCAGGTAGCTGCCCAACGACCGGATTCAGTTTCGACCGCTGAGCGCGGACAGGTGAGCCATGGAAAAGAAACAGCAGTTTTCGATCTGGTATTTGTTCGCGGCGTTGCTGCTGATCGTCGCGCTGCAGGACTATCTCGCGCCGCCGCACGTCGACAATCTGCCCTACAGCGATTTCAAGTCGTTCCTGCGCTCGGGGAAGATCACGGAGGTTGCGCTCGGCGAGGCCGTGATCACGGGAACGCTCTCGAACGACGGCGCTGGGGAAGATCTGTCGCCCAAGACCGCCGAGCGCCTTGCAACGCTATCGAAAGGACCGCACCCGTTCACCACGGTGCGGGTGGATGACCGTGCGCTGGTGGGCGACCTGGAAGCGGCGAAAGTACCGTTTGCGGGTCGTGTCGAAAGCAAGTGGCTGCCTGCGCTCCTTTCCTGGGTGATTCCGGCGCTCGTCTTCTTTGCCCTGTGGAGCTTCCTCATCAAACGCATGGCCGGCTCGCAAGGCATGGGGGGATTCATGTCGGTCGGCAAGAGCAAGGCCAAGGTGTACATGGAGACCGATACCAAAGTTACATTCGACGACGTGGCAGGGGTGGACGAAGCGAAGGAGGAACTGCAGGAAGTAATCGGCTTTCTCAAGGATCCCGCGCGGTACGGGCGCTTGGGCGGTCGCGTTCCCAAGGGCGTTCTGCTCGTGGGTCCACCGGGCACCGGCAAGACGCTTCTCGCGCGCGCCGTGGCCGGGCAGGCCGGTGTGCCGTTCTTCTCGATCAGTGGCTCGGAATTCGTCGAGATGTTCGTAGGCGTGGGCGCAGCACGGGTTCGCGATCTGTTCGAGCAGGCGCGCAAGCAGGCCCCGGCCATCATCTTCATCGACGAACTCGACGCGCTGGGGCGCGCGCGTGGCGCTTACCCGATGGGTGGGCACGACGAGAAGGAACAGACGCTCAACCAGCTCCTCTCGGAGATGGATGGATTCGACACGAGTGCGGGGGTCGTGCTGCTCGCCGCCACCAACCGTCCCGAGATACTTGATCCGGCACTGTTGCGAGCAGGTCGCTTCGACCGCCAGGTGCTCGTCGACCGACCCGACCGCAAGGGTCGCGTGCAGATCCTCGACGTGCACCTGAAGAAGGTGAAACTCGCCTCCGACGCCGATCCGGAGAAGATCGCCGCGCTCACACCGGGCTTCAGCGGCGCGGATCTGGCCAATCTCGTCAACGAAGCGGCGCTACTCGCTACGCGACGAGGTGCAGATGCGGCAGGACTCGACGATTTCACGGCGGCGATCGAGCGTATTGTCGCCGGCCTCGAGAAACGAAACCGGCTGCTGAACCCGCTCGAGCGCAAGGTTGTCGCATACCACGAGATGGGGCATGCACTCGTCGCCCTCTCGCTGCCCGGGGTGGACCGGGTGCACAAGATCTCCATCATTCCACGCGGTATCGGCGCGCTGGGTTACACCATTCAGCGACCCACCGAGGACCGGTTTCTCATGACTCGGGAAGAGCTCGAGAACAAGATGGCCGTTCTGCTCGGCGGACGCGCGTCCGAGCATCTGGTCTTCGGCCACCTTTCCACCGGAGCGGCGGACGATCTGGCGAAGGCCACCGACATTGCCCGTAGCATGGCCATGCGCTACGGGATGGAAGCGAAGCTCGGGCACGTATCGTACGAAGGGGAAGGCGCACGCTTCCTGGACATTCCCCAAGGGATGAGTCGCCGACACGATTTCAGCGAGGAGGTTGCGCGGGAGATCGACCGCGCTGTCAAGGCGATTCTCGATGCGGCGTTCGCGAACGCAATGCGGGTTCTCGCAGCGCATCGGTCGATTCTGGACCGGGGGGCGGCGCTGCTGCTGGAGAAGGAAACGCTGGACGAACAGAATCTGCGCGAGTTGACAGGCGCGGTCGGGTCTCCGGAGAGTGCGGAGCAGCCGGCGCAGCGGCAAACCGCTTGAGCAGGCGTTTCCCGGCACACCGGGTTCACCCTCGGCTTGACTTGTCGACACCGGTCAGATCCGGGCCGAGCGCTTACACGCCCATATTCCGACAAAAGGGATCTCATGACAAACAAGCGACGGCGAAGACGCATCTACGCGGAGCCTGATCCACTTGAACGCGAACTGGACAGGGCGCTGGAAGAGACCTTTCCAGCCAGCGATCCAATTGCTATTGACAGTGCCGACGTCCACGAAGAGCGGCGCCACAAAGCGCAGCGGGAATCGGCCGCCCGACGTTCTGATACGCGCACGACATCTCGCAGAGCCGAAGCCCATCCGGGCCCTATCCCCGCTCCATCCGCCGCCAAAAAGTAAGCCATGTTTGCCGGGCAGTGCGATTGTCTCCCCGGGTCCACGCTGCAAGGTGATCTCGGAATGCACCTCACCGGCGACGTCGACGCTTCATCCCGAACGGTGCGTCCCGAGATGGAAGACCTGCGTGCTGCCGCTCGGAAGTAGGCGAATGTCGTCTTTCACCTGAAGACGGACGGGTACGGCGTCGCTTTCGTGCGAGCGCACCTCGAGTGCACCGGCGGTGAGCTTCAGATCGAGCGTATGGCCGCGATATCGGATGCGCATATCGAGCCGCGTCATGGCGTCGGGCAAGCGGGGGCTGAACCTCAAGACGTCGCCTGTGATCTCAATCCCCGTGCAGACCCGCTGCACGAGATCGACCGTGCCGCCCATCGCACCCAGATGCACGCCTTCGGCAGTCGTACCCTGCTGGATGTCCGCCACGTCGCTCTGGAGCGCCTCTGCAAAATACTTCTTCGCGCGCTTGCGGTCCGACCGTGCGAGCACCCAGGCATGAACTACTCGGCACAGCGTGGATCCGTGTGACGAGCGGCGATCGTAGTAGTCGACGTTTCGGGGTATCGCCTCGGGCGCCAGCTCGTATCCGAGGCGCCCGAAGAGCTCGCGAAGCTCGTCGGCCGAAAAGACGTAGAACAGCATGAGAACGTCGGCCTGCTTCGACGCCTTGTAGCGATTCGCGCTGTCGTTCTCCGCTTCGAGTATGAGCTCCAGGCGCTGGATGTTTCCGTAGCGCAGACGGTAACGTTCCCAGTCCAGCTCCTCCAGCCGCTCGTAGCCTTCGAACTGGCTGATGATGCCGTCACCATGGAATGGCAGATACATTCTGCGGCTCACGTCGTCCCAGCGCGCCGTTTCGTCTGCAGTCAGCTGCAGCCGCTCTGCCAGTTCGGCCCGACGCAGGTCGGGCAGCAGCTCGAGGACGTCGAGCGCCCGACACAGCACCCACACCGCCATCACGTTGGTGTACGCGTTGTTGTCAAGGCCCGGCACGGGCGCGTCCGGGTAGGCCTCGTGGAATTCGTCGGGGCCCATCACGCCCCGAATCTCGTAGCGTCCACGACGCTCGTTGAACGTTGCGATGCTCGACCAGAAGCGCGCCACCTCGAGGATCAGTTCCGCGCCGAAGTACTGCAGGAACTCGACATCGTGCGTGACCTGGAAGTACTGCCACACGTTGTAGGCGATCGCGGCGCTGACGTGACGCTGCCGGTACGAGTTGTCCGGAACCCATCGCTCCGAAAAAGGATTCAGGTTCACTTCCTGCGTCTGTTCCTGCCCGTCGCTGCCGCTCTGCCAGGGGAACATCGCGCCTGCATAACCGGCGGCTTTCGCCGCCTCGCGCGCTTCGTCGAGCCGCTGGTAGCGATACATGAGCAGCGAGCGCGTGATTTCCGGCATGCGGTAGTTCAGGGTCGGAAAGATGAAGAGCTCGTCCCAGAAGACGTGGCCTTCGTATGCCTCCCCGGTCCAGCCGCGGGCGGGAATGCCGATGTCGAGGCCGATCGAGTTGATGGATGCGCTTTGCAGCAGATGAAAGATGTTCAGCCTCAGCAGCATCGGCACATTCAGCGCGGAAGCACCGAGACTTGGGGCAAGGTGCACGTCGAAGCGTCGCCAGAGGTGTTGCCACGCCAGAGCGTGGCGTGAGAAGACTGTACTGAAACGCCCGACCCGCTCGATTGCCTTGCGCGCGGCCACGACGGGCTCGGAAATCGCGTGGTCGCGCGAGGTGTACAGCGCGACGAGCTTCTCCAGCACGATCGATTCGCCCTGCGCGAGCTCGACGTCCAGTTCCTGCGCCACATAGCCCCGCTCACCGATCGAACGTCGCTCCGACTCGACCAGGTTCTCACCCACATACGCTCGCATGCGCGCCGCCTGAGCCACCTGAAGGTTGGACTGCGAGGTCCGTACATGCAGATATACGCCGTCCTTCCCGGCGCTGCCGCTCGTAACCGGCTCGAGATGCTGCTTGTTGAACTTGCGGTAGAGCCTCGCGCCGTCGTTCACCACGCGACCGTCGATTCCAGAGCGGACGGTCAAACATCCCGACCAGTTCTCGGCGGTGAGCGTGAGCTCGAGGCCCGCGAGGTGCATCTCGGCCATCGATACGATTCGCCGTTCGACCAGCGTGCTGCGGCGACCGGAAGGATCCTCGAAGCGGATGGACCTCACGAGCACGCCGCGCCGCAGGTCGAGTTCCTGACGATAGGAAAGGATTGCGACCTTGCGCAAATCGAACCAGTCACCGCCGTCGATCGCCAGACCGAGCGCGAGCCAGTTCGGAAAATTGACGAGGCCTTCGTTCTCGACCGTGCGACCCGCCACGTCTGTCCGAAGCCGGTTGTATCCGCCCGCCAGATACGTGCCGGGGTAGTGGACGTCGTCTGCCGACGACCACGCCGCCGCACCGCGAGTGGCGAAGTAACCGTTGCCCAGTGCGCACAGCGCTTCGCGCATCCCCTCGCGTGCGGGATCGAAATCGTCGTAAAGGAACGACCACGCAGAGGGCGGTTCGGCCGAGATGCAAATTTGCGCGAGGCTCGTGACCACTACGTCCGCACCCGCTTCGCGCAGCGCCTGTGATTGGCCGACGTGATCGACGCCGATCACCAGTGCAAATCCGCCGGTGCGGCCGGCGGCAACGCCGACAATGGCATCCTCCACGATCACCGTTCTGTCGCGATCGGAGCCTAGACGTCGCGCGGCCTCGAGGAACATGTCCGGCGCCGGCTTGCCGACGAGGCGCAGTCGCTCCAGTTCGACGCCGTCGACGCGGGTATCGAAGAGTTGCGCGATGCCGGCGGCTTCGAGCACGGTCTTGCAGTTCCGGCTCGACGACACCACGGCGGTCTTGATGTCCTGCGCGCGCAGCGCCTTCACGAGATCGACCGCCGCTTCGTAACGCTCGACGCCGTGCTCCTCGATGTGCCGGAGGAAAAAGGCGTCCTTTCGCCGAGCGAGCGCCTGCACGGTGTCGGCATCGTCCGCGTCCTGCGGGGTGCCCGAAGGCAGGGCGATGCCCCGTGAAGCGAGAAAATCCGTGACGCCGTCGAGCCTCGGCTTGCCGTCGACGTGGAGACGGTAATCGGTCTCGTCGTCGAACGGCACGAAAGCTTCGCCCGCGTGAGCCGCGCGGCGCGTGAGAAATTCATCGAACAGCGTCTTCCAGGCGCCGGCGTGGACGCTCGCCGTATTGGTCAGCACGCCGTCGAGATCGAACAACACGGCGTCGTAGTCGCGTGGCGACAGCGTGACGACCTGGCCGGTCCCGCTCATATCGCCCGCAACGCTTCGATGCCCGGCAACGACCTTCCTTCGAACCACTCCAGGAAGGCACCCCCCGCTGTCGACACGAAGCTGAAGTCGCTTGCCACCCCCGCATGCTTGAGCGCCGCAACCGTATCGCCGCCGCCGGCAACCGAGCGCAAAACGCCTGTTCGCGTCAAACCCCCCACCATTCGGGCGATCGCGGTCGTGCCACGGTCGAAAGGCGTGGTTTCGAACGCGCCGAGCGGGCCATTCCACACGAGCGTGCGTGCGTCGGCGAGGCGCTCGCCCATGAGCGTCACGGTATCGGGTCCGATATCCAGGATCACTTCTTTCGCACGCACCGCCTGCACCGGTACAACACTCCACGCTGCGCCCGCGTCTGACTCGCGCGCAACGACGGCGTCGATCGGAAGGACGATTTCGCAGCCGGAAGCGCTCGCCGCAGCGATCACGCTGCGCGCCGTGTCGAACATGTCGCGCTCGGCGAGCGATCTGCCGATCGGATTTCCCTGCGCGGCAAGGAAAGTGTTCGCCATGGCGCCCCCGAGGGCGAGCGTCGCGACCTCCCGAACCAGATTGCGCAGCAGCTCGATCTTGGTCGAGACCTTGGCACCGCCGACGAGCGCGAAGACCGGGCGAGCGGGCGCATCGAAGACGCTCGTGAGCGCCTCGAGCTCGGCTTGCATCGCGCGCCCGGCGGCCGACGGAATGCGTCGCGCAATGCCTTCGGTGGAGGCATGTGCGCGGTGGGCGACCGAGAAGGCGTCGTTTATGTAGACATCCCCCAGGCGCGCGAGCTGCGCCGCAAACGATGGATCGTTCGCCTCCTCGCCGGGGTGGAAGCGCGTGTTCTCCATGAGGAGGATGTCGCCGGCGTGCGCGTGCCCGAGAGCATCTTCAGCGCGGCCGTCGTACCAGTCGGTCGCGACGAACTCGACCGGCCGACCGATCATCGGTTGCAGGACTTCGGTGACCGGTTCCAGGCTCATCTGCGGCACGACCTTGCCCTCCGGACGGCCAAAGTGGGCCAGAAGAACGATGACCTTCGCTTCCTTGCTTCCAAGCTCGCGTAGCGTAGGCAGGATGCGCTCGATTCGAGTCACATCCGTGATCTTGCCGGCCTTGACCGGCACGTTCAGATCGACGCGGACCAGAACCGCTTGTCCGGTAACGTCCACGTCGTCGAGGGTACGGTAAGTGGACACGCCGGCCGTCACCTCAGTTTCCCGAATTTGACTGCGGGTGCGCTTTAGCAAGCTGTTGAAATCCAACCGCAAGAACTCGTCCCCAGCGTCACCATGGCAGCTTCCCGATTCCCATGGCGGCGTCCGTCCTGGCGATGGAGGCCTTCGCGTCGCTCTCGGCTTGCGTCAAGGCGCGGATCGCATCAATGGTTTCGGGCACCACGATCGCCTGGTTGTCCACCATGTAGGCGTAGAAGAGTTCGTTGCCCTGCACCCGCAGCATGTCTTCCCACAGCGCGACTTCGTACAGATCCGCGCGCGGCCGGCCGGCGTCCGACATGAACTCCTTCACCGTGTTGAGCGCGGAGAGCCCGTCCGAGTAGCGGATGAACTTGATGCGCGACGATGCGCTGAAAGCATCGAGCACTTCTGCCTTCGAGGCGGGTCGGGTCATCTCGACCACCCAGTAGTGCAGGTGAGCGAGCGTTTCGGGCACCTTCACCGCCATGGTCACGACGTCGAGATCGGGGTCTACCGCCTGCGCGTCCGGTCCCTGGTGGCTCGGGATGTCCTTCTCGGGAACCAGGGTGTTCATGATCCCGCCCTGATGACTCTCCCATGGGTCGGTGGCACGTCGCAGCAGCGTACCTCTCGCCTTGCGCAGGAGCCCCGCGCTCTTGAGCGAGGTGAGCGTCCTCACGACCGAGGTGGTGTTGCACGAGACCACGCGCGTGGATTCGCGGCCGAGCGCGCTGGCGTAATTCGATTCCGCTACGAAAGAGTGCTCCGTGACCGAATGCTTCTCTCCACCCTGGACGATGAACTTGATGCCGCGCGCACGGTACGTCTCGACGTTCGTCGCCGCAACTTTCTTCGGCGTACAGTCGACCACGATGTCTACATCGTCCAGCAACGACTCGAGCGTACCCGCCACGGCCAAGCCTGCGTTGCGCATCGCTTCGACCTGCTCGCTAGCAGGGCCGTACAAGGCGAAACCGCGTTGGAGGGCGACGCGCGGCCGCCAGTCGCTGGCGACATCCACAACGCCGACCAGTCGCATGTCCTCCTGCTTCGCCACTGCCTCGGCTACACGCTTTCCGATCACGCCGTACCCGTTCACCGCAACGCGGATTTCCGTTCGTGATGTCATGGTCCTTCTCCTCCGAGATGCTGAGGGAATATGCTAAGCGGATTGACGCGCCTACCAGCCGATGGATTCCGCGGGGCGCCGTGGCCATGTCCTCCGGCTTCAGACATGCGCGCGTACGCCGGCGCCAGCGCGGCATACCGTCACGCATACAAATCGGCGCGACTGAGCGGCAAATCTCGCGGCTGTGCGCCGCGCTTGGCGGCCAGAATCTGGTAAAGCCCCAGTGAAGCCGATTCGAACTCGACTGCGCAGGCGAGCATATAAAGGCGCCACAGCCGCAGGACAGGCTCGGACACGAAACCGCGCGCTTCGTCCCAGCGCTGCTGCAAGCGCTCGACCCAGCAGCGCAAGGTGCGCGCGTAATGCGGCCGCAGGCTTTCGACGTCGAGGATTTCGAAACCGGCCTGTTCCATCGCGCGAACGATGTTTCCCACACGGTCGAGTTGTCCTCCCGGGAAAACGTAGCGGTTGATGAAACGCGTACCCAGCGTATCGGGCCATCCTTCCTCGTCATGCGTAATCCCATGGTTCAGGAACAAGCCGCCCGGCTTCAGCAATCGATAAATCGACGAAAAATAGACCGGCAGGTTGGCAAGCCCGACATGCTCGAACATGCCGACACTGGCGATCTTGTCGAAGTTCGCGTCGCCCTCCACGTCACGATAGTCCCGCAACGCATAAGCGCAGCGGCCGCCCAGCCCTTCGCGTTCGGCGCGGGCGACGGCGTATTCGTGCTGGCGCTCGCTCAAGGTGATCCCTTCGGCGGCCGCGCCAAACTCGCTTGCGGCCGAGCGTGTCAAAGCGCCCCAACCACACCCCACGTCCAGGAAGCGATCACCGGGTTGCAGGCGCAGCTTCCTGCCGATGTGGCGCAGCTTCAGGCGCTGCGCCTCGTCGAGCCTCTCCCCGCCACTGGCGAAATAGGCGCACGAATACACCATCTGTTCGTCGAGCCAGAGGCGGTAGAAATCGTTCGACAAGTCGTAATGAAATTGCACCGCTGAGCGATCAGCCGAACGGGAGTGGTTGCTCGTAGCGAGTCGACGGCTCGCCTGCCGCCCACTGGACGCGCGACTGGCGAGACGCCCGAACTGCTTCGCCTGCCAGCCAAGATGAAGCCGCTTCGGGATGCTGAGCCGCATCGCGCCCAGATACTCCTTCAGCCGGAGTGCAGCCTCGAGGCTGCCTTCCAATTCGAGATGCCCCAACAGGTAGGCGTCGATGATCTGCAACGGGTCGTTGGAACGGAACAAGGAGCCAACTGCGGACGGTTCGCGCAGCACGATACAGAAGGAGGGTTCGCCGGCCCCGACGTGGAACACTTCGCCGGTCCACAAACGCAACGCGAAGGGAAAAGGGCACTGGCCGAACGCGTTCTCGACGATGAGTCGCATCCGGTTCGCGGCCAGGGAATGATGCGTGCCGGATGGAGTATGAGTGGCAGACATGGATCGAAAGAACCGAGAGGCCGTCAGCGACGGCTGAGCCGTTTGAAACCGCCGGAATCCGGAGATCAACGGGGCTTGATCGCGATCTTGAGGACTCCGTCTCGCTGGTTCGCGAACAACTCGTAGGCCGCTACGATGTCGTCGAGCTTGTACTCGTGCGTGACCAGCACGCCGAGGTCGATGCGGCCCGATGCCACCACGTTCATCAGGCGGCGCATCCGCTCCTTGCCGCCAGGGCACAAGGCGGTAACGATCCGGTTATCGCCAAGACCAGCGGCGAAGGCCGACACCGGAATCTTCAAGTCGTTTGAATACACGCCGAGGCTCGACAGCGTGCCCCCCGGCTTGAGCACCCGCAGCGCCGACTCGAAGGTGCCTTGCGTGCCGAGCGCCTCGATCGACGCGTCGGCGCCTCGGCCGTGAGTGAGCTTCATCACCTCGTCGACGACGTCGGTGTTGCGGAAGTTGAGCACAACGTCGGCGCCCATCTTCGTCGCGATATTTAGTCGGTGGTCGTTGCCGTCCACTGCGATGATGGTCGTCGCGCCCAGCAGTCTGGCTCCGACGGTCGCGCACAGCCCGATCGGCCCCTGCGCGAACACGACCACCGTATCGCCGATTCGCACGCCTGCATTCTCGGCGCCCTTGAACCCGGTGGACATGATGTCCGGGCACATCAGCACCTGCTCGTCGGTGAGTCCTTCGGGGATCGGCGCAAGATTGCCCTGTGCGTCGGGCACGAGCACGTACTCGGCCTGGGTACCGTCGATCATATTGCCAAAACGCCAGCCCGCCGTCGCCTTGTAGCCATGGTGGCCGCACTGGCCCCCCGCTGACAAATAGCTTCCGTCCTGCGACGGGGCGCCGTCCTGCGCGGCGTAGGAATTGAAGTTCGGGCAGATCGCGCCGGCGATCACACGCTGGCCTTCGGTGTAGCCCTGCACCGCGCTGCCAAGTTTCTCGATGACGCCGACCGGCTCGTGCCCGATTGTCAGCCCCTTGGCCACCGGGTATTCGCCCTTCAGGATGTGCACGTCGGTGCCGCAGATCGTCGTCGTGGTGATGCGGATCAGCGCATCGTTGGGGCCGACGTCGGGGATCGGTTTGTCGGCCAGTTCGATGCGGCCTGGCTCGACGAACACGGCTGCTCTCATCATCGCGGGCATGAAAACTCCTTGATCGGCAAATCGATAGACCGGAATTGCGAAATCACGGCCATGCCGGTGGCACCGGAATGCCGGCTCCATGACCGCAGCGCCCGTCATCGGTCTCATCAAACGGACAGCCATCAGTATCCCGAGCAGAGGGAACGCGAGGATGACCGTCTCATTGCCATTCCGTAATCTTCGATTTTCGTAGTGCTTTGCGAAGATCAGAATGCTTACGTCGGCATTACATTCTCGTCATCTTGAGAGGAGGTTTGCAGACGCAATTAACGAGCGCGCTGATCCAGCGCAACGGCGCCCTACGCCTCGATTCCACGTGCTCGACGGGCCTTTCCGAACCCACGCGCCGGACACACCTCCGCCAGGAAAACCTGGCAGCGCTGCGCGTGCCGCGATACCGGCGGCGCGCGCCCATCTGGGCGTCATGTTCGACGGTGACGCTGTGATCTCATCGCGGTGGTCGACGAGCGCGGCGTGCCGCAGCCGCGCGAGGCGCTGGTGCTCCTGCTCGCGCGCGCAGAGCTCGCGCGCAGCAGCACCACGGTGTTCTACGACCTGCGCATGACCTCGCTACTCCAGACGCACCGTGCGCAGCGAATCGGAGGCGGCGTGCTTCGGATCTGACGAGTACAGGAGCACCGCCGGATCGCCACGCTGCGCGAGCCCACGCGCGAAGAGCCAGTCGCGCGCGCAGGCGATCCAGGCACCTGGCTCGACGGCTTGCGGGCAAAGCAGCGGCGCGGCGCCCCGCACCATCGCGAGCGAGTGCCACAACCGCTCGGAGCCCGCAATCATCACGAGGGGTGCACGCGGGCGCAAGCGCGCGAGTGCGAGGACTGCGGCGACGTCATGCGCAGGCGCGATAATGGCGTGTGCTTGAAGGCGCGCAGCCAGTTCACAGCCAGCAAAGCTGATCGCGTCGTCGGTCGAGCCCAGCGCCGAACGCAGGCGCTCGCGTGCCATGCCCGAGGCGTACTCGGCCTCCGTCGCCGCAAGCACACGCTGCAGGATGCGCACTGCCGCTGCCGGAAACCGACCGATGGCGGTTTCGGCCGACAGCATCACCGCATCGGTGCCGTCGAGCAGGGCGTTCGCGACATCGGTGACTTCGGCGCGCGTAGGGCGTTCGTGCTCGACCATCGATTCGAGCATCTGCGTGGCGGTGGTCACGGCCCGCGCCCCCGCATTGGCCGCGGCGATGATGCGCTTTTGCACTAGCGGGATCTGCGCGAGGTCGATCTCGACCCCCAGATCGCCGCGCGCCACCATCACGCCGTCGGCCGCCGCCACGATGGTGTCGAGCGCGGCAAGGGCCCGGTGCTTCTCGATTTTTGCCATGAGGAGCGGCGGCTCACGCTCAGGCAGATAGGCGCGCACCCGCGCAAGATCCTCGGCGCTCTGTACGAACGACACCCCGACCCAGTCGACTCCCTGCGCCAGCGCGAAATTCAGATGCTGCCGGTCGGCCGGAGTTGGAATGAGCACGGCAAGCTCCGAATCCGGCACGTTGATACCGGAGCCCGAGCGCACGGTCCCGCCGACCACCACCTCGAGCTCGGCCCGTACCGGGGTGGCATGCACCACGCTCAGCTCGACTGCGCCGTCGGCAAGGTACACCCGTTCACCGATGCGCAGGGCGTCGAGCAATTCGGGGTTGCGCACCGGCAGCACGCCGTCGGGGCCCGCTTCGAGCGCGAGCGCCACGCGTGCGCCGTCATCGAGCCTGCGCCCGTTCTCGGCGATGGAACCGAGGCGGAACTTGGGGCCGGGCAGATCGGCGAGGATGGCCACCGGCTCGCTGAGACGGCGTGCCGCCTCGCGCACCTGCGCGATGCGCCGCGCGTGCTCCGCATGCTCGCCATGCGACAGGTTCAGCCGGGCGACGTTCATGCCGGAGCGCATGAGCGCCTCCACGACGCCCGGTGCGTCGGTCGCCGGGCCGAGCGTGCAGACGATCTTGGTCCGGTTCCATCCCGAAAGCTGCATCATTGCTTCCTTGTCATTACCACGACGGATCGCGCCGCAACCCGGTAGTCCAAAGACGGCAGCGCGGTCCAGCTGCCCGCTTCGAGAAAATTGAGCGGGCTGTTCAGGCTGGTTATCGATTGTCCGGCGTCAACTATCTTGGGCATGTTGCCTTATAGACAGACATTACCCGCGCGATGTCATAGCCTGCCAGGCGCTACGCGCCTTGCCCCCGCGCGGCCGGCGATGTCTCTTCATGCCGAGTTCAGGTGTGCGCGATCACGGGCGTCGCCCTTCTGAGCTGCCCGAGGATCAAGTTCTTTGCTTTCTCCACACGCCAAGCCTTGATGCGTCGCTGCAGTGTTCGCAGCTGCGCTTTGCTTGCGTAAGCGTCGGGCACGATCTGCGCGAGGCGGTCCTGTTGCGGAACGTCGGCATGTTGGTGGCCGCGGCCATCATCGGGCGGTCCAGCAGACGTCGCGCTGAGAGGTCACTCAGCAATTGCTGAGCCGCCCGAACGTTGCGCAACCGCAGCACAGAATCGAGTCCATCGAACGGGACCTTGAGCTTCGACTTGACCGCTTCGCTCACGCATGGCAACGCAAGCAGCCGGTCGCAGGGCGTTGCCGGCGGATGGTACGTCTTGCTGCTTTGCAATAGTCGAAGACGGTCTGGTTCATGAACGCGCTGTCGTTGTCAGTGTCCACGCCGAGCATCACGAAGGGCACATCGGCCACGGCGATTGCTATGGCTTCGACGACGAGGGACTGGTTGCGTACCGGCATGGCGATGCACTCCGTCCAATCGCGGGCGATGTCGGTTAGCACCAAGCTGTGGACGAAGTCGTCATTGGTCTTTGCTCCGCCACACGATCGTCATGAGCTTTTCTTCCTGCGGATCAGCGCATCGTTGGGCCCGACGTCGGGGATCGGTTTGTCGGCCAGTCCGATGCGGTCTGGCTCGACGAACACGGCTGCTCTCATCATCGCGGGCGTGAAAACTCCTTGATCGGCAAATCGATAGACCGAGTTGCGAAATCACGGCCATGTCGGTGGCACCGGAATGCCGGCGCTCATGACCGCAGCGCCCGTCATCGGTCTGATCGAACCTGAAACGCGCCTGGCCGCTACGTGACCGAAACGTAATCGGCCGAACACTTTCGTGTAGGGCACGAAGGCGCAATTTGGCGGCATCGGCGCGTTGCCGCCGACCCGGTTTCGACTCACGGGTCCACCCGAGTCCGACAGGAGGTTCGTGTCATGCACAGGTTTCTAGTGTTTTCGGTCGCGATCGCGGTAACCGCTCCGGCCTTTGCAAGTCCCGAGTCGACGTTCATCAACGCGCCAGACCTCGCGCAAGCCCAGCAACGAAGCGGAATTCAGTACCTCGCGATCGGAGAAGGCTCGGCATACCCGCCGGAAAACCAGTTACCGGCTTCAGGCAAAGCGATGACGCATCGCGGCGCCAACATGCCGGGCGGTCAGGGCGAGATGCCCGATCACCCGCACACGTCGACGTCGACGGACCCGGGCAAAACGATGACGCACCGTGGCGCGAACATGCCGGGCGGCCAAGGCGAAATGCCGGACCATCCGCATCAACAACCGAAACGATAAACGCACAGGAGTGGCTGCAGCACCGATACCGAGCGCCTTTCGCCCGCTCGGTTACGGTGCGTTCCCGGATGTCCTCCAGGGGGCGGGTTCGTCGCGCTTCCACGGTTCCTGCGAGCCGGTGCGGCGCTCAAGTCGCGAGAACTGCTCCGAGCGCGCCTCCGGCCAGCATGGCGCCGAGCGGGACAATGCAGCGCCGCAGGAGCCGGCTGCCACCGACAACGGCGATCACGCCCAACTTGAAGACTCCATTTGCCGAAACCGCTATTGCAATGGCGATGGTGGCCTGCGACGCGGATACCTCACCCAGGCCGTAGAGCCGCAGGTTCGTGAGCGAGATGGCGTCCACGTTGAGCAGCCCGCTGATGGATGCCGCGATGTAGATGCCTTCGCTACCCCATGTGTTCACGAGCCATGCAACGCTCACGAGCACGAGGGCGTACAGCGCGCCGAAACCGAGGGCAACGCGCAACTCGGTGGGGTTGGTAACCCGGGGGATACCGAGTTCCTGTGCCCCGTCTGTCGGTCTGCGGGCGGCGATGAACGCCGCTGAGCCCGCAGCAAGCGCGCCTCCGAAAACGGGTGCCAGCGTTGACGATATCGTCGGGGCCAACACCAACGCGAGAACGCCCAGGCGCAGCAGCAGGACCAAGTTTGCCGTGACGATCACGTCGAAGGCGAGTGCTATCGATGACGCCCCGTCGCGCGCATGACGCGAATACGTGACTGTCGTGGCGGTGCTGGAGACCAGGCCGCCGAACAGGCCCAGCACAAGTGCGCCGTGTTGGGGGCCGAGAAGGTGCAGGGCGACATAGCCGGCAAGCGAAAGGCCGCTGATGAGAACGACCATCGACCAGATGTGCCAGGGGTTCAGCGCAGCGTACGGGCCGTAGCCTCGATTCGGTAGCAGTGGCAAGACGACGAACGCCACCACGGCGAACTGCAGGATCGAGACCAGATCACGCTGTTCCAGCTTGCGTGCCACCCCGGAGAGCTCGGCCTTGAAGTGCAGTAACAGCGTGACGAAGATTGAGAGGATGACCGCGACGCGCACATGCCCGGCCATCACCAGCGCGCCGAGCAGGTAGCAGGCGATCACGGCAGCGATCGTCGTCGTGCCGGAATCCGCGTCGTGGAAGGCTTCGTGATGGTGATAGTAGGCTGCGACGATCATGAACGCGATCGCGCCCAGCCCGACCGCCAGTATCGAAGGCGCCGAAAACGCTTGCGCCAGCGCAGCGGCCACCGCGCCCGTGAGCGACACCAGTGCACAAGTGCGCAATCCGGCCTTGGCGCTCGGCTTGCGCTCGCGCTCGAGCCCGACGAGCAGGCCGATCGCAAGCGCGATCAGGTAGCCGGGCAGGTGAGCGGTGTCCTGCCCTGCAAGCCAGGTGAAATCGATCACCGCAGGGCGGACCGTCGAAGCCGCGCAGCGACGGGGAGGAGCACCGCCGACCGGGAATGCCGTACGGCTCTGTTTACAACCATCGACGCGCCCACCAACCGATCGATTCGGCGACGCGCCGTGGCCACTTCCTCTGGCTCCATGCGTGGGCGCGTATCGGCTCGGCTTCGCACAGGTCCGCGAGGAAGCTCTCCGCCAGCAAGGCGTTCAATTCTCCGGATTCATCGATCAAGTTCAGCTCGTCGTTGACGAAAAGACTTCGATAGTCGAGGTTGGCGGTACCGACGGTCGCCCACCCGTCGTCCACGAGCAGCGTTTTTGCGTGGAGAACCCGAGGAACGTACTCGAAGATCCGCACGCCGCAGGACAGCAGGCGGGAATAGGCCGCACGAGCCGCCCACTGGGCCAGCGGCACATCGCTTTTTCCGGGGACGAGCAGCAGGACGTCGACGCCACGCATCGCTGCCTCGCGCATCAGTCGCTGGGTGCGGCTGTCGGGCACGAAGTACGGAGTGGTTACCCAGATACGCGAGCGCGCCGCGATCATCGTGTCATGGAGGACGCACCGCAGCCGGTGGCGACATGCGCGCGAGCGATTCGGCAGCAGCCTTAGCGAGCCGGTCACCGGTGGCAGCCAGTCGGGTGGGACGTCGCGGTAGCAATCGAAGACCATTGCAGCCGCGGCAGCCGGTTCGCCGACGAACCGAACGTGCGTATCGCGCCAGCGGCCGGACCCGAACGACCGCAGCGAACTGGCGGCATGGACATTGAAGCCGCCGACATACGCGATCACCTCGTCCACCACGAGCAGCTTCCGATGGTTGCGTCGGTTGATTGCAAGCGGCCGACGTACGCTCCAGCGCCGGCTCCACTCGAAGTGAACTCCGCTCGCCCGGAGTCGCTCGATATCCGCATTCGAGAGATCGCGCCCGGAACCGAGGTGATCGACGCGCAATCGCACGTCCAGACCTCTCGTGGCGCAACGGGCCAACGTATCGACGAATTGCCGGCCGACCGGGTCGGAAGTGAAGATGTAGCTCTCGAATCGAACGCTTCGCTGCGCGCACTCGATGTCGCGCAGCATGTCGTCGAACAGGTGATCGCCCTCGATGTAGACCCTCGACAGCTCCGACGCCCCGCTCACTGGCTCGATGGGCATTGCGTTCGCGCCCCTGATTGGTAGTCGGAGACCGGAGAATCGGAGAGCGACTCCCCGCTCCGATCGGTTATCAGGATTCGAGAGCGTGATCGGGCCCGTACAGCCGGTGGGCTGCCTCACGCTCGGCTTGCGTCGCCTGGGATGCTTCGCGCCGAATCTGCTCTCGCGTCGTTGAGGATGCCGACGCCTCATTGGCCGCGACGAATTCGAACGACCCCGGAATGCTTCCGGCGCGCTGTGCGGCCTGCAGTTCGGCGGTCACTTTCGCTATTCCTTTCAGTTCACGATCTGCAACATCGGTTGCTGCGTGTGAAGTGTTTCAGTCATCGCGGTCACGACTGTAGCGGTGCATCCCCAACCGCAAGGTTTCACGACGATTACATCCGAATCATGTTTCCCTGACTTGCCGAAACGTAACCGCCGCGTCATCCGCATCCAGGTAGCCGAATACTAGGATGGAAGGGCCGAAGGACCGAGCGTGCTTCTTCTGTGCAGAATGCGATCCCCATGAAACTGCTGTTCGTTCTCGTGTTGCCGTTCATCGGCAGCGCGCTCGCCGCGCTGCTGCCGCATGACGCGCGCAACCGGGAGGCATGGCTGGCCGGCCTGCTGACGCTGCTCGCGACCGGCCTGATGGTGACGATGTACCCGGCGGTGGCCGCCGGCGAGGTCCTGCGTTATCAGCTCGAGTGGATGCCGGCGCTTGGCCTGAACTTCGTGCTGCGCCTCGACGGTTATTCGTGGCTGTTCTCGATGCTGATCCTGGTGATCGGCGCGCTGGTCGTGCTCTATGCGCGCTACTACATGTCGCCGTCGGACCCGGTGCCGCGCTTCTTCTCGTTCTTCATGGCCTTCATGGGCGCGATGCTCGGCATCGTGCTGTCGGGCAACCTGATCCAGCTGGCGCTGTTCTGGGAACTGACGAGCCTGGTTTCGTTCCTGCTGATCGGCTACTGGTACCACCGGCCCGACGCGCGCCGCGGTGCCCGGATGGCGTTCACGGTTACGGTTACCGGCGGTTTGTGCCTGTTCGCGGGGCTGCTGATGATGGGCCACATCGTCGGCAGCTACGAGCTCGACGTGGTGCTCGCCTCGGGCGGCGCAATCCGCGAGCACGAATGGTACCGGGCCATCCTGGTGCTGGTCGCGCTCGGCGCGCTGACCAAGAGCGCGCAGTTCCCGTTCCACTTCTGGCTGCCGCGCGCGATGGCCGCGCCCACACCAGTGTCGGCCTATCTGCATTCGGCCACGATGGTCAAGGCGGGCGTGTTCCTGCTCACGCGGTTCTGGCCGGTGCTGGCCGGCACGGCCGAATGGACGTGGATCGTCGGTGGGGCGGGCCTGGTCACCTTCGTGCTCGGCGCTTTCATCGCCATCTTCCAGCACGATCTGAAGGGACTGCTCGCGTACTCGACGCTCAGCCAGGTGGGATTGATCACGCTACTGCTCGGCATCGGTACGCCGCTGGCGGCGGTCGCGGCCATCTTCCACACGATGAACCAGGCGACCTTCAAGGCCTCGCTGTTCATGGCCGCCGGCATCATCGAGCACGAAACCGGCACGCGCGACATGCGCCGCCTCAGCGGCCTCTATCGGGCGATGCCGATCACCGGAACGCTGGCCATCGTGGCGGCCGCGGCAATGGCCGGTGTGCCTTTGCTCAACGGCTTTCTGTCGAAGGAGATGTTCTTCGCCGAGGCCTGGTTGGCCGGTTCCACCAGCGACCTGCGCCTGCCAATCGCGGCGGTGGTCGCCAGCACGTTCAGCGTCGCCTACTCGCTGCGCTTCATCCATGAGGTCTTCTTTGGGCGGCCGGCCGTCGATCTGCCGAAGGCGCCGCACGAACCGCCGCACTGGATGCGCTTTCCGGTCGAGGTGCTGGCGCTCGCCTGCATCGTCGTCGGAGTGGTTCCGGGCGTCACGATCGGTCCGCTGCTGCTGCACGCGACCGCGTCGGTGCTCGGACCCGACACGCCGTACTACAGCCTGGCGATCTGGCACGGCTTCAACGCGCCGCTGATCATGAGCCTGGTCGCGATGGCCGGCGGGATCCTGCTGTACCTGTTGCTGCAGCGGCACCTGAAACTCGGCACGCTCGAGCGCGTGCCGCTGCTGTACCGCTTCGACGGGCAGCAACTGTTCGAGCGCCTGCTCGCGGCGCTCAACGTCGCCGCCGTGCGCCTCGAGGACCTGCTGAGTACGCGCCGGCTGCAGTCGCAGCTCGAGATCATGATCGTGACGACGTTCGCGGTCGCGACCGTGCCGCTGATTTCGCGTGGCCTGTCCTGGGGCAGCCGGGCGCCGAGCGCGATCGATCCGGCCTTCGTGCTGGTCTGGCTGATCGGCGGCGCCTGCGCGATCGGCGCCGCCTGGCAGGCAAAGTACCACCGGCCCGCTGCGCTGGTCCTGATGGGCGGCGCCGGTCTCGCCACCGTTCTCACATTCGTCTGGTTCTCGGCGCCGGACCTCGCGCTCACTCAGTTGATGGTCGAGGCCGTCACGATGGTGTTGCTCCTGCTCGGGCTGCGCTGGCTGCCGGCGCGCATCGATCCGCGCAAATTTCGCAGCGGTGCCGGCCTGCGAGCGTTGGGAAGGCGTACCCGCGACCTGACCATCGCGATAGGCAGCGGCGCCGGCGTCGCCGTGCTGGCCTACGCCGTGCTCAGCCGTCCGTTTTCGCAGAGCATGGGCCCCTACTTTCTGATGCGCTCACTGCCCGAAGGCGGCGGCGGCAACGTCGTCAACGTGCTGCTCGTCGACTTCCGCGGCTTCGACACGATGGGCGAGATCACCGTGCTCGGCGTGATCGCGCTGACCGTCTACGCGCTGCTGCGCCGCTTCCGGCCCGCCCGCGAAAGCGTTCCGATCCCGGCGCAGCAGCAGGACGGGCGCCAGCAGTCGGCGGCCGAGACGCGTCCGGGCGCCGACGCCGAGACCGGCTACCTGATGGTGCCGGCGGTGTCGTTGCGGCTGCTGTTCCCGATCATGACCGTCGTCGCCATCTATTTCTTCATGCGCGGCTACGACCTGCCCGGCGGCGGTTTCGTGGCCGGACTGATCATGGCCGTGGCGATCATTCTCCAGTACATGGCCGGCGGCGTAATCTGGGTCGAGGATCACCTGAAGCTCTATCCGCACCGCTGGATCGCGGTCGGCCTGTTGCTGGCCGCCTTTACCGGGATGGGCGCCTGGCTGTTCGGCTACCCGTTCCTGACCAGCCACTCGCCGCACGCGACTGTGCCGCTGCTCGGCGAGATCGCTCTGCCGAGCGCCCTGATGTTCGAGCTCGGCGTCTTCGCGCTGGTTGTCGGCGCCACGGCCCTCCTGCTGTTGTCGCTGGCGCACCAGTCGCTGCGCAGTCAGCGCTTCGCGCAGCAGGCTGCCGCCGAAGCCGACGCCGAAGCCGACGCCCAAGCCGAAGCCCAAGCCCAAGCGAAGGCGCAGGCCGCAGCCACCGCGGCGCTCCGGCCACGGCCGCCGGGCGCGCCCGGGGCTTCGACGGGACCGGCATGGAACTGATCGTCGCGATCGCGATCGGCGTGCTGACCGGCTCAGGCGTCTGGCTGGTCCTGCGTCCACGCACCTTCCAGGTCACGATCGGTCTCTCACTGATCTCCTACGCCGTCAATCTGTTCATTTTCAGCATGGGGCGGCTGTACATCGACATGGCGCCGGTCATCGGCGAAGCCGGCCCGGTCGATCCGGCGAGCTACGCCGATCCGCTGCCGCAGGCGCTGGTGCTGACCGCGATCGTCATCAACTTCGCGATGACCGCGCTGTTCCTCGTCGTGCTGCTGGGTTCGCGCGGGCTGACCGGCACCGACCACGTCGACGGCAAGGAGCCGCCCTCGTGAACTGGACCGATCACCTGATCGTTGCGCCTGTCCTCGTACCGATGCTTGCCGGGGCGGTGATGGTGCTGCTCGACGAGAGCCGGCGGCGGCTGCGGTTCGGAATCGCCATGGTCAGCACGACCGCGCAGCTCGCGATCGCGGTGCTGCTGATGCTGCTCGCCGACGGTCGCCAGGGCGAATGGATCGACTCGGTCGGCGTCTACATCGCGGCCAACTGGCCGGTGCCTTTCGGCATCGCACTGGGGGTCGACCGGCTGTCGGCCGTGCTGCTGCTGCTGGCGTCGGTGCTCGCGCTGTCCTCGCTGATGTTCGCCCGCGCCCGCTGGGAGCGCGCCGGCGTGCACTTTTACCCGCTGTTCCAGTTCCTGCTGATGGGCGTCAATGGCGCGTTCCTGACCGCCGACCTGTTCAACCTGTTCGTGTTCTTCGAGGTCATGCTGGCCGCCTCCTACGGCCTGATGCTGCACGGGTCGGGCCAGGAGCGCGTGTGCTCCGGCATGCACTACGTGGCGGTCAACCTGCTGGCCTCGTCGTTCTTCCTGATCGGCGTCTCGATGATCTACGGCGTGACCGGCACGCTGAACATGGCCGACCTGGCGCGCGTGGCGCCGCGCGTGGCCGGCGAGGACCGGATGCTGCTCGAGGCCGCCGTCGCGGTCCTCGGTATCGCCTTTCTGATCAAGAGCGCGATGTGGCCGCTGAACTTCTGGCTCGTACCGGCCTATTCGGCGGCCACGCCGCCGGTGGCGGCGGCCTTCGGGATCCTGACCAAGGTCGGCGTCTACGTGATCCTCCGGCTGTGGGTGCTGGTCTTCGTCGACGGCGCCGGCGACTCGACCGGATTCGGCCGCGAACTGCTGCTCTACGGTGGCATGGCCACGCTCGCCTTCGGCCTGGTCGGCATGCTCGCCGCCAACGATCTGGGTCGGCTGGCCGCCTACAGCATTCTGCTGTCCTCGGGCACGCTGCTCACGGCGATCGGCTTCGGCAGCGCGGCCATCATCGCCGCGGCGCTCTACTATCTGATCAGCGCGACGCTGGCAGTGGCCGCGATGTTCCTGCTGATCGAACTGGTCGATCGCAGCCAGTCCTTCGGCGCCGGCGTGCTGGCGGTGACCTACGAGGTATTCGAGACGCAGGGCCGAATGCACGCCCGCGACGACGACGAACCGGGCGAGGAAGCCGGCGTCGTGATCCCGGCGGCAATGGCCTTCCTGGGCCTGAGCTACATCGGCTGCGCGCTGCTGATCGCGGGCCTGCCGCCGCTGTCGGGATTCCTGGCGAAGTTCGCTTTGCTGACCGCCGTGCTGAACCCCAGCGGTCTCGACGGATCGACGAGCGCCGAAGTCGGCGTCGAAGCATGGACGCTGCTGGTGCTGCTGATCGCATCGGGGCTGGCCGGCGCGATCGCGCTCGGGCGCATCGGCATCCGCGCGTTCTGGGTACCCGTGCGACGCGAACCGCCGCGGCTGCGCGTCATCGAGGTGCTGCCGATCGCCGGGCTGCTGGCGCTGTCGGTGGCGATCACCGTGCACGCCGGACCGGTGATGCGCTACCTCGACGATGCGGCGGCCTCGCTGCGCACCAGCGACGACTACACGCGTTCGGTGCTATCGGCGCCGCGCGTCGCGTCGCCGCCGCCGCGCACGCCGGCGCCTGCCGGGGCCACGCAATGAGGCGCCTGCTGCCGACTCCGCTGATGTCGGTGTTCCTGTTCGGGCTGTGGCTCGCGCTGAACCAGAGCGTGGCGCCCAGCGACCTGCTGCTCGGGGCGGCGCTGGGTATCGTGGTGCCGCTGCTGACCAACGCCATGCGCCCGCTTCGCCCGCGCGTGCGCAGGCCAGCGGTGATCGTGCGGCTGTTCATCCACGTGCTGATCGACATCACGCGCTCGTGCGCCAACGTGGCTGGCGTAATCCTCGGAAAGGCGGAGCGACGCCAGCGATCAGGCTTCATGAGCGTCCCGCTCGACATGCGCGATCCGCACGGCCTCGCCGTTTTGTCGGCGATCATCAATTCCACGCCGGGCACGGTCTGGGCGGAACTGAGCGCCGACCGCAAGCTGCTGATGATCCACGTGCTCGACCTGCACGACGAGCAGTGGTGGACCGACACGATCAAGACTCGCTACGAAAAGCCGCTGATGGCGATCTTCGAATGACACTGCTGCTGCTTCACTGGGCGATGGTCTTCGCAACGCTGGCCTTCGCCGTCTCGGGCGTCTTCGCGACGATCCGGCTGTTCCGCGGACCCGCCGCGCAGGACCGCGTGATCGCGCTCGACGCGCTGTACCAGTCCGCGATGCTGGTGATCCTCACGCTCGGCATGCGCTTCGGCACGCAGGTCTACTTCGAGGTCGCGTTGCTGATCGCGCTGGTCGGCTTCGTCGGCTCGATCGCGTTGGCCAAGTTCCTTCTGCGCGGCGAGGTGATCGAATGATGGGGATGCCGCAAGTCGTCCCGATCTGGGTGGCGATTCCGGTGGCGCTGCTGCTTGTGCTGGCCGGCTGCCTGGCGATGATCGGCACCTTCGGACTGCTGCGCCTGTCGAACTTCTACCAGCGCCTGCACGGCCCGGCAATGCTCAACACGCTCGGCGCCGGCAGCGTGCTGATCGCGTCGATGCTGTATTTCACCGCGTTGCAGTCGCGGCCGGTGGTCCACGAAGTGGTGATCACGATCTTCGTGCTGTTGACCTCTCCGGTCACGACGATGCTGATGATCCGGGCGGCACTGTTTCGCGACCGGCGCAGCCTTCGCAACGATGTGCCGGAGGATCCGACGCGGGCCGGTGGCCGCGTCATCGAACATTTGCACGAATGAGCCGCCGGGTTCCGGGGACGCCGGCCACGCAATGGGCGCGCAAGCACGGTTCATCGCGCCGCCCGTCATCGCGCCGCCCGTCATCGCGCCGCCCATCATCGCGCCGCCCATCAGGTCACCGCGCGCTTCTCCCGGGTTTTTCGCGTGGTGCTTCGCGTGCGCGCCACCGTACGTCGACAAAGGCTGCGGTCAGAAGGGCAATGGTTCCGACCGCGGAAAGTCCGGCTGCACCGAGGGTGATGAACGCGCCCGCAATGGCGGCCGATCCCACCGCCTGACCCGCATTGAGCGCCGAGCTCTGGTAGCCCACCATGCGGCCTCGTATCGCACGCGGGCTCGCCGCAGCCTCGAAGTTGAGCAGGCCCGTCGCGAGGCCGAGCGCCATACCCTGCAGGCCGCCAAGTACAACCAGCGCCGCGGGCGTATGCGCGATTGCCATGACTGCAAGAAGAAGAGCGCTCACCGCCACGCATCCCCGGGCAATTCGTACCCGCGCAGACCGTGGCGGAAGACGCGGCAGGATCGCCTGTGCGAGAAACATCCCCGCGCTGCAGGCCATGAAAAGCCCTGTAACGTCGCTGCTGCCCTGATGCAGCGGGCTGCGTGCGTACAGCGAGGCGCCGATCTCGAACGCCCCGATCATGAATGCGGCGAGCACCGCCGTACCGACGAAGCTGTTCTCCTGTGTCGCTTTCGCCGTCGGTTCGTCGCGCACAGGCGTATCGCGGGAAAGAGGCGTGCTCGTCGTAGTCGAGGCCACAGCGCCCAGCGCGATCGACACGAGCAGCGCCTGCGTGCCGAGCGCGAGCAGCACCATTTGATGCGCGGGCAAGTCGCCGGCGAGGGAAGTGACCCAGCCCCCGAAGGCCGGGCCGGCAAAATACCCCAACAGAGTCGCACTGTTGAACCAGGCGACGCCCCGTGCTTGCCCTTGGGCAGGGGCGATTTCGTAAAGCATCGCGAGCGCCACCGGGCCGACCGCCCCGAAGGAAACGCCGGCGATCGTCTGATATGTGTAAAGCGCAGCGACGGAGTGCCAGGCGAGAAACGGGACCATGGCGGCGATCGCGCCCGCCAGTCCGCCCAGCACAACCCTCCGGCGCGGCACTTGGTCGGAAAGGTGGCCCCACAAGGGCGCCGACAGCGAAGCCGCTACGAGGAATACGACAGGAAGAACGCCTTCGTGCCACGGGGACTCGGCACTGCTCGCCGCGAGATAGACTGGCAACACGGGAATCAGCGCGCCGAAACCCAGCGCGACGCTGAACGCTGCGAGCAGCAAGGCCCGTTCCGTCGCTTTCGTCCGCTCGTGACAGGGACGGCGCATTCACGGATGCATGAAGTGACGAGCTCGAGCGTGCCGCTTCGGCTGCGGCGAGCCGTCAGTGCGAGTCAGACTGGGCTTGAACGTTCGACCTCGGCGACTGGTAGCTCTGCAGGACCTCGATGTAATTGGCGCGCTCGAGTGCGGCCGGCTCGGGGAGCCGGGTACGACTCATGCTGCCGCGTATCTCGTCCAGTCGCTCGACCCCGCGCGCAGCCAGCAGCGCGCGCAATTCCTCGACCAGGGTGCGCATGTGCCCGACACCGTGGCGCAGCAGCGCGGAGGTCGTCATCACGGCGTCGGCGCCCGCGAGCAGGTACTTGAACACCTCGTCGGCCGATTCCACCCCCGTGCTCGCCGCCAGAGCACAGCGCAAGCGCCCGTGCAGCAGCGCGATCCACAGTAACGGCAGCCGGATCTCGGCAGGCGTGCTCAAGTCGAGATTTGCGGTCAAGCGCAGCGTGGCGATGTCGATGTCGGGCTGGTAGAAGCGGTTGAACAGCACCAGCGCATCGGCGCCGCCCTCGGAGAGGGCGCGCGCCATATCGCCGATGGCGCTGAAGAACGGGCTGATCTTGACCGCTATGGGAACTGACACAGCGGCCTTGACGGCGGCGAGTATCTCGAGATGGCGCTGCTCTACCTCGCGGCCGTCCAGCGCCGGATCCGAAGCGATGAAGTACACGTTGAGCTCGATGGCGTCGGCGCCGCAGGCCTGCAGGGCGCGCGCGTAATCGACCCAGCCCGCGGGCGTGACACAGTTGAGGCTGGCGATCACCGGAATGCCGAGCGCCGCCTTCGCGCGGCGCACCAGCTCGAGGTAAGGCTCGATGCCGAAGCCGTAGCCGTCGTAGCGCGGAAAATAGGATTGCGCCTCGGCGAAGCCCATGGCCGAAACGCAGGTGCACGCCTCCAGCTCGCGGCGCTGCGCCTCGATCTGCTCTTCGAAGAGCGACGGAAGAACGACGGCGCCGGCGCCGTGGTCCTCGAGCGCGCGCAGCACCGAGACGTCGGCGTTGAGCGGCGAAGCGGAGGCGATCAACGGATTGCGCAGCCTCAAGCCCATGTAGGAGGTAGCAAGGTCCATCCTCACGCTCCTTCGGTGCAGTCCGGGTGGAAGCACTCGCCGCCGCGGCTCGCGAGCTCCTCGTACTGCCGGTATTTTTCCGTGACCACCTGCTGCGCCTTGGCCATGAGGTCTTCCGCGGTGCGCGGGTCGGTGCTGGCGAGCGCGCGGTAGCGCAGCTCGTTGTAGGCATAGTCCTTGAGGGGCATCGTCGGGCGCGGCGAATCGAGGCGGAAAGGCCGCTCGCCGACAGTGCGCATCGCGGGGTTGAAGCGAAAAAGCGGCCAGTGCCCGCTCGCCGCGGCGAGGTCCTGCTGCTTCATGCCGTGGCGCAGGTCGAAGCCGTGTGCGATGCAGTGGCTGTAGGCGATGACCAGCGAGGGGCCCGGCCAGGCCTCGGCTTCGCGAAAGGCGAGCAGCGTGTGCTGCGGGTTGGCCCCCATCGCTACCTGGGCGACGTACACGTTGCCGTAGGCGATCGCCTGCAGCGCGAGGTCTTTGCGCGCCACGCGCTTGCCACCGGCGGCGAACTTGGCGGTCGCGCCGAGCGGCGTGGACTTCGACACCTGGCCTCCGGTGTTGGAATAGACCTCGGTGTCGAGCACCAACACGTTGACGTCGCGCCCGCTCGCCAGAACGTGGTCGAGGCCGCCGTAGCCGATGTCGTAGGCCCAGCCGTCGCCGCCGACCAGCCAGATGCTCCGGCGCACAAAATGGTCGGCGACCGACAGAAGGTTGCGCGCGCGCTCGTCGTCCATGCCCTCGAGCTTGCGCTTGAGCATCGCGATCCGGGCGCGCTGGGCTCGCAGCTCGGACTCGCTCACCTGCGGCGCCTCGAGGACTTCGCGCACGAGATTCTCGCCTACCGCGGGCGCGAGTTCCCGCAGCAGCCGCTCGGCAAGGTCGCGCTGCTGGTCGGCCGCGAGGCGGAAGCCCAGGCCGAACTCGGCGTTGTCCTCGAACAGCGAATTGGACCACGCAGGCCCGCGGCCTTCGGTATCTTTCGCCCACGCGGCCACCGGCAGATTGGCACTGTAGATCGACGAGCAGCCGGTGGCATTGGCGATCTGCAGGCGGTCGCCGAAGAGCTGCGAGAGGAGCTTGAGGTACGGCGTCTCGCCGCAGCCGCCGCAGGCGCCCGAGAACTCGAAAAGCGGCTGCAGGAACTGCACGCCGCGCACCGTGCCGAAGTCCACGCGCGAACGGTCGTTGACCGGCAGGCGCTCGAAGAAGGCGATGCTCGCGCGCGCTTCTTCCATGGACGCCTTCGGCGCGAGGTTGATGGCCTTCACCCCCGGCTCGATCGGGCTGTGCGCGGGGCACACCTCAACGCAGATCCCGCAACCGGTGCAGTCCTCGACGTACACCTCGAGCGAGAAGCGTACATCGGGATTGCCGCGCGAATTGACCGGCGCCGACCGGAAGGCGGCCGGCGCGCCGGTTACCGCGTCCTCGTCGAAGTACTTCGCGCGAATCACGCTGTGCGGGCAGGCAAAGCCGCACTGCCCGCACTGGATGCACAGATCCGGCCGCCACACGGCCACGTCGTCGGAAATGTTGCGCTTCTCGAAAGCTGCGGTGCCCGAAGGGAAGGTGCCGTCGAAGGGCATCCGGCTCACCGGGATTTCGTCCCCGCGCTGGAGCATGATCTTCGCGGTCACCTCGTGCACGAAGGTTGGCGCGTGCGCCGGGACGATGGGCGGGCGGTCGAAGGCGCTCGTCGCCGCCGCCGGTACGGGCACCTCGTGCAGGTGCTCGAGCGCGCGGTCGACGGCGGCGAAATTCATGCGCACCACCCCGGGACCCTTGCCGGCGTAGCTCTTCTCGATCGATTGCTTGATACGCCGGATCGCCTCGTCGTGTGCGAGTACGCCCGAGAGGGCGAAGAAGCAGGTCTGCAGCACGGTGTTGATGCGCCCACCGAGTCCTGCCTCCCGCGCCACCCGCGAGGCATCGATCACGAACAAGCGCAGCCGCTTCTGGAGAATCGTCTTTTGCAGCGAGCGCGGCAGCCGGTCCCACACCGCGTCCGTGTCGTGCGGCGTATTCAGCAGGAACGTTGCGCCAGGCGCTGCGAGGCGCAGCACGTCGATGCGATCGAGGAATCCCGGCTGATGGCAGGCGACGAAATTGGCCGACTCGATGAGGTAGGGCGAGCGCACCGGCCGCGTTCCGAAGCGCAGGTGCGAAATCGTCTGCGCCCCCGACTTGTGCGAGTCGTACACGAAGTAGCCCTGCGCGTGCATGGCAGGCTCTTCCGCGAGGATCTTCACGCTGTTCTTGTTGGCGCCCACGGTGCCGTCGGCGCCCAGGCCGAAGAAAAGCGCGCGCACCACGTCGTCGCGCTCGAGCGAGAACGAAGGATCGACGGCAAGACTGGTTTGCGAGACATCGTCTTCGATACCCACGGTGAAGCCGTTCTTCGGCGCGGGCTTCGCGAGCTCGTCGAACACCGCCTTCGCCTGCGCCGGGTTGAAGTTCTTCGATCCGAGGCCATAGCGGCCGCCGATCACGCGCGGCAGGGCGGCTCGAGCCCCCGCGGCGAACGCTTGCGCGAGCGTAGTGACCACGTCGAGGTAAAGGGGCTCGCCCGGCGCGCCCGGCTCCTTGGTCTGCTCGAGCACGGCGAGCGCGCGGCACGACTTCGGCAGCACGGCGACGAAGTGCTCGGCGCAGAACGGGCGATAAAGCCGCACCTGCAGCACGCCGACCTTTTCGCCCCGGCTGCACAGATGCGCTGCGGTCTCGCGCGCGGTTTCGGCACCCGAGCCCATCAGCACGATGACGCGATCGGCGTCGGGTGCGCCGTCGTATTCGAACAGACGGTAGGTGCGGCCGGTCAGTGCCGCGAAGCGCTCCATGACCGCCCCGACGATCGCCGGCACGCGCGCGTAAAACGGATTCACCGTCTCGCGCGCCTGGAAGAATGTGTCTTGATTGTGCGCGGTGCCGCGCACCACCGGGCTCTCGGGGCTGAGCCCGCGAGCGCGGTGTGCGCGCACGAGCTCGTCGTCGATCATCATGCGGATCTGTGCGTCCGACAGCATCTCGATCTTGTCGACCTGGTGCGAGGTGCGGAAGCCATCGAAGAAATGCAGGAACGGCACGCGTGATTCGAGCGTGGCAGCCTGCGCAATGAGCGCGGCGTCGTGCGCCTCCTGTACCGAGCCGGAGGAGAGCAGTGCAAAACCGCTGGCGCGCGTCGCCATCACGTCGGAGTGATCGCCGAAGATCGACAGCGCCTGGGTAGCGAGCGCGCGCGCCGCGACGTGGAAAACGGTGGCCGTAAGCTCGCCCGCGATCTTGTACATGTTGGGCAGCATGAGCATGAGCCCCTGCGACGCCGTGAACGTGGTGGTGAGCGCCCCGGACTGCAGTGCACCGTGCACCGTTCCGGCTGCGCCACCCTCGCTCTGCATCTCCTGCACCACCGGCACGCTGCCCCACAGGTTGGTCAGCCCCTGCACCGACCATTCGTCGGCGAGCTCGGCCATGGTCGAAGAGGGCGTGATCGGATAGATGGCACACACCTCGTTGACGCGGTAGGCGACGTGCGCTACTGCGGTGTTGCCGTCGAGAGTATGGGTTTCGTTCATTTCGGCTCCGGGACCATCTCGATGGCGTGGCACGGACAAGTGTGGAAGCACACCGTGCAGCCGGTGCAGCGGTCGTAAAGGTAGAGGTAGCGTCGCCCGGGGCCGAGTTTTTCGATCGCCTGCTCCGGGCAGGCTGCGTAGCACTGGTCGCACTCGAAGCAATTGCCGCACGAAAGGCATCGCTTCGCTTCAAAGGCGGCTTCGGCTTGCGTGAGGCCGGCGAGCACCTCGGCGAAATCGTCGATTCGTTGCGACGGCGGCAGCGCAGTCTGCTCCGAGCGCGCGGCGTCGCTGTAGACCGGCAGGTGCAGCATGTCGAACGACACGCCGGGATGCCGTGGCGGGCGCCGCCATTCGCTGCCGCGCAGCCACGCATCGATGTGGCGCGCCGCCTTCTTGCCGTGGCCGACCGCCGCGGTGACGGTCCGCTCGCCCGGCACGGCATCGCCGCCGGCGAACACGCCGGTGTGACCGGTCATCATCGAGTCCGACACTTTGACGGTCCCATCCGGAAAAAACTCGGTGCCGGGAATCCTGCGCAGGAACGCGCTGTCGGCCTGCTGCCCCAGCGCGAGCACCACTGCGTCGGCGGACAGCGTCTCCAGGCGGCCGGTCGGCTGCGGCCGTCCCTGCGCGTCGAGTTCCATTGCCTCCACGATGAGCGAAGGGCCGACGATCTCTTTGATGCTCGTGAGCCACTTGATCTTCACGCCCTCCTCGAGCGCCTCGTCGGCCTCGAAGGCATGCGCCGGCATGTGCGCGCGGTCTCGGTGGTAGACGATCAGTGCCTCTTCGGCGCCAAGGCGCCGCGCCGTGCGCGCGGCGTCCATTGCGGTGTTGCCGCCGCCGTAGACCACCACGCGTCGGCCGAGCCGCGGCGGCTCGCCGGCGTCGACGCCGCGCAGCAAGCCCACGGCATCGAGCACACGCGCCGCGTCGCGCGCCGGAATATCGACGCGCCGCGAGAGATGCGCGCCGATCGCAACGAACGCCGCGTCGAACCCACCCTTCGCCTTCTCGTCGAGCAGGTCCTCCACCTTGTGGTCGAGCACGATCTTCACGCCCATCGCTTCGATCTGGCGTATCTCTTTCATCAGGTCCGCACGCGGCAGGCGGTATGCCGGAATGCCGAAATGCATCATTCCGCCGGGCAACGGCCCCGCGTCGTGGATCTCCACCGCATGGCCGAGGCGCGCCAGGTGGTAGGCGGCCGAAAGGCCGCTCGGACCCGCGCCGACGACGAGCACGCGCTTGCCCGAGGGCGGCGCCTCGACGGCCAGCTGCCAGCCCTCCTGCGCCGCGCGGTCGCCGAGATAGCGTTCCACCGCGTGGATGCTCACCGCGCTGTCGAGCGCTCCCCGGTTGCATCTGTCTTCGCACGGGTGATAGCACACGCGCCCGTGCACGGCCGGCAGCGGATTGTCGCGCACGAGCGTGAGCCAGGCCTCGCGCCAGCGGCCCGAGCGTGCGTGCTCGAGCCAGGCCTGGATGTTCTCGCCGGCCGGACAGGCGTCGTTGCACGGGGGCAGGAGATCGACAAAGACGGGGCGCTGCGTGCGCACCGGCCCGGTTCCGCGCACCGCGACCAGGTCGATGACCGCTGTGACATCCGATGGTCTGCTGCTCATGTCAGAACTTCCCGATCGCGCGGGTGCGGGTGGCCCCATGGGGCCTGAGGTCACGGCCGCAGTTCATGCAGAACGGCTTCGGCGCGCCGGTACCGGAGCCTGGGCGCGCCGGGCTCGCACTCGTCGCATCCTTCGATCGCCGTCGATGCCACGGCTCGAACAGCGTCCACTGCCCGGGACCGGCGGGCCGCATGGCGAATACGTGCTTGTGACGCTCGTGCACGAACGGGTGCCACCACTGCTTGACGAGACCGGGCACGATGCACACGAACCACCCGCGCGGCTCGATGCTCACCGGCGATCCGTCCTTGTCCAGCTCGAGCCTGATCACTTCCAGGTCGCGTTCCAGGGGATCGCGTGCTTCAGGCATGGGGAAATCCTCCTCTCCGTGGCCGATTCGCCAGTTCGCGAGCATCCCGGACCAGACGGCGTGCATGCATCCACTGACGCCGCCGACACTCACGGTAAACCATTTGACCGACACGGTCTGGAAAAGCGCTTGCGCTCCTGCGAGCAGGAGCACGTAAGCCCAGTTGCGGCAGGAACAATTTTTTCGTTCGTCGGGCGTCGATATTGCTGGCGCGGAGCACGGTCCGCGGCCGTCGCCTCGGACCCCTGTCCAAGGAGAGCTTGAGATGCCCGCAGCAAACCCACGCAGGCTCGCCCGGCTTTCGGCCGTCGTCGCTGCCGTCGCATGTACCGCAGTTCCGATCGCGGCCCGCGCAGTGCCGTTCGTCGAGCCACCGCCGTTCGTCAACGAAGCCGACTTCCTCGAGTTCACCATCGACCATCACTTTTCGGCGCTGCGCATCACCGAGCTGGCCGCCGGTACCGCGACCGTCGGCTCCTCGTCGCACTTCGCCGGCTCGCCCGACGCGTTCCCCGCCACGCCGGCGCGGGCCACCGATCCGGTGGTTCTCGAGATGGCGATGGCCGCGAATGCCGCCCAACGCATGGAGATCGTCGATACGCAGGGAATGCTGGAGAACTTCTACGACATCCGTTACGTGCCGAGGATGCGTCCGTCGCAGGGACAGCTGGTCGACGCATTGGAGGCAGCGCCGCCCGGCGATCCGTTCAATATCGCCTTTCTCGAGATATTCAGCGGACATCACGCGACGCTGCTGCCTCCCGCTCGCGAATGCGCGAGCGTTGCGCCGCATGCAGAGGTGCGCGCAATGTGCGCGAGCATGGTCGCCGCGCAGACGCGGGAGATCGAAGAGATGCGCGCGCATCTCGCTTCGGAGTACGGCATCACCGACATCCCGTATGTCACCATCCCGAACTCCGATGGCCGTCCGCTGCCCGCGCCCGCAAGCGCATCACTATTTGTCGTCGGACTCTGGGGTCTGCGCCGCGCGCTTCGTCGATCGGCAGCCGCCGCTACGCAGCAGACAGCCCTTCGATCGACGGCCGCACCGGGAAGCGACGCGCCCGTGCTCGGTCGTCACCGCGAATCCTGCGCGACGGCTTGTTACACCGTCACTCGATAGTTGCGCATCATCCCGCCATCCTCGTGCTCGAGCATGTGGCAGTGGTAGAGGAACAGCCCCGGGTAGTCGGCGAAGCGAACGAGGACGCGGACGCGCTCACCAGGCATGACCAGCACGGTGTCCTTCCATCCTTCGTCGACGAAGCCCGCGTTGACGGTGCCGCGATAACCGGCGAAACGGCCCGAAGCCGAGCGCTCGATGACACGAAACTGCACGCCGTGCACATGCATCGAATGGGGCATCGCCATGTCCATGCCCATCATCCCGCTCGTTGCGTCGTTGCGGAATTCCCATAGCTCGTGGGTGCCGAGCTTCACGGTCTCGTACGGACTGGCTTCGAGCATCTCGAAGCTTTGCCCGTTGATGCCCCAGGCCATCATTCCCATCGTGAGTTCGAAAATCTTCGGGCGGTCGGAATTGACGGCCACGCTCGGATCCGGTGATGCCACCTCGGACAGGCGTGCCGGCGGCGCCGCCTCCTGAGAGCCTTGCGAACCCTCCTCGACGCGCAGCGCGAGCACCTGGAACGGCGCTCCGTCGGGGAGCGATCCCCGGCCCATCATCATGCCGCTCATGTTCATTGCGCCTTCGAAGGCGAGGCTTCGCAGCGACAGTACGCTGCCTGCCGGCCAGCGAGCGAAATCGACCCAGAGATCGAGGCGCTCGGCGGGTGCGAGCATGACGTAGTCACGCCGCACGGGCGCTGCCAGAAGCCCGCCGTCGCTGCCGATGACGATCAGCGGCGAGCCATCGTGCCAGGCAAGCTTGTAGATGCGCGTGTTGGAACCGTTGAGCAGTCGCAGGCGATAGGGACGCTGTTCGACCGAGAGGCTGGCGCTGGGTCTGCCGTTGACGAGGATGTCGTCGCCGAGCACACCCATCATGCGCGCCATCATCGAGCCCATGCCGCGGCCCATCATTCCCCCGCCCATCATTCCCCCGCCCATCATCCCGCCGCCCATCATCCCGCCGCCCATCATCGGGGGCCGGTCCCGCTTGTCGGTGGGAGCCCCGTCGGTCAAACCCGCCCCCAGGTAGATGAACTGGTTGTTGTCGTCGAAGCTGCGGTCCTGCAGGACGAGCGGAATATCGTATCGACCACTGGGTAGACCGAGCGCTGCTTCTTCGTCGTCGCTGACCAGGAACAGCCCGGCCAGACCGAAGTAGACCTGCGCGCCCGTTCGGCCATGGGGATGCGGGTGAAACCAGTAGCTGCCCGCTCTGTTCAATACGGTGAACTGGTAGACGTAGCGCTGGCCCGGTGCGATCGCGAACCGCGGGTGCCCGTCCATCGTGTCCGGGACGTGCAGGCCGTGCCAGTGAACGATCGTCGGCTCGGGCAGTTCGTTGATCAGGTCGATCCGCACGCGCTGGCCGCGGCGCACCCGGATGATCGGCCCGAGATACGTGGCATCGGATGC
>CAZIDY010000004.1:0-178626 GCA_964538505.1 uncultured Limnobacter sp. | reverse complement strand
CGTTGCGGCCCGGCGCCGTGCGGAATCTGATTCGTTGAACGCGAAATCGTATGAGAGCCCGGTCGGCGCGACGGCGCCGCAGAAGGCGCAGCCGCCCGACGCGATGCCGGTCAGCGTCGCCGAGGTCGTGCAGCGCACGATCACCGAATGGGACGAGTTCTCCGGCCGGCTCGAGGCGGTCGAAGGCGTCGAGCTGCGCTCGCGCGTCGCCGGCTATATCGAGTCGGTGAAGTTCGCACCCGGTTCGCTCGTCGACAAGGGTGACACCTTGTTCGTCATCGATCCGCGTCCGTTCGCCGCTGCCGTTGCGCGTGCCGAAGCCGCGCTTGCGTCGGCACGCGCACGCCTGGCGCTGACCGTCTCCGAGCTCGGGCGCGCACAGCGCCTGCTGGATGACCGCGCGATCGCGCAGCGCGAGTTCGACGAGCGCAACAACGCGCATCGCGAGGCGCAGGCCGCCGTGCAGGGCGCGCAGGCGGCGCTCGACAGCGCGCGTCTGGAGCTCGGCTATACGCGGATCACGGCGCCGATCTCCGGGCGCGTCGGGCGCGCCGAGGTCACGGTAGGCAACCTGGTCGGTGCGGGAGCGGGCGGTCCGCGGCTGACGACGATCGTCTCGACGACGCCGATCCACGCGCTCTTCGAGGTCGACGAGCGCAGCTTCCTGCGCTATGCGGCGCACGGCGATGCAAACGGCGGCGATCCGGTCTCCGACTCGATTCCGATCTACCTCGGCCTCGCCGACGAGCAGGGCCATCCGCATCGCGGCCGGCTCGAGTTCGTCGACAACCGCGTCGATGCGCACTCGGGAACGATCCTGCTGCGCGCCGTCTTCGACAACGCCGACGGCCGATTGAAGCTGGGGATGTACGCCCGGATGAAGATCGGCGGCACAGGCTCGACCGACGCGCTGCTGGTCGCCGATCGTGCGATCGGCACCGACCAGAGCAAGCGCTACGTGCTCGTCGTCGGCGCCGACGACACGCTCGAATGGCGCGAAGTGAAGCTCGGCCCGATCGCCGACGGGCTGCGCGTCGTGCGCGAGGGCCTGCATCCGGGCGAGCGCATCGTGGTCAACGGATTGCAGCGCGTACGGCCCGGGATGCGCGTCGCGCCGAAGCCGGTGGCGATGGACGAGGTCGGCGTGTCGCAGCTCGCGGCGGCGATGTCCGTCGCGGGTAGCGGGGGCGAGGCGGCCGCCGGCGACGCAGGACACGCGCGATGAAGCTGTCGCATTACTTCATCGACCGGCCGATCCTCGCCGGCGTCCTGTCGATCCTCGTCTTCCTGGCAGGTGCGATCGGCCTGTGGAACCTGCCGGTCTCCGAGTACCCGGAAGTGGCGCCGCCGGCGATCGTCGTCAACGCGAGCTACCCCGGCGCGAATCCGAAGGTGATCTCCGAGACGGTTGCCTCGCCGCTCGAGGAGGCGATCACCGGCGTCGACGGCATGCTGTACATGGGCTCGCAGGCGAGCTCCGACGGCAAGCTCGCGCTCACTGTCACCTTTGCGCTGGGTGCCGACCCCGACCTCGCGCAGCAGCTCGTGCAGAACCGGGTGTCGCAGGCGCTGCCGCGGCTGCCCGAGGAGGTGCGCCGGCTCGGCGTGACGACGGCGAAGAGCTCGCCCGACCTGCTGCTCGTCGTGCATCTCGTCTCGCCGAATGCGCGCTACGACGTCAACTACCTGCGCAACTACGCGGTGCTCAACGTGCGCGACGTGCTCGGTCGCATCGAAGGCACCGGGCAGGTGCAGATCTTCGGCGCCGGCGACTACTCGATGCGCGTGTGGCTCGACCCGACGAAGGTCGCTGCGCGCGGCCTCACCGCTTCCGACGTCGCGCGCGCGATCCGCGAGCAGAACGCGAACGTTGCCGCCGGCGTCGTCGGCGCCGCGCCGTCGCTGCCCGGCGTCGACTACCAGCTGGCCGTGCACGCGCGCAATTTTGCTGCGAAACACAGCGATGTTCCTCCGGCAACTTCTTCCTCGACCGAAAATGCAGCAGAAGGCAGCGTTCCGCGCTCCTTGAGTCTGACGATGATTCATCGGGTCGTTCCTCTGTCGTCGTCGGCGCGATCGATCGCGTCGGCCATCGCCTTCGATGCCGGATCGTCCGATGCGCGAAGCGCCGCAATCAGCGAGTGGCGGTTCGCCGACGGCTGGTTCTGGCTGAGTTTCGCCTTCCCGACGATGCGCTCGATCGCGATCTCGATGCCGACGACGGCGCCGAGCATCGTCTCGATGTAATCAGCCGGCGCGTCGTCGATCCTCCACGGCTTCGGCTGCGAGCGCTCGTGCTCGACGGTGAGCGCTTCGAGGAAACGCCGAAGCCAGGCGCGGTCGTCGACGGCGCGGATCGTCCCGTTGACGTGCACCGCTTCGTAATTCCACGTCGGCACGACCTTGCCCGTCTGCGTCTTCGACGCGTACCCGTTCGGCGAGATGTAGTGCTCGACGCCCCGGAAGACGACGAGACACGGCACCCCCTTGCCCGCGTGTCGCCACAGTGGGTTCGCGCGCGCAACGTGGCCGAGCAGCGTTCCATTGGGTGCAGGCTCGGCTTGCAGCAGCAGCGGAATGTGATCGGCCGACAGCACTCCGTCGGCGTGGATCACGATCGCGGCGAACGGATGCGCGCGCAGGAAGCGGTGCAGCGCCTCGAGCTCTGGTACGGCGAAATGCGTCGGGACGTACATTCAGTGGGCTGGTTGTCGAGCAGCAGCAGCGCGAAACGGATCCCGTCGTCGAGCAGCGGGGCCGGCGAGCCCCTGGGCGTGACCTCATCGAGGCTCGGCGCCGGCATCTACATACACCCACGCGGTCATGCCCGATGCGAGCTCTACGGCGATCCGACGGTACGCACCGACCTCGTAGCGGTCGACGTTCGCGAACTCTTCGTCGGTGATCTCGAAGACGGTCCCCGATACGCGGCCGTCCGCGCGTCCGGGCCGCACGATCGGGTGGTGTGTCTTTCCGCTGGCCGCGACGACTCCGTCGTCGTCGATCCGCACGAGCGACTGCTCGTAGCCGACCAGCTGGTCCGCGCCTCCCGACAACGACCTGCCGAAGAGTGCGCGCTGCACGTCTTCCTGCTGCAGCGTTCCGTATGAGAAGAGAAGAGGCATGGTCCTCTCCTGCGATGTGCAGTCGTGGTTCGAACGAGCTGTCAGCTTAGCCGCTTTCGTTGCGCGACCGGAAGGATCATGCTGTCGTCCCTCCGGGTGGTCCCGATGCGAAGGGCGAGTGCTATTGCATGCGGTTCGCCGCGTCAGAGATAGCGTCGCCGCGAGCCCTCGATCCATGCCGAGAATGCGAGGGCGAGCGGCACGATCGCCTCGATGCCTTCCTCGAAGGCGGAGAAGCAGCGCTTGGCGAGCGGGCCGATCACCAGGTCGTAGTCTTCGGCGAGCACGGCAGGGGCCCGGTCGAGCACCTTGGAGAGCACGAGCAGCGCCACGCCCGCGAGCAGCCAGGCCCCGCTGTGGGTGCGCCAGCCGCGCTCCTTCCACAGGAAGCGCACGACGACCCATAGCACGTAGAAGAGCAGCAGCAGGATCGCGATCGCCACGATAAAGGCCATCAGCTTCTCGTCGAAGGGCGCGGCCGCGCGACGGTAGTACGACGACTTGAATATGCTGTCGGCGGTGAATGCGCGGTGCAGCTGCGCTTCGCGCGCTGCGAAAACGAGGTAGAGCAGCGCAAAGGCCCACGCTCGCCTGCTCAGGGGACGCACGCGCGCCAGCACGATCACTGCAGCGACGATCCAGAACAGCGTCGACGCGATCTCGATCGGGCCTTCCTCCGAGAAGAAGTGCCGGAAGGCCGGCTCCGACAGCACGAGCGGCAGTACGGCGAGCATCGCGAGATAGAGCAGGAGGGCCGCGATGAAGCCGCGGTCGAAGGCATTCATGCGAAGCGTTCAATGAGGGTGGAGGACATTCGACGCAGCAGACTACAGGATCAGGCCGGCGTGCGTTTCACGGCGCGACGACGATCCTGCCGAGCACCTCGATCCCGCCGTGTTCGTCGACCTCGCCGACGAGCAGTTCGCCGTCGGCGATCAGCTCCATCGTCAGCTGGTCGATGTTCGGCCGGTGGCTCACGAACACGATAGGGACCTTCCCGCGGCTACGCGCGATCAGCGCGAGCGCCTTCGCCTCATGGGCCTTCGCGCGCGCGGCGTCGGCGCTCGCCACCTCGCGCAGGTCCGGATCGCTGAGCGGCGGTGTATCGAATGCCTCGCGCGCTGTCTGCAGGCAGCGGCACATCGGCGAGCTGATGACCACCGGCGTGATCCCGCGCGAAGCGAAGGCCTCGCCGAGTCTCTGTGCGTGCGCCTTGCCTTTGGCGGAGAGCACGAGCTCGCCTCGGCACCCTCCGGTTTCATCCCATGCAAGCGGGTGCCCGCCGGTCGACTCCGTGTGGCGCATCAATACAATCATGTTCGCGTCGGACTTCAGCCGATCCCATAGCGTGTCGTCCGCGTGCACGGCGGAAGGGAGAGCGGCTGCGAGCAGTGCGGCGATCAGCGTTCGCATTCTGTTGCCTTGAAGGGTCAAGTCGTCAGAGCGTGCGTCCCGTCTCGAGGTCGACAGCGAGGGGCCTGTATTCGGACGTTCTGCAGGAGCGACTGCGATCGACACGCGACTGAATCCTCCGGCTCCCTGATCGGGAGCCGGAAGCTCTCGCCGCCTCAACCCGCCTCGAGCGCCCGATCCAGGTCCTCGATCAGGTCGTCGATGTGCTCGATGCCGATCGACAGCCGGATCATGTCCTCGCTGACGCCCGCATTCGCGAGCTCCTCGGGCGACAGCTGCCGGTGCGTCGTCGACGCCGGATGCGTCGCCAGCGACTTCGCGTCGCCGATGTTGACCAGCCGCGTGAAGAGCTGCAGCGCGTCGAGCACGCGCGCGCCGGCTTTGCGGCCGCCCTTCTTCAGTCCGAAGGACAGGATGCCCGACGCGCGCCCGCCCATGTATTTCTTCACCAGCGCGTGATCCGGGTGCTCGGGCAGCCCGGCGTACTGCACCCAGCCTACCTTCGGATGCTTCTGCAGGTGTTTCGCGATCGCGAGCGAGTTCTCGCAGGTGCGATCCATTCGCAGCGGCAGCGTCTCGATGCCCTGCAGGATCAGGAAGGCGTTGAACGGCGAGATCGCGGCACCCGTGTTGCGCAACGGCACGACGCGTGCGCGACCGATGTACGCGGCGGGGCCCAGCGCCTCGGTGTAGACGACGCCGTGGTAGCTCACGTCGGGCTCGTTCAGCCGCCTGAAGCGCGCCTTGTGCTCGGCCCACGGGAATTTCCCGCTGTCGACGATCGCGCCGCCGATGCTGTTGCCATGGCCGCCGAGATACTTCGTCAGCGCGTGCACGACGATGTCGGCGCCGTGCTCGAAGGGCCGGCACAGATAGGGGCTCGGCACCGTGTTGTCGACGATGAGCGGGATGCCGTGCGCGTGCGCGACCTCGGCGAGCTTTGCGATGTCGACGACGTTGCCGAGCGGGTTGCCGATCGACTCGACGAAGATCAGCTTCGTGCGTGCGTCGATTTTCTCGGCGAAGCTCTCTGGCTTGCTCGCGTCGGCGAAGCGCACCTCGATGCCCTGCTGCGGGAAGGTGTGCGCGAACAGGTTGTAGGTGCCGCCGTACAGCGTGCTCGCCGAGACGATGTTGTCGCCCGCCTCGGTGATCGTCTGGATCGAGTAGGTGACGGCGGCCATCCCCGAGGCGAGCGCGAGCGCGCCGACGCCGCCTTCGAGCGCGGCGACGCGCTGCTCGAGCACGTCCTCGGTGGGGTTCATGATCCGCGTGTAGATGTTGCCCGGAACCTTCAGGTCGAAGAGGTCGGCGCCGTGCTGCGCGCTGTCGAACGCGTAGGCGACGGTCTGGTAGATCGGCACCGCGACGGCTTTCGTCGTCGGTTCCGGCTTGTAGCCGGCGTGTACGGCCAGGGTTTCGATGCGCATCGGGGGGTTCCGGTGGGGGTGGGCGGTGCGGCGCGCGGGTTTCGGCCTCGCGCGCCGCGTGAACCCGCCATTCTGGCAGCGGATCCGTCGGCCGCGGTCGATATGCGCGTGCCGAAGGTGTTCATGCCCGGGCCGGCAGTTCCGCTCGAGGCCGGTGCGATGTGGCGCGGGCTGCGCCCCGTCCGCGCCGGGGGCCGCAGTGCGCCCGGCGCTGTCAGGCTGAGCGCCCCGGCTGCGCGGCGCGCCCGCGCGCGCCGCGCGCAGCGAGCGCATCGAGCAGGAAGATCAGCAGCACGCCCGTGGCGAGCACGGCTACGCCGACGACCGCGCCGAGCTGCACGTAGACCAGCGACGACCAGAGCATGTACGCACAGACGGCGGCGAAGACGATCGGCAGCACCGGATACAGCGGCACGCGGAACGGGCGCTTCGCCTGCGGTTCGCGCCGGCGCAGCACGATCAACGCCACCGTGCTCAGCAGGAAGAAGATCCAGAAGACCGGCGCGGTGTACTCGACCATCGTCTCGAAGCCGCCGCGCGCGTTGCTGCCGAGCACGACGAGCGCGAGCGCGAACATGGTCTGCGCGAGCAGTGCATTGGTGGGCGTGCCGCGCGTCGCATGCCAGCGGCCGAGCGCAGCGAGCGCCGGCCAGTCGTTGCCGACGGCGAAGCTCGAGCGCGCGCCGACGATCATCGTCGCGTTGATCGACGTGAGTGCAGCCACGCCGACGGCTGTCGAGATCAGCACCTCGCCGGTGCGTCCGAAGCTCATGCGCAGCAGGTCGGCGGCGACGGCGTTGCTCGACGCCATGCCGGTCATGCCCAGCCCGTACCAGTAGGCGGCGTTTACCAGCAGGTACAGCGCGGTGATGATCACGATGCTCGCCACCAGCACGCGCAGCATGTTGCGCGAGACGTCGCGCAGCTCGGCGCCGAGGTACGCGGCCTCGTTCCATCCGCCGTAGGTGAGCAGCACGAAGACCATCGCCAGCCCGAACATCCCCCACCCGGGCGCAGCGCCCGCTGTCTCGCCGCCGGCGGCGGGCGGCGGAGCGCCGGCGCCCTGCGTGAGCAGGTACAGCCCCGCCGCGACCGTGAGCAGCAGCCCCATCACCTCGACGACCGTGAGCCAGCTCTGCGTAACGGCGCCCGAGTGCATGCCGCGCAGGTTCACCCAGGCGAGCACGATGATCGCCGCGGCCGCGTACAGCGATTCGCTCCAGGCGCCGAGCGGCGCGAGCTGCGTCATGTAGTCGCCGAACACGAAACCGAGCAGCGCGATCGAGCCGGTGGTGATCACCGCGAAGCGCGCCCACGCGAACAGGAACGAGATGCGTCGTCCGTAGGCGCGCCACAGGAAGTGGTAGTCGCCGCCGGCGTGCGGCCAGGTCGTCGCCAGCTCCGCGTAGCAGAGCGCGCCCACCAGCGAGACGAGCCCGCCGAGCGCCCACGCACCGAACATCCACCCGGGCGATCCGGTCATCTGCGCGACCAGCGAAGGCGCCTTGAAGATGCCGGCACCGATGACGATGCCGACGACGATCGCGATCGCGTGGCGAACCCCGAGCACCGGCTGCGGTGCGCCGCCTTGCTGCGTCACGATCCGATCCGGATCTCGTCTGGTGTCATCGGCGCTGAACCTTCGATCGGCGGCGCATCGCCGACGCGCTCGGCGACGAAGGGCGCGATGTCGCCGCCGTGGGTGGATACGGCGCCGATCATGCGGCCGGGCTCGACGCGCGCATCGACCGTGCGCAGCGCGCCTTCGGCGTCGGTGAATGCGAAATGCACTTCCTCGCCGAGCACGCGCGCGTTGCGCATGGTCGTCTCGACGTCGTCCAACGCGACGCGCCCGTCGAGCACCTGGAAGTGCTGCTGGATCTTCATCGTCGTTTCGATGGGACTGCGCGACTGCTGCAGCCGCATCTTCCATTCGCCGCCGGCGTTGGCCGGCACGACCCACAGGTGCATCGACCGTGCGCCGATGCGCGAGCTCTCGTCAGGCTCCCAGTCGCCCATCCGGAACTCGTGCGAGACGATGCGCGTGCCGGGCTTCATCGCGAGCAGCGTGTGGCGCAGCCGCAGGTTCAGGTGCGGCATCAGGTACATCGTGACGACGTCGGCCGACGAGAAATCGCTTGCGAAGAGATCGGCCTGCTCGAAGGTGGCGCGATCGGATACGCCCGCCTTCTCGGCGTTCTGTTGCGCGAAGGCGACCATCTTCTCGTTGTATTCGATGCCGCGTGCACGTGCGCCGAAATCACGCGCGGCCGCGATGACGATCTTGCCGTCGCCCGAGCCCAGGTCGACCAGCGAATCGGAGGCGCGCAGTTGCGCGAGCTGCAGCATCCGTGTGACGAGCGGATCGGGCGTCGGGATCCAGATCACGTCCTTGCCGTATTGCCCGCTGCGCGGGACGTACTCGTCGTTGTCGTCGGCCGCGAAGGCCGCGCTGCCGACGACGGCGGCGGCAAGCGAAGCGGCCGTTGCGCGCGCGACGAGCGCGAGCCCGGCGGATGCTTCGAGAAATTCGCGTCTGGATGAGCTCGTCGCCATGATCCCTCCCCCCGGTGGCCGGCCGATCGAACCGAATCCGGGCCTTAGCAATCAACGCGCCCAGTGCCGGTACGTCTTTCGTCGCAAGACTACCAGTCGCCGCCGATCGCGCGGATCAGCCCCACCGTCGCCGACAGGCGCCGGCCGAACAGCGACAGCACCGCCTGTTCGGCCTGCAGTACGGTGGTCTGCGACTGGATCACGTCCAGGAACGAGACGGTGCCCGCCTTGTACTGCAGCGTGACGATGTCGAGCGAGATGCGCGCCGCTGCGAGCACTTCGCGCTGCACGCGCTCCGCGTCGGCGAGCACGCGCAGCGCGACGAGGTTGTCCTCGACTTCCTGGAAGGCCTGCAGCACTGTCTGCCGATACGCTGCGGCCGCGGCGTCTTGGTCGGCGAGCGCCTGCTCCTCGAGCGCGTCGCGCGCGCCTGCGTCGAAGAGCAGCGCGGCGAGCGCCGGACCGAGCGACCAGACGCGGTTCGGTAGCGAGAGCAGGTCGCCGAGCCGATTCGAGCGGAAGCCGAGGTCGGCCGACAGCGTCAGCGACGGGAAATACGCTGCGCGTGCGATGCCGATGCGCGCGTTGGCCGCGGCCACCTGCCGTTCGGCCGCCGCGATATCGGGCCGTCTTTCGAGCAGGCGCGACGGCAGGCCGGCGGGCACCGGCGGGACCGTCGCGCGCAGCTCGCGTTCGTCCAGCGACAGCGACGACGGCGCGCGACCGACGAGCAGCGCGATCGCATGCTCGAGCTGCGCGCGGGTGATGCCGACTTCCATGCGCTGCGCTTCGACCGTCTTCAGTTGCGCTTCGGCCTGCGCGACGTCGGCGCGCGTGGCGACGCCCGCGGCGAGCCGGTCGCGCGTGAGCTGCAGCGATCGCTCGAAGGACGTGATCGTTTCGGCGAGCAGGCGCCGCTGCGCGTCGGTGATGCGCAGCTGGAAGTAGGTCTGCGCGAGCAGTGCATGCGTCGACAGGCGTGCGGCGGCGAGATCGGCCGCTGCCGCGTCGGCGCCGGCGCGCGCCGCGGCGACGCCCGCGCGCACGCGACCCCACAGATCGATCTCCCACGATGCAGCGATGTCGGCGGCGTAGAGTTCGCTGGTGACGCCGCTCGCCGCGCGGCCGCGGCTTGCCGACGCGCCTGCCGAAACGAAGGGATAGCGCTCCGAGCGTGCGCCAACGACGGCGGCGCGCGCACTTCTCAGCCGTGCTTCGGCGATGCGCAGGTTCTGGTTCGAGACGTCGACCTCGGCGATCAGCGACTCGAGCAGCGGGTCGTCGAAGACCTCCCACGAGACCTGCGCGGTCGGCACGTCGGTCTGCGCCGGTTGCCAGATGCCGGTGGGCTGCACTTCCTTGTACTCGGGAGGGATCGCGATCGCGGGTCGCACGTACTCGGGTGCCGTCGCGCAGCCGACGAGCAGCAGCGCGGCGCCGACGATGGCGAACAGGCGCAGCGGATGCGCGAGCCCCTGCCGCGTGCCTGCTGCGTTGCCGCTGCTTCCGTCGCGCGTATCGCTCGCATCGCGAGCCCCGCGCGTGCCGCCGCCGCTGCGTCTGCGCCAGCGCAGCCGGTCGAGCGCCAGATAGACCACGGGCGTCGTGTAGAGCGTGAGCAGCTGGCTCACGGCGAGGCCGCCGACGATCGCGATGCCCAGCGGCCGGCGCAGCTCGGCGCCGTCGCCGGCGCCGAGCGCGAGCGGCACCGCGCCGAGCATCGCCGCCATCGTCGTCATCAGGATCGGTCGGAAGCGCAAGCGGCACGCGCGGTGGATCGCCTCGCGCGGCGACAGCCCCTGCTCGCGCTCGGCGGCCAGCGCGAAGTCGATCAGGATGATCGCGTTCTTCTTCACGATGCCGATCAGCAGCAGCACGCCGATCAGCGCGATGACGGTGAATTCGGTGCCGGTGGCCATCAGCGCGAGCAGCGCACCGACGCCGGCCGAAGGCAGCGTCGACAGGATCGTGATCGGGTGCACGAGACTCTCGTAGAGGATGCCGAGCACGAGGTAGACGGTGACGAGCGCGGCGAGGATCAGGTACGGCTGGTTGGCGACCGAACGCTGGAAGGCGCTCGCCGTGCCCTCGAAGCCGTGCTGCAGCGTCGGCGGCGGCCCGAGCCGGGCGATCGCATCCTCGATCGCGTCGGTAGCCTGCGACAGCGAGACGCCGGCGGCGAGGCTGAACGAAACCGTCGATGCGACGAAGCCGCCGTCGTGGCTCACGCCGAGCGGCGTCGTCGTCGGCTGCCAGCTCGCGAACATCGACAGCGGGATCGGCTCTCCGTCGGCGTTCGGCAGGCTCAGCCGCCCGAGATCCTCGGGGCTGTCGCGGAACTCGCTCGCGACGTCGAGCACGACGTGGTACTGGTTCAGCGCCGCGTGGATCGTCGACACCTGCCGCTGTCCGTACGCGTCGTTGAGCAGGCTCGACACCTGGCGCGCGCCGATGCCCAGCCGGGCAGCGGCGTCGCGGTCGATCGTCAGCGTGATCTGGCTGCCCTTGTCCTCGGCGTCGGTGTCGATGTCGACGAGTTGCGGTAGCCGGCTCATCGCGTTGCGCACACGCGGCTCCCACAGCCGCAGCTCGCCAAGGTCGTCGCTCTTCAATGTGTACTGGTAGGTGGAGCTGCTCTCGCGCCCGCCGATGCGGATCTCGCGCTGGCCGACCATGAACATCCGTGCGCCGGGCACGTGCGCGGTGGCGGCACGCAGGCGCGCGATCACCTCGTCGGTGCTTTCCTCGCGCTGCGCGAGCGGCACCAGCGAGATGAACATCGAGCCGCTGTTCACGCGCGAGCCGCCGGTATACCCGGTGACGTTGGCAACCGCGGGGTCGTTGCGCACGATCTCGATGAAGGTGTCGAGCTTCTCGCGCATCGAGCGGAAGGAGATGCTCTGGTCGCCGCGCACCGACGCCCAGATGCGCCCGGTGTCCTGGTCGGGGAAGAAGCCCTTCGGAACGATCATGTAGAGCCAGACGTTCAGCGCGATCGTCGCCGCGAGCAAGAGCAGCATCAGCCAGCCGTGGTCGAGCGCCCAGCCGACGCTGCGCGCGTAGCCGCGGTTGACGCGTTCGAAGCTGCGGCGGCCGAAGGCGGCGAGGCGGGATTCGCGCGGCCTTCGCTGCGGGCCGAGCAGCCGCGCGCTCATCATCGGCGTCGTCGTCAGCGAGACGACGAGAGAGATCAGGATGGCCGTCGACAGCACGACGCCGAACTCGCGGAAATAGCGGCCGACCAGCCCGCCCATCGCGAGGATCGGGATGAACACGGCGATCAGCGACAGGCTGATCGCGATGACGGTGAAGCCGACCTCGCGCGCGCCGCGGATCGCCGCCTCGAAGGGCCCTTCGCCCATCTCGCGGCGGCGCGCGATGTTCTCGACGACGACGATCGCGTCGTCGACGACGAAGCCGGTGGCGATCGTCAATGCCATCAGCGACAGGTTGTCGAGGCTGTAGCCGAGCAGGTACATCACGCCGAAGGTGCCGATCAGCGAGGTCGGCACGGCCACTGCCGGGATCATCGTCGCGCGCGCGCTGCGCAGGAACAGGAAGACGACCAGCACGACCAGCACGACCGACAGTACCAGCGCGTGCTGCACTTCGCGCAGCGACGCGCGGATCGTCGTCGTGCGGTCCATCGTCACGACGAGGTCCATCGCAGCCGGCGCCGATGCGCGCAGCGACGGCATCAGCTCGTGGATGCGGTCGACTGTTTCGATGATGTTCGCCGCGGGTTCCCGATAGGCGATCAGCAGCACCGACGGCCGGCCGTTGGCCGATCCGGCGTGGCGCTCGTCCTCGACCGACTCGCGCACCCAGGCGACGTCGGACAGGCGCACCGCCGCACCGTCGCGGTAGGCTACGACGAGCGGCAGGTAGTCCTCGGCCGAGCGCGACTGGTCGTTGGCGCCGATCTGCCAGCGCCGCTCGCCGTCGGACACCGCGCCTTTCGGGCGGTTCGCGTTCGCGCTCGAGATCGCCTGGCGCACCGCCTCGATGCCGATTCCGTAGCGGTCGAGCTGCAGAGGGTTCACCGACACGCGCACCGCGGGCAACGAGCTGCCGCCGACGACGACCTGGCCGACGCCGGCGACGCGCGAGAGCCGCTGCGCGAGCACGGTGGAGGCGACGTCGTACATCTGGCCCTGCGTCATCGACTCGGAGGTCGCTGCGATGATCAGGATCGGCGCGTCGGCCGGGTTGACTTTGCGATAGGTCGGATTGCGCACGAGGCTCGACGGCAGCGACGCGCGTGCCGCGTTGATCGCCGCCTGCACGTCGACCGCGGCCGACTCGATGCTGCGATCGAGATCGAACTGCAGCACGACGCGCGTGCTGCCGAGCGAGCTGCGCGAGGTCATCTCGGTGACGCCGGCGATCTTGCCGAGCGCACGCTCGAGCGGCGTGGCGACGGTGGCCGCCATCGTCTCGGGGCTCGCGCCGGGCAGCGATGCCGACACCGAGATCGTCGGATAGTCCACCTGCGGCAGCGGCGCCACCGGCAGCATGCGCAACGCGGCGAGCCCGGCGAGCACGATCGCCAGCGTCAGCAGCGTCGTCGCCACCGGCCGGCGCACGAAGGTCTCGAAGAAGCCCATCAGTTGCCCATCACGCGGCGCGCCGGCGCGCCGCGAACCAGCGCGCGGAGCGGTCGAAGGCGAGATAGACGACCGGCGTCGTGAACAGCGTGAGCACCTGGCTGAGCAGCAGGCCGCCGACCATCGTGATGCCGAGCGGGTGCCGCAGCTCGGAGCCGACGCCGGTGCCGAGCATCAGCGGCAGCGCCGACAGCAGCGCCGCCATCGTCGTCATCAGGATCGGGCGGAAGCGCAGCAGCGCCGCCTGGTAGATCGCCTCGCGCGGCGGCCGTCCGTCGATGCGCTCCGCATCGAGCGCGAAGTCGATCATCAGGATCGCGTTCTTCTTCACGATGCCGATCAGCAGCACGATGCCGATCACGGCGACGATGCCGAGATCGTGGCCCGAGAGCATCAGTGCGAGCAGCGCGCCGACACCGGCCGACGGCAGCGTCGACAGGATCGTGATCGGATGGATGTAGCTCTCGTAGAGCACGCCGAGCACGATGTACATCGTGACGAGCGCGGCAAGGATCAGCAGCACCGTGCTGTCGAGCGAGGCCTGGAAGGCGAGCGCTGCGCCCTGGAAGCTCGTCTGCATGCTCGCCGGAAGCTCGAGATCGCGCTCGGCCGCGCGCACCGAATCGACGGCGTCGCCGAGCGAAGCGCCGGGCGCGAGGTTGAAAGAGATGGTCGCGGCGGGGAACTGCCCGAGATGGTGGATCGCGAGCATCGTCGGGCGCTCGATGATGTGCACGATGCTCGACAGCGGCACCAGCACGCCGTCACGGCCGCTGACGCGGATCGCGCCGATCGACTGCGGGCTCGCCGCGTACTGCGGATCGACCTCGAGCACGACGCGGTACTGGTTCGCCTGCGTGAAGATCGTCGACACCTGCCGCTGGCCGAAGGCGGTGTACAGCGCCTGGTCGATCGCGAGCATCGTCACGCCGAGTCGCGCGGCGGCGTCGCGGTCGATCTCGACGAAGGCCTGCAGCCCGCGATCCTGCAGGTCGCTGGCGACGTCGACGAGCTCGGGCAGCGCGCGCAATCGCTCGACGAGGCGCGGCACCCACAGCGCGAGTCGGTCGGGATCCGGGTCCTCGACGGTGAACTGGAACTGCGTGCGCGCGAGACGGTCGTCGATCGTCAGGTCCTGTACCGGCTGCATGTACAGCGTGATGCCCTGCACGTCGGCGACGCGACGCTGCAGGCGCCGGATCACCTCGACCGCGTCGGCATCGCGCTCGGCGAGCGGCTTCAGGTTGATCAGCATGCGGCCGGTGTTCAGCGTCGGGTTCGACGCGTCGACGCCGATGAACGAGGTGAGGCTCTGCACCGCCGGGTCTTCGAGGATCGCGCGCCCGAGCGCGCGCTGGCGCTCGGCCATCGCCGGGAACGAGATCGATTGGCGCGCCTCCGATACGCCCTGGATGAGCCCGGTGTCCTGCACCGGGAAGAAGCCTTTCGGGATCAGGATGTAGAGCACGATCGTGAGCACCAGCGTGCCCACCGCGACGACGAGCGTCGCTGGCTGGTGGTCGAGCACCCACGCGAGCCAGCGGCCGTAGGCGGCGACGAGGCGGTCGAACCAGCCGGGGCGATCGACCTGCGGGGTGCCTTTCCGATCGCGCAGCAGCCGCGCGCACATCATCGGCGTGAGCGTCAGCGACACGACGGCCGAGATCAGGATCGCGACCGCGAGCGTGATCGCGAACTCGCGGAACAGCCGCCCGACCACCTCGCGCATGAACAGCAGCGGGATCAGCACGGCGATCAGCGACAGCGTCAGCGAGACGATCGTGAACGCGATCTGTTTCGAGCCCTTCAGCGCCGCCTCGAGCGGCGACTCGCCCTTCTCGCGAAAGCGCGTGATGTTCTCGATCATCACGATCGCGTCGTCGACGACAAAACCGGTGGCGATCGTCAAGGCCATCAGCGTCAGGTTGTTCAGCGAGAAGCCGGCGAGGTACATCACGCCGAAAGTGCCGACCAGCGACAGCGGCACCGCCACCGCCGGGATGATCGTGGCCGGTACGCTGCGCAGGAAGAGGAAGATCACCATCACGACGAGCGCGATGGCGAGCATCAGCTCGAACTGCACCGCGCGCACCGACGCGCGGATCGTCACCGTGCGGTCGGTGAGCACCTGCAGCTCGGCCGCACCGGGCAGTGACGCGCGCAGCGACGGCAGCAGCGCATGGATGCGGTCGGCGACCTCGATGACGTTCGAGCCCGGCTGGCGCTGGATGTTCAGCACGATCGCCGGCTCGTCGTTCGCCCAGGCGGCCAGCTGCGTGTTCTCGGCGCCTTCCTCGATGGTCGCGACGTCGGCCAGCCGCAGCGGCGCGCCTTCGCGGTATGCGAGCATGAGCTCGCGGTAGCCGTCGAGCGCGCGGATCTGGTCGTTCGCGTCGATCGTCGCCGCGCGCTCGGGACCGTCGAAGCTGCCCTTGGCCTGGTTCGAGTTCGCGTTGGTGATCGCGGTGCGCACGTCCTCGACGCTCAGCCCGGCGGCGGCGAGTGCGCGCGGATCGACGCGAACGCGTACCGCCGGACGCTGCCCGCCGGTGATCGACACGAGGCCGACGCCGGCCAGCTGCGAGATCTTCTGCGCGATGCGCGTCTCGACGAGGTCCTGCAGGCGCGTGAGCGGAATCGTCTCCGAGGTGATGCCGAGCGTGATCACCGGCGCATCGGCCGGATTGACCTTGCTGTAGACGGGTGGCGCAGGAAGGTCGTTCGGCAGCATCGTCATCGCGGCGTTGATCGCCGCCTGTACCTGCTGCTCGGCGACGTCGAGCTCGAGCGCGAGATCGAAGCGCAGCGTGATCACCGATGCGCCGCCCGAGCTGGTCGACGACATCTGGTTCAGGCCGGGCATCTGGCCGAACTGCCGCTCGAGCGGCGCCGTCACCGACGAGGCCATCACCTCGGGACTCGCGCCCGGATACAGCGTCGACACCTGGATCGTCGGGTAGTCGACCTCGGGCAGCGCCGACAGCGGCAGCATCCGGTAGGCGACGAGCCCCGCGAGCAGGATCGCGACCATCAGCAGCGAGGTCGCGACCGGGCGAAGGATGAACAGGCGCGACGGATTCATGCGCTGGGAGTGGCCCGATTCATCCTCGGCGGACTCCTGCGTCTGCGCCGCCGCTCAGGAGCGCGCGTCGGAGCGCCTGCGCGGCTCGCCAGGCTGCGTGGCCGCGCGCTCGGCGGCGTCCTTGTCGATCGGATCGACGCGCGCACCGTCGCGCAGATTGTCGACGCCGTCGACGACGACACGCTCGCCCACCGCGATGCCTTCGCGCACGACGATGCGCTGTCCGTCGACCGGCCCGAGCGAGACGCGCTGCAGCGACACCACTCCGCCGTCGCGCACGACGTAGACGTAGGTTCCCGGCGCGCCGCGCTGCACGGCGGCGCTCGGGATCACGACGGCGTCTTTCAGGATGTCGACGCGCACGCGCACGTTGACGAACTGGTTCGGAAACAGCGCCGCGTCCTCGTTGGTGAACTCGGCCTTCATCCGCAGCGTGCCGGTGGCCGTGTCGATCTGGTTGTCGATCGTGGTGAGCCGACCCGTTGCGAGCACTGCGCTCAGGTCGCGGTCGAGCGCCTGCACGGCCATTGCCTGGCCATCGCGATAGCGCTCGAGCACCGGCGGGAGGTCCTTCTCCGGCACCGAGAAGCTCACGCCGATCGGCCGGATCTGCGTGATCGTCACGATGCCGGTCGCATCGCCCGCGCGCACCAGGTTGCCGGCGTCGACCAGCCGCATGCCGAGCCGTCCGGCGAAGGGTGCGGTAATGCGCGTGTAGCCGAGCTGCAGCCGTGCGTGGTCGACCTGCGCCTGGTCGGTCTTCAGCGCACCCTCGTACTGGCGCACGAGCGCCGCCTGTGTGTCGAGCTGCTGCGCGCTCGCTGCGTCCTGCTTGACCAGCATCCGGTAGCGCTCGAGGTCGACCTTCGCGTTCTCGAGCAGCGCGCGGTCGCGTGCGAGCTGGCCCTGTGCCTGCGCAAGCTGCACCTCGAAGGGACGCGGATCGATCTCGGCGAGCAGCTCGCCCTTCTCGACGAGCTGTCCCTCGCGAAACGGGACGCGCAGCAGCGGGCCGTCGACCTGCGGACGCACGGTGACCGTGCGCAGCGACGTGACGGTGCCGAGCGCATCGAGCACGATCGGAACGTCGGCGATCTCGGCAACGACGACAGTGACCGGCACCGGGCGCGCTGCATCGCCGCGCCAGCCTGCGCCGGCGCCGGGCGCAGCGCCGCTCGCCGGCGCCGTCCCGGGTGCTTCGCGCCCGCGTTCGACCCACCACCAGCCGGCGGCAAGCGCCACCAGCAGCGCAATCAGCGCGATGCTCCACCCACGCGTACGCCGCGCCGGCGCGTCGCGCGGGTTCGGATCGGTTGCGCGAGCGTCGGCGGATTCAGGCATCGTCGGCGTCGGTCCGCGTTTCAGTGGGGAGCCAGTTTTCGTTCCACGGCGCGCACGAAGAAGGCGACGCCGTAGGGCAATGCGCGGTCGTCGAAGTCGTAGGACGGGTTGTGCACCTCGCAGCTGCCTTCGGCGCCGCCGTTGCCGATGTTCAGGTAGCAGCCGGGGACACGCTCGAGCATCGCCGAGAAGTCCTCGGAGGCCATGATCAGCGGCGGATCGCGTTCGACGCGCTCGGCGCCGACCAGCTCGGTGCACACCGACGCGGCGAACTCGGCCTGCTCGGGGTCGTTGATCGTCGGCGCGAAGGGAATCCGGAAGTCGAGCCGCGCCGTCGCCCCCATCGCGCCGGCGACGCCTTCGACGACCTCGCGCAGCCGCTGCTCGATGCGCTGCATCGTCTGCGTCGAGAACGCACGCGCGGTGCCGCCGAGGCGCGCGTGCTGCGGAATCACGTTGTACGCGTCGCCGGCGTGGATCTGCGTGATCGACAGCACGGCGGTCTGCACCGGAGCGACGTTGCGCGAGACGATCGTCTGCGCGGCCGCCGCGATGTGCACGGCGACCATCACCGGGTCGACACCGACTTCCGGACGCGCGCCATGCGTGCCGACGCCGTCGATCTCGATGTCGAAGAAGGCGCCGCCCGCCATCATCGGGCCGGCGCGCACCGCGAAGCGGCCGACCTCGAGGCTCGGCCGGTTGTGCATCCCGAAGATCGACTCGCAGGGAAAGCGCTCGAACAGGCCGTCGTCGAGCATCGCCTGCGCGCCGCCGAGCCCTTCCTCGGCGGGCTGGAAGATGAAGTGCACGGTTCCGTCGAAGGCGCGCGTGCGCGCGAGCCGGCGCGCTGCGCCGAGCAGCATCGTCGTGTGCCCGTCGTGCCCGCAGGCGTGCATCCGCCCGGAATGACGCGAACGGTGATCGAAGTCGTTCGCCTCGGCGATCGGCAGTGCATCCATGTCGGCGCGCAGCCCGATCGTGCGCGTGGATTCGCCGTTGCGCAGCACGCCGACGACACCGGTGCGGCCGACGCCGCGATGCACGTCGATGCCGAAGGATGCAAGCCGTTCGGCGACCAGTTGCGCGGTGCGCGTCTCCTCGAAGCCGAGCTCGGGATGCGCATGAAAATCGCGGCGCCAGCGGCGCAGCTCGTCGTGATCGGCTGTGACCTGCTCGATCGTCGGGTGCATCGCGTGTACCTGCATGGCAGAATCTTCGATGGTACGCGTGCCGAGGACTCCGGCGGGCCCGATCCGGGCTTGCCCGAATGCCGCAGCGGGAGGCGACGATGAACCTGGCGCTCTGGCTCGAGCGCAGCGCTGCCGTCTTCGGCGACCGGCCGGCGCTCGCGCACGGCCGCCATGTCGCGGTCACCTATGCGCAGTTCGCGCAGTCCGCCGCGCGCGGCGCGCAGTGGCTGTGCGAACAGGGGCTGCAGCCGGGCGACCGTGTCGGGCTCTTCCTGAACAACGATCCCGATTATCTCCGTCTGCTGTGGAGCGTCTGGTGGGCAGGCCTCGTTGCCGTTCCGATCAATGCCCGGCTGCACGGCCGCGAAGCCGCGTACATGCTGTCCGACTGCGCGGCCACGTTGTGTTTCGTCGACCCGAGCCACGCCGATGCGCTCGCCGGCTTCGTGCAGGGTGCGTGCCGCGTCATCGAACGGCACGCCTTCCTCGACGACGCTTCACTTGCACCGGCGCGAATCGCGACGCGCAGTGAAGACGACGACGCGTGGCTCTTCTACACGAGCGGCACCACCGGCAAGCCCAAGGGCGTGCGGATCAGCGCGCGAAACCTGCGCTGGATGGCGATGGGCTACCTCTCCGAGGTGCAGCCGGTGGCGCCCGGCGACAGCTGCCTGCATCCGGCGCCGCTGTCGCACGGCTCGGGCCTGTACCACCTGCCCTACGTGCTGCGCGGCGGTGTCAACGTCGTGCCCGCGTCGGGCGGATACGACGGTGCCGAGATCGCCGCGCTTGCCGCGCACTGGCGCAACGCGTCGTTCTTCGCGGCGCCGACGATGGTGCGCCGGCTCGTCGACTGGGCGCGTCGGCAGTCCGCACCGATCGACGGGCTGGCGACGATCGTCTGCGGCGGCGGCCCGATGTATGTCGCCGACCTGCTCGACGCGCGCGAGGTGCTCGGCCCGCACCTGGCGCAGATCTACGGCCAGGGCGAAAGCCCGATGACAATCACCGTGCTGCCGAAGCACGTCATCGAGGATCGTGCGCATCCGCGTTGGCAGGAGCGGCTTGCGTCGGTCGGCTACGCGCAGCCGATGGTCGAGGTCGCGATCCACGCCGACAACGGAACGCCGCTCGCGGTCGGCGAGCCCGGCGAGGTCTGCGTGCGCGGCGAGGTGGTGATGAAGGGCTACTGGGGCCGTCCGAATGCGACGGCCGAGACGATCCGCGACGGCTGGCTGCGCACCGGCGACATCGGACGCCTCGACGATGACGGCTTTCTCACGCTGCTCGATCGCAGCAAGGACCTGATCATCAGCGGCGGCACGAACATCTATCCGCGCGAGGTCGAGGAAGCGCTGTTGCGCCATCCGCAGGTTGCCGAGGCGAGCGTCATCGGCGTGCCGCACGCCGAATGGGGCGAGATGGTCGTCGCGTACATCGTCGCGCATTCGCCGGTGAGCGAGGTCGAGCTCGATGCGCATTGCCTGGAGCGCATCGCGCGCTTCAAGCGCCCGCGCCAGTACCGGTTCATCGACAGCCTGCCGAAGAACCACTACGGCAAGGTCGTCAAGACCGAGCTTCGCGAGCGCGAGGCGGCCCTTGCCGCCGGCATGGGGGCGCCGGCGGGCTGAAGCACCTCAGCCGACGTGCTTCGCGAAGAACGCGAGCGTGCGCTGGCGGGCGAGCTTCGATGCGTCGGCGTCGTAGGAGCCGCGCTGGTCGCAGTTGAAGCCGTGACCGGCGTCGTAGAAGTGCGCTTCGACATCCGGATGCGCGGCGACGATCGACTTCGCCTGCTCCGGTGACGGCGTCTTGTCATGCTCGCCGAAGTGGCCCAGCACGGGGCACTTCGGCTGCTCGCCGACGAAGGCGGCGATGTTGCCCGCGTAGTAGACGACCGCGCACGCGAGTCCGTCGACGCGCGACGCGGCGATCCACGACATCGTTCCGCCCCAGCAATAGCCGACGACGCCGACCCGGCCAGCCGCACCGGCTGTGCCGCCCGCGGCGCCGCTACGCGCGCCGCCGGCGCCGGCACCCGCGGCGAGCTTCACCGTGGCGGCGATGTCCTTCATCACGTCGTCGATGCCCGCTTTCTGCGCGAGCGCGCGTCCGGTCTTGATGTCTTCTTCCGTGTAGCCGGTCTCGAAATCGGGCTGCACGCGCTGGAACAGCGCCGGCGCGATCGCGTGGTAGCCGTCGGCGGCGAATCCGTCGGCGATCGAGCGGATGTGGCTGTTGACCCCGAAGATCTCCTGGAACACGACGATGGCGCCGCGCGCGGGTTTGTCCGGCACCGCCTCCCATGCGGGGAAACGGTATCCGTCGTCGGCGGTCACATCGATCCAGCGTCCCATCCCGTCCTCCTGTTGCGTGGCCTTCAGAACAGCACCGAGCTCAGCCGGCGCCGCCATTCGGATACGAGCTGTGGCTGCGCGGCGGCCTTCTCGAAGCCCTCGATCATCGTCCTGCGACCGACGTCGTCGCCGAAGGCGCGGTCGCGCTGCACGATCTCGAGCAGCTGCTCGAAGGCCGGGGCCCACTGCTTCTGCTCCATGTAATGCTGCGCGAGCTCGAGACGTGCCTGCAGGTCGGCCGGATTCTTCTCTATGCGCGCGAGCAGCTCGTCGGGAGGCGGCTCGATGCCCTCCTCCAGTTCGTGCTGTACACGCTCCGTCAGCGCGACGACCTGCGGATCCTGACGCGCCGCCTCCGAGACGAGCTCGAGCTGCGCCTGCGCCGCACCGGGGTCTTTCTGCTGCAGCAGCAACTGCGCGTACATCAGCCGCGCGTTGTCGTTGCCCGGGTCGATCGCGATCGCCTTTTTCAGGTGCTCTTCGGCGACGTCGATCTCGCCGCGCTCGATGGCCTGCAGCGCCTGCTCGACCTCCATGTCGCCCGGATTGGGCAGCAACCGGTCGATGAACTCGCGCAGCTGCGTCTCGGGCACGACACCCTGGAACTGGTCGACCGGCTGGCCGTTGACGATGCCGAAGACGGTGGGGATCGACCGGATGCGGAAGTGGCTGGCCAGCTCGGGCTGCGCGTCGGTGTCGACCTTCACGAGTACGAAGCGTCCGCCGTACTGCTGCTCGAGCCGCTCGAGCATCGGCCCGAGCGTCTTGCACGGACCGCACCAGGGCGCCCAGAAATCGAGCACGACCGGCGTGCGCATCGACGTGTCGATCACGTCGGCCTGGAATCGTTCGATCGTCGTCTCGATCATTGCCGGGTTCCGTTGGGCTCCGTCATTGGGACACGCGGGTCGTTCCGCGTGCCGGGTCGGTGATGATGCGAACGCGCTGCCCCGGCGTGAACTGCTCGCCGCCGGCTTCCTGCACGACGGCGAAGACGCGGCCGTCGTCGGTGCGAACGGTGATTTCGAGTGCGGGGCGGTTGCTCAGCGACTGCTCGGCGTGGCTGCCGAGCACGCCGCCGGCCACCGCGCCGAGCACGCCGCCGACGATGCGCCCGCTGCCGCCGCCGACGTTCGAACCGGCAACGCCGCCGACGATCGCGCCCGCACCGGTGCCGACGTTGGTCGGCTGGTCGCGCTCGAGGCGCACCTCGCGGATCGTCTGGATGACGCCCATCTGCACCTGCATCGGCCGGCGCGCTTCACTTGCCGTGAAGGTGTGTCCGGCGGTCGATGGCTGGGCACAGCCCGACAGTATTGCGACCGCCGAAACGAGCGCGGCCGCCAGCATTCCCGCATGTGACATCGGAAGTTCCTTGTCGAAGAGAACGCTGATTATCGGCCACGCGCGCGGGGAGGGCGCAAAGTGCGTGCGTCGGGTCGTCGCGCGCGTGGCGGGCGAGCGTCCGGCGCTACGGGACGGCGCTTGAAACGGAGGCGGTGACGGTCGTTGCCGGCGTGGACACGACGGCTGGAACGGCCGTATCGCGCAGTTCGGCGCCAGCCATCACCAGGCCGAGCACGAGTGCGATCGGGGCCGCGGCCTGTGCGCAGGCGAACAGAAGCTGATTGCGGGATTCGCGGTTGCGGAGAAACGCAAGGAAGGGGGTACTGATGCGGCGCCTTGCGTTGTCCCCGTGCTGGAGGGCACGGATCGACATGGGGACACCTCGGAAGGACGGCTGCGCAGGCTTTCGCCGGACGCGGACCCGCGTCGGCTCGTCAGCAGCGCAACCTGTTGTAAGCATACCACAGTGCGCGGCGACTCAAGGGATAGAAGCGGGAAACCGGGGTCAGACCACGATTTCCAGGGAAATCGTGGTCTGACCCCGGTTCCCCGCGCAAAGGCGGAGCAGCCGAGCGCTATGCGCTTGCGTGCTGCACAATGTGCAATCCCCTCGGGGTACGAAGGAGCTGGAACCCGCGATGGAATCGCGTGCTGCTGCGGTGAGCATCCTCGTGCTCGATTCGAGCGGCACGCCGCGCCGCTGGATCGGCATCGAGGACGCCGTCGGCTATTACTACAAGGAGCAGGTCGTCTGGGATCTCGGCCGACATGCGTTCACGCTGCACGGCGGAACCAGCCGCGCCACCGGCCTGCGCTCGATGCTCACGTTGCGCTCGATCGTCGCGGTGCGCGGCGATGCATCGCGTCGCGCGCGCCATGTCCATCATGTGCCGGCACTCACGCGCGAGATGCTGTTCGCGCGCGACCGCTTCGTCTGCGCGTACTGCGGCGGTCGCTTCCGGTCGGGCGAGCTCACCTGCGAGCACGTCAAGCCGCAGAGCCGCGGCGGCCCCGACACCTGGACGAACCTCGTCAGCGCCTGCAAGCCCTGCAACCTGCGCAAGGGCAACCGCACGCCCGAGCAGGCGCACATGCCGCTGCTGTATGTGCCCTACGTGCCGAACCTGCACGAGGGCTTCATCCTGCGCAACCGCCGCATCCTGGCCGACCAGATGGAGTTCCTGATGGCCGGGGTGCCGCGGCATTCGCGGCTGCATGAGGCCGAGGGGGCGGTGCCGGCGTAGCGGGGGCTGCACTCGCGCAGGCCGCTGCGCGACTACATCGTGCTCAATGCTCCCTCTTTCGGTTGCGACGCCTCGGCCAGCAGTCGTCGAACGAGCCGCGTCAGTCGCACGTCGTGCACGCCGTGCGCTTCGAGCGCGCGCAGCGTGTTGATCGCGTATTCGCGGTTCGCGCCGCGCGCGCCCCGGCAGATCTGCAGCCGGCGCAGGATCTCCTCGTCGCTCAAGCGCGCGTACGTGGGGCGCTCGCGGTCGGCGGCGAAAGTGAGAGCCCGCACGCTGCGCTCGCCGCCCAGGCGCACTTCCGCGACCAGCGGCCGGTAGACGCGCGCGTCCCAGCTCGGGATCTCCCGCTCGTGCAGCTGCCGGAGTGCATCCTCGCGGCTCTCGAAGCGCAGCCGGTACGCGACGCCGACGCAGCTGCCGCCGCGGTCGAGGCCGAGCACGACGCCGGGTTCGTCCGCGGTACCGCGATAAAGGGTCGAGCTGACGCAGAACGAGCGGTGCCAGCCGTGCAGGCGGGCGAGCTCCGCCTGCTCGTACTCGATCTCGGGGTTCCAGATCAGCGAGCCGTAGCCGAAGACCCAATCGACGTCGAATACGGAGGAGCTGTCCATGTTGCGCACGATGGTAGCGCGGCGCCGCGCGCAGCGCCCCGTGCTCAACCCCGGATCCGCACCTCGATCGCAGGCAATCCGTCTACCGTGCCCTTCAGCCGATCGCCGCGGCCGACCGCAGCCACCCCCTCCGGCGTGCCGGTCATGATCAGGTCGCCCGGCGCGAGCGTCCATGCGGCGGACAGGTGCTCGATGATTTCGCCGACATTCCAGATCAGCTTCGAGACGTCGCTCTGTTGGCGCGTCTGGCCGTTCACATCGAGCGCGATGCGCGCACCGGAGATGTCGCCGGCTGACGCCGCCGGCACAACTGCGCCGACTGGTGCCGACTGGTCGAAGGCCTTGCCGATGCACCACGGGCGCCCCTGCTTCTTCATGTCGGCCTGCAGGTCGCGCCGCGTCATGTCGAGCCCGACCGCGTAGCCGAACACGTGGCGCATCGCGTCGGCGGCCTTGATCTGCGCGCCGCCTTCGCCGATCGCGACGACGAGCTCGATCTCGTGATGCAGGTCTTTGGTCAGCGTCGGGTAGTCGATCTCGATCGATTCGTTCGCCGGCACGGGCACGACGGCGTCGGCCGGCTTCAGGAAGAAGAACGGCGGCTCACGCCCGCTGAAGCCCATCTCCTGCGCATGCGCGACGTAGTTGCGGCCGACGCAGTAGACGCGACGCACGGGAAAGCGCGCGTCGCTGCCGACGACGGGCAGCGACACCGTTCGGGGGGCCGGTACGACATAGTTCATGGAACTTCTCCTTCGTGCTTCGATGACCGGCCGGTGCTGCGCAGGATTTCGATGGTCACGGCTGTTGCGCGGCCGGCGCGGCGTCGAGCTTCTCTTCGCGGTGCAGCGCGAGCGCTTCGTGCACCGGGCGATCGGAGAAGCTGAAGAGCACAGTCTCCTCGCTCGCCGACAGCCGGCAGACGTGCCATGAAGGTACGACGAAATGGTCGTGCGGACCGAACTCGAGCACGGTCGGCGCCGACGCGCCGGGACGTTCGATGATCGCGCGTCCGCGGCCTTCGACGACGCTGTAGACGATGCCGTCGGTCTGGCGCCAGGGTCGACCGTCGAAGCCGGCGGGCAGCAGCTGCAGGAAGGCGCCGATCGTGGGCATCGGCCAGCCGCCGGTGGCCGGGTTGACGTAGCGCATCTTCGTCGCGTGCCATGCATCGACCGGCCCTTCGCGCGTCAGTCGCTCGAGCGCGGCGCGCGAGCGTCCATACGGATACGCGAAGAGCGGCGAGGTCGCGCCGTGCGGCCGCGCGCCGGCGGCGCCGGGCATCGGCGCGAGGTTCTCGCCGAAGCGCGCGAGATTGGTGCCTTCGCTGCGCTGCACCGGCTGCTGTTTGGCGTTGAAGTCTTCGGCGAAGCCGGCGTCGAGCAGCCGCACCGTGGGGATGTCGAGCCCGTCGAGCCAGACCACCGGCGTGTCCGACTCGTTGCCGTGATCGTGGAAGGTCCAGCTCGGCGTGATGATGAAGTCGCCCGGATGCATCGTCGTGCGTTCGCCGTTCACCGCGGTGAAAGCGCCTGCGCCCTCGACGATGAAGCGCAGCGCGGTGGCCACGTGGCGGTGGCTCGGTGCGATCTCGCCGGGCAGGATCAGCTGCAACCCTGCGTACAGCGACTGCGTGATCGCCGATTGCCCCGGAATGCCGGGGTTCTCGAGGATCAGCACGCGGCGCACCGCTTCCTCGGCGGTGATCAGTTCGCCCGCACGCATCAGGAACGGACGCACCTCGTCGTAGCGCCACAGCGCCGGGACGCACGGCGACGCCGGGCTCTTCGGCACGAGCGCGTGCAAGGATTCCCACAGCGGCGTGAGGTGGGCCGGACGCATGTCGGCGTACAGGCGCGAGCGCTCCTCGTGTATGCGGTTCCCGGTCACTGCATTCATGGACCCCTCCTTCGGACTCGTGCGGCTTCGGGCTCGTTGCCGCGGTACGGCCACCACAGCCTGCCCTTCATGATCGCGCTCCTCGCGCATTGCTTCGCGCCTCGGCGACGGAACGGGCCGGCGCGCGCGACAGTTCGTTGTTGCACTCGACCAGGCGCGCGAGCAGACGCAGGAAGGTGCGACGCTCGTCGCCGTCGAGCGGCGCGACGATGCGCTGCTGCGCGCGTTCGACGGCTTCCGCGACCTCGGCGAGCAGTTGCCGTCCGGCGGAACGGATGCGCAGGCGCTTGGCGCGCCGGTCGTCGGCACTCGGCCTGCGCTCGACGAGCGCCTTCGCCTCGAGCCGCTCGAGCACGCTGCCGATCGTCGAGCGGTCGAGCCCGATGAGGCAGGACAGTCGCGTCGCGTCGAGACCGGGATTCGCGTCGATCGCAGCCAGCGCGGCGTATTGCACCGGCGTGAGATCGAATCCGGCGCACTCCTCCATGAAGATCGCCACCGCGATCTGCTGCGCGCGACGGATCAGGTGCCCCGGCTTGAGCGACCGATAGTCGATGGCCTCCATTTGCTCAGTGTACTGTCTAATTGAGGCGAAGGTAAACCCTCGGCCGGGAGGCCGCAGACCATTGTCTGCGCCGGGCTTTCAGGTACGACGCGAACGAGCCGTCTGCGCGGAAGCCGCCGTCCGTTTGGCGACCGCCTTCTTCGCGGTCTTGCCGACCGTGGATTTCTTTGCCGTTTCCGCTGCGCCTGCAACGGTGGCGGCCTTCGCGCTCTCGCGCTTCGCCTTCTTCGCCGCAGCGCGCGGAGGCTCGCCGTCGCCGACGGTAGCGGCGTCGGCGTCAGCGGCACCGTTGACCGCGACGGCATCGCTCGCCGCCTTGCCGGCCGCGGCCTTCTTCGCCGGCGCCTTCTTCGCCGCACGCGGCTCGAATGCGAAGCCGACCTTGCCGTCGGGTCCGAGTACAAGGTACGCCTTGAACTTGCGCCGCGTCCGCGACGAGACGAAATCGGTGAGCAGGTCGGTGCGGCCCCCGGCGAGCAGCTTGCGAATCTGCTCCGGAGCCACCTCCTGCTGCAGGATGATCTTGCCGCTGCGGAAATCGCAGCGCTTGCCGGCGCCGACCGCGTTCTCGCAGACGTAGCTCATGCCATGCTCGAAGACGCGCGCGCGGCACTTCGGGCACGCGCCGAGTGCTTCGTGGCCGGAGAAGTCGACCGGCTCGCCGTCGTCGTCATCGTCGGCCTGCCCGAAGTCGAACTCGAGCCTGTGCTCGTCGTTCAGCTTCAGGATCGCCGCAAAGGGCCGGCCGAGCCGGCTGCGAAAGCCCTGCAGCGGGCCGATCGTGCGCTCGCGCAGCAGCTGCTCGGCCTCGACGACCTCGAGCTGCCGCCCGCCCGGGATCTTCGTGATGGAGAAGTCGCACTTCGTGCACGCGAAGCGCTTGTAGTTCTCCTGCACGACGCTGCCGCAACTGGGGCACGGCGTCTCGAGCGTCGCGTAGTCGCCCGGCACCGTGTCCGACTGGTAGTTCTTCGCGCGTTCGACGATCTGCCGCGTCATCTCGGCGATCTCGCGCATGAAGTCGTCGCGCTCGAGCTGGCCGCGCTCGATCTGCGAGAGCTTGTATTCCCACTCGCCGGTGAGCTCGGGGGCGGTGAGCTCGTTCACCTTCAGCCCGCGCAGCAGCGTGAGCAGCTGGAACGCCTTCGTCGTCGGGATCAGCTCGCGCCCTTCGCGCACCAGGTAGCTCTCGGCGATCAGCCCCTCGATGATCGCCGCGCGCGTGGCCGGCGTGCCGAGGCCCTTCGCCTGCATCGCCTCGCGCAGCTCGTCGTCGTCGATCAGCTTGCCTGCGCCCTCCATCGCCGACAGTAGCGTGGCCTCGGTGTAGCGCGCAGGCGGCTTGGTGGCGAGCGCGAGCAGCTCGATTGCGTCGGTGTGCACGCGTTCGCCGGAAGAGATCGGAACGAGCGTGTCGTCCTTGCCTTCGCGCCCGTGCACGGCGAGCCAGCCGGGGTTCACCAGCACGCGCCCTTCGGTGCGGAACGACTCGCCCTCGACGACGGTGACGCGCGTCGTGTTCAGGTACTCGGCCGGCGGGAAGAACACCGCGAGAAAGCGCCGCACGACGAGGTCGTAGATGCGCTGCTCGGCGTCGGACAGCGCGCCGGCGCGCGGCGCCTGCATCGTCGGGATGATCGCGAAGTGGTCCGACACCTTCGCGTTGTCGAAGATGCGCTTGTTCGGCTTCACCCAGCCGCCGGCGAGGATCTGCTTCGCGAACGGGCCGTAGCTTTGCTCGCCCTCGAGCACGCCGAGCGTCTCGCGCACGCTCGGCATATAGTCTTCGGGCAGCGCGCGTGAGTCGGTACGCGGATAGGTGAGCAGCTTGTGCCGCTCGTAGAGCGCCTGCGCGATCGACAGCGTGGTGCGCGCCGAATAGCCGAAGCGCGAGTTGCCCTCACGCTGCAGGCTGGTGAGGTCGAACAGCGCGGGCGACAGCTGCGTGCTCGGCTTCGTTTCCTCGGTGACCGTTCCGTTGCGATCGCGGCAGCGCTCGACGATCGCTTCCGCGCGGCTGCGTTCCCACAGACGCTCGGCGCGTGCGTCGGGTGCGGTGTCCGAGCGCTTGAAACCGGGGTCGAACCACTTGCCGTCGTAGCTGCCGGCCTTCGCCGCGAAGGTGGCGTGCACTTCGAAATAGTCTTTCGGCACGAAGCGCTTGATGCGCTCCTCGCGTTCGACGACGATCGTCAGCGTCGGCGTCTGCACGCGCCCGACGGTGGTCTTGTAGAAGCCCCCGTCGCGCGAGTTGAAGGCCGTCATCGCGCGCGTGCCGTTGATGCCGACCAGCCAGTCGGCTTCGGAACGGCTGCGCGCCGCGTCGGCGAGCGGGAGCATCTGCGTGTCGCTGCGCAGTTGCTCGAAGCCTTCGCGGATCGCTGCCGGTGTCATCGACTGCAGCCACAGGCGCTGCACCGGCTGCTTCGCGTTCGCGTGCTGGACGATCAGCCGGAAGATCAGCTCGCCTTCGCGCCCGGCGTCGCAGGCGTTGATCAGCCGGTCGACGTCCTTGCGGCGGATCAGGCGCGTGAGCAGTTTCAGCCGATCCTCGCTCTTGGCGATCGGCTGTACGTCGAATCGCGGCGGAATGACGGGCAGGTGGGCGAAAGACCACTTGCCGCGCTTGACTTCGTACTGCTCGGGGACGGCGATCTCGACCAGGTGCCCGACCGCCGACGACAGCACGTACTCGTCGCTCTCGAAGTAGTCGCCGTGGCGCGTGAAGCCGCCCAGCGCGCGCGCGATGTCGGCGGCGACGGAAGGTTTCTCGGCAATGATCAGGGCTTTGCTCATGGGGGCGCCATCATAAGTGGCGCCGGACGGCGTGCGCAACAAGCCATCCGGGTAAGCCATCGGCTGCGCGATGCAGCTTTTTTCGTGCCATGCTGACGCGCGGGAGCGCGCACGGGCTTCCGCGGGGTGCGCACGCGCTTCAGCCGGTGCGTACGCGGGCGTAGCGCCCGTCGTCCCAGCGCTCGACGCGGCCTGCGAGCTCGAGCTCCAGCAGCGCTGCCGCCACTTCGCCCGGCGCCAGCCGGGTTCGCGCGACCAGCATGTCGGGCTCGGCCGGATCCCAGCTCATCGCCCGAAGCACCTTCGATGCGTCCGGACCCACAGGCGGGAACGCGCCACCGTCGTTTTCGGCGGGGGCGCGCCCGCTTCGAGCGATCCGGTCTGCCCCCGATGCGCCGATCTGCCCGCGCATCTGCCGGCGCAACTCCACGAGCACGTCCTCGGCCGACTCGACGAGCTTCGCCCCGTCGCGGATCAGGCGATGGCAGCCGCGCGCGACCGGGGAGTGGATCGACCCCGGCACGGCCATCACCTCGCGCCCGTACTCGCCGGCATGACGGGCGGTGATCAGCGACCCCGAGTGCGGCGCGGCTTCGACGACGAGCACGCCGAGCGACAGCCCGGCGATCACGCGGTTGCGGCGCGGGAAGTTCGCGCGCTTCACATCGCTGCCCAGCGGCAGCTCCGAGACGACGGCGCCGCGCTGGACGATCGCCTGCGCGAGCGCCCGGTTCGCCGCCGGATAGACGCGGTCGACGCCGGTGCCGACCACCGCGACCGTCCCTGCGCGACCGTCGAGCGCGCCGCGGTGCGCGGCCGCATCGATTCCGCGGGCGAGCCCGCTGCAGATCGTCAGCCCTTCGTCGGCCAGCGCGCGCGCGAAGTCGTGCGCGTTCGCCTCGCCGCCCGGCGTCGCGTGCCGGCTGCCGACGATCGCGAGCAGGTCGCCGCGAAGCGCATCGGGCGCGCCGCGCAGATAGAGCAGTGGTGGCGGATCGCCGATCTGCAGCAGCGCTTCCGGATACTCCGGGTCGGCAAGTGCGATCAGGTGGTTCGTGTCGCTTTGCGCCCATTCGAGCGTCTCGGCGATTCGCGCGTCGCGTTCTTCGTCGTCGGCGAGCAGCGCCGCCGCCAGCGGCGCATCGAGCGCGGCGGCAATCCGGGTGCGACCTGCCGCGAGGATGTCCTCGGGAAGCCCGAAGGCTTCGAGCAGGCGCCGCACGGCGACCGGACCGACGCCCGGCGTGAGCGTGATACGCAGCCACAGCGCACATTCCTCGCGCGCTTCGGCGTCGAGCGGCATTCGTCTCTCCCGTGCCGCAAAAGGAAGACGCAGGAAAGCGGGCAAAAAAAACGCCGCGCCCGAAGCGCGGCGTTCTGCCCGCTGAGGGAAGGCTCAGTGAGGGTTCCGGACGTCGTCGCCGACCGAGATCGGATGCGACGCGCTCATCACGAGCCCGTAGGCGATGTTATCGAAGACGCGGAACACCAGCAGGTGGCCAACCGGCTCGTCCGGAAGGACGATGCGCTCGCGATCGGGCGACGTGCGGTCGACGATCGTCGCACCGCGATGCTGGATGCCGAGCACGTGGCCGACCTCGAGTCCGTGCGCCTTGCCGACGTTGACGGCAACGACGCTGTTTCGTCCGACCTGCGTCACGCCGCGGTAGACGGCAACGATGCGCCCCGACACCTCCGTCTCCGGCGGGCGGGGTGCGTAGACGATCGGCAGCGCACGTTCGGCGGGCATCAGCCGGTCGCCGGTGCCGACCTCCTCGTTGGTCGCCACCACGCGCAGCGAAGCCGGGTCGCCTTCGCGCTCGAGCTTGCCGCTGCCGAGGAAGAGCGCCTCCCAGGCGATCGTCCTGCGCGTGTCGGGGTCGAGCAGCGGCCGCGCCGAGCGGTAGATGTGCCAGTCGTCGGTCTTCGGCTCGTGGATCCCCCGCACGTAGGCGAGCTCGCCGCGACCGAGGTAGACGCGCCCTTCCTGCGTCGCGACGATGCGCGGGTGCGACGCGAGCCCGCTCTCGTCGACGACCAGCGGGCGGTTCAGGAAGGCTTCGATGTCGGTCGAGCTGATCGTCGGGATGGCGTCTTTCCCGAGCGCCTCGACGCGGATGCGCGGGCTGCGCCGTTCACTGGCCAACCCGGCACCGCTGCCCGCCCCATCGCCGACGGCACGCGCAAGCCGCAGTCGTGGCGTCGCGCCGCTGCGGTCGAGCAGGATGACGTCGCCCGGATAGATCCAGTGCGGGTCGCGGATCTCCTCGCGGTTCAGGTCCCAGATCTCGGGCCAGCGCCACGGCTTCTGCAGGAAGCGGCCGGAGATGTCCCACAGCGTGTCGCCCTTGACGACGATGTAGCGGTCGGGGGCATCCTTCGCCAGCTCGAGCGGCGCGGTCGCCGGTTGCGCGAAGACCAGGCCGGCGGCGCAGGCGAGGCCTGCGACAGCCAGTGTCAGAAACTGCACGGAGAGCTTTCTCATGGACACGCGTGCCTGCGAACGTGTGGGATACTCGATAGCGAGGGTTGATCGCGGCGCATCTGCCCCGAGATGACCTCGACGGTTCTTCTGCTTTCGATTCTGCCGCCACTGTATCGACGCAGCGTCGACGACGCGGCGCGAGCCTACCGGCGGTCGCTATTCACCGATGGCCGTATTGGACATTCTTCGCTATCCCGACCCGCGTCTGCACCGGGTCGCGCAGCCCGTGCGGGAGGTCGACGACCGCATCCGCACGCTCGTGCGCGACATGGCCGAGACCATGTACGAGGCGCCGGGGATCGGGCTCGCCGCGACGCAGGTCGACGTGCACGAGCGCGTGATCGTGCTCGACGTTTCCGACGCGCGCGACGAACTGCGCGTGTTCATCAACCCCGAGATCGTCTCGACGAGCGACGAGACCAAGGTCTTCGAGGAAGGATGCCTGTCGGTGCCCGGCATCTACGACGAGGTCGAGCGTCCCGACCGCGTCGTCGTGGGTGCGCTCGACGAGCATGGCAAGCCTTTCGAGCTCGAGGCCGACGGGTTGCTCGCAGTGTGCATCCAGCACGAGATCGACCACCTGAACGGACGAGTGTTCGTCCAGTACCTGTCGCGGCTGAAGCAGTCGCGCATCCGCAACCGGCTGCTGAAGGCCGAACGCGTCGACGCGTAGCGCTTCGCGTGGCGCCGCGCTGCGGGCAGAACACGACGCCTCCTCCGAAGCCCACCCCGAGCCGCCCGCGCAGGCGCTGATCCGCATGCTCCGACTCGTCTTCGCCGGCACGCCCGAATTCGCTGCCGCCGCGCTGGCCGCGCTGCACGATGCGGGTCATGACATCGCGCTCGTGCTCACGCGTCCCGACCAGCCGGCCGGCCGCGGGCAGGCGATGCGCGAAAGCGCCGTCAAGCGGCTTGCGCGCGAGCGCGGGCTGCCCGTCGAGCAGCCGCGCACGCTGCGCGACCCGACGGTGCACGAACGGCTGCGCGCGTTGCAGATCGACGCGATGGTCGTCGCCGCCTACGGCGCGATCCTGCCGCCCGAGGTGCTCGCGATTCCGCGCCACGGCTGCCTGAACATCCATGCGTCGCTGCTGCCGCGCTGGCGCGGTGCGGCGCCGATCCAGCGCGCAATCGAGGCGGGCGACGCCGAAACGGGCGTCACGATCATGCAGATGGACGAGGGCCTCGATACCGGCCCGATGCTGCTCGTCGAGCGTACGCCGATCTCCGACGACGACACTGCAGCAACCGTGCACGATCGGCTTGCGACGCTCGGCGCACGCGCGATCGTCGATGCGCTCGAATCGCTCGAGCGCGGGACGCTGGTCGCACGGTCGCAGCCCGCCGAAGGCGTCCGCTACGCGCACAAGCTCGCGCGCGAGGACGCGGCCATCGACTGGACGATGCCGGCGCGCAGCATCGTCGACCGGGTGCGTGCCTTCGACCCGGTTCCGGGCGCGACGGCCACGCTCGACGATGCCGTGGGAACGAAGATCAAGCTGTGGCGCGCGCGGGTCGGATCAGGCGACGCGGCTGGCGGCGCACTGCCCGGGGCGGTGCTCGACGCGCCGGGTCGCCTGGTCGTCGCCTGCGGCGACGGCGTCGTCGAGCTGCTCGAGTTGCAGAAATCCGGCGGGCGCCGGCTGCCGGCCGGCGAGTTCCTGCGCGGATTCGCGATTCCCGCGGGCGCGCGGTTCATGCGCTGAGCGCAGCGCGGGCTTCGGGCGCTCCGGGGCGCTGCAAGGGTACATTTCGCCGCGCGACCTTGCAGTGCGGGGGCGCGCCCCGATCTACGACCGTGCCGGGCCGCAGGTGTGGCCGGTGCAACGAGGAAACAGAAGATGCTGAACTGGTTCAAGACCGGCATCCTCATGGCCGGCATCATGGCGCTCTTCGGCGCCGTGGGTTCGATCATCGGAGGTCGCGAAGGCATGCTGCTCGCGCTCGGCTTCGGGCTGATCAGCAATTTCTTCGCGTACTGGTTCTCCGACAAGCTCGTGCTGCGGATGTACCGCGCCCGCGAAGTCGACGAGACCAGCGCCCCGCAGTTCTACGGGATGGTGCGCGAGCTCGCCGAGCGCGCACGGCTGCCGATGCCGCGCGTGTACCTGATCGAGGAAGACGCGCCGAACGCGTTCGCCACCGGCCGCAATCCGCAGAACGCCGCGGTCGCCGCCACCACCGGCATCCTTCGCGTGCTGAACGAGCGCGAGCTGCGCGGCGTGATGGCGCACGAGCTGTCGCACGTCCAGCATCGCGACATCCTGATCTCGACGATCTCGGCGACGATGGCCGGCGCGATCTCGGCGCTCGCCAATTTCGCGCTGTTCTTCGGCGGCCGCGACAACCGCTCGAATCCGATCGCCTCGATCGCCGTCGCGATCCTCGCGCCGCTGGCTGCGATGCTGATCCAGATGGCGATCTCGCGCGCGCGTGAATTCGAGGCCGACCGGCGCGGCGCCGAGCTGTCGGGCGATCCGCGTGCGCTCGCCTCGGCGCTCGAGAAGATCGCCCACTACGCGCGCGGCATCCCGCTCACGACCACCGAGCGCCATCCCGAGACGGCGCAGATGATGATCCTCAACCCGCTGTCGGGCGGTGGGCTGCGCGGCCTGTTCTCCACGCACCCCGACACCGCCGAGCGCATCCGCCGCCTGCTCGCGATGCCGGTCGGAGCGACCGCGCAGGTGTGAGCGCACGCTCGCGCGCCACGCGCGACGCTCCTGTCGGGGAGGCGGGCAGCCGCATTCCGGACGACGGCGGCACGCGCACGCGGCGCGCAGCGCTCGCGCGCGAGTTGCTGTGCGCTGCGCGCGCGATCGAGGCGCTCGTCGCCGGTCGCTCGCTGCCTGCTGCGCTCGACGAGGCGATCGCCGTCGAATCCGCGCGCGAGCCCCTGCCGCCCGACTCGCACGCCGCGATCCGGGATCTCGCCTATCGCAGCTGCCGCGAGCTCGGCCTCGTGCGCGAGCTGGCGAACGCGCTGAACGCACGCCGGCCGGCGCCGGCACCGGCCGCGCTGCAATGGGTCGCCCTCGCGCAGCTCGTCGAGGTCGTGCGCGCCGACGCCGTCGTCGTCGACCAGGCGGTGCGGGCCGCACGCGCGCTGCCGGGTGGACCCGCGATCGCCGGCTTCATCAACGCGACGCTGCGGCGTTTTCTGCGCGAGCGTGAGGCGCGCCTGGGCGCCGCGCGCCGCAAGCCCGAAGCGCGCTGGAATCATCCCGACTGGTGGATCGCGCGGCTGCGCGAAGCCTGGCCGGCGCATTGGCAGTCGATCCTGCAGGCCGGCAACGGTGCGCCGCCGATGACGCTGCGCGTCAACCGGCGCCGCACGGAGGTCGACGACTATCTCGCCGCGCTGCGCGAGCAGGGCCTGGCCGCGCGCCGCGTCGGCGAGCAGGCGATCGTGCTCGAAGCGCCGGCGCCGGTCGAGACGCTGCCGGGCTGGCACCAGGGTTTCGTCAGCGTGCAGGATGCGGCCGCACAGCTCGCCGCACCGCTGCTGGCTCCGGAGGAAGGTGAGCGCATACTCGATGCCTGCTCTGCGCCAGGCGGCAAGGCCGGGCAGCTGCTCGAGCTGGCCGCGATCGAGCTCGTCGCGCTCGACATCGACCCGGCGCGCCTGCGCCAGGTACGCGAGAACCTCGATCGGCTGGGCCTCGGGTCCGCCGCCCCGGCATCGCCGGCGTCTCCGGCGTCTGGGTCCGAGCCGCTTCCCGTACCCGCGCTCGTCGTCGGCGACGCCCGCACCCCGTCCGACTGGTGGGACGGCCGCCCTTTCGACCGCATCCTCGTCGACGCCCCCTGCACCGCTTCCGGCATCGTTCGTCGCCAGCCCGACGTGCGCTGGCTGCGCCGCCGTAGCGATCTCGCGACACTGTCGCGACGTCAGTCGGAAATCCTCCGGGCGCTTTGGTCGGTGCTCCGCCCGGGTGGTAAATTGCTTTACACCACGTGCTCGATCTTTCCCGAAGAAGGTGAGTCAGTAATTGCTCGCTTTCTGGAGATTCAGCGAGACGCATCGAGACTGCCGCTGCAGGGGCGCTTCGACGGCGGTGCGCCGGAGCCTGTCTCGACCCTGCTGCCCATCGCGACGCCGACGCGCGACCACGACGGATTTTTCTTCGCACTGCTGGAAAAACGACCTTGATCGCCCGTCTCGCCCTGGCGCTGGTGCTGGTGGCCACGCTGTGCGGACAGGTCCCGGCAGCGCTCGCCACCGATGATCCGGCCTTCACGCGCCCGCGACTCGAGCTCGACGGCGCCGGCGACAGCTGGATGCTGTCGGGCGAGTTCGAGGTGCCGTTGACGCGCTCGCTCGAAGAGGCGGTCCGCCGCGGCGTGCCGCTGTACTTCGTTCTCGAGTTCGAGCTGATCCGCCCGCGCTGGTGGTGGACCGACGAGACTATCGCCGAGCGCTCGATCGTCTACCGGCTCGCCTATCACGCGCTCACGCGCCAGTACCGGCTGAATTTCGACGGCCTGACGCAGACCTGGGACACGCTGGGCGACGCCACCGAGGCGATGAGCCGGGTGCGGCACTGGCGCGTGTTCAACGCGTCGAGCGTCGAGCCGGGAACCCGTTACGAGGCTCGGGTACGCTTGCGACTCGACGCAGCGCAACTGCCGAAGCCGTTCCAGGTGAATGCGATCACCGATCGCGACTGGAACCCGCAGTCCGAATGGAAGCATTTCGAGTTCAGGCCGTAGATCCGGAGAAGCGTGCGGTCGGTCGACTGCTGCGCTTCGCGCTGATCGGCTCGGTGGTGCTCGCGGTCATCCTGCTGCTGCTGCTGGCGGTGGCGAGCGCGAACACCGAGCTTTTCGAGAGCCAGTACCCGATGCTGCTGTGGCTCACCGTCGGGCTGGCGGTGGGCCTGCTGCTGCTCGTGCTCGAGCTGCTGCGCAGGCTCGTCGTGCGCTACCGCCGCGGGCTCTTCGGCACGCGGCTGATGGCGCGCATGGCCGCGTCGTTCACGCTGATGACCGTGCTGCCGGTCGCGCTGATCTACCTCGTCTCGGTGCAGTTCGTCGGTCGCTCGATCGACTCGTGGTTCGCCGTGCCGGTCGAGCGCGGACTCGAGTCGGGGTTGACGCTCGGGCGCACCGCGCTCGACTCGCTGCTATCCGACCTCACGCAGAAGGCACGCAGCGTAGCGGTCGAGCTCGCGGACTCGCCGCGCGCCGGCTGGGCCGATACGCTGAACCGTCGCAGCGAGCAACTGGGCGTCACCGACGCGATGATCGCCTCTGGCACCGGACGCATCATCACGACGAGCGGCAGCCGTTTCGCAGGGCTCGTGCCCGACCTGCCGCCGCCGGGCGCGATGCGCCAGGTGCGGCTCACGCGCCAGTACGCGGCGGTGGAGCCGGCTGGCGACGACGGGCAGCTCAAGATGCGCGTCATGGTCGCGATCGACACGTCGGCGCAGCTGCCCGACGGGCATCGTTACCTGCAGCTCGTCCAGCCGGTGCCGAGCGCGCTGTCGGAGAACGCCGAGGCGGTCGAGCAGGGTCGGCGCGACTTCCAGCAGCTGTCACTGTCGCGCGAAGGGCTCGCGCGCATCTTCCGGATCACGCTGACGCTGATCTTCCTGCTCACGGTGTTCTCGGCGGTGGCTGCTTCGTTCCTGCTGTCGGGCTGGCTCACCGGGCCGTTGTCGATGCTCGCGGCCGGTACGCGCGCCGTCGCCGAAGGCGACTACCGGCCTGTCAAGGACTACAGCGGCCGCGACGAGCTCGGCGTGCTCACGCAGTCGTTCAACCTGATGACGCGACAGCTCGAGGACGCGCGCATGCAGGTCGAGCGCAACCAGCGCGAGCTCGAGCGCGTGAACGCGCGTCTCGAGAGCGTGCTCGCGAACCTGACGGCGGGCGTGCTCGTGCTCGATTCGGATTTTCGGCTCACGCTCGCCAACGCCGGCGCCGAGCGCATCCTCGGGCTCCCGCTGCTCGAGCATCTCGACAAGCCGATCGGCGACGTACCGCGACTCGCGACGCTCGCGCCGGCCATCCGTTCGGCCTTCAACGAGCAGGCCGGCGCCGGCGCCGCGAGCTGGCAGCGCCAGTTCGTGCTGCCGCAGATCATCGCGCCGTCGTCCACCGTTGCCGATGCCCCGGGCGCTCCGGGGGCGAGTGCGCCAAATGCGCCGAGCCTGCCCGGCGCCAACTCCGACCAGACGATTTTCGCGCGCGGTTCGATCCTGCCCGAGCGGCGCGTCGGATACGTGGTTGTCTTCGATGACATCAGCGAAGTGATCTCGGCGCAGCGCGCGGTCGCGTGGGCCGAGGTCGCCCGCCGGCTCGCGCACGAGATCAAGAACCCGCTGACGCCGATTCAGCTCGCCGCCGAGCGCACGCAGCGCAAGCTCGCCGACAAGCTCCCGCCACCCGAGGCCGAGCTGCTCGCGAAGAACTCGCAGACGATCGTCAACCAGGTAGCCGCGCTCAAGCGCATGGTCGACGAGTTTCGCGACTATGCGCGCCTGCCCGCCGCGCAGCTCGCGCCGCTCGACCTGAACGAGCTGATCGACGACGTGCTGCGGTTGTACACGGCGGCGGGCGGCCGCGTCGCGATCCGCCTGCGACTGGCGCCGGCGCTGCCGCAGGTGCTCGGCGACCAGACGCAGCTTCGGCAGGTGATCCACAACCTGATCAAGAACGCCGTCGAGGCAACCGAGCACGTCGAGCATCCCGACGTGGAGCTGCTCACCGAACGGGTCGCGCTGCCCGACGGCGACGTCGCCGTGCGCCTTCTCGTGCGCGACAACGGAGGCGGTTTCTCGTCGAGCGCGCTGTCTCGCGTCTTCGAGCCTTACGTGACGAACAAGCCGCGCGGTACGGGGCTCGGCCTTGCCATCGTCAAGAAGATCATCGACGAGCACGGTGCGCGAATCGACGTTGCGAACTGGGGCGAATCGTCTTCCGGCAAGCCGGCCGGCGCGCAGATTTCCGTGCTATTTACGAAACTGGCCAAAAACGAGGACAATCGTCGCTTGGTCGCAACACTGAACGGATAGAGTAGACGGCACCAATGGCAGAAATACTGGTTGTCGATGACGAGATCGGAATCCGGGAGCTGCTCTCCGAGATTCTCGGCGACGAAGGTCACTCGGTGTTATTGGCCGAAAGCGCGCAGCAGGCGCGCCAGGCACGCGAAGAGAACCCGGTCGATCTCGTGCTGCTTGACATCTGGATGCCGGACACCGACGGCGTCACGTTACTGAAGGAATGGGCGAGCTGCGGCAAGCTCACGATGCCGGTCATCATGATGTCGGGCCATGCCACGATCGACACCGCGGTGGAGGCTACACGCATCGGCGCGCTCGATTTCCTCGAGAAGCCGATCACGCTGCAGAAGCTGCTGAAGGCCGTCGAAACCGGGCTGCAACGCGGCCGCGGCAACGATGCCCGGGGAGCGGCGCCGGGGTCGGTCGCCGCGCAGATGCGCACCGTATCGACCGCCTACCAGACGAGCGCGCGCATCGGCGTGGTCGCGCCCGGCGGTCATCCGCAGCCGTCGATGACACTCGTGCATCCCGCTCCGGCCGGCGGCACGGTCGATGGAGTGGCCTACGGAGCGGCGCATCCGGGCGGGCACGCCGGCGTCGTCGACGTCGCGGCTCCGGCCGGCGCAACGCCCGGGCACGTCGCGCTGCGCGAGCTTCCGCTCGATCTTCCGTTGCGCGAGGCGCGCGACTCCTTCGAGCGCGCGTATTTCGAGCATCACCTCACGCGCGAGCACGGCAGCATGACGCGCGTGGCCGAGCGCACCGGCCTCGAACGCACGCACCTGTACCGAAAGCTCAAGCAGCTCGGCATCGACCTGTCGCGCGGCGCCTATCGCAAGCAGGGCTCGTAGAGCACCTGCCACGCGGCGCCTCATGCGCGTGCACGCGTGAAGATCCTCATCCTCGGCGCCGGTCGCGTCGGCTCGTCGGTGGCGGCGAGCCTCGTCTCCGAGCGCAACGACATCACCGTCATCGATACCGATCCGGCGCAGTTGCGCCAGCTGCAGGACAAGCTCGACCTGCGCACCGTCGCCGGCAACGGCACGCATCTGCCGGTACTCAAGCAGGCGGGCGCCGAAGACGCCGACCTGCTGATCGCCGCGGCCGCGCGCGACGAGACGAACCTCGTCGCCTGCCAGATCGCCGCTCGGCTCTTCAATGTGCCGACGCGCATCGCGCGCATCCGCGCGCCCGAGTTCCAGAATCACCCCGACATCACCGGCGAGGGCGGCTTCTACGTCGACTACCTGATCTGCCCCGAGCAGACGGTCACCGACTACATCTCGAAGCTGATCGAGTTCCCCGGCGCCCTGCAGGTGCTCGAGTTCGCCGGCGGGCGCGTGAGCCTGATCGCCTTGCGGGCGTACTCGGGCGGCCCGCTCGTCTCGCGGCCGATCCGCGACCTGCGGGCAACGCATCCGGACATCGACATGCGGATCGTCGCGATTTTCCGCAACGACCGCTCGATCCGTCCCGATGGCGACACGAAGATCGAGCCCGGCGACGAAGTGTTCGTGCTCGCAGCATCGAAGCACATCCGCACCGCGCTCGCCGACCTTCGACGCAGCGACGAGCCCGTGCGCCGCGTGATGATCGCCGGCGGCGGGAACATCGGGCTGCGTCTCGCGCGGCGACTCGGCACCGACTATCAGGTGAAGGTGATCGAGCGCGACCGCGCGCGCTGCAACTACCTGGCCGCGCAACTGCCGACGGCCACGCTGATCCTGCACGGCGACTCCACCGACGAGACGCTGCTCGCCGAGGAGGGCGTCGCCGAGATGGATCTCTTCGTCGCGCTCACCTCCGACGACGAGAACAACATCATGTCGTGCATGCTCGCGCGTCGCATCGGCGCGCGTCGCACGATCGCGCTGATCAACCGGCCTGCGTACGCCGACCTGGTCGAGGGCAACCGGATCGACATCGCGATCGTGCCGTCGCAGACGACGATCGGGCAACTGCTCACGCACGTGCGCCGCGGCGACGTGGTCTCGGTGCATTCGCTGCGCCGCGGCGCCGCCGAGGCGCTCGAGCTGATCGCGCACGGCGACCCGAAGTCGTCGAAGGTCGTCGGCCGGCGCATCGAGGAGATCGACCTGCCGCGCGGCGCGACGATCGGTGCCATCGTGCGCTCGCTCGACGGCGAGCCGCTGTCGCTCGAACCGGTGCGCGGGCGCAACGCACCGCGCTTCGAGGTCGTGATGGCGCATCACGACACGGAGATCCTCTCCGGCGATCACGTCGTCGTGTTCGTCGACAACAAGCGCACGATCCCGAAGGTGGAGAAGCTGTTCCAGGTGAGCGTCGGCTTCTTCTAGCGACGGGCCGGAAAGTCACTACGGGATAACCCGGTCCGGACATAAGCATCGCGTGACAGTGGACGGCTGCGTGTTTAGGATTTGATGCCCTTCGAGCCGCGGACGCCCGTCGCCTGCGCCGAAAGCTCAACGAAACGCAGACCGTCGCCATTCCCTTTCCGGAGACAAAACGCATGGCTGAACAGATCCGCTCCCGTCGCAAATTCATCGGCACAGCCGCCGCAGCGAGTGCCGGGACGCTCGCGTTCCCGATGATCGCGAAGGCGCAGGGTCCGATCGCAATGCGCTGGCAGAGCACGTGGCCGTCGAAGGACATCTTCCACGAGTACGCGCTCGATTTCGCCAGGAAGGTCAACGACATGACCGGCGGCGATCTGAAGATCGAGGTGCTGCCGGCCGGCGCGGTGGTGCCCGCGTTCAACCTGCTCGACGCTGTCTCGAAGGGCACGCTCGACGGCGGGCATGGCGTGAACGTTTACCACTATGGGAAGAACAACGCGCTCGCCCTGTGGGGCTCGGGCCCCGCGTTCGGCATGGACGCGAACATGCTGCTCTCCTGGCACAAGTACGGCGGCGGCAAGGAACTTCTCGAGAAGCTGTACCAGGCCGTTGGAGCGAACGTGAAGTCCTACGTCTACGGCCCGATGTCGACGCAGCCGCTCGGCTGGTTCAAGAAGCCGGTCACCAGGGCCGAGGATATGAAGGGGTTGAAGTTCCGCACCGTAGGCATTGCGGTGGACGTATTCACCCAGATGGGTGTCGCGGTCAACGCGTTGCCCGGTGGCGAGATCGTCCCGGCGCTCGACCGCGGGCTGCTCGACGGCGCCGAGTTCAACAATGCCAGCTCCGACCGCGTGCTCGGCTTTCCTGACGTCTCCAAGATCTGCATGCTGCAGAGCTACCACCAGAACGCCGAGCAGTTCGAGGTCCTGTTCAACAAGACCAAGTTCGATGCGCTGCCCGAGAAGATGCGCGCAATCATCGACAACGCCGTCGAGGCCGCATCGGCCGACATGTCGTGGAAGGCGATCGACCGCTATTCGAAGGACTACGAGGCGATGCAGCGCGACGACGGCGTGAAGTTCTACAAGACGCCCGACGCAATCCTTGCGCATCAGCTGACCGTCTACGATCAGGTAGCGGACAAGATGGCGGCCGAGAATCCGCTGTTCAAGGAGATACTCGACTCTCAGCGCAAGTTCGCGGCGCGCACGGTCAAGTGGGACCTCGACACGAACGTCAACCGGCGCATGGCCTACAACCACTACTTCGGGCCGAAGCAGCAGAAGAGCTGAGGCCGCTGCTGCGCCGGATGGTTCCCTGCGCACGGGGAGCCTGTCGAAATTGAATTGCGCCCACCCGCGCCTCGCGTCGGGTGGACGCGATTCGCCTTCGTGCCCGCCGGGCCCTTCGGCCATTCCGATCCCTTCGCGGTTCGCGCCCCGCCCGCGCCGTGCGCCGGCGGGACTTCGCCGTACGCAAGATCATCATGCAAAAGCTTTTCCTGGCCGTTGATCGGTTCAACACCCGGATCGGCCACCTCTTCGCGTGGCTCATCGTCGTACTCACCGGGCTGATCACCTGGGAGGTCTTCTCGCGCTACGCGCTGAACTCGCCGCACCCGTGGGCCTTCGATGCGCAGATGATGCTGTACGGCACGCTGTTCATGATGGCCGGCGCGTACACGCTTGCCGCCAACGGGCACGTGCGCGGCGACATCCTGTACGGCTTCTTCTCGCCGCGCACGCAGGCGACCTCCGATCTGATCCTCTATATCGTCTTCTTCGTCCCCGGCGTCGTCGCGATGGTCTGGGCGGGCTACGAGTACGCCGGCGAGTCCTTCGCGATCCGTGAGCGCTCGTCGATCACGGCGAGCGGACCGCCGATCTACCCGTTCAAGGCGGTGATACCGCTCGCGGGCGTGCTGCTGCTGCTGCAGGGCGCGATCGAGATCCTGCGCTGCATCGTCTGCCTGAAAACGGGCGCCTGGCCGAAGCGACTCGACGACGTCGAGGAGGTCGACGTCGACAAGCTGCGCGCGATGGTCAGCGAGCACAAGGCCGAGAACGCGGCCGCCGCGCAATCGCGCTGAGGGTGCCGGAGATGCGCAAGGAACTGATCTTCGGCCTGTCGATCCTCGGCGCGGTCCTGCTGGCGGTGCTGCTGCTCATGCCGTGGAACGCGCTGACGACCGGCCACCTCGGCCTGCTGATGCTCGCGCTGATCGTCGTCGCGATCATGCTCGGTTTTCCCACCGCGTTCACGCTGATGGGCATGGGCGTGATGTTCGCGTTCTTCGCCTACATGGATCGCACCGGGAGCACCGGGGAGGCGATCGGCCAGACGCTCGACCTGATGGTCCAGCGCACCTACGCGGTGATGGCGAACGACGTGCTGATCGCGGTGCCGCTGTTCGTGTTCATGGGCTACATCGTCGAGCGGGCGAACCTGATCGAGCGGCTGTTCAAGTCGCTGCACCTGGCGATGGCGAGGCTGCCCGGCTCGCTCGCGGTCGCCACGATCTTTACCTGTGCGGTGTTCGCCACGGCCACGGGCATCGTCGGAGCGGTCGTCACGCTGATGGGGCTGCTTGCACTGCCAGCGATGTTGAAGGCCGGCTACGACACACGGATCTCGGCCGGATCGATCACCGCGGGCGGGTGCCTGGGCATCCTCATTCCGCCATCGGTGCTGCTGATCGTCTACGGCGCCACCGCGGGCGTGTCGGTCGTGCAGTTGTATGCCGGTGCGTTCTTTCCCGGGCTGATGCTCGCCGGCCTGTACGTCGTCTACGTGATCGTGCTGGCCAAGCTCAAGCCGCACCTGATGCCGCCGCTGTCCGAGGAGGATCGGCAGGTGGCCTTGCCGGCGTCGTCGGCGAGTCTGCGCGAACGTTTCGGCAATCGCGCGCTGCCGGCGATCGTTCGCGGAATGAAGGGCTCGCGCAATGCTGACATCCCGATGTCGACGCTCGCGCGCCAGCTGATCATCACCCTGGTGCCGGCGATCACGGTGCTCGCGCTGATTGCGCTCAGCTGGCAGTCGGTGACCGCGCCGAAAGTCGAGTTCGACATCAGCGGACTCGAGCAACTCGGCAGCTTCTCGAGCTTCGACGATTCGAGCGGCGGCGGGCTCGCAGAGCCGCCGGATGCCGATACCGGCCTGTCCGAGCCGCCCGGTGCGGAGACTGCGACAACCGCTGCTGCCACCGCTGCGGACGCTGCCGACGAGGCGGCCGCTGACGCTGACGACGCCGAGGCAGGCATTCCCTGGTCCGAGATCCCGGTGTGGTTCTGGACGATGGCGGGACTCGGCCTGCTGCTGCTCGTCGCCTACTACCTGATGCTCAGCTTCGCGCGGCTCGAGATCTTCCGCATGCTGCTGTCGTCGTTCTTCCCGCTCGCGATCCTGATTCTCGCGGTGCTCGGGTCGATTGTCTTCGGCCTGGCGACGCCGAGCGAGGCGGCGGCGGTCGGCGCCTTCGGCGGAGTCCTGCTGGCGATCGCCTACCGGCAGTTCAATCTCGACATGATGAAGGAGTCGGTGTACCTCACCGCGAAGACCTCGGCGATGGTGTGCTGGCTGTTCGTCGGCTCGTCGATCTTCTCGGCAGCCTTCGCGCTGCTCGGGGGTCAGGAGCTGATCGAGACCTGGGTGCTGTCGCTCGGCCTGTCGAAGATCCAGTTCCTGCTGCTCACGCAGGTGATCATCTTCCTGCTCGGCTGGCCGCTCGAGTGGACGGAGATCATCATCATCTTCATGCCGATCTTCATCCCGCTGATCGCGCACTTCGAGGTCGACCCGTTGTTCTTCGGGCTGCTGGTCGCGCTGAACCTGCAGACGGCGTTCCTGTCGCCGCCGGTCGCGATGTCCGCCTTCTACCTGAAGGGCGTCGCGCCTGCGCACGTCACGCTGGGGCAGATCTTCATGGGGATGATGCCGTTCATGGGGCTGCAGATCTTCGCGATCTTCATCCTCTACATGTTCCCGGGGCTGGGGCTGTGGCTGCCGGAGGTGTTGTATGGGCGGTGATTCAGGAGGAGAAGGGTGAAGGGGGAAGGGAGAAGGGGAAAACCCGGGCGGCTCGCGATGTCGGTGAGGATCCGTGAGGGCTGAGTTGTCGGGGCTTTCGGCGGTGGGGGCGGCGCGGGAGATTCGCGAGGGGCGGCTTTCCTGTGTCGACTACACGCGGGCGTTGCTCGGGGTGGTCGATGCGCGTGAGGATCGCGTCAGGGCCTGGGAGTGGCTCGATCGGGAGTGGGCGCTGGCTGCCGCGCGTTCGATTGACGAGTCGATCGCGCGAGGGGATGTGGCGGGTTCGCTGCTCGGGGTTCCGGTCGGCATCAAGGACATCGTCGATGTGCGGGGGATGCCGACGGGCGACGGCACGCCGCTGCATGCGGGGCGTATCGCGAACGATGATGCGGCGCTCGTTGTACGGCTGCGTCGTGCGGGGGCATGGCCGATCGGCAAGACGGTGACGACCGAGCTCGCTACCTACGCCGCCGGCAAGACGCGCAATCCGCACGATGTTGCGCATACGCCGGGCGGCTCGTCGAGCGGATCGGCCGCCGCGGTCGCCTGCGGCATGGTGCCGCTGGCGATCGGTACGCAGACCAACGGCTCGGTGATCCGCCCCGCTTCGTTCTGCGGCGTCGTCGGCTACAAGCCGAGCTTCGGACGCATCGCGCGCGGCGGCGTGCTGCGCCAGTCGCCATCGCTCGACCAGATCGGCGTCTTTGCGCGCGACGTTGAAGACGCTGCCGTTCTGGCCGAGGCGCTCTTCGGTTCGGATCCTTCCGACCCGGCCACCTTCTGCGCGCCGACGCCGCCGCTCGCTGCTCTTGCTTCGAGCGAGCCGCCGACCCGGCCGCGTCTCGCCTGGGCGCGCACGCCGTGGTGGGATCGCGTAGCGCCCGATGCGAAGCGGGCCTACACCCACTGGGTCGAGGGGCTCGGCGAGACGATCGAGGAAGTCGAGCTGCCCGGCGAGGCAGCCGACGCCGTCGCCTGGCAGCGTACGGTGATGGAGGCCGACATCGCCGCCTCGTACGCGCGTGAGTACGACATCGGTCGCGAGCAGCTGTCGGAGTCGCTGCGAAGGCAGATCGAGCGCGGTCGAGCGATCACCGCGGTCGACTACCGCGGCGCCATCGAACGGCGCGTGCGGGTATCGGCCGCGCTCGAGCCGCTGTTCGAGCGCTTCGATGCGATCGCCTGTCCGGCCGCGTTCGGCATCGCACCGCTCGCATCGGAAGGCACCGGCGATCCGTTGATGTGCACGCTGTGGACCTACGTCGGTGCACCAGCCGTGAGTTTTCCGCTGCTTCGCGGCGCGAAGGAACTGCCGCTGGGCGTGCAGCTCGTCTGCCGCCATGGCGACGACGCGCGCTTGCTGCGCACCGCGCGCTGGCTGGAAAATCCGGGAAAACCGGGGTCAGACCACGGTTTCGCTCGCGAAACCGTGGTCTGACCCCGGTTTTCCCGGATTTCACGGACACGGGTACCATCTCCGGATGAGCTCGATCGATACGCTGCTGCGGCAACTCGCTTCGGCCGGTGAACCGGTGCCGCTTTCCGGTTCGCTCGTCTACATCAAGACGCGCATCGGCCGCGAAGAGTCGCGACGCGCCGAGGCGACGATCCCGCGCCGTTTGCGCACCGTGCTCGCGCTCGTCGACGGGCGACGCAGCGTGCAGGTGCTGCGCACGCTGCTGCATAGCTACCGCGGTCTCGACGATGCATTCGACATGCTGCAGAAAATGGGGCTGATCGAGCCGCTTCCCGAACGCTGGGATCTCGGCTCCGCCTGACGCGAACGGGCTGCGCGACCTCGCGTGAACCGCCCTCCGGTGCCGGCGTGAATCGCCCCCCTGACCGTCGCCGAAGCCGCTTGAACCGCCTTCTCGTCATCGCCCACGTGATGGGCGGCCTGCTGATGGTGTTCTCGGCGACCTTCGCGCTGCCTTTTGCGTGGTCGCTCGCCGTGCGCGATGGCAGCCACCGCAGCTTCCTCGTCGCCAGCGTCGGCTGCCTGGTCGTCGGCGCACTGTCGTGGATCGCCACCCGACGCTATCGCCGCGAGCTCGAGCCGCGCGACGGTTGCCTGCTCGTCGTGCTCGGCTGGGTGACGATGTCGCTGGCGGGTGCCGTCCCGCTGCTGCTCGAGATCCCCGGCCTGTCGTTCACCGATGCCTATTTCGAGGCGGTGGCCGGCCTGACGACGACCGGCTCGACGATCCTCGTCGGCCTCGAGCATCTGCCGCCGTCGGTGAACCTGTGGCGCCACGCACTGCAGTGGTACGGGGGCATGGGCATCATCGCGATGGCGGTGGCGATCCTGCCGCTGCTCGGCGTGGGCGGTCTGCAGCTGTTCCGCAACGAGATGCCCGGGCCGATGAAGGAGCATCGGCTCACGCCGCGCATCACGCAGACCGCGAAATACCTGTGGTTCGTCTACACCGGCCTCACGCTCGCCTGCATCGTGGCGCTGCACTGGGCCGGCCTCGACTGGTTCGAAGCGGTCTGCCATGCCTTCTCGACGATGTCGCTGGGCGGCTTCTCGACGCGCGATGCAAACGTGGCCGCACTCGCGTCGCCCGCGGTCGAGATGGTGCTCGTCGGCTTCATGCTCGTCGCCGTACTGAACTTCTTCACGCACTTCGTTGCGCTGCGACAGCGCTCGCTGCTCGCGTACTGGCGCGACCCGGAGGCGCCGGCGGTCTGGGGACTGCTGCTCGCCAGCGCGCTTGCGCTCGGCGTCTACCTGTACTGGAGCGGCCAGTATCCGAGCCTGCCGGTGGCATTGCGCCATTCGTTGTTCAACACGGTGGCGATCGGCACGACCACCGGCTATGCCAGTCAGGACTACGAGGCCTGGCCGCTGTTCGCGCCGCTGTGGCTGCTGTTCCTCGCCTGCGTCGGCTCGTCGGCCGGATCGACCGGAGGCGGGATCAAGATGATCCGCTCGCTGATCCTGCTCAAGCAGGCGCGGCGCGAGCTCGTCCGGCTGGTTCATCCACGGGCGATCGCTCCGCTCACGCTCAACGGCCAGGTGGTCGACAACCGGGTCATCTTCGCGGTGCTGGGCTACATGCTGCTCTGGGGGCTGACGCAACTCGCACTGGCGTTGCTCCTGATCGCCACCGGCGAGGACTTCCTTACCGCGGTCTCGGCCGCGGTCGCCACCGTGAACAACGTCGGGCCGGCGCTCGGAAACTACGGACCTACGAGCAACTATTCGTCGTTGACGGACTTCCAGACCTGGCTGCTGGCCTTCGCGATGATCGCCGGCCGTCTGGAGCTGCTCACCTTCTTCGTCCTCTTCACGCCGGCTTTCTGGAGAAGATGAGCGTTTTCCCCCTTGTGGGCAATCCAGTTGCTACGCATACTGCAGGGAGTCAGTGCAGTTTTACTTCCTCGTTGAATAAAGCGGAATTTCGCAACAGTAGGTACTCGCTTTCCAGTTTGAAGCTGCGCCTATCGGAGTGGTAGTAACGGCGGTCGGCTCGCACTTGGGTTGATATCCGCGGCCGACGACCCTATTTCCCCAGCACTGGGTGAGGTGCCGGATGAACATGATCTACAACAGTTCGAACTACTGCGTCGTCGAGTTCCACGATCCGGAAGGCGATGTCGGTGGCTTCGAGATCATGGACAAGCTCGGCCGCAAGGAGATCTATCTCGGCGGCGATCTGGCGGAACAGTTCCGCAGCGGTGTGCAGGAACTGATCGAGAGCGAGCCGTCCGAAGAGCAGGTCGACGACTTCCTGCGCCGATTCGAAGGGCTGATGCAGCATCCCCTCGTATTGCACTGAGTGCTGCACTGAGGGGGCGCTAGAACTGCTCCCAGGGCAGTCCGTCGAAGCGCCAGCCATTGCTCTTGCCGCGCTGGCGCTCGGCGTTCATGTCGCCCTCGAAGCCGTGCAGCACGTTGTACACGTCCGTGAAGCCGACTTCCTCGAGCGCCGCGGCCGCTTCCACCGAGCGCTTTCCGCTGCGGCAGATCAGCACGATGGGACGATCGAGCGCGTTTCCCGCAAGTTTCTTCACGTCGGTGACGAAATGCGGGTTGAACTCCCAGTCGGGCGCGTCGTACCAGGGTACGTGCATCGACCCCACCGCATGGCCCACGAAGAAATACTCGGGGTCGCTTCGGCAATCGATGAACAGCGACTCCGGGTTGCTCTGGACGAAGTCGTGGGCCTGGCTGGGCAGAAGATCCTTCATGGCGCGATCGTAGCGGGGCGTTGCGAGGCAGTACCGTTTATTCGGCGGCCGATGATCCTAATGCGGATTGGCCGTCACCGTCGCCGGTTCCACCTCGACATCGCACCGCCGAACCGGTATGCGATCCACCCGCCGAGCATTCCGCCCAGGTGCGCGAAGTGCGCGACGCCCGAAGCGGAACCCGTGACGCCCAGCACGAGCTCGAGCCCGCCGTACAGCGCGACGAACACCCGTGCCGGCATCGGGATCGGCGGGAAAAGCAGCATCACCGTGCGGTTCGGGAACACGATCGCGTAGCTGAGCAGCACCGCGAAGACGCCCGCCGAGGCGCCGATCACGGGCAGCCCGCCGCCGCCGAAGGCCTCTCCGACGACGATCTGTGCGATCGCACCGGTGACGACTCCGAGGAAATAGCCGTAGGCCAGGCGCCGTGCACCCCAGACGCGCTCGAGATCGGACCCGAACATCCAGATCGCGAACATGTTGAAGACGAGGTGCGTGAGCCCGCCGTGCAGGAAGCTGTAGGTGATGAGCGTCCACGGTGCGAAGAGCACGTTCGCCCAGTGCCCGGGCCACAGCGCGAACCAGTGGATCATCACCGGGCCGAGCAGCCCCTGCAGCAGGTAGCCGATGGCGTTCGCGATGAGCAGGAACTGGATGAATGGAGTGAGCAAGAGCGGATCCGGTTGAAACGAGGCGCGGGCGCGCGGCAATGGGGCGGCCCGCATCCAGCGGGAGTTCGAGCCTACACCGAAGCACCCATCCTGCGCGCTGCGTCGCGCACCCGTTGGCCGGGGACAATGCCGGCGGCCCGGGCGACGGCGTTCGCGTCGGTGATCACCCCGTTCTCGTAGCCGTCGCGCGAGTCGCCGATGCGTGCCGAGTCGTGCGAGTACACCGCGCAGGCGACGCCGATTGAATCGAGCAGCTCGAGCGCGACCACGCCCGCGCGGTCTTTTCCGACGCCTGCGTCGTTGAAGAACACCACTCGCGGTTTCGCCGGCGCGCGCAGCACGAAGCCGGTGGACGAGACGCCTCCGTGCGAGCCGGAGACGACGACACCGTCGGCGTGCGTTGCGTCGATCGACGTGATCGTGTCGAGCAGATGGGGTTCGAAGTCGTTCATCGCGAGAGCCGGACGTGGCATGCTCGAAAGCATGAGGTTATTGCTGCTCGGCGCCGGCGGCCAGCTCGGCTGGGAGCTCGCGCGCAGTCTTCAGCCGCTCGGCGAGGTCGTTGCCGCCGACCGCACGCGGGCCGACCTGTCGCGTCCCGCGTCGCTGCATGCGCTCGTCGACAGCGTCGCTCCGGGCGTGATCGTGAATGCGGCGGCCTATACCGCCGTCGATCGCGCCGAGGAGGAGAGCGCGCTCGCCTTCGAGGTCAACGCGCGGGCGCCGGGCGAGCTGGCCGTTGCCGCGCGGCGCATCGGCGCGCTCTTCGTCCACTACTCCACCGACTACGTCTTCGACGGCAGCGGCGCTTCTCCCCGCAATGAGCAGGCGCAGACGGCGCCGCTGAACTGTTATGGGCGCTCGAAGCTCGCCGGCGAGCAGGCGGTGGCGTCGGCCGGCGCCGACTGGCTCGTGCTGCGCTCCAGCTGGATCTACGCGGCGCGCGGCCGCAACTTCGCGCGCACGATCCTGCGCCTGGCCGCCGAGCGCGAACGACTCGAGGTCGTTGCCGACCAGGTCGGTGCACCGACCCCGGCGCGGCTCGTCGCCGACGCCACCGCGCAGATCGTTGCGAAGGCCGCACTCGAACGGGCCAGCGGCCGCTTCGTTTCCGAGCTGCTGCATCTGTGCGCTGCCGGGACGGCGTCCTGGCATGCATTCGCGCAGGCAATCGTCTCGGGATGGCGCGCGCGTGTCGGCGACGACGCGCTCGTCGTCCGCGAGATCGTGCCGATTGCGTCGAGCGGGTATCCGACGGCCGCGGCGCGACCGCTCGACGCGCGCCTCGATTGCACGCGGATACGCGAGCGCTATGCGCTGCACCTTCCGGGCTGGCAGGAAGGCCTGAAGCTGGTGCTCGACGAACTCGCGATCGATGCGCCGTCGCGCCGCGCGCGCCAGGGCCTGTGAACAGGCCCTGATCAGCCGTTCCGGATCCGCGCGACCAGCGCGTCGGTGAACGCCGCCGTTCCGGCCGTTCCGCCGAGATCGCGCGTTCGCACCTGATCGTCGTTGATCGTACGATCGATCGCCGTGCGAAGCTTCGTCGCCATCGGCGCGAGCCCGCAGCGCTCGAGCATCATCCCGGCGGCGAGCATCAGTGCCGTCGGGTTCGCCGCGCCCTTGCCCGCGATGTCGGGCGCCGATCCGTGTACCGCCTCGAAGATCGCCGCGTCGGTGCCGATGTTCGCGCCCGGCGTCAGGCCGAGTCCGCCGACGAGCCCCGCGACGAGATCGGAGAGGATGTCGCCGAACAGGTTGGTGGTGACGAGCATGTCGAACTGCCACGGATCGATGACGAGCTTCATCGCGCACGCGTCGACGATCATCGTCTGCAGCTCGAAGCGGCCTTTGTAGCGGCGTTCGTACAGCTCGAGACCGGTTTCAAGGAAGAGCCCGGTGAGCGCCTTCAGGATGTTCGCCTTGTGGACGAGCGTGACCTTCCTTCGACCGGTCGCGGCCGCGTGCTCGAAGGCGAACTCGAAGAGCCGCCGGCTGCCGTCGCGCGTGTTGATGCCGGTGGCCATCGCGACCGCATGCGGATCGTCGCCGATGCGCACGTAGTGCTCGTGGCCGATGTACAGGCCCTCGAGGTTCTCGCGCACGACGACCAGGTCGATGTTCTCGAAGCGGCCGTTCGGCACGATCGTGCGCGCCGGGCGAAGGTTCGCGTAGAGCTGGAACTCCTCGCGCAGTCGCACGTTCGACGATCGATATCCGCCGCCGGTGGGTGTCTCCAGCGGGCCCTTCAGCGCCAGCCGCGTGCGGCGGATGCTGTCGATCGTCGCTGGCGGCAGCGCGTCACCGGCGCTCTTGACGCCTTCGAGCCCGGCGATCTGGCGGTCCCATTCGAAGGGAGCGCCGAGCGCGTCGAGCACGGCGAGCGTCGCATCGACGATCTCGGGACCGATTCCGTCTCCGGGAATCAGCGTGGCGGGAATTCGCGAAAGGGGAGCAGGCATGCCGCGATTCTAGGGCCTGTTCTCTTTGCGATCGTTCCGGCGCCGGCGCGGTGATCGGCGCCCGGGCTGTCGTCGACGATAGAACGCCTGCTGCCGTCCTGAGCAGTGCCCCGACCCGGTCATCGGCGCGTGCATTGCCCCGCTCGATATACTCGAAGGTTTCCCCTTCTTGGCTTCACACCCTTGCCTGCGAGAACAATGACTGTCGAATCCCGCCTGCGCGAACTCCTTGCCCGTCGAATCCTGATTCTGGACGGTGCGATGGGGACGATGGTGCAGCGCTACGGACTCGACGAGCAGGGTTTTCGCGGCGAGCGCTTCGCTTCGCATCCGCGCGACGTCCAGGGCAACAACGAGCTGCTGTCGCTGACGCAACCCGGAATCGTTCGCGAGATCCACGAGCAGTATCTCGATGCGGGCGCCGACCTGATCGAGACGAACACCTTCGGTGCGACGGTTGTCGCGCAGGCTGACTACGGGCTGTCGGAGTACGCACGCGAGATGAACCTCGCCGCGGCAAGGCTCGCCTGCGAGGCGCGCGACCGCTTCTCGACCCCCGAGCGTCCGCGTTTCGTCGCCGGTGCGATCGGCCCGCAGCCGAAGACGGCATCGATCTCGCCCGACGTCAACGACCCGGGTGCGCGTTCGATCACCTTCGACGAGCTGCGCGACGCTTACGCCGAGCAGGCGCGAGCGCTCGTCGAAGGCGGCGTCGACGTGCTGCTGCTCGAGACCGTGTTCGACACGCTGAACGCGAAGGCCGCCGTGTTCGCGATCGAGGAGATCATGGCCGAGCGCGAGAGCCGGGGGCTGCCGCGCGTTCCGCTGATGATCTCGGGCACCGTCACCGACGCGTCGGGCCGGTTGCTGTCGGGGCAGACCGTCGAGGCCTTCTGGAACTCGATGCGACACGCGCGTCCGCTGACGATCGGGCTGAACTGTGCGCTCGGTGCCGCGCTGATGCGCCCGTACATCGAGGAGCTGTCGGCGAAGGCCGACACCTTCATCTGCGTCTACCCGAATGCGGGCCTGCCGAATCCGATGTCGGAGACCGGCTTCGACGAGACGCCGCAGACGACGTCCTCGCTGCTGCTCGAGTTCGCACAGGCGGGTTTCGTGAATATCGCCGGCGGCTGCTGCGGAACCACACCCGAGCACATCTCGGCGATCGCGCGCGCAGTCGAGAACGTGCGCCCGCGCCGTGTTCCGGAGCGGCCGCACGCAACGCGGCTCGCCGGGCTCGAAGCCTTCAACATCGACGACGACTCGCTGTTCGTCAACGTCGGCGAGCGCACGAACATCACGGGCTCGAAGGCCTTCGCACGGATGATCCTCGGCGGGCACTACGACGATGCGCTCGCGGTCGCCCGTCAGCAGGTCGAGAACGGCGCGCAGGTCATCGACGTGAACATGGACGAGGGGATGCTCGATTCGGTCGCGGCGATGACGAGGTTCCTGAACCTCGTCGCCTCCGAGCCCGATATCGCGCGCGTGCCGGTGATGATCGACAGCTCGAAGTGGGCGGTGATCGAGGCCGGCCTGAAATGCGTGCAGGGCAAGCCGATCGTCAACTCGATCTCGATGAAGGAAGGCGAGGAGGAGTTCCTGCGGCAGGCGACGCTATGCCGTCGCTACGGCGCAGCGGTCGTCGTCATGGCTTTCGACGAGGAAGGCCAGGCCGATACCTTCGAGCGAAAGACGCAGATCTGCGCGCGTGCGTACGAGTTGCTCACGAAGCGCGTGGGCTTCCCGCCCGAGGACATCGTCTTCGACCCGAACATCTTCGCGATCGCCACCGGCATCGAGGAGCACGATCACTACGCGGTCGACTTCATCGAGGCGACGCGCTGGATCCGCGAGAACCTGCCGCATGCGAAGGTGTCCGGCGGCGTGTCGAACGTCTCGTTCAGCTTCCGCGGCAACGATGTCGCTCGCGAGGCGATCCACACGGTCTTCCTCTATCACGCGATCCGCGCCGGGTTGACGATGGGGATCGTCAACGCCGGGATGATCGGCGTCTACGACGATCTCGATCCGGCGCTGCGCGAGCGCGTCGAGGATGTCGTGCTCGACCGGCCGCCGCGCGTTTCGCCCGGCGATGCCGACTTCGGCAAGAGCGCCACCGAACGAATGATCGAGTTCGCCGCGACGCTCAAGCCGGGCGGCGGAGCGAAGCTCGAGGAAGACCTGTCGTGGCGGCGCGAGCCGGTCGGCAAGCGCCTGTCGCACGCGCTCGTGCACGGCATCACCACGTGGATCGTCGAAGACACCGAGGAAGTGCGGCAGGAGGTCGCCGCACGCGGCGGGCGTCCGATCGAGGTGATCGAAGGCCCGCTGATGGACGGCATGAACATCGTCGGCGAGCTGTTCGGCACCGGGAAGATGTTTCTGCCGCAGGTCGTGAAGTCTGCGCGCGTGATGAAGCAGGCAGTGGCGCACCTCGTGCCGTTCATCGAGGAGGAGAAGCGCCAGCTCGCCGCAAGCGGCGCCGACGTTTCTTCGCGCGGCAAGGTCGTCGTCGCCACCGTGAAGGGCGACGTGCACGACATCGGCAAGAACATCGTCACCGTCGTGCTCCAGTGCAACAACTTCGAGGTCGTCAACATGGGCGTGATGGTTCCGGCCGCCGCGCTGCTGGCGAAAGCGAAGGAGGAGGGCGCCGACATCGTCGGCGTCTCGGGGCTGATCACGCCGTCGCTCGAGGAGATGGCGCACGTTGCGCGCGAGATGGAGCGCGACGCGCATTTCCGCGACAACGGGATCCCGCTGCTGATCGGCGGCGCGACCACCTCGCGCGTGCACACCGCGGTGAAGGTCGCGCCGCACTATTCGGGGCCGGTGATCTACGTACCCGACGCGTCGCGATCGGTTCCGGTCGTGCAGAGCCTCGTGTCATCGGAGCAGCGCGACGCCTACCTCGCCGAGGTGCGCAACGAGTACGAACGCGTGCGCACGCAGCACGCGGCGAAGAAGGGCCCGAAGCTGGTGTCGATCGCCGCGGCGCGCGCGAACCGGCCGAAGATCGACTGGACGTCGTACGTGCCTCCGCGCCCGTCGTTCGTCGGGCGTCGCGAGTTCCGCCGCTACGACCTCGCCGAGATCGTGCGCTACGTAGACTGGGGTCCGTTCTTCCAGGCGTGGGACCTGCACGGCGGCTACCCGGCGCTGCTCGACGACCCGTTGGTCGGCGAATCGGCGCGGCGCGTTTTCGCCGACGGCAAGGCGATGATGAAGCGCATCGTCGACGAACACTGGCTCGAGGCGAACGGTGTCGTCGGCTTCCTGCCGGCCCATTCGGTGAACGACGACGACATCGAGGTCTACACCGACGAGTCGCGCACCGAGGTCGCCTTCACGTGGCGCAACCTGCGCCAGCAGATCGAGAAGCACCAGGGCGTCGACAACAAGTGCCTTGCCGACTTCGTCGCGCCGAAGCTCATCGACGGCAAGCCGTCGGGCATCGACGACTGGATCGGGATGTTCGCGGTGACGGCCGGAGTCGGTATCGAGAAGAAGCTCGACGAGTTCGGTCGCGATCTCGACGACTATTCGGCGATCACGCTGAAGGCGCTCGCCGACCGCCTCGCCGAGGCCTTCGCCGAATGCCTGCACGCGCGCGTGCGTCGCGAGCTGTGGGGCTACGTGGCGGACGAAGCGCTGTCGAACGACGAGCTCATCGCCGAGAAATACCGCGGCATCCGCCCCGCGCCGGGCTATCCGGCCTGCCCCGAGCACACGGTGAAGCGCGCGCTGTTCGAGACGCTGCACGCCGAAGCGATCGGCATGCAGCTCACCGAGGGCTTCGCGATGATGCCGGCGTCGAGCGTGAGCGGGTTCTACTTCTCGCACGCGGCGTCGCAGTACTTCAACGTGGGACGGATCGGTGGGGATCAGTTGAAGGACTATGTGCGGCGTTCGGGGAGGGACGAGGATGAGGTGAGGAGGGCGCTGGCTTCGGTGTTGTAGGGGGTTGGGCTCCGCGCCCTGCCCTCGCGCCTCCGCGCCTCGCGCCTCACAACCGCGCCGAACGCTGTGTTTCACAGCGTTTTCAGTGGGGAAAGCGGTTGTCCAGCCGGAAACGCTGCGATTCACAGCGAAACGGCGCGCGAGTTCGTCCATTGGGCGTCCTGGCACGCTGCGGACTGTGGATATGTGGACGAAATGTGCCTGCGTCGCACCGGTGCGCGCGCATGGCACTCATGCGCCGCTGGCTTTGACCTGCACACGTCAGCGTGTCGGCACTCCCGCGGACAGTCGAGAGTCCGCCAGGATCAGCGCCATTGCGTGGGCCTCGTCCTCGGTAAGCGAGTCGCGCCTCGCAGGTTCATCACCGTTTTCCAGGAACGGCATGCCCCGCTCCCGTCGGACCGCTCGCTGCGCGTTGGTCGGGTGACATCCGAGATGTCGAGCCAGTGCTGCGCCCGAGTACTCGGTCCAACGCGCGGCGGACAGCAGGAACAGCCGTCGCTCGGCGACACCGAACTCCTGAGGCAGGCTGCGAGCGCTGCGCAGCGCGCGCGGGACGGCCTGCAGCAGAGCGTCGATCGAAGCGTCTTTGGAACTGGAGCGCAGAAACGGGGGTGGATCTGCGGCCGCGCAGGGACGTGGCACGGACGCGTCCGATGACACGTATTCGTGCAACCAGCCCGTGCACGACGGCCATCGCTTCCCCATCGCTCTCGCCCAGCGCGCCCGGTCGACGCAGGGGCCGGTGACGGCGCCGAGCCAGTCGCGATGCGTGCTCCATTCCCATTCGAGCGGGTCGCCGCACAGGGAATCGCGAGTGGGGTTCAGGTGGATGTAGCGAACGGTGCGGGCGATGTGCCGACGGTCGCGCTGAACCTTCTCCGGGGACGGAATGCGCTCCCATTCGAACGACAGTTTCGGGATCGCGGTCGCATGCATCCTGAGGCGGAATGCAGACAGTACGCGTCCGAACGAACGCAACGCGATGTCCCGCTCGATCTGCGTGAGCAGGTGCACGTGATCCGGCATCAGCACGAGCGCGACGACATCGAAGTTGCGCGCGATGCGATTCCAGAGGTCCGCGCAGGCGCGGCGATCAAGAAACGGACGCGCTCCCGACGTAGTGCGGGCGACGAGATGGAGCAACTGCAGGTCGGCCATCCCGGCATCCTGACCGGGTTGCGCTCCATCGGCACTTGAGCCGACGGACTACGACGCCAGTACTGCAACTGTTCCCGGTTCTTGCAGGCTCGCCACGAATAGTTCCAATTCTGGGACGATGAGTTACATCGAGCCCGTCTAGTCGATCAACCGTTCCGTATCTATCCTGTCAGACAAGGAAATGCATCCGGCGCCACCCACCCACGCGGCGCTTCAAACGGCTTCCACCATTCGACAGGAGCACAAAATGGCAAAAGTTCTGGTCCTCTACTACTCGTCCTACGGCCACATCGAGCAGATGGCGCACGCCGTCGCCGAAGGCGCGCGCGAGACGGGCGCGAAGGTCGACGTGATGCGCGTGCCCGAACTGGTGCCGGTCGAAGTGGCGAAGGCCTCGCACTACAAGCTCGACCAGGAAGCGCCGGTGGCCAGCGTCGAGCAACTCGCGGACTACGATGCGATCATCGTCGGCACCGGTACGCGCTTCGGCCGCATGTCGTCGCAGATGGCGAACTTCCTCGACCAGGCCGGCGGTCTGTGGGGGCGCGGTGCACTGAACGGCAAGGTCGGTGGCGCCTTCACGTCGACGGCCACGCAGCACGGCGGCCAGGAAGCGACGCTGTTCTCGATCCTCACCAACCTGATGCACTTCGGCATGGTGCTCGTCGGCCTGCCGTACAGTTTCCAGGATCAGATGCGGCTCGACGAGGTCGTCGGCGGCAGTCCCTACGGTGCGACGACGATCGCCGGCGGCGACGGCTCGCGCCAGCCTTCGGAGATCGATCTCGGTGGTGCGCGCTACCAGGGCAGGACGATCGCCGAGGTCGCGAACAAGCTGTTCGCCTGAACGGGTCGGCTGCACGGTTTTTCGGTTGAACGCCGCGGTCTGCTACGTTGAGTCCGGCGCTGCGGCGCGTAGCGCGTCCGCAGCGCGCCTGCCGCACTGTTTTGCGACGGAGTGACCGCATGAACGAGTCCCGCACCGCTGCACCGTCCGCGCCGCCCGAGCACGTCGAACCCGTCGAGCACGTCGGCTCCTGCGAGCTCCCCACGCCGTGGGCGACCTTCCGGCTGCACGGCTTCGCCGACTCGAGTGACGGCGCCGAGCATCTCGCACTGGTGCTCGGCGATTTCTCCGACGACACGCCCGTACTCGCGCGCGTGCATTCCGAGTGCCTGACCGGCGACGCGCTCTTCAGTCGGCGCTGCGACTGCGGCGCCCAGTTGCGCGAGGCGATGATGCGCATCGCGGCCGAAGGGCGCGGCGTCGTGCTCTACCTGCGCCAGGAAGGGCGTGGAATCGGCCTGATGAACAAGCTGCGCGCCTATCAACTGCAGGATTCGGGTGCAGACACCGTGGAGGCGAACCTGGCGCTCGGCTTCGAAGCAGACCAGCGTCGCTACGAGGTCTGCGGACCGATGCTGCGGCAGCTCGGCGTGCGTTCGCTTCGGCTGATGAGCAACAGCCCTGCGAAGATCGAGGCGCTGCGTGCGGCGGGGATCGACGTCGTCGAGCGCGTCGGGATCGAGGCCGGCATCGTCGCATCGAACCTGCGATACCTGCGGACGAAGCAGGCGCGGATGGGGCACCTGTTCGAGGCGCTCGCCGACGAGCCGCCCGTTTGATCAGCCGCTGCGCCGCTGGACGAAGCGGCGCGAGTAGTTGCAGTACCGCCGGAGAGAACCCGGCGTGATCAGCCGTGACGCCCCTGGAGGCAGTCCACCAACCTCGGCACGGTGTCGTGCTGCGCTGCCGGCAGAGCGCAGGCCTGCACGCGCTGTGCGGCGGCTTCGTGGTGCTGCTCGGCCGCCTGCAACAGCCAGTGTGCGGCTGACGCCTGGTTGCCCCGCGCGAGCATCAGCTGTGAGAGTTCGTATTGCGCCTGTGCATGGCCGAAGGCCGCGGCGTTGAAGAAGTGCGCCGCGGCGCGATCGGCGTCCTGCTCGACGCCCCGGCCATGCAGATACAGCTGCCCCAGCTCCCAGCTCGCCTCGACCTGCTCGAGGCTCATTCCGACCGCGCGCGCGAACCACTTGCGCGCTTCCTCGTAGCGCTGCGCTTCGAGGTGGAGCTTCCCGACCCAGTACGCGGCACTGGCGTCGCCCGCCTGCGCCGCGCGCGTGTACCAGCGCACGGCCTGCGTCCAGTCGCGATGCACGCCGAATCCAGTGCGGTAGTAGTGACCGGCGCGCACCATGTCGCGCACCGTACCTTTCTCGGCCGACGTGATTGCATCGATCGCCAGGCCTTGCCAGTGCTGCATCGGCACCTGCGCATGGGCGGCGGAGAAGGTCATCGCACACAGTGCGATCGCGAGATGAAGGAGTTTCATGGTTCGAGGGGCTGTTCCGGTTTGCGGTTGATGCGCTTGCATTGGGCGAATCGCGCGGGCAACGTGCAGGCGATTCTCGTATCCAGTCTGAGCAAAGCCGCGGATCGATGCATCCGACTCGCAGCCGCGGCATATCGATATGCGTGTCGGTCGGAGTTCTCGTATGTATGCGGGTTCGTGCGCGGCCTCGGCCTGAGCGGAGACGCCCGATGAAACTGCTTCGCTTCGGTCCGCCCGGAAAGGAGAAACCGGGCATCGTCGACGCCGCGGGCCGTATCCGCGATCTGTCGGCGCACGTCGACGACATCGACCTGCGCACGCTCGACGACGCGGCACTCGATGCGCTGCGGCGCATCGACCCGGCGACGCTGCCCGAGGCACCGCAGTCCACGCGCATCGGCCCGTGCGTCGCGCACATCGGCAAGCTCGTCTGCGTCGGCCTGAACTACTCCGACCACGCCGCCGAGAGCAACATGCCGGTGCCGACCGAGCCGATCCTGTTCCTGAAGCCGTCGAGCGCGGTCTGCGGGCCGGACGACAACGTCGAGATTCCGCGCGGTTCGAGCAAGGCCGACTGGGAGGTCGAGCTCGGCGTCGTCATCGGCCGGCGCGCGAAGTACGTCGACGAAAGTCGCGCGCTCGAGCACGTCGCCGGTTATTGCATCGTCAACGACGTCTCCGAGCGCGAGTTCCAGCTCGAGCGCCAGGGTCAGTGGGACAAGGGCAAGGGGCACGACACTTTCGCGCCGGTCGGACCCTGGCTCGTCACGCGCGACGAGATTCCCGATCCGCAGGCGCTCGCGCTGTGGCTCGAAGTGAACGGCCGGCGATACCAGGACGGCAGCACGAAGACGATGGTGTTCGGCGTGGCGACGCTCGTCTCGTACATCTCACGCTTCATGACGCTCGAGCCGGGTGACATCGTCTCGACCGGAACGCCGCCCGGGGTGGGAATGGGTCAGAAGCCGCCGATGTATCTGAAGCCGGGCGATGTGATGACGCTCGGTATCGAGGGGCTCGGCGAGCAGCGCCAGCGCTGCATTCCGGGATGAGCGCAGCCGTGCGCCGTCCCCGCGTTCTCCTCGTCTCGCTCGGCGGAACGATCACGATGACGCGCGAAGCCGCCGGCGGCGGCGTCGTGCCCACGCTCGGCGCGGCCGAGCTGATCGACGCGGTGCCGGGACTCGCCGAGGTGGCCGAGGTCGTTGCGCATTCGGCGTTGCGTATCCCCAGCGCTTCGCTCACCTTCGACGACCTCGTCCATCTCGCCGCGTTGCTCGACGCGCGGCTCGGCGTCGACGTCGACGGTGCGGTCGTCATCCAGGGCACCGACACGATCGAGGAAACCGCATGGTTCCTCGACCTGCTGGTTGCGAGCGACGCGCCGGTCGTCGTCACCGGAGCGATGCGCGGCCCGCAGATGCCGGGCGCCGACGGACCGGCGAACCTGCTCGCGTCGACGATCGTCGCGGCGAGCGACGATGCCCGCGGGCTCGGTGCACTGGCGGTGCTGAACGACGAAGTGCACGCCGCACGCTTCGTGCAGAAGTCGCACACGGCGCTGCCGTCGGCCTTCACGTCGCCGTCGGCAGGGCCGGTCGGCTTCGTCGCCGAGGGACGCTTTCATCGTCATGTGCAGCTCGAGCGCACGCCGCGCATCGTGCTCGCGTCGTCGACGCACGACGTGCCCGTCGCACTCGTGCGCATGTCGCTCGGCGACGACGGGCGCACGCTGGTGGCTTTGCCCGGCCTCGGCTACCGCGGCGCGGTGATCGAGGGAATGGGAGCCGGGCACGTCGCCGGCAGCGTCGCGCCGCTGGTCGGCGATCTCGTGCGGCACATGCCGGTCGTGCTCGCGGTGCGTGTGCCGGCTGGCCCGGCCTTCACGAAGACCTACGGTTTCGCAGGCTCGGAGATCGACCTGCTCGGGCGCGGCGCGATGCCGGGCGGCTGGCTCGGCAGCCTGCGCGCGCGCATCCTTCTTTCGCTGCTGCTGCGAAGCGGGCTGTCGGGCGAGGCGCTCGCCGAGCGCTTTAACGCGTACGCGTTGCGCTGAGCGATCGGCGCGCGAAGTGGCGCCTCGATCCGGAATTACCAGTGCGGCGCGCGTTCCGGCAGCGGCGATGATGTCGAGTGCGACGTCGCTGCGGAGGCCTGTGCGACCCGCGGCACCGGCGCGAGCCCGCCGACGGCCTGCAAGAGCAGATACAGCCCGTACAGCATCGAGATCGTGACCGCCGTCGCCGCGTCGATGCCGAAGGCGCCCAGCGCGAGCACGGCGGCCGCCTCGCGCGTGCCCCAGCCGCCGAAGCTCACCGGCAGCGTCGCGAACACGAAGATCGGCACCGCGCAGGCGGCCATCGCCCAGAACGGTATGTCGACGTGCAGCGCGCGCGCCGCGCAGACGAGTGAGGCGATCGCAAGCACCTGCACGATCGTCGACAGCACGACCTGCGCGACGTAGTGCCGACCCGCGTGTCCTGCGCGCAGCGCGGCGCGCAGCCGCGCGAGCCGTGGTCCTTCGCGCTTCGGCAGCCAGCGGCGCAACACCATCAGCGCGATCCACGGGCCCAGCAGTGCTGCGAAGGCGAGCAGTAGCGCGGTCTGCGCGAGCGGCGAGCCGGCGAGCGCCGGCCACCCCGCAGCGAGCGCACGCGTCGCCTCGCTGTCGGCGCCCCAGGCGATCGAGACGAAACCGACGACGCACAGCATCCACAGGCCGCTCAGGCGATCGAGCAGTACGCTCATCCCCGCTTCGAGCCCCGGATGTCCGAGCCGCTGCAGCGCGAAGGCGCGCAGCATGTCGCCGCCGACGACCGCACCGGGCAGCAGCGCGTTGACCGCGACGCCATGGAAATACGTCACGACGGCCCAGATGCGCGGCGCGAGCATGCCGAACCAGCGCGCAAGCTCACGCCAGCGCAGCGCCGAGAAGACGTTCGCCGCGACGTTCGCCGCCAGGCCGAGCACGAGCCAGCGCGGATCGGCGGTGCGGATCGCATCGAGCACGCGCGCCGGCCCTGCGAGCGCAACGACGGCGCCGAGCAGCGCGACCGCGGCGACGACGCGCAGCCAGCGCAGGGAGCGCCGTTTCACTGCGTTCGCGCGGTCTTCATCGGGCTCATCGAACGCGCGGCGGCGGCAGCGCCGGTTCGCCCTGCCCCGCACGATACGCGGTCAACCGCGCGCGCAGGTCGTCGTCGATGCGCCGCGGACGCCCGCCGTCGAGCTCGATGACGACGAGCGTCGACACCGCTTCGAGCCGTCGCTCGCCCGCGACGGTGCCGACGAAGCGCAGCCGGATCGAGCTCGAGCCGATGTGCTCGAGGTATACGGTGAGGTCGAGGTGCTCGCCGAGGTGGCAGGGCGCGACGAAGGTACATTCGGTACGCGCCGTAGGCGTGCCGAGCCGACGTGCGAGGATGAAGTCCGCGTAGCGGATGCCGAGCGCATCGGTGAACCAGTCTTCGACCACCGCCTGCAGCATCTCGAAGTAGCGTGGGAAGAAGACGTAGCCGGCCGGGTCGGTGTGCGTGAATCGCACGACGGTCTGCAGCGTGAACGGTGATCGCACCGGTCGATCCATCGATTTCTCCTCGTAGGCGGTGGGTCTGCGACGAAGCCGCCACGCTACCACCGGCGCCGGGCAACCGGCTTGCGGCGCTGTCCGGAATTCCTGGTGCAATGGAGTGCGAAATGGCGATCCGCCTCGAAGAGATGCATCCGACCCTCGTCCATCTGCCGATGGCGCTGCTTCCGCTCGCGGTCGTCGCCGACTGGATCGGCACGACGCGCGACGACGACGCGATGCGACAGGTCGGCCGCACGGCGATCCAGGTCGCCGCCGTCGGTGCGGTGGCCGCCGCCGGCAGCGGCCTGATCGCGGGCGAGCAGGTCAACGAAGGCACTGCGCACGAGATGCTGGTGACGCACCGGAACCTGAACGCTGCGGCGACGGTCACCGCGCTCGCGATGGCCTCATGGCGCTCGCACCACGATCGACCCGGCGCGCTGTACCTGGCCACCGGTGTCGCCGCGGTCGGACTGCTCGGCTACACCGCGTATCTCGGCGGAAAGATGGTCTACGCCGAAGGCGTCGGCGTGAAGCCGGCCGGCGGCGTCTACCGGCCGGGCGCGCCGACGCTGCGCGCCGGACAACTGCGCGCCTTCGTCGTCACGGCGCTCGTCGACCTCTTCAACGGCGTGCGCCACATGGTGCAGGAGGTCTCGAACGGCAGGCTCGTCCCGCACCTGACGAACTCGCGCCGATTCAATCTTCCAGAGTGAAGCCGACGTCGAGCGTCACCTGGAAGTGACCGACCTTGCCGTCGACGACGTGGCCCCGTGTCTCGATCACCTTGAACCACTGGATGTTGCGAACGGTTTCGCCCGCCTTGGCGATTGCGTTCCGGATGGCGTCGTCCATGCCGGTGCTCGACGAGCCGGTGAGTTGGATATGCTTGTAGACGTGGCCGGTCATTCGGTTTCTCCGGGGTGGTTGTGTGCTGCCATCATGCCCGTGTCAGGAAACATTGAGAATCGAGGATCGTCTTTTCCTGGAGGTGCATCATGGCTTTGCTGTCCGACGATTTTCCCGGCCTGCTGCTCGAGGCCCGCGAAGGCCCCTGCCTGTCGCTCTACCAACCCACCCACCGGCAGCACCCGGACAACCAGCAGGATCCGATCCGCTTCCGCAACGGCGTGCGGGCGCTCGAGGCCTCGCTGCAGCAGCAGTATCCGAACCGCGAGCTGCAGGCGCTGCTCGAGCCCTTTCACGCGCTCGGCACGAACGAAGCCTTCTGGAACACGGCGCTCGACGGGCTTGCCGTGCTCGGTGCGCCGGGTTTCTTTCGCGTCTACCGGCTGCAACGCGCGGTGCCGGAGCGCGTCGTCGTTGCCGATTCCTTCCATCTGAAGCCGCTGCTGCGTATCGCGCAATCGGCCGACCGCTATCGGATTCTCGGGCTGAGCCGGCACGAAGCGAAGCTCTTCGAGGGCAACCGCGACGTTCTCGACGAAGTGGAGCTGCTGACGGGCATTCCGCGCTCGCCGGCCGACGTCAGCGGCGATGAGCGGGACGCCGAGCGCGCCACCCGCCACTACGGCGCCGCTGCGTCGGCGAAGATCACGCGGCACGGAACCGACGTGCGCCAGGATGCGATCGACCGGGAAACCGAGCACTTCTTCCGTGCGGTCGACCGTGCGCTGCTCGAGCAGCACACCGCAGATCCGGTGCCGCTGCTGCTGGCGGCGCTGCCGGAGAACCATCACCTGTTCCGGCGCATCAGCCGCAACCCGTCGCTGTCGGCCTCGGCGCTGTACGTGAATCCGGATTCGATCCCGCTCGATGCGTTGCGCGCGCGGGCGTGGGAGCTGGTGCAGCCGTACTACCTCGAGCGCCTCGCCGGCCTGATCGATGCCTTCGAAGCAGGGCGTGCGAAGCAGCTCGGCTCGGCCGACCTGTCCGACATCGGGGCGGCGGTTGCCGCCGGACGCGTCGGCACGCTGCTCGTCGATGCCGAGCGCGTGGTTCCTGGCCGATTCGACGGGCAGAGCGGTGCGATCGAACTCGGCGGGTCGAGCAGGCCCGACACCGACGATCTCATCGACGACCTCGCCGAGGCGGTGCTGCGCCTGGGCGGCGAGGTCGTCGTCGTGCCGTCGGAGCGTATGCCGGTCGACAGCGGCGCAGCGGCCCTGTATCGCTACTGATCCGGCCGCGGCCGTCGGGCTGTTGGTCCGCGGCCGCAGCCGGGGAGCCGCTCAGGCGGCCGAAGCTCCGACGCCGCTCAGGCGGCGTCGGGAGCGTAGGCGGCCGCCTGTCCCAGCACCGATTCGACGAGCGACTGCGGTCCCTGGACTGCGCTGCGCTGGTGGTAGAAGGCCAGCGCGCGCAGCCCGCCCAGTTCCTCGCCGCCGCCTGCGCGACCCGGGCCGCCGTGCAGCGACATCGGCATTACGTTGCCGTGGCCGGTGTGCGTCTTCGCCACGGCAGGCGTCACGACGTGGACGCGGCCGTGCGCGTGCCCGATCTCGATCGCCGCCTGCGCGGCGAAGTCGACATCGTCGGTGAAGACCGACGCGACGAGCGAGCCTGCGCCGCGACGCGCGAGCGAGAACGCATGCTCGGCGTCTCGATAGGGAACGATCGTGGCCACCGGCCCGAACACCTCGGTTTCATGCACGAGCGCCGATGCGTCGGCGTCGTCGACGGCGAACAGGTGCGGCATCGCGAACGCGCCCACCGAAGCGTCGGCGTCCACCAGCGATTTCTCGTCGCCGGCGAACACCGGCTTCGCCTCGCCGCCGAGCGTCTTCAGCCCTTCACGCACGGCGTTCGCCTGCGCGCGACTCGCCAGCGAGCCCATGCGCACGCTGTCGTTGCGCGGGTTGCCGACCTGGATGCCGGCGAGCGCCGATGCGATCGCGTCGGCCGCTTCGCGCGCGTGCGCCTGCGGCACCAGCACGCGTCGGATCGCCGTGCACTTCTGCCCTGCCTTCACCGTCATCTCGCGCACGACCTCGCGCACCATCGACGCGAAGGCGTCCGAGCCGGGCGCTGCGTCGGGCGCGAGCAGCGCGCTGTTCAGGCTGTCGGTCTCGGCGTTCATCCGCACGCCGTGACGAAGCACCGCGTGGTGCTCGCGGATCGCACGCGCGGTGTCTGCCGAGCCGGTGAACGACAGCAGGTCGAAGGGTTGCAGCGCGTCGAGCAGACCGTCGCTCGAGCCGCAGACGACCGACAGCGCGCCGTCGGGCAGCACGCCCGCGGCAACGACGTCGGCCACCATGCGCTGCGTGAGCCAGGCGGTGGCGGTGGCGGGCTTCACGACCACCGGAACGCCGGAGAGCAGCGCCGGCGCCGCCTTCTCCCACAGGCCCCAGGCGGGGAAGTTGAAGGCGTTGATGCACAGCACGAGGCCGCGCTGCGGCGTCAGCAGGTGCGCCGTCTGGAAGCTGCCGTCCTTGCCGAGCTTCACCGCCCCGCCTTCGGCGAGCCAGCGCGCGTCGCCGAGCTTCGCGCCCCAGCGCGCGTACTGGCCGAGCGTGAAGATCGCGCCGTCGATGTCGACCGAGGAGTCGTTTTTCGTCGTGCCGGAGTTCTGCAGCGCGATATCGAAATAGGCGTCGCGATGACCCTGCAGCGTTTCGGCGATGCGCGCGAGCAGCCCGGCGCGCTCCTTGTAGGTGAGCGCTCGCAGCGCTGATCCCCCGCGCTGGCGGGCATGTTCGAAACCGTTGGCGAGATCGAGCCCGGTCGAAGAGATGCGCACGAGTTCGGTGCCGAGCACCGGGTCGAACAGCGGCGTACCGGCACCCGTGCCGGTCTGCCAGCGTCCGCCGAGATGATTTTCGAGCAATTGGGTCATGGCGGCTCCGCGTGCGTTCGATCAAAGGGTATGAACATCAAAGGGCATGAACGATAGTGCTTTTCTTCGGCAAGCGTCAAGCACTAGAATGCATGTAGTCCAACCAGCCGATCACTGATGGTCATGAGCGCACTCCCCGATTCCGGTCCGTTTCCGACTCCCGTGCCCGACGGTGCGTCCGCCGTCGGTACGCCGGCGGTCGGCAACGCTGCCGGCGAAGCGCTCGACCCGGCGGCGACCGTGCTGCCTGCGCTCGCCGAGCGGATTCGCACGCTGCGCGCCCGGCGCGGGCTCACGCGCAAGGCGCTGGCCGCATCGGCCGGCATCTCCGAGCGGCACCTCGCAAACCTGGAATACGGCAGCGGCAACGCGTCGATCCTGATCCTGCACCAGCTCGCGGCTGCGCTTCATTGTGCGCTGGCCGAGCTGGTCGGCGACGTGACGACCGACTCGTCGGAATGGCTGCTGATCCGCGAGCTGCTCGAGAACCGCTCCGAAGCCGACCTGCGGCGCGCGCGGTTGAAGCTCTCCGAGCTTTTCGACAACGCCACCGGCGACGAGCGGCTGCGCCGCAGCCACATCGCGCTCGTCGGCCTGCGCGGCGCGGGCAAGTCGACGCTCGGGCGCATGCTCGCCGACGATCTCGGCTTTCCCTTCGTCGAGCTGGGGCGCGAGATCGAGAAGCTCGCCGGCTGCGGCATTCCGCAGATTCATTCGCTGTACGGCGCGAATGCGTACCGGCGCTACGAGCGGCGTGCGGTCGAGGAGGTCGTGCAGATCTTCCCCGAGGTCGTCATGGCCACCCCTGGCGGACTCGTCTCCGACAGCGCAACCTTCAACCTGTTGCTCGCGCACTGCTACACCGTATGGCTGCAGGCCGACCCCGAGGACCACATGCTGCGCGTGCGCGAGCAGGGCGACCTGCGTCCGATGTCCGGCCCCGGGGCGATGGAAGATCTGCGCCGCATCCTCGCCGGTCGCGCGTCCTTCTACGCGAAGGCCGATCTCACCTACCGCACGAGCGGCAAGACGCTCGAGAAATGCTTCGCCGGGCTGCGCACGCAGGTGCGCGCCGCGATCGCCGAAGCGGCCTGAGCCCGACCCGCTGCATCCCGGCACGCCGCGGCGTGGTTGCTGCCACGCCCGCGGCGCAGACTATCGTTCCCGGTACTGTCATTACCACCATGCACTTGAGTGCTTGACACAGGCACTAGAGTGCATCATGATGCATGAACCCGTTGCCCATAAGCACTATATTTCATTGCCGTTCGGCGCCCGCCCGAGCGGCCCGCCCAGAGGAGTCGACCTGATGAATACCTCCGCCCCGGTCGCCGCGCCTTCGTCGCCCGCCCCCGCATCGAACGTCGCATCGCAGGCCAATGGCTCGGCGGGATCGGCCGCGTCTGAAGCACGCGTGCCGGCCGTCGACTACCGCACCGACCCGTCGAAGTACCGGCACCTGAAGCTGTCCTTCGATGGCCCGGTCGCGACGCTGTCGCTCGACATCGACGAGAACGCCGGCATCCGTCCCGGCTACAAGCTCAAGCTCAATTCCTACGACCTCGGTGTCGACATCGAGCTGCACGACGCGCTGCAACGGATCCGCTTCGAGCATCCCGAGGTGCGCAGCGTCGTCGTCACCAGCAGCAAGGACAAGGTTTTCTGCTCGGGCGCGAACATCTTCATGCTCGGCACTTCGAGCCACGCGTGGAAAGTGAACTTCTGCAAGTTCACCAACGAGACGCGCAACGGCATCGAGGACTCGAGCCGCAACTCGGGCCTGAAGTTCATCGCCGCGCTGAACGGTTCCTGCGCGGGCGGCGGCTACGAGCTCGCGCTCGCCTGCGACGACATCGTGCTCGTCGACGATCGCTCGTCGGCCGTGTCGCTGCCCGAGGTGCCGCTGCTCGGCGTGCTTCCCGGCACCGGAGGTCTTACGCGCGTCACCGACAAGCGCAAGGTGCGCCACGACCGCGCCGACATCTTCTGCACGACCACCGAGGGCGTGCGCGGCCAGCGCGCGAAAGACTGGCGCCTGGTCGACGAAATTGCGCGGCCGCAGCAGTTCGCGCAGGTGATCGCCGAACGTGCGCGCGCGCATGCCGACGAAAGTGATCGGCCTGCCGACGCGAAGGGCGTCGCACTCACGCCGATCGAGCGCACGGTCGACGACGCCGGCTACCACTACCGTTTCGTCGACGTGCAGATCGACCGCTCGCGCCGTACCGCTACCTTCACCGTGAAGGCGCCCGCCGATGCGCAGCCGACCGACGTCGACGCGATCGTCGCCGCCGGCGCCGCGTGGTGGCCGCTGCAGATGGCGCGCGAGCTCGACGACGCGATCCTGTCGATGCGCACCAACGAGCTCGACATCGGCATCTGGCTGCTGCGTACCGAGGGCGACGCCGCCGTGGTGAAGCAGATCGACGAGACGCTCGCGAAGCACGCGCAGCACTGGTTCGTGCGCGAGACGATCGGCATGCTGCGCCGGACGCTGGCGCGCCTCGACGTCTCCTCGCGCACGCTGTTCGCGCTGGTCGAGCCGGGTTCGTGCTTCGTCGGCACGCTCGCCGAGCTTGCCTTCGCAGCGGATCGCGCGTACATGCTGATGCTGCCCGACGAGCCGCAGAAGGCGCCGAAGATGGCGCTCACCGAGGCGAACTTCGGCTGGTATCCGATGGTGAACGGTCAATCGCGGCTCGAGCGCCGCTTCTACGAGGAAAGCGAGCCGATGCAGGCCGCGCGGGCGGCGATCGGCGAGACGCTCGACGCCGAGCGTGCCGAGCAGCTTGGCCTCGTCACCGCCGCGCTCGACGACATCGACTGGGCGGACGAGATCCGCATCGCGATCGAGGAGCGTGCGGCGATGTCGCCCGATGCGCTCACCGGCCTCGAGGCGAACCTGCGCTTCGCGAGCCAGGAGACGATGGAGACGCGCATCTTCGGGCGTCTCACGGCCTGGCAGAACTGGATCTTCAATCGCCCGAATGCGGTCGGCGACAAGGGCGCACTGAAGCTGTACGGCAAGGGCGAGAAAGCGGCTTTCGACTGGAACCGCGTCTAACAGATATCGGGAGTGATGGAATGAGCACGATCGACTACGGCGACAAGATCCCCAACAACGTCAACCTGTCGGAAGACCGCACGCTGCAGCGTGCGCTCGAGCACTGGCAACCCGGCTTCCTCGACTGGTGGAAGGACATGGGCCCGGAGAGCTCGCGCAACTTCGACGTCTACCTGCGCACGGCGATCAGCGTCGACCCGAGCGGCTGGGCGCAGTTCGGCTACGTGAAGATGCCCGACTACCGCTGGGGCATCTTCCTGAATCCGGCCGAGGCCGACCGCAAGATCCACTTCGGCGACCACCTCGGTGAAGCCGCCTGGCAGGACGTGCCCGGCGAGCACCGCGCGAACCTGCGCCGCATCATCGTCACGCAGGGCGACACCGAGCCGGCGTCGGTCGAGCAGCAGCGCCACCTCGGCATGACCGCGCCGAGCCTGTACGACATGCGCAACATCTTCCAGGTGAACGTCGAGGAAGGCCGTCACCTGTGGGCGATGGTCTACCTGCTGCACCGCTATTTCGGCCGCGACGGCCGCGAGGAAGCCGAAGCGCTGCTCGAGCGCCGCTCGGGAGACGAGGACAACCCGCGCATCCTCGGCGCCTTCAACGAGAAGACGCCCGACTGGCTGTCGTTCTTCATGTTCACGTACTTCACCGACCGCGACGGCAAGTTCCAGCTCGCCGCGCTGGCCGAGTCGGCGTTCGATCCGCTCGCGCGCACGACGAAGTTCATGCTCACCGAGGAAGCGCACCACATGTTCGTCGGCGAGTCGGGTGTCTCGCGCGTCGTGCAGCGCACCTGCGACGTGATGAACCAGCTGAAGACCGACGATCCGGCGAAAGTTCGTGCCGCCGGCGCGATCGACCTGCCGACGATCCAGCGCTACCTGAACTTCCACTTCAGCGTGACGATCGACCTGTTCGGCGCCGACCAGTCGTCGAACGCGGCGATCTTCTACAGCTCGGGGCTGAAGGGCCGCTTCGACGAAGGCAAGCGCACCGACGATCACAAGCTCCACGGCGCCACCTACCCGGTGCTCGATGTCGTCGACGGCAAGCTGGTCGAGCGCGAAGTGCCGATGCTCAACGCGCTGAACGAGGTGCTGCGCGACGACTACATCAAGGACTCGGTCGCCGGTGTCTCGCGCTGGAACCGCGTCATCGAGAAGTCGGGCATCCCGTTCCGCCTGAAGGTGCCGCACAAGGCCTTCAACCGCCAGATCGGCACGCTCGCCGGCCTGCGCGTCTCGCCCGAGGGCCGCGTCGTTTCCGAAGCCGATTGGAACGCGCACAAGGACGAGTGGCTGCCGAGCGCCGAGGATCGCGCCTTCGTCGCGTCGCTGATGGGCCGCGTCGTCGAGCCCGGCAAGTTCGCCGGCTGGATCGCGCCGCCGGTGATGGGCATCAACCGCCAGCCGGTCGACTTCGAGTACGTGCGCTTCAACTGAGCGATCCGATCGATACGGCGCGCGCCTGCGCGCCGTATCGGACGACCGCAGCGCTCGCCCGCGCCGGGCGCGCGAGCGCACAGGTGCGCACGGTAGCGAGCGCCCGATCCGCGCGATCGCATCCGACACAAGGGAGTCGCGACGATGTCAGCCGTCACCGCCGAACCGCAACAGGCCACCGCGATCTCGACGCCGAAGGGCGGCGTCGAGGTGATCCGCCAGCACCTGATCGATCCCGAGATCTGCATCCGCTGCAACACCTGCGAGGAAGCATGTCCGGTCGGGGCGATCACGCACGACGACAGGAACTATGTCGTCAAGCCCGATGTGTGCGAGGGCTGCATGGCCTGCGTGCCGCCCTGCCCGACCGGGGCGATCGACAACTGGAGGCGGATCCTCAAGAGCGCCGCGTATCCGATCGCCGAGCAGTTCGTCTGGGACGAACTCCCGGACGAGGTGCCGTTGCCCGATGGTGTCGGTGACGACGCCGGGGCGACGGTCGAGGCCGATGTAGCCGAGGCGCTCGTTGCGTCGGCAGCCTCCTTCGGCAGCGTCGAACCGGCCGCGATCGCGATCGTCTCGAAACGAATCGGCTCGACGACGAAACCGTGGTCGGCCGCACATCCGTACGCGAACCTGTACGGACCGAAAAACCCGGTGACCGCCACCGTCGTCGGCAACTTCCGCGTCACCGAAGCCGACGCGTCGAGCGTCACGCATCACATCGTGCTCGACTTCGGCTCGATGCCTTTCCCGGTGCTCGAAGGCCAGTCGATCGGCATCGTCGCGCCCGGCGTCGACGCACACGGCAAGCCGCATCATCCGCGACAGTACTCGGTGGCGAGCCCGCGCAACGGCGAGCGCCCCGGCTACAACAACGTCGCGCTCACCGTGAAGCGCGTCACCACCGACTACGAGGGCAAGCCCGTGCAGGGCGTGTGCTCGAACTATGTCTGCGAGTTGAAGAAGGGCGACACGGTGCAGGTGACGGGGCCCTTCGGCACGTCGTTCCTGATGCCGAACCACCCGCGCTCGAACATCCTGATGGTCTGCACCGGCACCGGTAGCGCGCCGATGCGCGCGATGACCGAGTACCGGCGCCGCCTGCGTGCGAGCGGAAAGTTCGAGAGCGGCAAGCTGATGCTGTTCTTCGGTGCCCGCACCGAGCAGGAGCTGCCGTATTTCGGGCCGCTGATGAAGCTGCCGCGCGACTTCATCGACGTGAACCTGGCGTTCTCGCGCACGCCGGGCGCGCCGAAGCGCTACGTGCAGGACCTGCTGCGCGAGCGCGCGGCCGACGTGCTCGAGCTGCTGAAGGACGAGCACACCTATGTCTACGTCTGCGGTCTGAAGAGCATGGAGGATGGCGTCGTCGCGGCGCTGCGCGACGTGGCGGTGCAGGGCGGGGTGCAGTGGGAGGCGCTCGTCGAGAAGCTGGAGCGCGAGGGGCGGTTGCACCTCGAGACGTACTGAAGGGAGCGTCGGCCGCGGATCGTGAGCGGCCGGCGCCGCGGCTTCGGCTGGGCGCCAACCGGCGCACCGGCGCGTTGCGGACGGCGCTGTGCCCGGCGCGTGCCACGAAGCCGCCCCTTCGGGGTTCCCTGCGCTGCTCGCCGACGCGGGCGGCTGCGCAACTCGCCCTCATCGCGGCGGCCCTTCGGGCCTTGCGCTTCGGAGCTCGAACAGGTGCTCGCCGACTTCCCCCGCGTCGGCTGCGCTGCTCGGCGGCTTCGACGCACGCGCCGGGCGCAGCGCCGTCCGCAACGCGCCGGTGCGCCGGTTGGCGCCCAGCCGAAGCCGGCGCCGGCCGCTCGCGATCCGCGGCCTCAGGCTGTGTTGGCGAAACACACGACCGGACCCAGGACCGGACACACCACGACCGGACCAGGATCGGACACACGATCAGCGCCAACCCCGCCTGGAGACGAGAATCCTCGTCGCGCCGCGAGAACTGCTCGATTCGCGAGCGTTTCGGCCCGCGACCGAGCCAAGCCCCGTCGAAATGCTCGCAAGACGTGCAATTGGATGCAGCTTGGCTCTCTCGTGCGCCGATGTGCTCGATTTCCGGGCGTTCTTCGCGGGCGTGCGCCGGTGTTGGCTGAAGCTCAGCTCCTGAACAGGGTGGTCCCTGTTCGTTTCCGCTCGAGATGCTAATGACATTTCGAGGAGTAAAAAGTGGCGCTTTCGCTCGTGGAACGCATTCCACGAGCGAAAGCGCTCGCTTTTGTGGCTCGGTTTGTGCCATGCAACTTGACTTGCGCCATGCGCCATGCGCGGTGCGCTGCGCGCCGGCGCCTCCGAACCTCCAGCGCGAAACCCCCGCCCGCTACCTCCCCTCGTACGCGCTCGCCGCCCTCAACACCGTCATCTCGTCGAAGTGCTTGCCGATCAGCATCAGCCCGACCGGCTTGCCGTCCGTCTCGCCGCAGGGCACCGAGATCGCCGGATGACCGGTGAGGTTGAAGGGCGAGGTGTTCGACAGCATCGTCCAGCTGTGCATCAGCACTTCCGCGAGCGACGCCCCGTCGGCCGGAATCGGCAGCGTCGGGAACGGCAGCGTCGGCATCAGCAGCAGATCGAATTTCGCGAGCGCCTCGTCGTACTCGGCGCGCAGGCGGCGGCGCAGGTTCTGCGTCTTCGCGTAGAAGTGCCCGTGACAGTCGTCGGCCAGGAAGCGCCCGAGCAGCATGCCGGCCTTGATCGTGTGCGGCAGTTCGTTCGCGCGTTCGCGCAGGCTGCCCAGCATCGCCGCGAGCCCCATCGGATACGCGCCGATTCCGTGGTAGCCGACACCGGTTCCGCTGTACAGCGTGCGATAGGTTCCTTCGTTCGCGAGCGCGCCCCATAGCGCCATGCCGTGCAGGTGCCACGGGATCGAGATCTCCTCGATCGTCGCGCCGAGCTTCTTCAGCGCCGGGATCGTCAGCCGCACGGTTTCGTCGGTGCCCGCGTGCGACTCGGGCAGGCCGAACGACTCGCGCACGACGCCGATGCGCAGCCCCTTGATGTCCTTGCCCACCGCCTCGGTGTACGGCGACACCTTGATGTTGCGTTGTCGCCCGTCGATGCCGTCTTCGCCCGCCATCACTTCGAGCAGCAGCGCCACGCCGGCCACGTCGCGCGCCATCGGGCCTGCGTGGTCGATCGAGTAGTCGAGGCCCATGATTCCGGTGTAGGGCACGAGCCCGAAGGTGGGCTTCAGTCCGACGATGCCGGAGAACGACGCCGGGATGCGCACCGAGCCTGCCTGGTCTGCTCCGGTCGCGAGGTCGACCTCGCCGGCCGCGAGCAGCGCTGCGCTGCCGGTCGTCGATCCGCCCGGCGTGTGCCCGGGGTTGCGCGGGCTGATCACCGGGCCGGTTGCGCTCGTCGCACTGCCGCCGGCGAAGGAGAAGTACTCGCAGACCGACTTGCCGACGATGTGACCGCCCGCGTCGAGAATGCGCGTGACGATCGTCGCGTCGACGTCCGGCACGAAGCCCTCGAGCACCGACGCGCCGTTCATCATCGGCACGCCGGCGATCATCGTGTTGTCCTTCACCGCGATGCGCTTGCCCCTGAGCTTGCCGTCGGCCGCGCCGCGGATGTCGGTGCGCACGTACCACGCGTTCAGCGGGTTGTCGGCAGGGTCCGGCCGATAGCCCGGCGTGCGCGGATACTTCACCGTCGGCTTCTCGTCGGGGAGCCGGTCGACGAGCCGGAAGCCGGGCACGAAGACCTGGCAGAAGTCGATGAACTCCTGCGCGTACTCCGCGCTGATGTCCATCCCCAGCTCGGCGCCGATGCGGCGGACACGTTCGTTGCTCGGTAGTTCGAATGGCATGAGGACCTCCTGAAGAAATGCGCGTCTGTGCGCGTTCGCGCGCCGGGGCGCGCGTCGGTTCGGTTCAGCGTTGTTGCGAGAAACCGGCGAGCTCGTGCAGTGTCTGCACCGCCTGCGGATCCTTCGCGTCGACCACATGCGTGATGCGGCCTTTCTCGAGCACGGCGACGCGTTCGGCGAGCGCGTGCACGAAATCGAGGTTCTGCTCGACGAGCACGATCGTCAGGCCGCGCGACCGATGCAGCGAGCGCAGCAGCTCGACCATCTGCTCGACGATCGACGGCTGGATGCCCTCGGTCGGCTCGTCGAGCAGCACGAGTCGGGGCTCGGTGCACAGGCAGCGGGCGAGCGCGAGGATCTGCTGCTCACCGCCGCTGAGCAGGCCGCCCTGTCGATCGAGCAGGCGCACGAGTGCGGGCAGCTCGGCGAGCACGCGCTCGATCACCTCGTCGCCCGCGCGACTCGCCTGCGCGGCGAAGCGCAGATTCTCGCGCACGGTGAGCGCGGGAAAGATGCGTCGACCCTGCGGCACGTAGCCGATCCCGAGGCGCGCGCGACGGTGCGACGGCAGCCGCGTCAGCTCGGTTCCGTCGAAGCGGATCGTGCCCCGCGTCGCCGCGATCTCGCCGATGATCGCGCGCATCAGCGTCGTTTTTCCCATGCCGTTGTGGCCGAGCACGCCGAGCAGCTCGCCCTGTGCGACCTCGAGCGCGACTTCGTTGAGGATCGAGATCCGGCCATAGCCGGCCTGCAGCGCCTGCAGTTCGAGCATCGGGCCTGCGCCGTTGTGCGTCATGCCGCGCGCGCGTCGGTCGAGCCGCGCCCGAGATACACGTCGCGCACGCGCTCGTCGGCGAGCACCTCGTCGACCGCTCCGTCGCACAGCACGGCGCCCTGGTGCAGCACGACGATGCGTTCGGCGATGTCGCGCACGAAGCGCATGTCGTGCTCGACGACGATCACCGCGCGTCCGCGACACAGCTCGCGCACGAGTTCGGCGGTGCGCGCGGTCTCCTCGTCGCTCATGCCGGCGACCGGCTCGTCGAGCAGCACGAGGCGCGGATCGTTGGCAAGCACCATTGCCAGCTCGACCCATTGGCGCTGCCCGTGCGCGAGCTCGACCAGGGTGCGCGCAGCGAGCGGCGCCAGCTGCACCTCGTCGAGCAAGGCGTCGACGCGTGCGGCACGTGCCTGCGCCGACGAGAGACGACGGTTCGCACGTACGGCGAGATAGAGGCTCTCGCGAACGCTCAACCCTTCGAAGACGCTCGGCACCTGCGTCTTGATCCCGATGCCGCGACGGGCGATTTCATGTCGCTCGAGCCCGACGATCGGCTCCCCGAGGAACTCGACCGACCCGGCGCTCGGACGCAACTGCCCGGTGAGCGCCCGGAACAGCGTGCTCTTGCCGGCGCCGTTCGGCCCAATCAGGCACAGCAGCTCGCCGTCGCGAAGCTCGAGATCGACGCGGTCGACGGCGACGACGCCGCCGAAGCACACGGTGAGTGCGCGCGTGCGCAGCACCGGCGTCCGAGCGTCCGACCCGACCGCCCGCCGGCTCACGCCGCCTCCGCTCGCGCCCGCAGCAGCGCCCCCAGCCGCGGCAGCAGCCCCGACGGGATCGCCAGCACGAAGAACATCAGCAGCGCGCCCAGCACCAGGTTCGCGTCGGCGATGTGGTTCGCGCCGAGCCAGGTCGTCAGCGCCTGGATCAGCACGCAACCGACGACCGGGCCTGCGATCGTCGCGACACCGCCGACCTGCGCCCAGATGATGATCTGCGCGGCGAAGCTCATGCCGAAGACGTCGGGCCCGACGAAGCTGCCCCACGCGGCATACAGCGCACCGGCGCCCCCGGCGATCGCGGCACCGATCACGAAGAGCGCGAGCTTGCAGGTGCGCGAGTCGTAGCCGAGCAGCTCGGCGCGCAACTCGTTCTCTCGGATCGCCACGACGATGCGCCCGAAGTCGCTGCGCACGAGCCGTCGCAGCCCGAGGTAGACGAGCGCGAGCACGGCCACGCTGAGCAGGTACATCTCCTCGTAGCTCAGCAGGCGCGCGGCATTGCCCGGCAGGTTGATCGGCGCAACGCCCGGCATTCCGTTGTAGCCCCCGAGCATCACGCTGCCGATGCGGAAGTCGGCGCCCGCCAGCGTGTTGATCAGGTGGTAGAGGATCAGCGAAACGGTCAGCGTGATCACCGCGAGGTAGATATCGCTGATGCGACCGAAGAACAGGAAGTAGCCGAGCAGCGCCGCGAAGGCGGCCGGCACCGCGAGCGCCGCGACGAGCGCGATCGTCGACCCCCCGAGGTTGCCGGCGGCCACCGCGTAGGCATAGGCGCCGAGCCCGAAGAACACCGACTGGCCGAAGCTGAGCACGCCGCCGATTCCCCACACGAGCGACATGCTGAGCGCGAGGATCGACAGGATGACGAAGACGTTGAAGCCGACCAGCGTGAAGGTCTCCACCAGCCATGGCATCGCGAACGCGAGCAGTGCACACGCCGCGAGCACCGCGTCGCCCCGGCGGCGTGCATGCACCGTCTTCACAACGAGCGACGGAAGAAACGTCCGGTGATCCCGGCCGGCATCAGGCGCAGCGCGACGATCGCCGCGACGAGCAGCGCGACCTGCCCTGCGATCGGATTGCCGAGCGCTGTTGCGGTTTCGCTGATCGTGCCGAACATCGTGCCGGCGAGCAGCGTTCCGGTGATCGCATTCGCGCCGCCGGTGATCACCGTGATGAAGGCCTTCGCCACGTAGACGAGTCCGACGGTGGGAACGACGGCCGTGATCGGCGCGAGCACTGCGCCGGCCAGGCCGCTCACTGCCGCGCCCGCCGCGAAGGTCCACGCGTAGACCTTGCGCGTGTCGACGCACAGTGCCTCGGCCATCGCCGGGTTCTGCATCGTTCCGCGCGCGAGCAGCCCCCAGCGGGTGGCGCCGAGGAACGCGAACACGGCGACGACGAGCGCGACGGTGACGCCGATGACGAACACGCTGTAGAACGACTCGCGGGTAGCGCCGAGGGCGAAGCTGCCCAGGGGCGGGGCGACGCCGCGCTGCTGGAAGCCCAGCGTCGTCGACATCAGGCCGATCAGGAACAGGCTCAGCCCCCAGGTGGCGAGGATCGTGTCGAGAACACGCCCGTACAGGTGCCGGATCACCAGTCGCTCGACGAGCGCGCCGAAGACACCGACCGCGAGCGGCGCGACGACGAACATCGCGATCCACAGGTTCACGCCCGCCTGCACCGAGAGCACGAACGCGTAGCCGCCGAGCATCAGGAACTCGCCGTGCGCGAAGTTGATGACCCGCATCATCCCGAAGACGATCGCGAGCCCGAGGCTGGTCAGGACGAGGACGGCGATCCCGTAGAGCAGGTGCAGTCCGGTAACCGCCGCGTCCATCCGCTCAGATCTTCGGGACGAACTGCTGGTTCGTGTTCGGATTCTTCAGCAGGTCGCACTGCCCGGCCATGTCGACCGACTTCACCGCGGGCGCCTTCTGCAGCACGCGGTACTGCCCGTCGCGCACCTCGACCAGGTACATGTCCATCGTGCAGTGATGCGTCGTGCCTTCCATCGTGATGCGGCCATGCGGTGCATCGACCGACAGCCCCGACTCGAGCGCGTCGAGCACTTTCCCGCGCTCGAGCGAGCCGGCCTTCTTCACCGCCGCCGTCCACAGCAGCCAGCCGACGTAGTCGTTCATCGCCAGGTTCGTGATGTAGTCCTTCGGACCCATCTTTGCCTGGAAGCGCTCGACGAAGGCCTTGTTGGCCGGCGTGTCGAGCTCCTGGAAGTAGTTCGTGCAGATGACGACGCCTTCGGAGACTTCCTTCGGCATCAGCAGGTGGTCGGCTGCGTCGCCGAAGGTCTGCGACGCGATCGGGATGCGGTCCTTCATCCCCGACGCGGCCCACTGCCCGTAGAAGGCCGCGTGCGCCGGGCCGACGAAGCTGTTGACGATGAAATCGGGCGCCGCCGCCTGGATCTTCGCGATCGTCGACGAGAAGCTCGACACGTCGAGCGGGAAGAGCTCTGCGCCGACGACCTCTGCGCCCAATTCGCCCGCCATCTTGCGGATCCACTGCGTCGAGATCTGGCCGAAGTTGTAGTCGGCCGCGAGCACGTAGATCTTCTTGCCGAAGCGCTCGACGAGATTCGGGATCATGATCGCCAGCCCCTGGCTCGGCGTGATTCCGGTGATGAAGGTGTTGCGGTCGCAGACGCCGCCTTCGTAGGTCATGTTGTAGAAGTACGGCGTGTTGCTGCGACGAAGCACCGGACGCACGACCTCGCGCGCTGCGCTCGTCACCGCCGCGAAACACACGGCAGCGCGATCCTTGATCGCGACCTGCTGCGCGAACTGCGCATACAACTGGTTGTTCGACTGCGCGTCGTAGGTCGCCAGCCTCACCTTGCGCCCGAGCAACCCGCCCGCCGCGTTCGTCTCGTCGACGGCGAACTCGATCACGCGCGATTTCGGCACGCCGAACACCTGCAGCGGCCCCGACAGATCCTGGATGCTGCCGACGACGATCTCGTCCTGCGCCCGCGCAACCGAAGCCCAGCCCGCAAACTTCAGCGCCGAAGCCCCCGCCAACGAAGAAACCAGCACCCGCCGCCGCGATGCCCGCATGTCGTCCCTCCTGTTTTTCGGCCCCTGGAACGGAGCGCTCGTTCTCGTGCCGACCAAGCATAGCCGAAGGCGCCCGCTCGCCCCCGTTGCCCCTCGCGAGACCGGGCCGTCGCGCATCGGAGCGACCATCCCGGAGCACAATGTCTCCCCCGATCCCCCCGCCGCGATCTACCCTTTCACCCCCGCCCCAGCAAGGAGACCCAAGAACATGCCCGGCCTGCTCCCCGACGTCGATCCCGACGGCCTGCTCGAGTACTCGGTCGTCTACACCGACCGCGCGCTGAACCACATGTCGAAGAAGTTCCAGCGCGTGATGCAGGACATCTCCGCGACGCTGAAGCAGGCCTACAACGCACCGTCGGCGATCGTCGTCCCTGGCAGCGGCAGCTTCGGCATGGAAGCGGTGGCACGCCAGTTCGCCACCGGTCGCAAATGCCTGGTGATCCGCAACGGCTGGTTCAGCTACCGGTGGTCGCAGATTTTCGAGATGGGGTCGATTCCGTCGGAGACGGTCGTCGTGAAGGCACGCGCCGAGCGGGCCGGGCCGAAGGCGCCCTTCGTTCCGCCGCCCATCGACGAGGTCGTCGCGACGATCGCGCGCGAGCGCCCGGCGCTCGTCTTCGCGCCGCACGTCGAGACCTCGTCGGGCATCGTGCTGCCCGACGACTACCTGCGTGCGGTCGGCGAGGCCGTGCACGCGGTGGGCGGCCTGTTCGTGCTCGACTGCATCGCTTCGGGCGCGTTGTGGGTCGACACGCGCGCGCTCGGCGTCGACGTGCTGGTGAGCGCGCCGCAGAAAGGCTGGAGCGGGCCGGCGTGCTGCGCCCTCGTCGCGCTCGGCGAAACGGCGCGCGAGCGCATCGACGCGACGCAGAGCACGAGCTTCTCCTGCGACCTGCGCAAGTGGCTGCAGATCATGGAGACCTACGAGAAGGGCGGCCACGCCTATCACGCGACGCTGCCCACCGACGGGTTGCTGCGCGTGCGCGACGCGATGCACGAGACGCAGCGCTTCGGCTTCGAGGAAGCGCGCCGGGCGCAGACGCGGCTGGGCGAGGAGGTGCGCGCGATGCTTGCCCGCAAGGGCTACCCGAGTGTCGCGGCCGCCGGCTTCGAGGCGCCGGGCGTCGTCGTCTCGTATACCGAAGACGAAGGCATCCAGTCGGGGCGCAGGCTGCTCGATCTTGGTTTGCAGATCGCCGCGGGCGTTCCGCTCGCAGTCGACGAGCCGGCCGACTTTCGAAGCTTCCGCATCGGGCTGTTCGGTCTCGACAAGCTCGGCAACATCGATCGCACCGTCCGCACGCTCGCACAGGCCTTCGATCGGTTCTGACGCGCGGAGCGCGAAGCCACGCCGGGCCGGGCGGCCCGGTGTGCTCAGGCCTGCGGAAACAGCTCGCCCTGCCGGGCGTACAGGTAGTCCTCGAGCGGGATCGGCGCGTCGACGGCATAGCCCTGCGCGTGCTCGACACCCATCTGCGCCAATGCGTCGAGCGTCTCGGCGTCCTCGACGCACTCGGCGCAGACATGAATGCCGAGCACGCGTCCGATGTCCACGACCGACCGAACCACCGCGTGGCTCAGCGGGTCGCTGAGCAGGTTCCGCACGTAGTTTCCGCCGATCTTGATCTGCCGCACGGGCAGCGTCTTCAGGTACGAGAACGACGACAGGCCGGTGCCGAAGTCGTCGAGCGAGAACGTGAAGCCCTGATCGCTGATCTGCTGCATTACTCCGAACGCGGCGTCGATGCTCGCGATGGCCGCAGTCTCGGTCACCTCGAAGCACAGCCGGTGCGGCGGGATGCCGGCTGCGGCGGCCGTCTCGCTGATGAAGCGCGCGAGATCCTTCTCCCCGAGTGACAGCCCCGAGAGATTGATGTTGACGATCGTGTCTTCGTTCGCCTCGATGAAATCGCCGAGGCGGGCGCAGGCATTGCGGATCACCCACTGGTCGATCCTCGACATCAGGCTGTAGCGCTCGGCCGCGGGGATGAATGCCATCGGCGGGATGATCGCGCCGTCGGCGCTGCGCATGCGCAGCAGTACCTCGATGCGCTCTGCAAGTCCCGGTTGCAGCGGCAGAGCCCGTTGGCAATAGAGCAGGAGGCGGTCTTCGCGCAGCGCGTCGGAGATGCGCGAGACCCACTGCATCTCCCCCTTGCGCTCGAAGAGCTCCATGTCGTCGGGCTGGTAGACCTGCACCCGGTTGCGGCCCTTTTCCTTGGCGGCGTAGCAGGCGGCATCGGCCTCGCTGAGCAGCTGCGCGGCATCGATGCTCGATGCGGTGATCGGCACGACGCCGATGCTCATGCTGATCTCGAAGGCGCGGTTCTCCCAGGTGAAACGGTACTCGCCCAGGCTGTTGCGCAGCTCGCCGAGGATCGCCGCTCCCTTCTCGAGCGGGCAGTTGCACAGCAGCACCGCGAACTCGTCGCCGCCGAGGCGTGCGAGCACGTCGCCCTCGCGGATCCGCTTGCGCAGCAGGAAGGTGATCTGCCGCAGCATGCGGTCGCCGGCCGTGTGCCCGCAGGTGTCGTTGACCACCTTGAACTGGTCGAGATCGATGTAGGCGAGCACGTGATGGCCGTCGCGCGTCTTCGCGTGGTGAACGAGCTCGTTGAGCCGGCGATCGAACTCCCGGCGGTTGATCAGGCCGGTGAGCGCATCGCGCGTCGCGTGATACGAAAGCAGATGGTCGTTGTTCCGTGGCGATTCGGCGTCGTAGAAGACGACGACGCAACCGACGATGCTTGCGTCGCGTGCGCGGATCGGGGCTGCGGAGTCCTCGATCGCGACAGTGCTTCCGTCGCGCCGTTTCAGCAGGTGACCGCCGGCGAGCCCGACCACCTGGCCTTCGCGCAGGCAGGCGCCGATCGGATCGAAGATCGACGCGTGCAGCGTGTTCTCGATGCGGAAGACCTCGCTGCCGGGCCGGCCTCGCGCCTCGAGCGCGGTCCATCCGGTGAGCTCCTCGGCAACGGGGTTCAGGTACTTGATCCGGCCCTGCGCATCGGTAGTGATCACCGCATCGCCGATCGAATGCAGCGTGATCTCGGCGAACTCCTTCTGCAGGAAGAGCTCGTCGGCATTGCGCGTCACCCTTCGCATGCTCAACCAGGCCAGGTATCCGGCCAGCACCGTGAACAGGGCGAATGCAGCTGCCCACAGGCGCTTTCGCCCCGCGAGCTCCTCGAGCTGCCCCGACGCATGCATCGCGGCGGCGTCGGCGAACGCGACGATGCTGTCGATCTGCGCAGTGGTCGTCGCGTACCACTGCGCGGCGTCGAAGGGATAGTCGCCGGTGAGCCCGGCCTGCAGCATTGCGTCGACGGCTTCGTCGAAGCGCCGGCCCAGCGTCTCCTCGGCGCCGTCGATCGCGTCGCGCAGAGGCGGCCCCAGATCAGGAAGCGCGCGAAGCGCCGGCAGCTCCGCGAGCGCCTGGCGAATCGTCAGGCGGGCGATTCCCAACTGCTCGAGGAAGATCGGGGCGAGGGGCTCGCGGCTTCTCGCATGCGCGGCCAGGATCCCGCGGACCTGCCCGGCGTGCTCGCTGAGCATCCACGCGGTGCGCGCGAGCGACAGGTGCGTGCGGATCACGTCGGACGGCATCTCGATGCGCTCGATCCGTTCCATCGCGCGCTGCCAGCTCGCATCCGATTCGGTGCGCAGCCGCTGGAGCTCTCCGGCATTCTCGAGGCCTGCGCGGCTGCCCATGCTGGCCGCCATCAGGCCTCGTTCGCGCGCCTGGAATGCGGCGGAACGCAGCAGCGCATCGGCCGCATCCTGCGTCTCGCGCAACTGTTCCAGCGCGGCATGGGAGCGCAGCGCCTGCGCGACGAGCACGAGCCCGATGCCGAGCGCCATCATCGCCGCCATCACGACGGAGATGTGAACCAGATTACGGCGGAAGAAGCTGCGCACGGCGCTCCGATGGATGAGGACCTGGCCGCACAGGCGTCCTCGAAGCTCGAGAGGCGATGCCGGGTGCAGGCCGGAGAATAAAGAGTACGCGTACGCGAATAAATGAGTCGTCGCGCGTGTGCAACGCAATCAGCCCTTTGTCGAAGTGCCCGGCTGCCTGTGCCGCGCCCGCAGCATAGCCACTCCCGCCGCTGCCGGCAGCAACGCGAAGAGCGCGAATCCGGTGCTGTACGAACCGCCGGCGCGGATGACCTCCGCGAAGAGCACCGGCCCCGACATGCTGCCGGCGAAGGTGAAGAACTGCGACGCTCCGGCAACCGTCGCGATGTCGGCGCGCTCGCGCGCCGTGCGAGCGAGCTCGGCGAAATAGACGCCGTTCCATCCCATGCCGGTCGCCGCGCAGAAGGTCGCGGCGGCGAACACCCACGCATCGCCGGTCGTCGGACGCAGCAATGCCAGCGTGACGAGCGAGGCTGCCATCGCGATGCCGAGCCAGCCGAGCAGACGCCCTGCGTCGATCCAGCGATCGGCCGCGTGGCCGAGCGCGACTCGAGCGATGGTGCTGACCCCCTGTGCGGCGGCGAGTATGCCCGCTGCCCATGCGAGCGAATGGCCAAGTTGCAGGTTCAGCAGCGAGACGAGGAAGGTGATGAAGACGAGCTGCGTCGTCGCGAACGACAACGACATCAGGCTCAGTCGGCGCAGCGGCGGATCGCGCAGCACCGACCACAACGCCCTGGGCCCGCCGCCGGCGCGGCGTTGCGTCGCAGGCGTCGCTGTGCGTGGAAACTCGTCGAGCGACACGTTCAGCGGCTCGGCCGACCACTGCGTATCCGGCGCAGCGTCGACCGGTCGGCGCGCGGGCTCGAGCCGGCGCACCGCGGGAAAGAGCGCCGCGCCGAGCAGCAAGCAGGCGGCGCCGGCGAGGGCGATCGCCGCATGCCATCCCAGCGTCGTCAGTCCCAGCGGCATCAGCAGTCCCGCCATCGCGACGCCGAGCGGCACGCCGGTCTGCTTGATCGAGAAGAAGAGTGCGCGTCGTGCCGTCGGCGAATGCCGGTCGAGCAGCGTCGTCGACGCCGGATTGATCAGCCCGTAGCCGGCGCCGATCGCAATTGCCGCTGCGACGAGCAGCCAGCCGGCGCCGGCCATCGTGGCGAAGGCGCCTGCAGCACACGAGAACATCGCGACCTGGCTCAGGCGCACCGCGCCGAGCGCCGCCACGCCCCGTCCGCTCCACAGGCCGCTCAGCATCGCCATCAGGTAGGCGAGGCCGACGAAGCTGCCGACGCGTTCGGGAGCGAAGCCGAGTTGCGGAGCGACCACCGGCGCGAGCACCGACGGTGCGCTCAGCAACATGCTGGCGAGCATCTGCACACCGAGCGTTGCGAACAGCGCAAGCAGTGGGCGGGTTCGACGCGCAGACGCGGCAGCGGAGGTTGGACGGGACATCGTGGGCCGGCGACCAGGGCTCGTGAACCGGCCCCCGGAAGCCGCTCGGTGCGTCGAGTCTAGTCGACCTATACCCTATGGGGTATTTGGCGAATCCATGACGAGGATCAAGGGTTCGGTGTCTGCCGAAGACTACGGTGCAGGGACAGGGCGTGCGACGCCCGCCTGGAGGGGAGGGATGCAATGAAGGGCAGCGAAGCGCATCGGCGCGACCGGCGCGACTGGCTCGTCGGCACCGCCGCGTTGGGCGCGGCCGCGTCGCTCGCCGCGCATGCACCGCGGGCACGGGCCGAGCGCGTGAAGACCCGGGCGAACATCGTGATCGCCGGCGCCGGCCTCGGCGGCCTGGCCGTGGCCAACCGGCTCGCGGCTGCACTGGACGGTGCGCGCATCACGATCGTCGACGCGAAGAAGGAGCACAACTACCAGCCGGGCTACACGCTGGTGGCGACCGGCGTCTGGCCGATCGGGAAAGTGCGCGACGCCAACGCGAGCTTCGTGCCCGACGGCGTCGAGTGGGTCCAGGAGGCCGTCGCCGCCTTCGACCCGCAGGCCAATCGCATCGAGACAGCGAGTGGCGGCTCGATTCCCTACGACTACCTCGTCGTCGCCACCGGCCTGCATCTCGACTACGCGCAGATCGAGGGGATGGACGTCGATGCGATCGGTCGCAACGGGATGGGCAGCGTCTACGCGAGCCCGCAGGCGGCTGCCGCGACGTGGGCGGCGATGGACGCGTTCCGCGCAAAGGGCGGCAACGCGGTGATGACGCTGCCGTCGACGCCGCTGAAGTGCGCCGGCGCACCGCTGAAGATGACGTTCATGATCGACGATCGGCTGCGCCAGGCGGGAACGCGCGCGGGCTCGACTGTTCGCTTCCACTCGGCGCTGCCTTCCGACACCGTGTTCGGCGTGAAGGTCGTCAACGACGACGTGCTCGTGCGCTGGAAGGCGCTCGACATCGAAACCGAATACCTGAGCCGGCTCGTTGCGGTCGACCTCGGCGCGCGCCGCGCCACCTTCGCTTCTCCCGAAGGCGAGCGCACCGAGGTGCCCTACGATTTCCTGCACGTGGTGCCGCCGATGCGCGCTGTCGACTCGGTGAAAAACAGCGATCTCGCCTGGCAGGACGGCCCGTCTGCGCCCGGCGGATGGCTCGAGGTCGACAAGGAGACGCTGCGCCACCGGCGCTTTCCGAACGTCTTCGGCATCGGCGACATCAACGGCACGCCGCGCGGCAAGACGGCGGCTACCGTGAAGAAGAGTGCGCCGATCGTCGCCGATCACCTCGTCGACGTGATCGCCGGGCGCGATCCGGCACAGCGCTTCGACGGCTACACGTCGTGTCCGCTGCTCGTGCGCGAGGGCTCGGCGATGCTCATCGAGTTCGACTACGACGGAAAGCTCACGCCGACGGTGCCGCTCGTCGACCCGCTGCAGGAGAGCTGGTTCGCCTGGGTAATGAAGACGCGCCTGCTCAAGCCCGCGTACCTCGCCGTGCTGCACGGCCGCGCCTGAAGAGGGATTGCACATGTACGAGATCTGGCTCGCGATGAACATTGTCTGGGAGATCGCGGTCGAGCAGGCATCGTGGACGCTTCCTCTCGCGCTCGTCTTCGTGGCGCTCGTCGTGATCGCGTTCGCGCGCGGTGGCGACTGGGGCCGCGGCTGGCGATGGGCGTGGATCACCGGCCTCATCGCCGCGCTCGTCGCAGTCGTCCTGCTGCCATCGCTGTCCGGCGCAGCGTGGTCCGACCTGACCTACGTGGTCGACTGGGCGATGCTCTTCGCTACCGCGGCAGCCGTGGGCGGAGTCGTCGTCGCGATCGTCTGGCCGCTCGCCGCCGCGTTGAGCCCGCGCAGCGCGAATCGCCCGCTCGTCGCCGCCCGCGCGAGCGGCTGATTCCCGCTTCGCGGCCTCCCCGTTTCGAGGGCAGTCGAAGCTGCGATACGCTTGCCGGGTTCCGCCGATCGGAGGGGAGTCCCGGCATGCAGCGAGAGGAGATGCGTGCGCACGATGCGCTGCGCGCGCTACGGGCCTGGGCATGGCTCGCAGCGGCGCTCGGTGCGCTCGTCGTGCTCGGCGGCTGCGCGTCGATCGTGCCGGGCGGCGATCGTCGCCCTCCGGTCGTCTTCGTGCACGGCAACGGCGACAACGCATCGGTCTGGATGACCACCGTCTGGCGCTTCGAGTCGAATGGCTGGCCGCGAGAGCGGCTGCACGCGATCGACTTTCCGTATCCCGAGGCGCGTGACGACGACACGATCGCGCAGCCCGGCCGTTCTTCCACCGAGGACCAGCTGCGCTACCTGTCGCGGGAGGTCGACCGTGTTCTTGCGCGAAGCGGCGCGTCGCGCGTCGTGCTGATCGGCCACTCGCGTGGTGGCTATGCGATCCGCAACTACATCGAGAACGGTGGCGGCGCGAAGAAGGTGTCGCACGCGATCCTCGCCGCCACGCCGAATCACGGCGTCTGGATGGGCAACTACCTGCCCGGCAGCGAATTCAACGGCAGCGGGCCCTTCCTCTCCTCGCTGAATGCGCCGCGCGGCGTGCGCGAGCTCGAGGTCACGCGCGGTCCGAAGTGGATGACGCTTCGTTCCAACGGCAACGACAAGTACGCCCAGCCGGACGGCCGCTGGCTCGGTCGCCCCGGTTTCGCCACTGGAGTCGACTCGAACGGGCCGGCACTGAGGGGGGCACGCAACGTTGCACTCGGCCTGGTCGACCATCGCGAGGCGGGCTTCGGTCCGCGCGCCTTCGAGCATATGTGGCATTTCCTCACCGGCGACTGGCCGGTGCGCACCGCGATCGTCCCCGAGTCGTCCCCGGTGCTCGACGGGCGGATCTTCCGGCCCGGAACGAACCTGCCGCTCGCGGGGGTTCGTGTCGAGGTCTTCGAGGTGTCACCGGTCACCGGCGAGCGCCTGGGCGCGCCGCTGCATGCGCGCACCATCGGCGCCGACGGGCAATGGGGGCCGATGCCGGCGCGGCCCGACGTGCCCTACGAGTTCGTCGTGCAGGCGCCGGGCTTCGCGGTAACGCACTTCTACCGCTCGGCGTTCCCGCGATCTTCTTCGCTGGTGCACATGCGGCCGGTGGTGCTCACCGATGCGCAGAAGAGCGCCGGCAGTGTCGTCACGATGACGCGCCCGCGCGGCTACTTCGATCCGAAACACGACCGGATGAAACTGGCCGGCGCGCCGCTACCCGACGTGCCGCCCGGCGTGCCTGGCGTATCGACGGTGACCTTGCTGCTGCCACCCGGGCCATCGCGCACCGTGCTCGCCGAGCTCGACGGCGAGCGCATCGCCGTTCGCACCTGGCCGGCCGGCGACGGCGAGGTGGCCGTCGCCGAGCTTCACTACTGAGAGCGGTGAACCGCGGCCGACGGATCCACCCGTTGCGAGGCTACTGTTCCTCTTTCACCGCGCGCTGCACCGACGGGCGGCCGTCGAGCCGCTGCCGGTACAGGCCGAGCGTGGGCAGCGACGACAGGTCGAGCTTCATCGGAACCGCCCACCCCGCGATGACGTAGAGGTATGCATCGGCCACGGTGAAATCGGCGCCCATCAGGTATTGCTTGCCGGCGAGCTGGCTGTCGATCCACTCGAGTCGTTGCAGGATCTTCCGGCTGTTGATCGCCTTGCCTTCCGCCGGATACGAGGGATTGAAGAGCGGAGAGAACTGTTTGTGCACTTCGGTGGAGATGAAGCTCAGCCACTCCATCAGACGGTAGCGCGGCATCGTGCCGACCGGCGGCGCGAGCTTGCTCTCGGGTTTCCGGTCGGCCACCCATTGCAGGATCACCTGCACCTCGGTCAGGCGCTGGCCGTCATCGAGCTCGAGCATCGGCACGTAGCCTTTCGGATTGATCGCGTAGTAGTCGGAGCCGTCGGGCAGCTGGTGCGTCTTCGTGCTGGCGAGCACGCCCTCGAAAGGCAGGCCGGCCTCGTGCAGTGCGATGCGTACCGCGCGTGAGCACGCGCCGGGCGAGTAGTAGAGCTTCATCGGTGTACCTCCAGCGGAAAAAGACGGCGCGCCTCGAGCAGTCGCTGCGCGAGCTCGGCAAAGCCCGTTCCCGCGCGTGAGGGCGTGACCCACGTGGGCATCGTGTCGATGCGTCCGGCGAAGTCGACGACGTTCGCCACGCCGACCGCGTTCGGAAAGAACGCGAACATCGGCGCATCGTTCGGCGAGTCGCCGACGAAGACGCAGCGGGTGCGTTCGGCGGGGTCGTCGACGTCGATGCCGAAGCGTTCGCGCATCATCAGGCGCGTCGTCTCGAGCTTGTCCCAGTCGCCGAGCCAGCCGTTCACGTGGATCGAGCTGATCTTCGCGTGCAGCCCTGCCTCGCGCATCAACGACACGATACGCTCGACGGCCGCGGGCGGCAGCGGCGGCACGTCCTCGCGGAAGTCGATCGCGATGTCGTAGAGTCGGCAGAACTGGTCGGAGGCAAGGGCGCAGCCGGGCACCTCGTGCAGGATCCGTTCGGCGATGGCGCGCAGGCGCTGCGCCTGCGCAGCGCGCGCCGGTTCGTCGAGCCGGTGGCGCGATCGCAGTCGGCCGGCTGCGTCGTCGTGCCACATCCAGAACGCGCCGTTCTCGCCGACGACGGCATCGACCGGCCACATGCGCGCGATGTGGTCGCACCAGCCGGCGGGTCGTCCCGTGACCGGTATCACCCTCAGTCCGGCTTCGCGCAGCGACTCGAGCGCCTGGTAGGCATGGGCGGTAATGCGGCCGTCGGTGCTCAGCGTGTCGTCGATGTCGGCGAGCACCGTGTGCACGCGTGCGGCGTTGGCGGCAGGCCAGTCGTGCAGCGGCTGCAACGTGGAGGGGGCGTTCACTCGAGCTCCACCAGCAGCGGCTGGTGGTCGGAGGCCTGCGTCTGTGCGTCTACGCGCAGCGCCTTCAGGTGCGGGGCGAGATCGGCACTCGCGAAGACGAAGTCGCAGGTGTACGGGGCCGGCCACTGCTCGCGATCGTGCACGCCGTTGGTGTGCTGGTGCGGCTGCAGGGGGTGCAGCTGCTGCCAGACGTCGAGCAGTTCGGGCGTGCCGTCGTCGAAGGGCTCGCGGATACGCGCGTGCAGCGGGTCGTCGGGGCGCAGGTTGAAGTCGCCGGTGAGGATTGCCGATACGGTTTGCGCGGCGGCGCGGAAGGGGTCGTCGGAGTCGTTGCGGGCAGTGGTCGTGGGCGAGGTCCGCGCGTGTCCGCATGCCTCGGCGTGCCGCGCGCGGATCGCCTCGACTTGCGCTTCGCGCTGTACCGCCGAGTAGTACTCGAGGTGCGTCGTCATTACGCGCAACGGGCCGAATGGCGCTTCGATCGTCGCTTCCACGAGCATGCGCGGCATGCTGCGCTTCGCCTGTGCGTCGCAGGGCCACGGAAGCTGCAGGCGAAGCGCCTGCAGCACCGGCAGGCGCGACAGGATCAGGTTGCCGAAGGCGCGGCGCTCGCCCCGTTTCGCGTCCGCTCCGCGCGCGAGGACGTCGACCGGCGCCCCGGGGATCGGCGTGAAGCCGGGCAGCAGCGCGGCGAAGATCTCGAACTGGTTCTCCCCGCGGCTGCCGGGCAGCGCCGGGAAGTTCGCGGCGACCTCCTGCAGGCACAGTACGTCGAAGTCGCCGAGCGTGCGAGCGTGCTCGACGATGCGCTCCGGATCGACGCGGCCGTCGACGCCGCGGCACCACTGGACGTTCCAGGTGACGAGTTTCAAGGCGGGTCCTCAGTCGTCGTGGTCCAGCTCGGATCAGTTCAGCCCTGCGCGCGGTCCCGGTGTTCCGGAAGAAACGAGAATGCGCTGCGAGGTGAACGGTACCGTGCCGCAGGTTCACACGGTCTCGATGACGTGAAGCGGATCGCACGGAAACGGAGCACATTCGCGCACGGCAGAGTCAAGCTGCGTCGAAACGCTCGAAGATCGTGCAATTCGGCAACCCTTATCGAACGGGTCGGGCAAACCGCTTGCGAAACGAGCAGTTCTCGCGGTGCGATGAAGCTTCTCGCCTTCAGGCGAGATCTGGCGCCGGTCGTCTTTCGTCCCGAGTTCCTGGCGGGCCGGTCGGCCCCTGATGCGACAAGGTCCACTCTCTGATCCTCCCGGCCCACCGCGCGGTGACAGGTGCTTGAAATCAGCGGGTTATGGAACGGCTTCTCGAGAGGACGACTCGTACGCTCGTCCCCCATGAAAGATCCCCAGGGTAGGAGCGACGTGCTTCAGATCGTCCACGACGTAGGCAATGATCGTACGACGCTTGTAGTGTGAGGCGAAGCCCCGGGCGAGATCCTCACGAGCTACGCCCCGGGGAGGGAACGTGGCGAGATCCTCGCACGCGGCAACGATGGCGTCGGTGAAGCGCTCGGCTGTTCGTGCCGAGCTGTCCGCGTAAACGGGCTCAAACTCAAAGAGCGGGGAACGCTGCGTTCTGCTGCATTTTCCGTCGAGGAAGAAGTTGCCGGCGGAAAAGCGCCGTGTTTCGCAGCGAAATGGCTTGCGGGCACGACGCGCGCGCGGCGTCTGCTCTCGAAGCGTCTTTGGCTGCGGCGCATGGCAAGCCCGGCAAGAATAGGATTTACTGTAATCCTGTCGTCTCCCGCGACAGTGCACCAGCAAATCCGGGCCAACCATCCGATTCGCTGCCGCCGTCCTTATCATTGCTCGTGCAGCCCGAAACGCCGGAGGGATTCCTGAATGCAACCGAACAGCATCGAAGCCGGGCGCAGCCTGCCCGACGACTGCAACGTCGTCATCGAGGTGCCGATGTACGCGCCGGCGATCAAGTACGAGATCGACGACGCGAGCGGTGCGTTGTTCGTCGATCGCTTCATGTCGACGGCGATGCACTACCCGTGCAACTACGGCTACGTGCCGCGCACGCTGTGCGGCGACGGCGACCCGCTCGACGTGCTCGTGCTCGCGCCGGTGCCCGTGTTGAGCGGCAGCGTCGTGCGCTGCCGGCCGGTGGCGCTGCTGCGCATGGAAGACGAGGCCGGCGAAGACGCGAAGATGCTCGCGGTGCCCGTCTCGTCCACCTGCCGCATCTACGACTCGATGCGCACGCTCGACAACATCCCGGCGGCGGTGCTGCAGCAGATCGAGCATTTCTTCGCGCACTACAAGGACCTCGAGCCCGGCAAGTTCGTCAAGCTGCTCGGCTGGTCGGGCGTCGACGAGGCGCGCGAGGAGGTGATGCGCAGCGTGCGCACCTACGAAGCCAATCTCAGCGAATCCCCGCCCGCATGAACGACTGCACGAACTGACGCTGGAACAGCAGGAAGCCGATCAGCAGCGGCGCCGAGGTCATCAGCGTCGCGGCGGTAATGATCGACCAGTCGACGCCCTGGTCGGTCGACGAGAACACCTGCAGCCCGACGGTGAGCGGGCGCGTCTCGACCGAGTTGGTGATGATCAGCGGCCACAGGAAGTTGTTCCAGTGGTAGCTCACCGACACCAGCGCGTAGGCGAGGTAGATCGGCCGAGCGAGCGGAACGTAGACCTTCCACAGCACCTGCAGCGGCCCGGCGCCTTCGACCCGCGCCGCCTCGTCGAGCTCCTTCGGCACGGTCTTGAAGGTCTGGCGCAGCAGGAAGATGCCGAAGCCCGACGCGAAATACGGCAGTCCGATCGCGACGATCGTGTCGCGCAGCCCGAGCGCGTTCATCGTCGCGTAGTTCTCGATGATCAGCACGTCGGGCATCACCATCAGCTGCAGCAGCACGAGGAAGAACAGCAGGTCGCGACCGCGGAACTCGAAGCGCGCGAAGGCGTATGCGGCGAGCGTGCCGAGTACCAGCTGCGCGGCGAGCACCATCGTGACGAGCAGGAAGGTGTTCAGGAAATAGCGCGCGAACGGTGCTGCGTTCCACGCGTCGATGAAGTTCTGCAGCGTGAGCGGCGCACCGAGCTCGAAGCGCGTCGAGTACTCCGACGGGTGAAAGGCGGTCCACACCGCGTAGACGAGCGGCAGGATCCACAGCAGCCCGAGCAGCCAGGCGCCGGCGCTCTCCAGCACGTGCGCGAACGCGCTGCGCTGGAAACCCGTGCGCGCATTCATCGCCATGGTCCGCTCACTGGTAGTGGATCCGCCGGTCGAGCCAGCGGAACTTCACGAGCGCGGTGACGCCGAGGATGGCGAGCACGACGACGGTGAGCGCGGCCGCGTAGGCGGAATCCCAGAAGCTGAAGCCGACCTCGTAGATGTAGTAGAGCAGCAGCATGCTCGCGTTGTCGGGGCCGCCGCGCGTCATCACGAACAGCTGGTCGATCATCCGCACCGAGTTGATCAGCGCGTTGATCAGCACGAAGAGCGTCGTCGGCATCAGCAGCGGGAACAGCACGCGCCAGAAATACTGCGAGCGCGAGGCGCCTTCGAGCGCGGCCGCCTCGGCGAGCGTCGGCGAGACCTGCTGCAGTGCCGCCAGGTAGAAGATCATGAAGAAGCCGGCTTCCTTCCAGATCGACACGACCATCACCGCGCCGAGCGCGGTGTCGCGGTTGCCCAGCCAGTTCCGGCTGGGGAAGCCGAATGCCTGCCCGATCTGGTTCAGCAGTCCGTACTGCGGCGTGTAGAAGAAGAGCCAGATGTTCGCGACGGCGATCATCGGCAGCACGGTCGGCGTGAAGTACGCGAGCCGCAGGAATCCGCGGCCGCGGATCCTCCCGTTCACCCACAGCGCCATCACGATCGCCAGCGCGATCGAAGTCGGGATCGTGCCGAGCGCGTACCAGAGGTTGTTCCAGAGCGCCTGCCAGAAGACGTCGTCCTCGCGCATCAGCTGGTAGTTCTCGAGGCCGACCCAGGCCGACGGACGCGATCCCCTCGGCGTCGAGAAGAAGCTGCGCCAGGCGGTGGCGACCGCCGGCCAGTGCGTGAACGCGACGAGCAGGACCATCGCCGGCAGCAACAGCAGCCAGGCGATGACCTGCATCTGGAGGTTGCGCGGCGCGTTCACGCGCGTGCCGTCGTCCGTTGCCTGCCGTGCGCCTCCTGCGCGCTCAGCGGTAGCGGCGCAGGATGCGATCGGCCTCGCGCTGCGAGTCCTTCATCGCGTCGGCCGGCGCCTTCGCTCCGGTGAGCGCGGCTTGCAGCCCGTCGTTCAGCGCCTTCGTCACGCGCTGGTTCTCATGCGTGGAGAGCTCGGCGACCGAGTACTGCAGCTGGTCGCGCGCGACGAGCGCCTGCGGCACTTCCTGCACGTATTTCTTCATCTCGTCGGTTTCCCATGCTGCCGGCGTCACCGCGACGTAGCCGGTGGCGATGCTCCATTGCGCGGCGCGCTGCGGCGCGGTCGCCCAGCGCACGAACTTCATCGCCGCCTGCCGTTCCTCGGGCGAGGTCTTGTTGAAGACGTAGAAGTTGCCGCCGCCGGTCGGGCTGCCGCGCCGTTTCTTCTCGGGCAGCATCGCGACGCCGAAGGGGAACTGCGCGTTGGTGCGGATGTTCGTGAGGTTGCCGGTGGTCGTCCAGACGATCGCCGCCTTGCGCTCGAAGAAGTCCTTCGGCGTCGTGCCCCACTCGATGACGCCGCCCGGCATCACCTTGTGCTTCGCCGACAGGTCGACCCAGTACTGCAGCGCCTCGATCGAGCCGGGCTTGTCGAAGAAGGTCTCGGTGCCGGCCTCGTTCATCAGGATCGTGTCGTTCGGCGTCGTGAGCCCCTGGAACAGCCAGTACGGGAAGCCCGACGATGGAATCTTCACGCCCCAGGTCGACACGTTCCCGCTTGCGTCGGTCTTCGTGAGCTTCTTCGCGAACGAGACGAGCTCGTCCCAGTTCTGCGGCGCCTTGTCGGGGTCGAGCCCTGCTTCCTTGAACAGTTCCTTGTTCCAGTACATCACGATCGTCGAGCGCTGGAACGGCACGCCCCAGGTCTTGCCGCCGGTGCGGCTGTTCTCCATGAACGCCGGGTAGAAGCCGTCGAGCCAGGCCGTGCCGCCGTCGCCGGCGAGCCCGTCGATCGGAACGATCGCGTCCTCGTCGATCAGCGTGAACATGTCGGTGGACAGCAGCACGGCCAGGTGCGGCGGCTGGCCGCTCTTGAACGCCGTGAGCGCCTTGACGATGCTCTCCTGGTAGGTGCCGGCGTAGACCGGCTTCACCTTGATGTCGGGGTTCTCCTTCTCGAAGTCGGCCGCCATCTGGTCGATCGTCTTCGTGACCGCGCCGCCGACGGCGATCGGGTAGTAGAAGGTCAGCTCGACCGGCTTCTGCGCGTGCGCGGCCGGGATGGAGGCGGCGAGCAGCGATGCGCCGATCGCCTGCAGCAGTCTTCTTCTCATGACGGGACTCTCCTCGGTAGTGGAACGGGTACTCGTACATCGTCGCGACGCCGGCCGGTGGCCGCGTCGAAGAAATGCTGCGCGTCGTCGTCCCAGTCGAGCCAGACGGGCTCGCCGGCGGCGATCGGCAGCTGCCCGGGAACGCGCACAGCGATCGTGTCGACGTTCTCCGATGCGCCGGGAAGCGCACAGGTGACGATCGTGTCGGCGCCGAAGTACTCAGCGCTCTGCACGATCGCGCGCAGTCGTCCGCCGCGCGCGAGGCGCACGTGCTCGGGCCGCACGCCGACGAGCACACCGCCCTTCGCATCGGAGTCGACGAGCCCGAGCGGGAGCACGTTCATCGGCGGCGTGCCGATGAAGCGCGCGGCGAACACGGTGGCGGGGCGCGCGTAGAGCTCGGCAGGCGGCGCGTCCTGCACGATGCGTCCGGCTTCGAGCAGCACGACCTGGTCGGCCATGCTCATTGCCTCGGTCTGGTCGTGCGTGACGTAGACCATCGTCATCCCGAGCTTGCGCTGCAGCGCGCGGATCTCGCGGCGCATCTCCTGGCGCAGCTTCGCGTCGAGGTTCGACAGCGGCTCGTCCATCAGGCACACCGGCGTCTCGGCGATGATCGCGCGGCCGAGCGCGACGCGCTGCTGCTGCCCGCCCGAGAGTTGCGACGGCTTGCGATCGAGCAGCGCCGACAGCCCGAGCAGCTCGCCCACGCGCGCCAGCCGCGCCGCGCGGTTTGCTGCCGGCTCGCGACGCACCTTCACGCCGAACAGGATGTTCTCGCGCACGCTCAGGTGCGGGAACAACGCATACGACTGGAACACCATCGAGATGCGCCGCTTCGCCGGCGGCAGCCGCGTGACGTCGCGTCCGTCGATCAGGATGCGTCCGTGCGTCGGCGTGTCGAGGCCGGCGATCATGCGCAGCGTCGTCGACTTGCCGCAGCCCGAGGGGCCGAGCAGCACGACGAAGCTGCCGCTCGCCGCCTCGAAGCTCGCGTCGTCGACCGCGGCCGTCGGGCCCCAGTGCTTGCTCAGGTGGTGCAGGGAAAGCGTGCTCATGTCGGCGTGATGCGGAATTCGAGCACGGTTTCGTTACGACTCCATGTCTGCGCGAGCCGGCTCGCGTTCTCGCGATCGCGCGAGCGGACCGTCATCCGGTACTCGAAGATGCGACCGTGGTTGTCGAGCCGGTAGCTCATGTTGCTGACGCTGAAGCCGTGCGCTTCGATCACCTCGCGGACGTCGTCCTCGGTCGGCGCCCGTTCGCGAGGAAAGCTCACGAAGTGGTACGCGTAGTAGAAGGCGGGCAGCAGCGACTCGACCCAGCGGAACAGCGACAGCGCGCAGATCGTCAACACGGTGCCGATCACGAGCGGGAAATAGAAGCCGATGCCGGCGAGGATACCGATCGCCGCCGTGGTCCAGATCGATGCGGCCGTAGTCAGCCCGCGCACCGACAGCCCTTCCTTCATGATGACGCCGGCACCGAGGAAGCCGATGCCGGTCATGATCCCCTGCGCCATCCGCGTCGGGTCGACGCGCACGATCTCGGCCGCGCCGGGGTACCAGTGCGACTGGTACATCGTGACGAGCATCAGCAGTGCCGACGACATGCAGACGAGCACGTGCGTGCGGAACCCGGCCGCGCGGCCGTGATAGCTGCGCTCGATGCCGATCGCCGAGCCGGCGGCGAGCGAGACGAGCAGGTGGGAGACGATGTCGATCATGTCGGGATCGATCGCCTCGAGGCCGGGGATCATGCGGTCTTCTCCGATTCGGCGAACAGCTCCGAGACGCGTTGGCGGCGCCGCGCGTCCATGTGCAGCCCGGCTTTCGAGCGGCGCCACAGCACGTCGTCGGCGCTGCGTGCCCATTCCTGGTCGACGAACCAGCGCAGCTCGCGTTCGTACAGACCGCCGCCGAAGTCCTCGCCGAGTGCGTCGAGGGTCGTCGCGTCGCCGAGCACCTGCGCGGCGAGTGTGCCGTGGCGGTGGAACAGTGCGTCGAGCAGCGCCGCCGGAAGTTGCGGGCGTTGCGCGTGCAGCTCGGCGCGGGCCGCCGACGGATCGGACGGGGCGCCGGGCAGCGCCTCGCCGTACGTCCAGCGGTCGCGCCGGTACGACAGGTGCGGAGCGAGCCGATCGAGCACCGCCTCGGCCAGCCGTCGATAGGTCGTGATCTTGCCGCCGTATACGTCGAGCTGCGCGGCGCCGTCGAAAGTGCGCAGCTCGAGTGTGTAGTCGCGCGTGACCTCGGAAGGATCGTTGGCACCGTCGTCGTACAGCGGTCGCACGCCGCTGTAGCTCCAGACGACGTCGCGTTCGGCGAGCGGTCGCGCGAGATAGCGGTTCGCCGCGCGCAGCAGGTACTGCGTCTCGTCGGCGTCGATCGTGCGCGCTTCGTCGATCGACGCGACGCGCACGTCGGTGGTGCCGATCAGCGTGAAGTCCTGCTCGTAGGGGATCACGAAGACGATGCGTCGGTCGTCGTTCTGCAGGATGTACGCGTGCGGTTGCGGATGCACGCGCGGAACGACGACGTGGCTGCCCTTGACGAGCTGCACCGACGCCCGGTTCGAGCGTCCGCCGGCAGCCGAGGCGACCGCCTCGACCCACGGCCCGGCGGCGTTCACCAGCGCGCGCGCGTTGATCGTCGCGCGCACACCGCTCGCGTGCTCGATCGTCGCTCGCCAGCGGCCGTTGCGTGCGTGCGCGGAGACGAAGCGCGTGCGCGGAAGGAGCACCGCGCCGTGTGCCTGCGCCGAGCGCAGGTTCAGGATCACCAGCCGCGCATCGTCGACCCACGCGTCGGAATACGCGTAGCCGCTGCGAAAGCGCGGTGCGAGACCCGCGCCGTTGTCGTCGCGCGCAAGGCGCACCGATTCCGATCGCGGCAGGCTGATGCGCCCGCCGATGCGGTCGTACAGGAACAGCCCCGCGCGGATCATCCACGACGGACGCAGCCCCTCGGCGTGCGGCATCACGAAGCGCAGCGGCCACGCGATGTGCGAGGCGATGCGCAGCAGCACCTCGCGCTCGGCGAGCGCTTCGGCCACCAGCCGGAACTCGTAGTGCTCAAGATAGCGCAGCCCGCCGTGGATCAGCTTCGTGCTCGCCGACGAGGTCGCGCCGCCGAAGTCGCCCTGCTCGACGAGCGCGACCCGGACGCCGCGACCGGCGGCGTCGCGCGCGATGCCGGCACCGTTGATCCCGCCGCCGACGACGAGCAGGTCGAAGCGGCGCTCCTCTGCGTCGTCGAAGCCCTCTCGTGGAGGCGTGTCGTCGAGCCGCATCGGTCGCATCTTCGTTACGCGGTTCGTGCGCGCGCGCCGATCGCGGTCGGCGTGCCGCGGCGCGCGGCCTTTGCCTTCGCATCTTCGAGCACGAGTCGCGCCGTCGGTTCGTCGACGATCAGCGTATGCACGAAGCCGCCGGCCAGCGCGGCGCGGATTCCGTCGGCCTTGCCGGTGCCCGAGGCGATGCAGATCGACTGCCGCGAGCGGAAGAGCTCGAGGTCGGGGCCGCTTGCGCGGGCATTGAGCGCCACGTCGCTCCAGCTGCCGTCGGCGCGAAAGAAGACGGTGGCGATGTCGCCGACGACGCGATCGCGGCGCAGGTCGCGGCGATCGGCCGCTTCGAGAAAGCCGCCGGTATGCACCTGGCTCGGCACCTCGCTGGCGAAGGCACCGATGCTGAAGACGAGCACGTCGGCGCGCTGTTGCAGATCGAGCAGCCGGCGCACGCTGCGCTCGCGCCACAGCGCCGTTTTCGTTTCCGGGTGATCGAAGAAGGCGGGCACCGGGAACGCGTGTGCGCGTGCGCCGTAGTTCGCCGCGAAGCGCAGCACGAGGTCGGTGCCGATCGTGCTGTCGATGCCCTGCGGCGTGCCGGCGCCGTTCAGCGCGACGACGTCGACGTTCTTCGTTGCCTTCGGCTTCAGCCGTTCGGCAACCTTGCCGAGCGTCGTCCCCCACGCAACGCCGATGACGAGATCGCTGTCGACGATCGTGTTCAGGTAGCCGGCCGCGTCGGCGGCGACGCGGTCGAGCCAGTCGGCCTCGGGCGCCGTCTCGGGCACCGGAACGACACGCACCGCTCGCACTTCGTAGCGCTCGCGCAGCTGCGCCTCGATCCTGCCCGGCTCCTCGGCCGGATCGTGCACGTGGATCTCGACGAGCCCGTGCTCGTGCGCCCATGACAGCAACCGCGACACGGTCGAGCGCGAGGTGTGCAGCTCCTCGGCGATCTGCTCGGTGGTGAGCCGCTGGTAGTAATAGAGCCGTGCCACGCGCACGGCGAGGTCCTGCTGGCGGCTGCCCGGATCGATCATGCACGTAGTTTCAAGGACTTTGAACAAACGTGCAAGACAGGGGTTCTCCCGCGGGCACTCTGCAGGCGAACGCATGCGAGACTCTGCCCGTTGACGAAACCGCTCTCGATCGCCCCATGAAAGCGCCGATGCGCGAACTGTCCAAGATCTTCGTCACCGGCCTGCTCGCCGCGCTACCGCTCACGGCCACCGTGCTGATCTTCGTCTGGGGTGCGCGCCTGGTCGTCAGCTGGGTGGGGCCCGGCAGCCTGATCGGCAACGTCCTCGTGTCGATCGGGCTCGGCGTGACCGGCTACGTGTTCGTCGCCTACGCGATCGGCGTGCTGATCGTGCTGCTGGCGATCTTCCTGCTCGGCATCCTCATCCGCACGCGACTGCGCGACGTGCTCGAGTCGATGCTCGACGGCGTCGTGCAGCGCATTCCGGTGGTGCGCGGCGTGTACGAAACGGCGCGCCGTTTCGTCGATCTCGTCGCGCAGCGCGAGCGGGAAGGCATGCGCTCGATGAGCCCGGTGTGGCTGCATTTCGGCGGTGGCGAGGGAGCTGCAGTGCTCGGGCTGCTCTCCACGCCCGAGCCGGTGCAGATCGGAGGGCGCGACTACCTTGCGGTGCTCGTTCCCACTGCTCCGGTTCCGGTAGGCGGCGGCCTGCTCTACGTGCCGTCGGAATGGGTGACGCCGGCCGAGGTCGGCGTCGACGGTCTCACCAGCATCTACGTGTCGATGGGCATCACGTCGTCGCAGCACCTGGGAGCGCGCGCGGGTGCGGCGCCGGAGACTCCGGTGCCGGAGGCGCCGCAGGCCGTGGCGCCGGCTACACCCCCCAGGTGATGTCCTTTCCGGCGCGGTGCGCTTCCTTCAGCAGCTCGATGAACGGGAAGGCGCGCTGCGCCAGCGACACCGGATACGGGTCGGTGTCGGGGTCGGCCTTGTCGTCCTCCGCGGCTGCGGCGGCGCCGTCCGGCGGGCGTTGCCCTGCTGCTTCCATCGCGCGGCGCTCGGCCCGCAGCTCTTCCTTTTCCTGCTCGATGGCGCGGTTCAGTGCGTCGACGGCGCCTGGCATCTGGTCGACCGTGACGATTCCCGTGCGGCCGGGCGCCTTGCCGATGATCTGCAGGATCCATTCGGCTACGGGCTTGGTCATGATGACAGTGCCGGTGGCGCGCGACTTGAACTCGTAGATCATTTGAACCTCCGTTCCGGGCAGGGGATCGGGTACAGCCCTACCATTATCGAATGAACTTGCGCTCTGCGATGCGCCGGCAAACCCGAAGGCCGGCAGCACTCGTCCTCATGGCCGCTGCCGCGCTTGTCGCCTGCCAGCCTTCCTACAACTGGCGCGAGATCCGCGAAGATGCTGCAGGCTACCGCGTTCTGCTGCCGGCCAAGCCGGTGTCGATGTCGCGTTCCATCGATCTCGATGGTCTGCAGGTCACGATGGCGATGACCGGCGCGCGGGTCGATGAGGCCCTCTTCACCGTGGGGTCGGTCGTGCTGCCTGCTGCCGACGAAGCGCTGCAGACGCATGCGACGAGCGCGATGCGTACCGCGATGGAGCGCAACGTCCAGGGTCATGAGGTGCAGGCTACGCAAGTCGAGGTCCCGGTGCTCGATGCCTCCGGTAGCACCGTCGGCAGCGCCGTCGGAACGCGCGTCGAGGTCGACGGCCAGGTCGGCGGTGAGGCTTCGCACATGAGCGCCACCTTCGTTGCGCGCGGCAACCGTGCGTGGCAGGCCGTGATGATCGCTCCGGTCGCTGATCCAGAAGCAGCCAAACTCTTCCACGAATCGCTCCGGATCGCACAGTGAGCACGGTACTGGCGGCGCCGGTGGCGATCCGCGTCTTCCTGGCTTTCGCCAGTGGCTATTTCATGTCCTACGGCCTGCGCTCGGTGAATGCGGTCATCGCGCCCGACCTGATCGCCGAGTTCGGCCTGACGAACGCACAGCTCGGCTCGCTGTCGTCGGCCTATTTCCTCGCCTTCGCAGCGGTGCAGATCCCGCTCGGCGTGCTGCTCGACCGCTTCGGGTCGCGCCGCGTCAACGCCACGCTGCTGCTGGTCGCCGCCGGCGGTTGCCTGATCTTCGCCGGCGCGCGTTCCACGTGGATGCTGTGGGTCTCGCGCGCGCTGATCGGCATCGGCGTCTCGGCCGCGCTGATGGCTTCGCTGCGTGCCTTCCGCTTCTGGTACGTGCCGGCGCGTCAGCAGCAGCTGACCGCGTGGATGCTCGTGGCCGGCTCGCTCGGTGCGCTGGCGACGACGGTGCCGGTGCAGATGGCGCTGCCGGCGATCGGCTGGCGCGGCGTCTTTGCCGTCGCCGCGCTGCTGCTCGTCGCGACGAGTCTCGCGATCTTCTTCCTGCTGCCGGCCGATGAACCGGTTCCGGCGCGACGCGTCGGCGAGTCGTCGTGGGGTGTCTATCGGCAGGTGTTCTGCGAACGCTACTTCTGGCGTTTCGGCATCGTCTCGCTGACCGTGCAGGCGAGCTTCGTTGCCTTCCAGGGACTGTGGATCGGGCCGTGGCTGCGACGCGTGCTCGGCATGGGCGCCGACGAAGCGGCGACGGCGCTGTTCGTCTTCAACCTCGTGCTGATGCTCGGCTACCTGGGCCTTGGGCTCGCCGTACCGCACCTGGTGCGCCGCGGCTGGACGACGCTGCGCATGGTGACCATCGGCACGACGCTGATGCTGCTGCTCGAGCTGGCGATCGCGCTGTCGACGGCGAGCTGGGCGTGGCTGCTGTGGATTGCGCTGGCGATCGCCGCAACCTGCCATTCGCTGTCGCAGACGCACGTGAGCCTGTCGTTCCCGGAGCGCCTTACCGGCCGCGCCTTCACCGCGTACAACCTGCTGACGATGGGCGGCATGTTCGTCGCGCAGTGGCTGTTCGGCGTTGCGGTCGACGCCTTCGGCGGTGAGCATGGCGGTGTCGGCTTTCGCCCGGCGATGCTCGTGTGGGTGGCGATGCAGGCGGTCGCGCTCGCCGTGCTCGTGTTCTGGAACGTGCAGCCGCGGCAGGATGCGGCGGTACGGACGAGCTGAAGCGCGGTGGCGCTCTCACAAGAAACCGTTCCTTAACCCGTTGATTTCAAGCACCTGTCACCGCGTGCGATGGGCCGGGAGGATCAGAGAGTGGTCCTTGTCGCATCAGGGGCCGACCAGCCCGCCAGGAACTCGGGACGAAAGACGACCGGCGCCAGATCGCGACCGAAGACGAGAAGCTTCATTCCACCGCGAGAACTGCTCGTTTCGCGAGCGATTTGCCCGACCCGTTCGATAAGGGCTGCCGAATTGCACGATCTGCGAGCGTTTCGACGCAGCTTGGCTCTGCCGTGTGCGAATGTGCTCGATTTCCGTGCGATCCGGTTCACGTCATCGAGACCGCGAGCCGTCCGCGGAAACGGCTAAAACTCCAAGAGCGCGAAATGCTGCGTTCCGCTGCATTTTCCGTCGAGAAAGAAGTTGCCGGCGGAACAGCGCTGTGTTTCGCAGCGATATGGCTTGCGAGGACGACGCGAGCGGGAGCACATCCTTCGACTCCCCTTGCAAGCGCGAGGTGATGGCGGCCATGAAGTGCCGCAATTCCAGCGAAACCGTATGAATTGCCCAGAACGTGTGACGAATCGTAGCGAGCGGCTCGAGGTCGCGCCGAGAAGCGCAGCCGTACGAGAGCACGGCGAGCCTCGCGGGTGCGAGATCGGTCCGCGCAGCAGATTCATTCGAAGCGGATCGTCTCGTGCGGTTGCGCGAAAGGATCGCTGCGGTACAAACCGTTCGCCAGGTTGTGCGGGTCCTGCGCTGCTTCGGCGAAATCGAGTACTGGCGACAGGCAGGCGTCGCGCCCTTCGGCAGCCTGCGCCCATTCGTCGCGCGTTCGCGTCGCGAAGCGCTGCTCGAACTTGGCGAGCGTCGCAGGCCAGGTCGCGGAACGATATTGATCGGCGGGATCGATCTCGCCGACGAGCCCGGTGACCTCGAGCAGCTCACGGTAGAACTTCGGCTCCAGCGGCCCGACGGCGACGAAGCGTCCGTCGGCGCAGCGGTAGACCCGGTAGAAGGGCATCGCGCCGTCGAGCAGGTTGCTCGACCGATCCAGGTTCCAGACGCCGCCGGCCAGGAGACCATAGACCATCGGCGTGAGGCCGACCGTGCCGGCGAGGATGCTCGTCTCGACGACACCGCCGCGCTGCGTGATCGAGCGCTGCACGAGCTTCGCGAGTACGCCGACCAGCAGGTGCATTGCGCCGCCGCCGAAGTCGGCGATCAGGTTCAGCGGAACGATCGGCTCGTCACGCCGGCCGATCGCGTTCAGTACGCCGGCGCGCGCGAGGTAGTTGATGTCATGGCCGGCGCGCGGCGCCAGTTCTCCGCGGCTGCCCCAGCCCGAGAGCCTGCCGGTGACCAGTCGCGGATGCCGCTCGAGCAGCGTAGCGGGAGCGAGCCCGAGCCGCTCGAGCACGCCCGGACGGAAGCCCTCGATGAGCACGTCGGCGTCGGCGAGCTCGGCGTGCAGCGCGTCGAGCCCTTCGGCGCTCTTCAGGTCGAGCAGCCGTTCTTCCTTGCCGGTATTCAGCAGGTCGTACTGCGGCGGCACGCGCACGCCCAGACCGGGATCGGCCGGCGGCGATACGCGCAGCACACGTGCGCCGAGCGAGCGCAGTAGTTGGCCGGCGTAGGGCACGGGGCCGATCGCGTGCAGCTCGACGACCTTCAGGCCGGAGAGCGGGAGCTTCGATGAGTCTTCGGTCATGGCGCAGCTTCGTTCAGTGCGCGACGATCGTAGCACCGTGCGCAGCACCGACGTCGAGCGCGCGGCGATAGCCGATTGCCTCGGCGACGTGCTGCGAGTCGATGCGCTCGTCGTCGGCAAGATCCGCGATCGTGCGCGCGAGCTTCTGCACGCGATGCAGTGCGCGCGACGACCAGTGTTGCCGACGTGCAACCTGGCGCAGCAGCGACGCAGCGTCGGTGTCGAGCGCGCAATGGCGATCGATCTGCGGCGGAGGCAGGAACGCGTTCGCGGTCTGCTGGCGCGCGCGTTGCACCTCGCGTGCACGCGCAACGCGCGCGGCGATGATGCAGCTCGGCTCGCCGTCGGCGGGCTGCATCAGCTGCTGCTCCCCCACCGGCGAGACGCCGATCAGCAGGTCGATGCGATCGAGCAGCGGACCCGACAGCCGCGAGCGATAGCGCTGCACCTGCTCGGGCGTGCAGCGGCAGCGCGTGCTTCCGTAGTATCCGCAGGGGCAGGGGTTCATCGCGGCGACGAGCTGGAAGCGTGCGGGGAACTCGACGCGTCGCGCGGCCCTTGCGACGGCGATGCGGCCGGTTTCGAGCGGCTCGCGCAGCGCTTCGAGTACCGCCCGCGAGAACTCGGGCAGTTCGTCGAGAAAGAGCACGCCGTTGTGCGCGAGGCTCGCCTCGCCGGGTCGCGGGTTCGATCCGCCGCCGACGATCGCCGCAGCGGAGGCGCCGTGGTGCGGCGCGCGGAACGGCCTGCGCCCCCAGTCCTCGCTGCGGAAGGCGCCGTTGAGGCTGGCGAGCGCGGCGCTCTCGAGCGCCTCGTCGGTGTCCATCGGCGGCTGGATCGTCGGCATGCGCTGTGCGAGCAGCGACTTGCCGGCACCGGGCGGGCCGATCATCAACAGATTGTGCGCACCGGCGGCAGCGACCTCGAGCGCGCGCTTGGCGAAGGCCTGCCCCTTCACGTCGGCGAAGTCGTCGCCATCGTGCGCCTGCATCGACGGGGCGCGCGGCTCGAGGCGCACCAGCGGGCTCGATCCGCGCAGGTGCGCGGCGACACCGGCGAGATCTTCGGCGCCGAGCAGCCGCACGCCGTCGACCAGCGCGGCTTCGTCGCCGTTGCCGGCCGGCAGCAGCAGCGAACGCCGGCGCGCTTCGCGCGTGACGGCGAGCGCCATTGCGAGTGCGCCGCGGATCGGCCGGATCGCTCCGGTGAGCGACAGCTCGCCGACGAGCTCGAGCTCGTCGAGCGCAATCGACGGTACCTGTCCGCTCGCGGCGAGGATGCCCACCGCGATCGGAAGATCGAAGCGTCCGGACGCCTTCGGCAGGTCGGCCGGCGCGAGGTTCACCGTGAGGCGGCGGTTCGGGAAATCGAAGCCGGCGTGCAGCAGTGCGGCGCGAACGCGGTCGCGACTTTCGCGTACTTCGGCCTCGGGGAGGCCGACGATGTGGAAGGCCGGAAGCCCGACGCCGATGTGCACTTCGACGCTCACCGTCGGCGCATCGAGTCCGACGAGGCCGCGACTGTGCACGATGGCGAGCGGCATCGCAACGCCGTGCGGGGCGCTTGAAGGGCGGGTAAAGGGAGCCGGCGGGCGGCAGGCCGCTAGATGACCGGACCGGCGTCGTCGGGCGACGGCGCCGTGCCCGGGCCGGGCATCGGTATCGCGCCGCTGCCCGCGGCAGCGCCTCCCGCCGTGCCGGGACCGGTGTCCGTCGTCCCCGCCTGTGCGGCGCCGCCCGATGCATCGCCCGCCTCGCGTTCGGCCAGGCGCTTCTCGAGCGACTCGATGCGTTCCTGCAGGCGCGACAGCCGTTCGAGCTGCGTGTCGAATTCGTCACGCGTGACGAGATCGACCCGCTGGAAGGTCTGCGCGAGCATCGCCTTCAGGTTGCGCTCGATGTCGGCCGCCGGACTGTTGCGGAACAGGTCGGAGACGCGTTGCTGCAGCTCGGAAAGCAGCGATTGCGGTGTCGTGTTCATCGTGAATCCAGTCTAGCACCGCGCATCGGCGGCGCAAGCTTTCCGCCTTGATGCCGATGGCCGATGCGAACGGCGGATGCGCGCCACCATCGTGCATGCGTTGCTGCCGATCATGCCTGCAATGCATCGATACGGGGCACGACGCGCGGCAGGCATGGGGCCCGATGCACCACTAACGCGCAAGGCGTGCGGTGGCACGGAAGCTGCCTCTGTGTGGGTGAAACCCTCACACGGAGAACCGTTGATGCGCCCCTCGCTCGTCGTTCCGATCCTTTCCCTCACCCTGTTTCCGATGCTTGCGCCGCTCGCCGTCGCGCAGCAGGCGGCCGAAGCAACGCCCGTGCATTCGACGAGTGTCAACTTCACGCTCGCGAGCGAGTACCGCTACCGCGGCATCGCGCAGACCGACGGCGATCCCGCCGTGCAGGGCGGCCTCGACTACTCGCATGCGAGCGGCCTCTACGTCGGCACCTGGGGCACGAACGTGAGCTGGCTCGCCGATGCCGACGACCGCGTGAGCAGCAGTGTCGAGCTCGACGTCTATGGCGGCTACCGCGGCTCCTTCGGCGACTTCGGCTACGACGTCGGCGTGCTGCGCTATCTCTACCCCGGCAGCTATCCGGCGGGCTTCGTCTCGCCGAACACCACCGAGCTCTACGTCGCCGGCAGCTGGCAGATGCTGTCGCTGAAGTATTCGCATGCGGTGACGAACCTGTTCGGCGTGCCCGACAGCAAGGGCGCGGGCTACCTCGACCTGTCGGCGAACGTCGGCCTCGGCGGCGGCTTCTCGCTCGTCGCGCACGTCGGCCATCAGCGCGTGCCTTCGGGCTCGCAGGGCGGCATCCGCATCCGCTCGTCGAGCGACTGCAGCTACACCGACTGGAAGCTCGGCGTCGCGAAGTCGTGGGTCGGCTTCGACTGGAGCCTCTCGTACATCGACACCGATGCGAAGGGCGACAGCGGCGAGTGCTATCGCAGTGCGCGCAACCGCGATCTCGGCAAGGGCACCGCCGTGCTGACGGTCGGCCGCGCGTTCTGAAACGGGGAGACGACGATGAAGATGATCACCGCAGTGCTCAAGCCCTTCAAGCTCGACGAGGTGCGCGAAGCGCTCTCGACGATCGGCGTGCAGGGCATCACGGTCGCCGAGGTCAAGGGCTTCGGCCGGCAGAAAGGCCATACCGAGCTGTACCGGGGCGCCGAGTACGTCATCGACTTCCTGCCGAAAGTGAAGATCGACGTGGCGATTCCCGACGAGCTCGTCGACCAGGCAGTCGAGGCGATCCAGACGGCAGCGCGCACCGGGAAGATCGGCGACGGAAAGATCTTCGTCTACGACCTCGAGCAGGTCATTCGCATCCGCACCGGCGAGACCGGCAACGAGGCGCTGTGAACGTGAAAACAATACAGGGAGAAAAGATGCTCGCGCCTCGTATCGCCGCCGCTGCCGCGGCGCTGTTGCCGGCAGCCTCCGCCTTCGCCGCGCCCGAGCCGCACAAGGGCGACGTTGCGTGGATCACCGTCGCGACGCTGCTCGTCGTGATGATGACGGTCCCCGGTCTCGCCCTCTTCTACGGCGGGATGGTGCGCGCGAAGAACATGCTGTCGGTGCTGATGCAGGTACTGATGGTCTTCGCGCTGATCGTCGTGCTGTGGACGATCTACGGTTACTCGCTCGCCTTCGGCGGCGACGGCCCGTTCTTCGGCAATTTTTCGAAGATCTTCCTCGCCGGCGTCGCAGCGGATTCTCTCGCGGCCACCTTCAGCAAGGGTGTCGTGCTGCCCGAACTGAGCTTCGTCGCCTTCCAGGCCACCTTCGCCGGAATCACCTGCGCGCTGATCGTCGGTGCCTTCGCCGAGCGCGCGCGCTTTGCCGCCGTGCTCGTCTTCTCGGCCTTCTGGTTCACCTTCAGCTACCTGCCGATCGCGCACATGGTCTGGTACTGGGCGGGCCCCGACGCGATCATCGACGCCGAGACGCTCGCGGCGGTCACGGCCGGCGCCGGATTCCTCTGGCAGCGCGGTGCGCTCGACTTTGCCGGCGGAACCGTCGTGCACATCAACGCGGGCGTCGCCGGGCTGGTCGGTGCATGGGTGATCGGCAAGCGCATCGGCTACGGTCGCGAGTCGATGGCGCCGCATTCGCTGGTCTCGACGATGATCGGTGCGTCGCTGCTGTGGGTCGGCTGGTTCGGCTTCAACGCGGGCTCGAACCTCGAAGCCAACGCCGGCGCTGCGCTCGCCTTTGCGAACACGCTGATCGCAACCGCTGCGGCGACGCTGTCGTGGGCCTTCGGCGAGTGGCTGTTCAAGGGCCGGCCGTCGATGCTCGGCGCAGCCTCCGGCGCCGTCGCCGGGCTCGTCGCGATCACGCCGGCCTGCGGCTTCGTCGGACCCGGCGGCGCGCTGCTCATCGGCCTGGTTGCCGGTCTCGTCTGCCTGTGGGGCGTGAACGGCCTGAAGCGCATGCTCAACGCGGACGACGCGCTCGACGTGTTCGGCGTGCACGCGGTGGGCGGCATCGTCGGCGCGCTGCTCACCGGCGTGTTCGCCTCACCCGCGCTCGGCGGCGCCGGCATCTACGACTATGTCGCGAATGCCGTGTCGCCCGACTACTCGATCGTCGGACAGACCTGGGTGCAGCTGCAGGCGGTGTTGCTGACGATCGTCTGGTCGGGGGTCGTCGCCTTCGTCGGCTTCGTCCTGGTCAAGCACACGATCGGACTGCGCGTACCCGAGGACGAGGAGCGCCAGGGGCTCGACATCGTCTCGCACGGCGAGACCGCCTATCATCGTTGAGGTGATCCGGCACGTATCCCGTCGGTTGCCCGCGCCCGAGGCGCTTGCCACCCAAGCCTTCGTCCGTGCGCTGCCTGCCGTCCTGCGGCAGGCAGCGCCTTTTGGCGTTGCCGTCGCGCTCGCACTCATCGTGCGGCATGGGGTCATCGAGCCGGCACCGATCGCGCATGCCTGCGATCCCGGCCCGTGGGCGGGGGCCTGTGCCTTGCGCACGCTCGTGCTGTTCGCCTTCGTGCGTCAGGGGATCGGCTGGATCGCGCTCGTCGCGGGGGTGATGGCGACGGTGCTGCGCAGGCGCTGGCTCGCGCAGACGGCGCTCGTCGCGGGCGGCGCGGGTCTCGTTCTCTACTCGTTCGCGCTGTCGGCCATCGGTTCGCTGCTCGGACTGCTCGTGCTCGCGCGCGAGCCGCGCGGGCCGATACACGCGAGCGCGAACAGCGAGAGTCCGCCGAGGAAGACGAGCGCCTGAGCGTTGAAGAGCGTCTCCTGCGTGAGCGCGAGCGCGGCGCCGATGAAGACGACGATGCATAGTGCGCGTTCCTCGCGTGCATTGCGCGGCAGCGCCTCGCGGCGACACGCGAGCAGCAGTTGCATCGCGAGCGGCATCGCGAAGCTCGCCCACGCGAAGCCGCGATAGCGGGCATCGAAGACGAGCAGCACGACCGTCATCGCTGCGGCGAACAGATAGCCGAAGCGCAGCACGCCGAGCGCGCTTGCCCCGCTCGCCGGCACGACCGATGGGGCTGCGAGCGCGGCATGCAAACCCGGAATCGATCCGGCATCCGGCTCGGGCCGTGGGTGCGACAGCCGCGCGATCGCGAGCCACGCATACGCGACCGTGCCCAGCGCCCCGGCGAGTGCCGGCAACTCGTGCGTCCAGTCCTGGTTCCACTGCACCGCATGCCGCCACTGCGCCACGAGCAGCGCACCGGCCGCCGTGCCGGCAAGCGCCTGCGCGACGAGGAAGCGACCCCGCTGAACGGGGACGCGCTGGCGCCGTGTTGCGAAGACGGCGAGCAACGCGAATGCGAGCCCGCCAACCATCGCGCCCAGCACGCCCTCCTGCCAGCGCGGATCGGCGCGCACGGGTCCGGTCCACGGAAACGCGCGCTCGCCGGCGCTGTCGAACAGCCCCCAATACCCGCCCATCGCGCCTTCGAGCCGCCGCTTCCACGGCTGGTCGAAAGCCTCGATCAGGTTGTACTGCACGCCCTGCGGCGCGGCAGCGGCGACGAAGCCGCGTACGAAGCGTGCCTGCTCGACGCGCCCCGGCACCGCAGCGCGGCGCTGCCGTCCCGCGCGCGGCCAGCCCGTCTCGCCGATCAGGATCTCGTGCTTCGGGAAGGCCTGCCGCACATTCCGGTACACCGCGAGCACGTGATCGACGGCATCGTCGACGGCGACCGGCTCGTCCTCCCAGTACGGCAGCACGTGCACGGTCACGAAGTCGACCGCGTCGGCGAGCCGCGGATGACGCAGCCAGAACTCCCAGACGTCGGCGTAGGTGACGGGCAGGTCGAGCTCGTTTCTCGCGCGCGAGACGAGCGCGATCAGCTCGTCCCCGGAAAGCTCGCCGCGTAGCAGCACCTCGTTGCCGACGACGAGCGCGCGGACCGTCCCGGCGTGGCTGCGTGCGATCGCGAGTGCCCGCTCGAGCTCGAGCGCGTTCTTCTCTCGATCGCGTGCGAGCCAGACGCCGAGCAGCACCTGCATTCCGAGCTCGCGGGCGACCGACGGAACCGCGTCGAGCCCCTGGTCGATCGAATAGGTGCGCACGCAGCCGGTGATCGTCGACAGCAGCGAGAGGTCGGCGCGGATGCGCTCGGGGGTCACGCGCTTCGACGGATCGAAAGGCGTCTCGCCGGGAAGGCGGAACGGTGCGTACGAGACGCAATCGACGCGCTCGACGCCCGGCGGCGGCGCCGGGCGTTCGGCGCCGCGCCACGCCCACCAGGAAAGCAGCGCGACGGCGAACAGGCCGAGCAGGATGAGCTCGCGCGGGCGCAAGGCGGAAATCGGTGGCACCGCGCTTGCTATTCCCGAGGCGTCCACCGGGCAAGACCGGGTTTACCCGTGGTTTCGCGGGAACTTCGGTAATGTTCGCAACCCATCGTTCCTGTTTTCCCGAGCCTATGCCCATCGAACTGCGTGCGCCTGCGCGGCGCCTCCAAACGATCGTTCGGCGCCTGTCGGGCATGGTATCGACGCCGGCGCTGCTGCTCGCGCTGGCGATCGTCGCGTTGAACGTCGCCGGCTGGCAGCTGCTGAACCCGCAGATCGACGCACCCGATTTCCATGGTCGCGTCGGCGGCATGGCCTACAACGCGTTCCAGCGCTGGGACGACCCGACGCAGCGCCGCTATCCGGACGCCGCCGAAATCGATGCCGATCTTGCGGTGCTCGCCGAGCACACGCGGCGCATCCGTACGTACAGCGCGAGCGAGTTTCCGGCGCTGCCCGAGATCGCCGGCCGCCACGGACTGAAGCTCACGCTGGGCGTCTGGCTCGACAAGCGGTCGCTGAACAACCGGCGCGAGATGCAGGCCGCCCGGCACGCAGCCTTCGACCACTCGAGCATCGAGCGGATCATCGTCGGCAACGAGGCGCTGCTGCGCGAGGACGTCACCGTGCAGGAGCTGATCGGCTACCTGAACGAGATGCGCAGGACGACGGTCGTTCCGGTGTCCACTGCCGAGCCCTGGCACATCTGGTTCACGCATCCCGAACTGGCGAACCACGTCGACTTCATCACCGTGCACCTGCTGCCGTACTGGGAGGGCGTCCCCGAGGAAGCCGCGCTCGATCATGCGATGCAGCGGCTCGACCAGCTGCGTCGGCGCTTCCCCGGCAAGCCGGTGGTGATCGGCGAGATCGGCTGGCCGAGCCGTGGCGACCGCTTCGACGCCGCGGTCGCGTCGCCGGCGATGCAGGCGCGCTTCATCCGCGATTTCGTCACGCACGCGCGTGCCCATTCGATCGATTACTACCTGATGGAAGCGGTCGACCAGCCGTGGAAGAGCGCGAACGAAGGTCGCGTCGGTGCCTACTGGGGCGTTTTCGGCGCCGACCGCGAGCCGAAGTTCGCGATGACGGGCCCGATCGAGAGCGATCCGAACTGGAGCGAGAAAGCCTTGGCAGCGTCGCTGCTTGCGCTCGGCCCGATGCTCTGGTTCTTCGCGGCCTTTTCCCGGATGCGGCTGGCCAGCCGGATCACCTTCGCGGCGATGATCCAGGCGGTCGCGTCGCTCGTCGTCTGGCTGGTCGCGCTGCCCTTCGACTACTACCTGCGGCCCACCGACTGGCTCGCGCTCTCGCTGCTGCTGCCGTCGCTCGGCGCGATGGTCGCGATCCTGCTCGCCAACGGTTTCGAGTTCGTCGAGATGTACTGGCCGGGCAACCTGCGCCGCTCCTTCGATCCGCGGCCGCTGCCGGCCGGAGCACGCGAGCCGCGTGTTTCGGTGCACCTCGCCTGCTGCAACGAGCCGCCGGAGATGGTGATCGCCACGCTCGACAGTCTCGCGCGCCTCGACTACTCGAACTACGAGGTGCTCGTCATCGACAACAACACGAAGGACGAGGCGCTGTGGAAGCCGGTGCAGCAGCACGTCCAGCAGCTCGGCGAGCGCTTCCGTTTCTTCCACCTGCCGAGCTGGCCCGGCTTCAAGGCCGGTGCGCTGAACTACGGGCTCGAGCAGACCGATCCGGGCGCCGAGGTGATCGGCGTCGTCGATGCCGACTATGTCGTGCGGCGCGACTGGCTGCGCTCGCTGGTTGGCCACTTCGACGACGCGAAGGTCGCCGTCGTGCAGGCGCCGCAGGCGCACCGCGAATGGCAGCACCAGCCGCTGCGCCGGATGATGAACTACGAGTACGACGGGTTCTTCCGCATCGGCATGCATCATCGCAACGAGCGCGACGCGATCATCCAGCACGGAACGATGACGCTGATCCGCGCGCACGCGCTGCGCGAGCACGGACGCTGGGCCGAGTGGACGATCTGCGAGGATGCCGAGCTGGGCCTGCGACTGATGCAGGCCGGCTATTCCACGCGCTACGTCGACGAGGTGATGGGCCAGGGCCTGACGCCCGAGGACTTCGGCTCGTTCCGCAAGCAGCGCCGTCGCTGGGCGCAGGGTGCGATGCAGATCCTCAAGGGGCACTGGACGGCGCTCGTCTCGGGCGAGCGACTGAGCGCGGGCCAGCGCTATCACTTCCTCACCGGCTGGCTGTCGTGGTTCGGCGATGCGCTGCACCTGGTGTTCGCCTTCGCGGCGATGTTCTGGACGCTGGGCATCCTCGCGGCGCCGCAGTGGTTCAGCCTGCCGATTGCGCTGTTCATGATGCCGCTGTTCGTGTTCTTCGTCGTGAAGGTGCTGTTCGGGCCGCTGCTGTACGCGCGGCGCGTGCGCTGCACCGCCTCCGACATCCTCGGTTCGGCGCTCGCCGGGATGGCGCTGTCGCATGCGATCGCGCGCGGCGTCTTCGGCGGGCTCGCGTTCCGTCGCGCCGTGTTCGAGATCACGCGCAAGGCGACCGGCAAGGACGCGAAGGCGCCGGCGAACCGGCCTGCACTCGCGGTGCGCGAGGAAGCCTTCCTGTTCTGCGGGCTCGCGGCGTGCGCGATCGGCATGCTGCTCACGCAGCCGAGCGGGCGACTCGAAGCGACGATGTGGACGGCGATCCTGTTGATGCAGTCGCTGCCCTATGTCGCGGCGCTGGCCTGCAACGCGCTGTCGCGCGTGCCCGAGCGTGTGCCGGCGACGGCGACGGCGACGGCGACCACGGCCGCGGCCGTGGACGGCCGTCTCGGCGCGCTGCCCGGCCAGGCACGCTGAGCGTCCGGGCGCGCGGATCGTTCAGGCGCGCGGATCGTTCCGGCGCGGAGCCGACGTTACAATCGGTGCGAGGCCGTCGCCCCCGATGGCCCGCACCGTCTTCGTTCATGGTTCCCGATTTTGCCCAGGCGATCTCCGCGCCGTTGCAGGATTTCGAACGGCATCTGCTCGAGGCGAGCGCGCGCATCGAACGATGGTTCCGCCTCGAGTGGCAGGACCACACGCCGCCGTTCTACGCGTCGGTCGACCTGAGGAACGCCGGTTTCAAGATCGCGCCGGTCGACACCAACCTGTTCCCTTCGGGCTTCGAGCACCTGTCGGACGACACGCTGCCGCTGGCCGTACAGGCAGCGATGGCGGCCATCGAGAAATACTGCCCCGACGCGCGCAACCTGCTGCTGATCCCCGAGACGCGGCGCCGAGACCCGCGCTACCTGCGCAACGTGCGCCGGCTGTCGAAGATCCTGCGCCAGACCGGCCTGCGCGTGCGCTACGGCAGTGTCGATCCCGAGGTCGTCTCGCCGGTATCCATCGACATCGGCGAAGGCGAGACGCTCACCGTCGAGCCGCTCGTGCGACGCGGCCTGCGCGTCGGGCTCGCCGACTTCGATCCGTGCTCGATCCTGCTGAACGACGATCTTTCGTCCGGCCTGCCGGCGGTGCTCGAGAACGTGCACGAGCAGGTGCTGCTGCCGCCGCTGCACGCCGGATGGACGCTGCGGCGCAAGTCGCGTCACTTCGCGGCATACAACGACGTCGCGCGCCGTTTCGCGCGGCAGTTCGAGCTCGACCCGTGGCTGATCACGACGAACTACGTCGAGTGCAGCGACGTCGACTTCCGCAGCGGCGCCGGTGTCGATCGCGTAGCTGCCGCGGTCGACCGCATCCTGCGCCAGTCGCGCGCCCGCTATCGCGAGCACGGCATCGAGGAGCGTGCGTTCGCCGTCGTGAAGTCGAACGCAGGCACGTGCGGCATCGGCGTCACGCCGGTGCACGAGGCGGGGCAGGTGCGACGCGCGAGCCCGGCGCAGCTCGAGGCGATGGCCGCGGGCGCGAACGGGCTCGAGGTCGACGAGGTCGTCGTGCAGGAGGGCGTGCACACGGTGGAGACAGTCGATGGCGGCGTTGCCGAACCGGTCGTCTACACGATCGACCGCTACGTGGTCGGCGGCTTCTATCGCGTGCACACGCAGCGCGGCCCCGACGAGAACCTGAACGCGCCGGGCATGCACTTCGTGCCGCTGCCTTTCGCGGCGAGCTGTCACATGCCCGAGCGCGGCGAGTCGCTCGAGCACGCGGCGAACCGCTTCTATGTCTATGGGGTCATCGCCCGGCTTGCGCTGCTCGCCGCAGCGATCGAGCTCGAGCAGACCGACCCGGACCCGTCGTTGTACGGATAAGGAGAAACGAGCGATGCGCCTGCTGGTGATCCTCGATCCGCTGCCGCAGATCAAGACGTACAAGGACACGACCTACGCCATGATGGTCGAGGCGCAGTCGCGCGGCTACGAGCTCTTCGTCTGCGAGCAGCACCAGCTGTCGTACGCGAAGGAGCGCGCGATGGTCGTCGCCACCCCGCTGAAGATCACCGACACCGTCGGCAACGGCGGGCCGTGGTATGTCACCGGCGAGCCGCAGCGCGAGCCGGTCGCCGCCTTCGACGCGGTGCTGATGCGCAAGGATCCGCCCTTCGACATGGAGTACGTCTACTCCACCTACCTGCTCGAGCAGGCGGAGCGCGAGGGCGGACGCGTCTTCAACGATCCGCGCGCGATCCGCGACCACAACGAGAAGCTCTCGGTGGCCGAGTTCCCCGAGTTCGCCGCGCCCACGCTCGTCACGCGCTCGGCCGACGAGCTGCGCGCCTTCGTCGACGAGCACGACGAGGCAGTGTTCAAGCTGCTCGACGGCATGGGCGGGACCTCGGTGTTCCGCGCCAAGCGCCGAGACCCGAACCTGTCGGTGATCATCGAAGCGCTGAACCAGTTCGGCGCGCGCAGCGTGATGGCGCAGCGCTTCATCCCCGAGATCCGCGACGGCGACAAGCGCGTGCTGCTGATCGGCGGCGAGGTGGTGCCCTACAGCCTCGCGCGCATCCCGAAGAGCGGCGAGTTCCGCGGCAATCTCGCCGCCGGTGCCACCGGCGTCGCGCGGCCGCTGTCGGCGCGCGATCGCGAAGTCGGCGAAGCGCTCGCGCCGGTGCTCGCCGCACGCGGCCTGCTGCTCGTCGGCCTCGACCTGATCGGCGACTACGTCACCGAGATCAACGTCACCAGCCCGACCTGCTTCCGCGAGATCCACCAGCAGATGGGCTTCGACGTCGCGAAGCTGTTCATCGACCGGCTCGAGGCGGCGCTCGCGAACGAGCCGCCGAAGACGCCGACTGCATGATCGGCATTCTCGTCGTCTCGCACGAGCCGTTCGGCACCGCGCTGATCCGGTGCACGCGCCACGTGTTCGGGCGCCTGCCGCCGCAGCTGGCCGCGCTCGACGTCGTACCCGACGAGAACCCCGATACCGCGCTCGACGCCGGGCGCGAGCTGCTCGCGCGCATCAACGACGGCAGCGGTGCCGTCGTGCTCACCGACGTCTTCGGCGCGACGCCGTCGCGCGTCGCGGCCCGGCTGGCGGTTCCCGACCGCGTGCGCGTCGTCGCCGGCACGAACCTGCCGATGCTGCTGAAGGCGATCCAGAACCGGCGCATGCCGGTCGACGAACTCGTCGGGCTGCTGCTCGAGAGCGGCCATCGTTCGATTCGTGCGGTCGACGCCGACGACGACGCGCCCGAAGCGGCGCGAAGAGCCGCGCGCAGATGACGCGCGCGGAGGTCATCGTGGTGAACCGACTCGGATTGCACGCGCGTCCGTCCGCGCGCCTGACGGCGACCGCGTCGCGCTACCGCTCCGAGGTCTGGCTCTCCAAGGGCGCGCGTCGCGTGAACGCGAAAAGCATCATGGGCGTGATGATGCTTGCGGCAGCGAAGGACAGCACGCTGGTCATCGAGGCCGAAGGCCCCGACGAGGCCGAGGCCGTCGAAGCACTGCGCGCGCTGATCGCCAGCGGCTTCGAGGAGGAGCTCGGGTGATCCGCGGAGCGCAACCCTAGATGTTCAGCCTGCACGGAATCGGGCTGGGCGGCGGCATCGTCATCGGACGCGCCCGCAGGCTCGAGTCGGGCGAGCGCGACGTTCCGCGCTACCGCGTGTCGCAGGCGCAGGCCGAACGTGAAGTGGCGCGGCTCGAGACTGCGATCGAGGTCGTCCGCGCCGAACTGCAGGCGGTGGCCGACCAGCTTCCCGACGAAGGCCCGGCCGAGGCGCGCGCACTGCTCGACGTGCACGCGATGATGCTCGACGATCCGACGCTCGTCGACGTCGCGCGCGCCCAGGTGCGCGACGACCTGCGCAACGCCGAATGGGCGTTCGCCGCGCAGGCTGCACATCTCGCTGCACAGTTCGAAGAGATCGACGATCCCTATCTGCGCGAGCGCGGTCGCGACGTCCTGCAGGTGGCCGACCGCGTCATTCGCGTGCTGTCGGGCTCGCGGACGCGGCTCGCGGCCGCGGCCGACGATTCGTGCATCTTCGTTGCGGAGGATGTCGCGCCTGCCGACATGCTGGCGCTTCGATCGGCGGTGGGCTTCGCGATCGACCAGGGGGGCGCGACCTCGCACATGGCGATCCTCGCGCGCGGAATGAACGTGCCGGCGGTGGTCGGCGCGGGCCTCGCATCGCGCCTGATCGCCGACGACGACTGGCTGGTGCTCGACGGCGAGCAGGGCATCGTCATCGTCGGGCCCGACGAGAGCGTGCTCGCGCAGTACCGGCATCTGCAGGCCGTGAGCCTGCGCGAGCGCGAGGAGCTGCGCAAGCTGCTGCATGTGCCCGCGGTCACGCGCGACGGCACCGCGGTGCACCTGTGCGCGAACATCGAGCGCCCCGACGAGGCCGCCGACGCCCTCGCCGCCGGTGCCGAAGGCGTGGGTCTCTTCCGCTCGGAGTTTCTGTTCCTGAACCGTCGCGAGCTGCCGGACGAAGACGAGCAGTACGAGGCGTACCGCCAGGCCGTGGTGGCGATGGACGGCCGGCCGGTCACGATCCGCACGCTCGACATCGGCGCCGACAAGGCGCTCGAGCGTCCGGGTGCATCGGTGACGCAGAACCCCGCGCTCGGCCGTCGCGCAATCCGCTACTGCCTGTCTCAGCCGACGATGTTCCTCGCGCAGTTGCGCGCAATCCTGCGCGCGTCGGCGCACGGGCGTGTGCGTCTGCTGATCCCGATGCTCGCGCATGGCCATGAGGTCGACCAGACGCTGCGGCTGATCGGCATTGCGAAAACGCAGTTGCGCGAGCGCGGCGAGGCATTCGACGATGGCATGCCGGTCGGCGGCATGGTCGAGATCCCGGCGGCGGCGCTTTCGGCGACCCTGTTCGCGCGCCGGCTCGACTTCCTGTCGATCGGCACCAACGACCTCACGCAGTACACGCTCGCGATCGATCGCACCGACCACGAGGTGGCGTCGTTGTACGAGCCCTTCCACCCGTCGGTGCTGCGCCTGGTCGCGATGACGATCCGCGCCGCGCGGCGCGCCGGCAAACCGGTGGCGGTGTGCGGCGAGATGGCCGGCGACTGGGGCGCCACGCACCTGCTGCTCGGCATGGGGCTGCGCGAGTTCTCGATGCACCCGGCGAGCCTGCTGCGCGTCAAGCGCGAGATTCTTCGTGCCGATGTGCCGAAGCTGGCGCCGCGGGTTGCGCGGCTGCTGCAGGCGGTCGATCCGCTGCGGATGCGCGCGCAGCTCGCGCGGCTCGTCGCCGGAGAATGAATTTCCGGGCCAGGTGCCGCGCCAGCATGAGCGGCGGCATCCGGATCCAGTGCGAGCGAACGTACAGCGCGAGACGGGCGGCGCGCGCGCGTCGGCTCGGTGCGTCGGGGTGCATCGGGAAGAGAGCAAGCGGCATCAGCGCATCGGTGGTGCGTACGACGACCGCCGGAGGCGCACCCGCAGCGGAAGCGGCGAGCACGTCGGAGGGAATCGGTGTCCCCAGCCAGCGGTTGGCCTGCCGCAGTGCGTGAAACGCCGGTCGCGCGAGATCGAGCGCCTCGGCGCGCGGCCAGAGCGCTTCCCAGAAACCCGGCTCGTGCACCGCGAAATGCCGCAGCAGTTCATCGATGTCGACGAGCTCGCGCAACCCATCGGCGAGGTCCGAGCTCGACATCAGGTGCGTCATCGAATGCAGCACCATGTCGACCGGCGAAAGCACGTGAAACGCGGTGCCGGGCAGGGGGCGCGCGGCCGAGAGCAGCAACTGCGCATCCGGTCTCTGGCGTGCCGTCGACATCACGATGTTGTGGTGCAGGTCGACCTCGGTCGCGCGGTCGACGTGCCTCAGCGGAGGCAGTTCGTGCGACCAGCGGCGGTAGTAGCGGTCGTCGTGTGCGTCGAGCGGAGCGACCGCCCAGCCGCATGCGAGCAGGTGCGTCTCCATCGGGGCGAGGCAGCCGCGCGGCACGAGCAGGTCGAGATCGGCGAACCAGCGACCGTACGCATTCGGCAGCGCGGCCAGATCGTATGCGCAGCCCTTGAGAACGACGAGCGGCAATGGCCTCTCGTCGCCGAGCGCATGGACCACGCGGTCGAGCTCCCACAGCGCTGCCCGCTTCCGCGCCTCGACGAAGGCCAATGCGCCGAGCAACTGGTCGGTTGCCGCAGCCGGGAGCCGTTCGAGCAACTCTGCCGCGTGCAGTTGCCAGGCCAGCCGTCCGAGCAGGCGCGTGCGGCGCATCAGGCGCAGCAACAGATCGAGTTCGCGCGGCGAGAGCTCTACCACGCACTGCGGTTGTCTCAGTGCGCGGACGACGAGAGGCGCAAGTTCAGGCATTCGTACCTGCGCGCAGGGCGTCGAGGGCCTCGACGGCTTCGTCGAGTGCCGAGTAGCGCAGCCGCATGACTCGCGACGCGCCGACGATCTCCTTCACGCTTTCGAACGCTGTCTCGCCGATCAGTTCGTAATTGAACGCGTTGGTCGCCAGCGCGAAGAAGGCCTGGTCGGCGGCGACCGGCTCGAGCGACAGTGGCGCGCCCGCGGTCCAGCGCGGAAAGACGATCCACGCGGCGCGCGCTGTTTCGCCTGCGCGCTCGATGCTGTCGGAGGGCGCGCGCAGGTGCACGACATCGCCCTTTGCGGTCGCCTCGATGCGCGGTCCGAAGATCGCGTCCGGCGCGAATGCGCGCAGGACGTCGATCGACTCGTTCTTCAGCGGCATCGGTCGTGGAAAGGGAACGAAGTCGGTCGTGCCGGTACGCACGATGCCGAACTCGTCGGACAGCAGGCGCCAGCCTCGATGCACGAGTGCGGCACATAGCGTCGTCTTGCCGTGGCCGGGCAGCGCCGGCATGACCAGCGCGCCTCCATCGCGTTCGAGTACCGCCGCGTGCAGCATCAGGAATCCATGAAAACGCAACGCGACGACCAGGTTCAGGCCCCATTCGAGCACTGCGAGCGCATGCGCCGCTGGCCGGTCCTCGTGCGGGCTACGCCCGTCGACGCGAAAACGTACGCGTCGCGGCGCGCCTGGCCAACGCAGCGGCGCTTTCTCGAGCGAGACGTGCCCGTGAAACACGCGGTTGTCGTCGACCACCGGGTAATGAAAGTACAGGGAATGCAAAGCCCGTGCGGGACCGCGCAGGCGAACGGTGATGCGGAAGTCGAAGGGGCCGATACGCAGCCCGATTCCGGAGCGAAGGCGCTCGGCGAAGGTTTCGGCGCCGAGCGTGGCTACCGTGCCGACCGGGGTGTTCACATCGCGACCGACTCGATCAGTCCGACGCGCTCGAGATGCGACAGCAACTCCGCGACGTGTTGAAGGAACTGCGGATCGGGCTCGGCCTCCTGCAGGTCAGCCAGCGCCAGCGCCGCTTCGACTGCATTGCGTGGCTCGAGCAGGCAGTCGCGCAACAGGAGCGCACCCCCCTCGTTCAGGAAATGTGTCTGGCCCGAGGGCCGGTGATAGAGCGCATGCCCCGACTCGAAGTGCGCCCAGACGAAGTTCGTTCGGGACGAAACCTGCCAGCGGGGCGTTCCGCCAGCGGGTGGATTCATACCTCGGTACGGATCACGCGCCCGGCGAAAGAGGAAAGCGCGAGAGCGGAAACGAATGCGCCCTGATTCACATTGGGCGTCGCAGTGTAGGAGCCCCCGCCCTGAGCGTTGCAGTTCATGCCGTTCTGCGGCAGGTAGTACACGCCACCGTTTGTGCACATCTCGCTTCGCGACACGGAGGAGTAGCTAGTCCTATCCTCGACGGTTTCAGCCTTGCAGTAGGTTGGATGCGTGAATTCCGCGACGTTAATCTGCGTGTCCGGCTCGACGAACCACCCCTTCTCGTTTCCACCCAACCCGGGGTTCCCGGCACACAGCAGCGTCTCGGTTTCGGACTTCACCAGAACGGCACTGGTTCGCGCCACCTGCGCCGCGACCCCCTGGTGCAGCGAGAGAATCGCCGGCATGGCGATGAGCACGGTGCGGCGTCCGGCGGAATGCGACGCGCGCGGCGAATCGCCATGCAACGACGAATCGCCCGGCGACGGCGAATCGCCCCGCGTATGGACGGGATTTTTCATGGGATTGCCTCCCCTGCAGGGCGTTTTCTTCCCCTTCTGGAGGGGACGCAAGAATCACGCCATCGCTGGCTCTACCGCGCACCGCTTGACGACGACGCTTTGTCGGTTGGTGGCTCGGCGCTCCAGTGTAAAACCAGCCGACAGCCATGTCATTCATGCGCCGCCCGTCCGCCGTGCCTTCGCTTCGTGCTGCGGGCGTTGTATCGTTCGCGCTCCCGACTCCCTCGCCTGCCGAAAAGGTTCTTCATGCGAACGATCGTCCTTCTTTGCTGCGCTGCAGTTGCGCTGGGCGCATGCCAGAAATCCGGCGAAGAACGCATGGCCGAGATCGCCGTCGAGCGGGCGAGCGGGGGGCAGGTGACGATCGCGAAGTCGGGCGAGCAGATCACGGTGAAGACCGGGGACGGCGAGGTCAAGATGAGCACCGGCGCAAGCCTGGTGTTGCCGGTGGCGTTTCCGAAGGACGTCTACCTGCCGCGCGACTACACCGTGCAGAGCGTCGTCGAGAGCGCCGACGTCACGATCGTCGCGTTGCAGGCAGCCGGCGACATCGAGACGATGCACGACGAAGCAAGCGCGGGAATGGAAGCGCAGGGGTGGGAGCCGCTGATGTCGATGCAGTCCGACGCCGAGAACCGGATGCTCGTCTACCAGAAGGAGAAGCGCACCGCATCGATGACGCTCGCTCGCGACGAGGATCGCGTGCAGCTTACCGTGCAGGTCGCCGAAGAGAAGGAATAGCAGCGCCGCTTCCCTGCGGCTGCGGCAGCCACGCAAACAGCAGCGCACCGGCCGCCAGCATCAGCGCGATTGCACCGAAGGCGGCGCCGAAGGGCGGCAGGCCTGCCGCCACCGCCGCTGTTGCGGCGGCTCCGGTGAGCCACTGCATCAGCGCGACGCCGAGAAAGAGCGCCATCGTGAACAGCGACAGCGCGCGACCCGTCATCGACGCCGGATAGGCATCGCGAACGTCGGCGTACTGCAGCACGCCGTAGCCGAAGAGCAGCGAGTAGACGATCGACACGACGATGTCGAAGGTCGCGCCGAAGCCGCCGGCAAGCAGCGCGAAGAGCGCGGCCGAGACGAGCGTGCATACGAGCAGCAGGCGGCGGCGCGTTTCTCGACCCGGGTCGAGGTGGCCGAAGAAGGGCGGCCCGATCATCGACGCGATCGACACCGCGACCGCGACGTTGCCGCTCGCGACCAGCGAGAGGCCGTAGCTGTCGACGAGCAGCGGCCCGAGCCACAGCCCGCGCAGCGAAACGAAGGCGGCGTAGCTGACGACGGCCAGCGAGAGGATCCCCCAGGTGTGCGGCATCGCCAGCAGCGATCCGAAGCCACGCAGTGCCTGTGCGATCGACTCGCGCTCGGCGTGCTTGCCGGGGTGTGCTGCAGGCTCGCGAACGAAGCGCGCGATCGCGATCCAGGCGAGCACCGACAGCACGGTGAGCGCAACGAAGCCCGCACGCCACGAGCTCGCTTCGATCAGCCACGCGAGTGGCGTACCGGTGGCGAGCATCCCGACTCCGCCCAGGCCGAGCACGAGCCCCGATACCGATGCGTAGCGCGCCGGCGGAAAGCGTTGCGCGATGAACACCGTGCAGGCGAGAAAGGCGGGTGCGCAGCCGATGCCGATCAATGCCTGCCCCACGAGCAGCACACCGAAGTGGTCGGTGACCGCTGAAAGCACCGATCCGGCGATCGCCAGCGGAAACGCGACGAGCACGGTGCGGCGCACGCCATAGAGATCCATGCCGATGCCCATCAGCAGTTGCAGCGCACCGAACGCGAAATGGAAGGTGGCGGCGAAGATGCCGAGCGCCTGCGGATCGAGCCCGAACTCGGCCTGCAGCTGTGGCGCCATGATCGCCGCGACAGTGCGATAGGCCTGGCTGAGCGCGAAGCCGCCGGTGAGGGCGAGCAGCATGATCCATGCGGCGCGCGCGCCGGCTTGCGGGGAACCGGGGGTTTCAGGCATCGGAGGGGCGGGTGTGTGCGGCGTCGAGGCGGTTCTCGCGCTCGCGACGGCGAGCCGAAGTATGCGCTCCTCGTCCTGGAGGATTGTGGGCGGGCGTGGGCATCGATGCGGATGCCGCTCGCAAGCGCTCGCCCGCCGAGTTGCATGGCACACACCGAACAACAAAAATGAGCGCTTTCGCTCGTGGGACGTATTCCACGAATGAGAACGCCAGCTTTTATGGTCCGAAACTCAGCATCGATCGCGACGACGACGCTGTGTCGCCATTCAGGACAACCCGCCGGCAAGGCGGGTTCAGATCATCTCGAGTGGCGTCGGTCCGGTCGGCGGTGCGAACAGGCGGTCGAGCTCCGCCGATTCCTCGGATGTGAGCGGCGGATCGAGCGTTTGCGTGGGGAAGCGCAACCTCAAGCCACGCTCGCCGCTTCCGCTTTCGCCTCCGCACTTACCGACGCCTCGTCTCCCGGCATCCGCAGCTCCAGCCACGTCCGCCCCGGCTCCGATCCGAAGTCGATCGATGCGCCCATCCGTTTCGCGCGCGCCTGCATGTTCGCCATCCCGCGGCGGCTGCCGCCTGCGGCGCTTCCGCCCGCAGCGTTGTTCCCGCCTGCATCGATTCCACTCGCATCGCTCCCGCGGGCAGGCGCCCCAGCCGCGTCGCCCCCGTAACCCCGCCCGTTGTCCTCGACCCGTATCGACAACCCACGCGGCGTTCCGTTCACCTCCACGCGCACCTCGCTCGCCCGCGCATGCTTCAGCACATTGGTCAGCGCCTCCTGCAGGATGCGCAGGATCTGCAACGCGACATGCGGCGCAACCCGATGCGCCTCGTCCGCAACGTCGATGCTCCACACCGGTCGCACGCCCGCCTCGCGCAACGGCCCTTCCCAGCGGAACAGGAAGTTGCCGAGCGCAGTGGTGAAGTCGGCTTCGTCGCTCGCCAACGCCTCGAGCGCAACGCGCATCTCGGCGATGCACGCACGCAGCGTGTCGGCGACGTCGCCGTCGCGCAGGCTGCCGCGCTCGGCGCGCGACAGCGACGTGAACAGCCGCGAGCCGAGCCCGTCGTGCAGGTCGCGCATGATGCGCTGTCGCTCCTCGGCGGCCGCTCGCTCGCGCTCGAGCGCGCCGAGCCGCTGGTAGTTCTCGGCGAGCTCGCTTTCGCGCGCCGCCACGCGCCGCTCGAGCGTCGTGTTCAGCTCCTCGACTTCATCGAGTGTGCGCACGAAGCGTGTGGTGAGCAGGCCGGCCATCACCAGCAGCACGAGGTTCGCACCGTAGTGCATCAGGAAGATGCGCTGTCCGGGCCAACCGGGCAGCACGCGATCGAGCGCCGCGACATGCCAGGCGACCAGGTAATCGTGGATGCCGGCACACACTGCGATCGCGACCGCCGCGAACAGCGCACCCGCCGACCAGCTGCGCTGCCGGTACCAGGCGAGCGCGACGAACACGACGACGGCGATCCCGATCGGGATCATGCCGAGCGTCCACACGCGGCCGACCAGCGACTCGGCGCGTCCGCCACTCGCGAGCAGCGCGAGCGGCCCGACGAGCCAGTAGCCGAACAGAGCCCGCTCGACCAACGGCCGATGCACGCCGGCCAGCCGCATCGCGAAGATCGCCATCGTCACGATGAAGCCGCCGTTGGCGCCGTGATAGACGATCCGCCACAGCCACCAGTGCTCGGCCGGCAGCCGCTCGACGACGAAGGTCAGTGTGCGCACCCCCCACAGCGCGACGGCGAGCCCGAATAGCCCGTACAGCACCTCGCGACGCCGGCTCCACCAGACGAAGCCGACGAAGAGCGCGAACAGCAGGCAAACGCCAACGGTGATCTGCGGCATCGTGCGCATCCACAGCAGTCGCTGGTCGGCGAGCGCATCGAGCGCATCCTGCGGCCCGACCGCGGGACGTGCGAGCCACAGACCGTTCGGCGGATGCGCCGCGACGACGCGCACGTGGATCGTGTTCGGCCCGGCGCGCACGCGCGTGTCGGGCAGCGGGAATACGCGCGGGCGCTCCCAGCGCACGTGATGCTCGGTGTCGGTGGTGGGAACCGACGCGAGCTGCACGCGGTTCAGGTAGACCGCGCCGCCGCCGTACAGGTAGGGCAGGTAGAGCGCCCACGACTCGGCGTGCGCCGGCGCGTCGAAGTCGAAACGCAGCCAGACGGCGAGCGCCTTGCCGTTGTGCGTGGGGTCGGGCAGCGCGACCTCGCGCCAGTCGCCGTGGTCGTCCGGGAGCGCATCGCGCGCATCGAGCAGCACCTGCGCATGCGCGGGTTCGTACACGGCAGCGGACGGCGACACTGCGCCGTGCACGACTTGCGCGTGCAGCAGCACTGCGAGCACGAACGCGACGCTACAGCAGCCCCATCTGGCTCGCTTCATACACCGCCTCGCCGCGCGAGTGCACCGCAAGCTTGCGGTAGATCTTCTTCACGTGCGTGACCACCGTGTGCGGCGAGATGCCGGTCACCTCGCCCACCGTCTCGAAGCTCAGCCCCTTGGCGACCATGCGCAGGATCTCGGTTTCGCGCGGCGTGAGCGGCGATTCGACGCGCGCGCCGCTGCCGTTGTGCGGCTGCTGCGCGCCCGCGTAGAGCGGCGGTTCGGCAGCGCCCGTCCCCGCCGCCGTGGCAGGCGACACCGCCGCAGCGATCCGAAAGCGCGCGAGCACGCGCCGCGCGATGCTGGGGCTGATCGGCGCGCCGCCCGCGCGCAACTCGTGGATCGACGCGGCGATTCGTTCGCTGCTCGCGTCCTTCAGCAGATAGCCGGTCGCGCCCGCCTCGATGCTCGCGACGACATGCTGCTCGTCGCCGAACATCGTCACCACCAGCACGTCGCATTGCGGGCAACGATTCGCGGCGTGCCGGATCACCTCGACACCGTCGATATCGGGCAGCCCGAGGTCGACGAGCATCACGTCGGGCGGCTGCGCGTCGAGCAGCGCGATCGCCGCCTTGCCGGTGGCGACGGCCGCGAGCAGTTGCAGGCCCGCGTCTGCGACGACCGCCTCCGAGAAGCGCCGAAGGAACTCGGGTTCGTCGTCGACGATCAGCACGCGCATCGCAGACATGGCGCTCTCCTGCCGTGTGCGAATGATTCTGGCACCGCCGCAGGCGCTTGCACAGCCGTCCGTCGATCATCATCGCGCTCGCCGCGGAGGAACCGAGCACCGACTGGATCCGAAGCGCCCTGGACGAGCATCCGACGGAAGCGCTGCGAATGTCGTGGGTGAACATCGCAGAATGCGGGATGGTGCTCGAACGTGCCTCCCCCGGCGTCTCCGCGCAGCTCGAGCGCGCGCTCGGCGCGCTTGGCGTCGAAGCGCTCGAGATCGATTTCCCGCTGCTGCAACTCGCGATCTCGGCGCGCTCGCGGTTCCCGCTGAACTTCGGCGACTGCTTTGCCTACGCGCACGCACGCGCGCGGAACGAGCGGCTGATCACACTGGACGACGATTTCCTTGCAACGGATCTCGACGACGTGCTGCACCCCAGGGCAGTCGCTACCCGCATCCGCCGACGCTGACACGCGGCCCGTGGCGATTACGGACTTCAGCAGCACCTGCGCCCAGCTCTCGCAGCCGATCTCGCCGGCCCACCCGGGCAGCGGAACCTACCGGCGCCTTTCCCGTACCATAGAAGGATGAAGTTGAAGCAATCGAATCCGCACCTGAAGAAGAAGTCGGCGGCCGCTCGCAACTCCGCCCTGCGGGTTTCCGCGGAGACATCCAGCGCGGTGGAAGGTATTCGAGCTCCCTTCGCGAAGGGCAAGGAGCAGAGCGAACCCAAGACCACCGCGGCGTTCATTGCCCTCACGAAATGGGTGGATGAGGATCAATTCGGCATGCACTTCTGCCGAGGCGCCGGCGACTGCTGAATCGGTGCTCGGCTCCGTAACGGCTCAAAGCCGCCTCCTGTGCGAGCACCAAAGCCTGCGATTCGGCCTCGTTCATGTCCCGTACACGCCGGATGCCGATGAGATTGCGCATCACGCGCCCGCGAGAGCCCGGTTCGCTCTGAGCTTCGACGCCGGTCGCTTCGTACTTGCGTCCTGACATGGGGCGCCATCAGTGTGGCCGAGCAGGCATCGGGTGAACCGGGAAGCGGTGGGTGGAGGAATGGCGAGCGAAGCGGCGAGCAGCAACGAGGCGCGCAGGGCCGTCGTGCTGCTGAGCGGCGGGCTCGACTCGACGACGGTGCTCGCCATCGCGCGAGGCCGCGGCTTCGAGCCGTGCGCATTGAGCTTTCGCTACGGGCAGCGCCACGCGATCGAGCTCGACAGCGCGCGCCGCGTCGCACGCGCCTTCGGCGTGACGAACCACGTCGTCGCGGAGATCGACCTGAAGGTCTTCGGCGGCTCGTCGCTCACCGGTGACGCCGAGGTGCCGAAAGACCGACCGGCCTCGGAGATGAGCGGGGAGATCCCGAGCACCTACGTTCCCGCACGCAACACGATCTTCCTGTCCTTCGCGCTCGCCTACGCCGAGGTGCTCGGCGCGAGCGACATCTTCATCGGCGTCAACGCGATCGACTACAGCGGCTATCCCGACTGTCGACCCGAATACATCGACGCCTTCGAGCGGATGGCCAACCTCGCAACGAAGGCCGGCGTCGAAGGCAGCCGCCGCTTGCGCATCCACGCGCCGCTGAGCCGGATGAGCAAGGCCGGGATCGTCCAGACCGGGCTGAAGCTCGGCGTCGACTACGCGATGACGAGCAGCTGCTACGACCCGGGTGACGACGGGCGTCCCTGCGGTCGCTGCGATTCCTGCAGGCTGCGCGCGAAGGGATTCGCCGAGGCAGGGCTGGAGGATCCGCTGCTTGTGCGGTTCGGCGCAACCTGATCCGTGCATGCGCGCGTGGCAGAAGTGCCCATGCAGCGCCGGACCCGTCCGCGAAGTTGCCCGCCGAATTGCGTTCGCCCGGTTTTGTGTCAAGAATCTCGCTCGGCGTCCACCCCGGTCGCGCTTCGCGGCGTCCGGGGCGAGCCACCAACGGGAAAAACGGCTCCCCGGGGCCGTGGGGGATGGAGATGCAGACCTTGCCCGGCGCGGCACAACTGCGCACGCGCAGCGCCCTCGGCTGGAAGGTGGGCGTACACGACAATTTCCTTCCGCTCGAGGTTTCCGTCACGCGCAGCGCCGACTTCCATGCGGCGCTCACCGCGAGACAGCTCGGCGCGGCACAACTCGCCTACGTCGATGCCGACGCGCATCGCGTCACACGCACGCGCACGCTGTCGGAGCGATCCGACCGCGCGTTCCTGAAGCTCTTCTGGCAGGTGGGCGGCATGAGCCGCATCGAGCAGGCGGGCCGCCGCAGCGAGCTCGCGCCCGGCGAGTGGACCTTCTACGACACGTCTCGCCCGTACGCGATCGAGATCGGTGACGCGAGCCAGTTCGTCGTCGCGCTGCTGCCGCTCGATGCCTGTCCCGAGTGGAAGTCGCTCGCCACGACCGGACTCGGCCAGCGCTACCGCTCGACCGGCGCGTCGCGCGTCGCCCTGGGATCGACGCTGACCGCGTTGCGAGACCCGCAGGACTACGACCCGTCGTCCGCGGAAGCGATCTGCATGTCGATCGCCGGCCTGATGCTCGCGGCGGCGAGGAGCGCGACCGACGTTCGCCACACGCGTGTCGACGCGCAACTGGCGCGCGCACGCCGCTACATCGCCAGCCGCATCGACGACCCTGGGCTCACTCCCGACGCGGTCGCCGCCGGATTGCAGGTCTCGCGTCGGACCTTGTACGCGTGGTTCGAGCTCGTCGGGCAGTCGCCGGGTGCCTTCATCCAGCAGACGCGCCTCGATCGCTGCCGGCAGGTGCTGCTCGACGCCGACAGCCGCGACAAGACGATCACGCGTATCGCCTTCGACAACGGCTTCAGCGACATGGCCCATTTCAGTCGCCTGTTCAAGGCGGTGTACGGCACCGGCCCGCGCGAGTACCGCCGGCGCTCACAGGGCTGAAGCTGCACTCCCGGTCAACTCCGTTCGCACTCCGCTACAAGTCCGGCGCCGCGTCGTGCGCGATGATGGCCGATGCTGCGGCATTCGACCGCTGCGGGATGCGCCGTGGGCGGCGCGCTCTCCAGCAAGACTTCAGGAGACACCATGACGACCTACATGAACACCATTGACGGCAAGGCTGTCGGTTCCGACAAGTCCTTCCCGTCGCTCAACCCGGCCACCGGCGAGACGCTTGGCAACGTACCGGTCTCGACGAAGCAGCAGGTTTCCGATGCGATCGCCGCGGCCCGCGCCGCGCAGCCTGCCTGGGCAGCCCGGCCCGATGCCGAGCGCAAGGCGTTGATGATGAAAGTGGCCGAGATCATCAAGGCCAACGACGCGTACCTGGCCGACTGGGTCACGCGCGAGCAGGGCAAGCCGCTCGGTGGCCTCGGCCCCGACCAGGTGCCGGGCGCGCGCTTCGAGGTATGGGGTTGCGAAGTGTGGACGCAGGTGCCGGCCAGCCTCGACCTGCCGATGGAAGTGGCCTTCGAGGACGAAACGCGGCGCGATGAAGTGCACCGCAAACCGTACGGCGTCGTCGCCGCGATCGCGCCGTGGAACTGGCCGCTGCTGATCGCGATCTGGCAGATCATTCCTTCCATCCGCGCCGGCAACACCGTGGTGATCAAGCCTTCGGAGTACACGTCGATCGGCACGCTGGAGATGGTGCGGCTGATCAGCGAGGTACTGCCCAAGGGCGTGGTGAACACCGTCAGCGGCCCGGGCGAGGTCGGCTCCTGGCTGGTTTCCGATCCCGGCATCGATAAGGTGATGTTCACCGGTTCCGCACGCACCGGCTCGAAGGTCGCCGAGGCGGCGGCGAAGAACGTCGTGCCCGTCACGCTGGAGCTCGGCGGCAACGACGCGGCGATCATGCTGCCCGACGCCGATCCGAAAGCGATGGCGATGGGCCTGTTCTGGGGCGCGTTCATCAACATGGGCCAGACCTGCGCGGCGGCCAAGCGTCTGTACGTGCCCGAGAGCCTGTTCGAGCCGACGGTGCAGGCGTTGAAGGAACTCGCACAGATGATGCCGATGGGCAACGGGCTCGAAGAAGGCATGGTGATGGGCCCGATCCAGAACAAGATGCAGTACGACAAGGTGGTCGACCTGGTCGAGAGCGCGAAGGCGCAGGGCGGCAAGATCGAATGCGGCGGCGCGCCGAAGGGCGGCCCCGGCTACTTCTATCCGCTCACGCTGGTCACCGGCCTGAAGGACGGCGACCGCCTGGTCGACGAGGAGCAGTTCGGCCCCGTGCTGCCGATCATCCAGTACCAGAACGTCGAGGACGCGATCGCCAGCGCGAACCGGCTCGAGGCCGGACTGGGCGCCTCGGTGTGGTCGACCGACGTCGAGAAGGCGAAGCAGGTGGCCAGCCGCATCCAGGCCGGTACGGTGTGGATCAACCAGCACGGGATGATCCATCCGATGGTGCCCTTCGGCGGCGTGAAGGGCTCGGGCTACGGCGTCGAGTTCGGCTCCGAAGGCCTGAAGGCGGTCACGCAGCCTCAGGTGATCAGCATCAAGAAGTAATCGAGGGCCGCGCCCGGCGCGACCTCAGGCAAGTGAGACGGTCCGGCGTGCGCCGGACTCGTCCGGCCGGGGGTCGCCCGCGTGGCGACCTCCGCCCTCCGCCGACGGCGTCGCCTCCGCATAGACCGTTTCCGGCACGACGATCGTCACCAGCACTCCCCCGTCCGGCGCCGCTCCGACCCGATCGCCGACGCTCACCCGCACTTCGTCGACTCGACCTCCGATCGGTGCGGCGATGCGCGTCAGCGTGAGCTCATGCTGCGCGAGTTCCAGCGCTTCGGCGGCCGCGCGCAACCCACCGTGCGCATCGCGCTGCGCGCGCACGCGCGCGTGCAACTCGACCTCGTCGATTTCACCGTCGTCGTAGGCGCGTTGCGCGCGTCCGAGCGCGGCCGTGGCAATGCCGAGGCGGCCGCGCGCCAGTGCGACCGCTTCGCTCGAATGCTCCACCGCATCGGCGAACGGCTCAGGATCGAGCAGGAGCAGCGTTTCGCCCTTGCGAACGTAAGCGCCGGGCCCGAAGCGCACCGACGCAACGCGGCCGGGAATCGATGCACGCACTTCGACCGACATCACCGGTTGCGAAACGATGTGCGACGCGACGCGGGATGCATACGCGATCTTTTCGGCTTCGACGCGCGCAAGCGCCTGCGCAGTGCCCGAAGCCGGCGCGGTGCAGAGCAGCCACGCGCCGGTGCCGGCCGCGCCCACGCCGAGCGCCAGCAGGAGCAATGTCGCGCCCGTCATGCGGACGATCGCGGCCGACGATCCGCCTGCGTCGATGTTTTCGTGCGTCGTGTCTGCGATTGCGTTCGGGTACATGATCGGCTCCCGCGAAGCGCTCGACAGCCAATCTACGCCGGCGTTGCAGCCCGGAAAATCGCGCGAACGGGGGACGCCCTGGCGTGTTTGCGGCAGTGCCGGCGCCGTACGCAGCCAGTGCCGTCAGAGCGATCGCGCATGCTGTTGTACCGGGCTCGATCGACCAGGATCCGGATCGCAACATATGCCCCTCAGCGCAGGCGTGCGATCGATTGCGGCCTTCCTCGCGAGTCTGTCGAGCGCGGGCCTGATTCTCGGAACGCTTTTCTTCGCGGCGTCGCTGACGCCGTCGCTCGCCCCGCGCAACTATTTCGTCCAGGGGATCCTGGCCGGAACCTGCTTCGCCGCCGGATACGGGATCGGCGTCGCGTTGCGCGCGCTGTGGAACTACATGGAGCTGCCGAAGCTCGCGCCCCGCCCGCAGTACATCCTGAACCTGATCCTGAGCGTTGCGAGCGTCGCCGTCGCGATCGCATTTCTCTGGTGGACGGCGGAATGGCAGAACTCGATCCGCGTGCTGATGAAGGTCGATCCCGTCGACAGCGCGCATCCGGTGAAGGTGTGCCTGCTCGCGATCGTCACCTTCATCGTCCTGCTGCTGCTGGCGAAGCTGTTTCGGCGGATCGCCCGCTTCTTCTCGAACCGGATTCAGCGTTATCTGTCGCGCCGAGTCGCGAACGTGCTCGGCGCGGCGCTCGCGATCCTGCTGTTCTGGTCGTTGGCGAACGAGCTGTTCTTCCGGGCGGCGCTGCGCCTGGTCGACTCCTCGTACCAGCAGCTCGATGCGCTCATCGAACCGGACCGTCCGCAACCGCTCGTCGCCTCGCGAAGCGGCAGTGCCGAATCGCTGGTCGACTGGCACGAACTCGGCCGCGCGGGACGCGAGTTCATCGCTTCAGGTACGAAGGCCGCGCAGATCTCCGAACTGACCGGGCGCGCGGCGCAGGAGCCGATCCGTGTCTACGTCGGCATGCGCGTGGCCGATACGCCCGAGGAACGGGCGCAGCTCGCATTGGCGGAGCTCATCCGCGTCAAGGCCTTCGAGCGCAAGGTGCTCGTCGTGATCACGCCGACGGGCACGGGCTGGGTGGACCCGGCGGCGATGGATGCGCCGGAGTACCTCAATCACGGCGACATCGCCAGCGTGGCCCTGCAGTATTCCTACCTGTCGAGCCCGCTGTCGCTGATCGTCCATCCCGAATACGGCGCGCAGGCCGCGCGCGAGCTGTTCCGCGTCGTCTACGATCACTGGACAAAGCTGCCCCGCGACAGTCGCCCGAGGCTCTACCTGCACGGGCTCAGTCTCGGCGCACTGAACTCCGGTCGTTCGGTGCAACTCTTCGAGATGATCGGCGATCCGATCCATGGCGCCGTATGGAGCGGTCCGCCGTTCGCGAGCAACCTCTGGCGAACGATCACGAACGGTCGCAATCCGGACTCGCCCGCCTGGCTGCCGAGGTTCCGCGACGGCTCGCTCATCCGCTTCATGAACCAGCACGGAACGACCGTGCCCGCTGACGCGCCGTGGGGGCCGATCCGGATCGTCTACCTGCAATACGCCAGCGACGCGGTGACCTTCTACGATTATCGCGACCTGTACCGACCACCGCAGTGGCTGCCTGCTCCCATCAGCGTCGCAACGGATCGTTGCATTTCAGCTCGTGGAAGGCGTTCCACGAACGAAAACGCAACGATCGGTTGCTGAAGCGCAAACCGTAGCGGCAGCAGCCGCCGAAGCGCCGGGATCAAAGGGAAAATCAGCCTCCGATCAGTGCGAGCAGCGCCTCGGGCGTTTCGAGCAACTCGGCCGCGAGGTCACGCTGGGCTTCGTGCGCGGACACTTCCGCGCCGCTCGACGGCTTGGTCTTCGAGGGCACGTCGAATCTCCTTCAACTTGGCGCTCGTCGTAGTGCGAAAGGCACCGCCGCTCACATGTCGTCGCCTTGCGACCGATTGTTGCATTTTCGTTCATGGAACGTATTCCACGCGCGGACACGCAACAATCGGTTGTTGAAGCGGATCCGCGGCGCGCAACGGCACCGTCATCCACGCCCTCGTCGGTCGCCGACGCGCTAACCGTACCGTTATGCGCCCCCACCGCCCGCGGGCGCACCACAAAGCCGCTCCATCTCCGCCGCCCACTGCAGATTGAGCCGCCACAGCGGCTGCATCGCATCGGCAACATCTGGCGCCTCCGACCAGCGCTGCAGCCAGCGCGCCGCTTCTTCGCCGCGTCCCAAAGCGGCATTCGCCGCGCCCGCCGTGCGCATCGACGCGCGCCACGACGGACGAATCTTCAACGAGGCGATCGCGTGCCGCAGTGCGCCTTCGGCATCGCCCGAGAACAGCAGGGCCAGGGCGAGCAGCTCGTACCAGACGAAGTTCTGCGGGTCGTAATGGTTCAGGCGCAAGCCGTCTCCGAGCGACCGGATCGCGCGAGGCGCGTCCCCGGAGTACAGGCTCGCCATTCCGTGCACCAGATGACCGAGCGCGAAGCCGGGACTCAACTCCCGTGCCGTCTCGGCACTGCGCAGCGCAAGCCCGACGTCGTCGGCGTAGTTGGCGACGATCGCGAGCGCGTAATGCGCGTACGGGTTCAGCGCGTCGAGCTGCACCGCCTCGTGCGCGGCGGCGACGCCTTCGTCGAGATCACGCTGCGGTTCTTCGCTCCATCCGTACGCGACGAGTCCGGCATTCACGCGTCCGATCCACAGGTGCGCCTCGGTCAACCCGGAGTCGACGTGGCGCGCCTGGCGAAACAGCTCGCGTGCCTTGCGGTGCGTGTCGCCGGTCACGTGATGGAACAGCCAGGAGCCCTGCGCCACCAGCTCCCACGCGCTCACGCTGCGACCGCGCCGCGAAGCCGCGTCGCTGCCAGTGCTCTCGAGAATCTTCGGCTCGATCGCCCCCGCGATGCGCTGTGCGAGTTCGTCCTGGACGGCGAAGAGATCGGCGTCGGCGAAGTCGTAGTTCTCCGCCCACAGGCACCGGCCAGTGCGCGCCTCGACGAGCCGCGCGGCAATTCGAAAGCGCGAACCCGATCGGCGCACCGAGCCTTCGACGATGTAGTGCACGCCGAGCTCGGCCGACGCCGTGCGGACGTCGACCGGCGCGAGCTTGAAGGTCTGGCTCGCATTGCGCCCGAGCACGGGGAACCAGCGAAAGCGCACGAGTGCGGCGATCAGCGCCTCGGTCACCGCGTCGGCGAGGTACTCCTGCGAAGGGTCGTCGCCCAGGTGCGTGAAGGGCAGCACCGCGATGCCCGGGCGACCGCGCGGCGCCGGCCCGGATTGCGCGAGCGGCGCGAGCTCGGATTCCTCTACGGCAACGACCGCGTCGAGCCGATAGCCCAGTCGCGGCACGGTGTCGATCGCCACTGCGGTTCCGGTGCCTGCGTCGGCGAACAGCCTGCGCAGCGCGGCGACCTGCACCGACAGATTGCTTTCCTCGACGACGAGGCCGGGCCAGGCGGCCAACAGCAGCGCCTCCCGGGACACCGGCTCGCCGCCTGCCTCGAGCAGCGCGTGCAGCAGGCGCAGACCACGCTGGCCGACCGCGACCGCGGCACCGTCGCGCACGAGCGTGCCGCGCGCGGTGTCGAGCAGGAAGGGGCCGAACGCGAAGCGTTTCGCCATGGGCGCTCCGTTTCATCCAATTTAGCGCGATTTCGGGGTGGCTTCCGTGACGGCCGGAGCCGGGAAGCACAACGTGCCAATGCGAGCACGACCAACTCGCGAACCCGACGGAGGTGACCATGGAAATGATCGATACCAGCCGCGAACATTTCGTCGTACGCGGATCGGAGCCCTTCAAGAGTGCGCAGGGCGCGCGCTACGCGCCGGGCGTCAGCGCCGAGACGGTCGGCGCACACTCGCTGTTCCTCGGACTGATCACGCTGCCCGCCGGCGAGCGCACGAAGGCGCATACGCATCGACACGAAACGGCGCACTACATGCTGCGCGGCAGTGCCGTCGAACTATGGACCGGCGCGCGCCTGGAGCACCGCAGCGTCGCGCAGCCGGGCGATTATCTGTTCATCCCCGCGGGGATGCCGCACGTGGCGGTGAATCGAGGAACGGAGCCTGCGGTGTTCGTCGGTGCGCGCGGTGAGGCATCGACACGGGAGAGCGTGACGATGCTGCCGGAGCTGGACGGGCTCGTGCCTTGAAGAGGCCCGGTGAAAACCGCGCCCTCAAAGCCTCCGGACCTTCACCGCCCTTCCCTTCACCTTGCCCTCGCCGAGCCCGCGCAGCACGTCGCTCGCGATCGCCTGCTCGACGGCTACGCAGGTCGAGAATTCGTCGATGTCGATCTTTCCGATCTGCGCGGCCGGAAAACCGAGGTCCTTGGTGAGCGCGCCCAGCACGTCGCCGGGGCGGATCTTGTCCTTGCGTCCGCCGAGAATCTGCAGCGTGGCCATCGGCGGGCGCAGCGGCTGCGGATCGCGCGACGGCACGAGCTCGATCAATGAGTGCCATTCGCCCTGGTTGCCTTCGTCGCCCTGCATCCGCTGGATGCGGTCGATGCGCTCCATCTCGTTGCGGCTGACCAGGCTGAAGGCCCATCCGCTTTCGTCGACGCGGCCGGTGCGACCGACGCGGTGCGTATGCACTTCGCTGTCCGGCGTCACGTCGACGTTGATCACCGCCTCGATCCCGGCGATATCGAGCCCGCGTGCGGCCACGTCGGTGGCCACCAGCACGCTGCAGCTGCGGTTGGCGAAGCGCACGAGCACCTGGTCGCGTTCGCGCTGCTCGAGGTCGCCGTGAAGTGCCAGCGCCACGATGCCCCGCGCCCGCAACAGGGCCGTCAGTTCACTGCAGCGCTGCTTCGTATTGCAGAAGGCGAGCGTGCTCACCGGCCGATAGTGGTCGAGCAGTTGGCCGACGGCGTGCAGTCGCTGGTCGTCCCGCACTTCGTAGAAGCGCTGCCGGATCTTCGTGGCCGCATGGCGCTCGTCGAGCGTGACCTGCTTCGGCTCGCGCAGGAAGCGCCGCGCGAGCTTCGTGACGCCGGGCGGGTACGTGGCCGAGAACAGCAGCGTCTGGCGTTCGCGCGGGCAGCGCTCGGTCACGTAGGCGATCTCTTCGGCAAAACCCATGTCGAGCATGCGATCGGCTTCGTCGAGCACCAGCGTGTTCAGTGCGCCGAGCGACAGGGTCTCGCGCGACAGATGATCGACGATGCGCCCCGGCGTGCCGACGACGATGTGCGCGCCGTGCGCAAGGCTCGCGATCTGCGGTCGCATCGTCGAGCCGCCGCACAGCACCAGCACCTTGATGTTGTCCTCCGCGCGTGCCAGGCGTCGGATCTCGCGTGCAACCTGCACGGCGAGCTCGCGCGTCGGGCACAGCACCAGCGCCTGCACCGCGAAGCGTCGGACGTCGAGCCTCGCGAGCAGCGGCAGCGCGAACGCCGTCGTCTTGCCGCTGCCGGTCTTCGCTTGCGCGATGAGATCGTGACCGGCCAGCGCCAGCGGCAGGCTCGCGGCCTGGATAGGGGTCATGCGCTCGTAGCCGAGCTGCTCCAGGTTGGCCAGCGCGGCGCGCGAAAGGGGAAGAACGTCGAAAGCGGTGTCGTTCGGAGCGGGGGAGGCGAGATTCGAGGATGCGGTCATCCCGAATTGTGGCAGAGGCGCACAGGCGTGAGTGACGGGGGAGTTGTCTGCCGTCAGACAGCGAGCAGGTTGCGCGCAGTGGCTCCGCGCACGACCGAGAGAGGAATGGCGCGATCGAAAGTGGCGAGACATCCGTGATGCGCCACCGCGAGCGCGAGAAGATAGACGTCGCTGATCTGTTGATGCCCGTGTACTCGATCGAAGTCGACGCGACCTTCGTCGCGCAGCGAGACGTCGTCCGGCCAGAACTCGTGGTCGAGCGCCGAACACGCCTCCTGCAGCCGATCTCGTACTCGTCGAATCCCGACGGCTCCGCGTCGGCCGTAGTTCGGTGAGTTCATCACGCGAATAACGCCGTTCTCGACCAACGGACACGTCGCTACCCGTACTCCGTGCGCCTCGATGAGCTGGTTGGCCTGCTCGGAGAATACGTGCGCGTCGTCGAGCAGTGCTACCCAGACGTTCACGTCGAGCAGCAATCGCATCAGATTCCTTCGCGTTCCAGGATCTCGCGAACGTGTTCCGCCGTGATCACCTCATCGCGCTTCGGTAGCAGAGCGAAGCGCCCTCGCAGCGGCTGCGGCGGGGAACCCGAAGCGCCATCCTGATTCAGCCCCCGACGGATCAGGCGCGTGACGGCCTCGCTGATCGAAATCCGCTCGCGTGCGGCGACCTGCTTTGCCGCCAGGAGCACGTCTTCGTCGATTCTCAGGGTGGTTCGCATAGATTGCATCATAACATCAAATTGACATCATGGCATCATACGGTTTCGCGTTCAACGAATCGGATTCCGCACGACGCCGGGCCGCAACGGCGGGCAGGCGTACGAGCGGAGCGAGCATGGCGGGAGTGTTTCGATCAGCGCGCCAATTTGTAGCGTTTACGCTCGTGGAATCGATTCCACGAGGCCAAAAGCTTCAAATTGGCGCGAGCGGTGGACTCGGCGCACGCCAAGCGTGGAGCGAGCCAGCTTTTTTCGTGTCTTTGAACGCGAAGCCGTATCAGACATGACATGGCGGCGGGAGAATCCGCTGATGACGCCAGCGGTGCCCGGCCCTTTCGGGAAGGAGGCGACGCAGCAACGCCTCCTCAATCCGGCTCGATCCGCAACGCGTCCCAGAGAAAGCGGTACGAGATCGCGTTTCTTCCCGCCTGCGTCGCGCTTTGCGCCTCGCCCTCTTCGTAGCTGCGCAGCAATCCCTTCACGCGTTCCAGGCCGGTGGGCGTACGCATCGCCTCGCGCGGCGACTTGCCGTGCAGCGCCGGAATCGGTTCGTCGACCCAGTTCGCGTAAGTGTTCCGCAACGCCTGCTCGATCGCCTGGGAAAGCGCTTCCGGTGATACACCGAGGTCGGCGGCCGTCTGCGGCGCGGGCGCCGTACGCGCCGCGCGTGCGCGTTCGACGAGCGCGCCCGGATCGGATACTTCGCGCGTGAGGTATTCCACCGATGCGCCGGCGAGTGCTTCGAACCAGGTGCGGCCGTCGTCGGCCATGCGTTGCGTGCGATAGAAGACCGTGAGGCGGTCCGCGCGCGTCCCGCGCTCGATGCTCGCGCCCAGACGAACCGTTCCATCGTCGACCTCGACGGTGCGCACCCAGGCTTCGTCCCCGCGCTGCAACTCCGCGGACGAGTCGAGCGCGCCGACCAGCGCGATCTCGTCGTCGATCCGGTAGTGGTCGGTGACGAACAGCAGCGGGTCGCCCGTGCGTACGTCCACCAGTTCAGGCAACCCGACGGGATCGAGCAGTTGCCGCAGCCACTCGCGCATGATCGCGAAACCGAACTCGTACGCGCGATCTTCCGGGTGGATGTCGGCCTCCAGCAGCGCGCTGAGCGCCTCGATCGCGACCGGCGCGCCGAGCATCGGGAACGGATAGATCGCCCCGGAGAGCTCGAACCCGTCGTCCCTCTGCAGGACGCGACAACCAAGGAGCAGCCCCGGCGTCATCGTCTCGCTGCCCATGCGTTCGCGAACGACAACCGGTGCGCTCTCCGGATCGAGCGCGTCGACCAGCGTCAGGCCCTCGCCGCGGCGCACCTGCGTGACGGTGTAGAGCCTCAACGGCGTCGCGGCGAGCTGCGAGATGAGCGCGCGCTGCTTCGCACTCAAGGCCGGGCCGCGCGACCCGAGCGCGTACTCGTGGACGTCGCGCCACCGGCCGCCCACTTCGATCTGGCCTTCGGCAAGGAACCACTCGTTGACGTTCACGACGATCATCGAGATCAGGTCCTCGTCGACCTCCTCGGGGTCGGGGCCGTCCTCGGGCCAGAGGTCCCGGAACAACAGTTCGGCGATCGCGGTCTGGGCCGCGTTGCGATGGCGCGAGAACAGCCATTCGAGCACGCGGGTGACGGCCATGGCGTGGCTGTCGGCTGCGCGGTGCTCGCTATCCGCGTCGCCGGCGCCGCCGTGACAGTGCTTGTACTTTCGCCCGCTGCCGCACGGGCAGGGTTCGTTGCGTCCGGGTTTTCGGCTCACGTTGCGTTGTCCCGTTGCCAGACGAGAAGGAGTAGCCGTTATGGTCGCTTATCGCCCTTTCCACCAGTAGGCGGCCTGCGGCTGATCCGCTCCGCCATTCGCGTCTGCCACCCCGGACCCGTGGCACGCCATCGTTCGATGACGTCGGCAGGCAGCCGAAGGGTGATCAGCTTGCGCGGATTGGAGGACACCGGTCGCCCGCCCTTCTTGACCACGGCTCGCGACAACATCTCTTCGGTGAGCTCGGGGAGTTCCTCGTACTCCGCCGGCTGGATGACGTGTGCGTCAACTTTCGCGAGGTCCGACTTCCAGGCGCGACGAGAAGCGCGCTTTCTCCCGGTCATTGGCTTTCCTCATGCTGAAAACGTGCCGAACCGCGCCACGCTGCGTGTAGCAAATGACGACCATGCGCCCGGCGAGCATGCCGTAGCAGATGATCCGTCGCTCATCGTAGTTCCGGCGCGTGTCTTCGATTTCGAGCGTGATCCCGCTGAAAACCTTGCTGGCATCTTCGAAGTCAAGTCCACGTTCCTTCAGCGTGCGTACTCGCTTGTCTGGGTCGAAGGAGACGCGCATGGTTATTGTAGTTACAGAAACAGGTTGGCGCAACGAGTGCCGCTGTTTCAATCGGCCGGGGTTGAGGACCCTCGCTTCAATGGGTGGTTAAGGCACGCGCGAACTCGCGAGTCGCAACTGCTCGCCGGCGAGCCGCTTGAGTGCTTGCGCAACGAGCCGAACTCGGTGCGCCGCATCGCTCTCGCTCGACGAGTCGAGTCCCGGTTCGTTCAGGCGACGGCGACCATCAGGCGACCCACCTCGTCGGCCGCGGGCGTCACCCTGATCTCGATGTCGTAGCCGAGCCGGTTGAGGCAATCCATCAGCTTGCGCTCGGAGACGTTGGCCAGTTCGCCGCGCAAGATATCCGACACCTTCGGTTGGGTCAGCCCCATGCGCCGCGCAGCGGCGTCCTGGGTCAACCCGAGGTGACGGATTGCACGCGTGATCTCCAGCACCAGGCTCGCCTTGACCGCCAGCTTGTCCGCGTCGGGCAGGCGCAGGTCGGCAAAGACATTGCCTGAACTCTCCTGCACTTCGATCCCGTCAACAATCCTGGTCTCGAGCTTGCGCATCTCTTATCTCCTGAGTGATCTTCGCGGCGACTTTCAATCGTTGCTCGATCAAGCGAATCACTTCTCTCGGCGTTTCACGTCCCCGTTTACTTTTCTTCTGAAAGACGTGAAGGACGAAGACGCCGACATCGAAGCGCACGGTATGGACGGCCCGGAACGTACCGCCGATATCGTCCACAACTATTTCGAGAACGCCGCTGTCCCCGAATCCCTTCAGCACCTTGGCCGAGACGTGCCTCGTTCCCGATTGTGCGAACCACAATGCCAAGCCGACGTGCTCTCGCACCCGTATTGGCAGGGTCATCAATTCCTTTCGGCTTCTACCGATCCAATAAAGCGGTTTCGGTATTGAACTCGGACGATGCCCCATTGTATACCTGTTCTGGGATACAGGACCGTGGTTGATCCGCTTGTGTCGGCTACGAGCGTCCGCGTCTGTCGCGCTGTCGATAAGCCTGCAAATGGCTGATCCGAACGGCTTGGTTGCACCCGGCTATAGCTGGAAACCGGAGCGGATGTTCGGATGCGGTTCCGATGTGCGCGAGGCGGTGAATCCGATTCACCTCTATAGAACAGAGAATCAGACGATGGGTCAGCACATTCGTCTCGATGCCTCGGTGAACGGAAACATGCCGACGCGCCCGGTCGGTCTGTTCCAGGACCCGGCGGTTCACTCCGCGTTCCATATCGCTGCGCCTGCTGTGTAAGATGCCTCCGCGATCGAACAATAGCTGGGGCTCGAGGCACCGAGGCGCGTTCACCGATGAGATCTCCCCGAGAAGCTCGCGACGACGAGCGACTGATCGAATCCGTTACTCGCCTTGGTCGCCTCTGGTCGCGCGCCTCGCTTGCTGATTCCGTATCGATCCGTTTCTCGTCGCGCTTGTCGAAAACCTGGGCGCGCACGAACCTCTCCACGAACACCATCACGCTCGCCAGCGAACTGCGAGGCGACTGCGAACGCCTGAACGACGTGCTGTGCCATGAACTCGCGCACGTCGTCAGTCACGAACGAGTCGGCCGCGCCGAAGGGCCGCACGGACCGACCTGGCGGCGGCTTGTCCTCGACGCAGGAGGTGACCCGTCCGTGCGTCTGGCAGACCGCAACGCGACGATCACCAAGGCCAACGGCACCCCGCGCCGGTTTCTCCATCGCTGCCCCGTCTGCGACTTCTCCCGCATCGCCCGCAGACCGATCCCCGCCTGGCGATGCGCCGATTGCGTCGCCGCGGGCCTGAGCGGCGAGTTGATCGTTACCGAACAGCCGAGGCCGACTTGAAGGCCCCGCCGGCCGTATGTCCGTTCTGCCACCCGGACGAGACGCGCGTGATCCTGCGCACGAAGCAGGTCTTCGCGTTGTGGGACGGCTTCCCCGTCACCGAAGGGCACGCGCTGATCGTCCCGCACCGGCACGTGCCGAGCTGGTTCGACGCGACGCACGACGAACGGGCCGAACTCTTCGGCGCAATCGGCGCCGTCCGTGACGCGATCCAGCAGCGTTGGCCGGTCGACGCCTTCAACATCGGCATCAACGTCGGTGCGGCGGCGGGGCAGACGGTGCCACACCTGCATCTGCACGTGATCCCCCGACGCGACGGCGACGTCGCCGATCCGCGGGGCGGTGTGCGCTACGTCATACCCGAGAAAGCGAACTACCTGGCGCGCATGCAGTCGGCGACGGCCACGGTGCTGCACGCCGAAGAACCCCGCCTCACCGAAACGCTGCTCACGACAGGCGAAGGCAATCCGCTCATCGCGCAGCTCGAACTCGATCTCGCCAGTGCCCGGACGCTCGACGTGGCCGTGGCCTTCGTCATGCCCAGCGGCGTGCAGAAGCTGTATCCGCACTTCGAAGACCTGCTCGCGCGCGGCGGCGTGCTGCGCCTGCTCACCGGCGACTACCTCGACGTATCGGACCCGGACGCGCTGCAAAGGCTGATCGACCTGCGCACGCTCCATGGCGCCGGCCAATGCCAGTTGAAGGTATTCGAGAGCCGGGGCCGCAGCTTCCATCCGAAGGCGTACGTCGTCTCGCACGCCGGCGGTCGCGGCGTGGCCTACGTCGGCAGCTCGAACCTCTCCGGTTCGGCGCTGGGCGAGGGCATCGAGTGGAACCTGCGCGTGCTGTCCTCGCGCGATGCCGAAGCGTGGCAGCGCGTCAGCGATGCGTTCGAGGAACTGTTTCGGCACGCTTCGACACTAGAACTGGACGACGCATGGTTGTCGGCCTATCGCGCTCGCCGGAAGGTGCCGGCAGCCGACGGGAAAGCGACGATCGTCGACGACGAGGCGATAGAACTTCCGCCTCCACCACCAGACCCCAATGTCATCCAGCGCGAAGCACTCGAAGCCCTGGCGCGCACCCGCGCCGAAGGCTATCGCGCAGGCCTCGTCGCGATGGCGACCGGCCTCGGCAAGACCTGGCTCGCCGCATTCGATAGCGCCGATCCGGCGTTTCGACGCATCCTGTTCGTCGCGCATCGGCAGGAGATCCTGAATCAGGCGGTGGCGACGTTCCGGCGCATCCGGCCTGAAGCATCGATCGGCCTCTACACGGGCAGCGAACGAACACGGGACGTGGACGCCGACATCCTGTTCGCGTCGATACAGACGTTGAGCCGCAATGAGCACCTGCGCCGATTCGATCCGCGCGCGTTCGACTACATCGTCGTCGACGAGTTCCACCACGCATCGGCCGCAACGTACCGGCGCCTGATCGATCACTTCGAGCCGCGCTTCCTGCTCGGTCTGATCGCCACGCCCGAGCGTTCGGACGGAGGCGACCTGCTCGCGCTCTGCCAGGAGAACCTGGTCTATCGCTGCCTCGTGCCGCGCGGCATCGAGCAGGGCCTGCTCTGCCCGTACCACTACTTCGGCGTACCGGACGACGTCGACTACACGAACATTCCGTGGCGCAGCACGCGCTTCGACGAAGAAGCACTGACCGAAGCTGTCGCCACGCAGCGCCGGGCGGCCAACATCCTCGAGCAATGGCGCAAGCGCGCGGGCGACCGAACGCTCGCCTTCTGCGTCTCGCAACGCCATGCCGACTTCATGCGCCGCTACTTCCGAGAGCAGGGCATCGCCAGTGCCGCGGTGCATGCGGGGCCGAGTTCCGATTCGCGCCCCGTGTCGCTGGAGAGCTTGGCCGCGGGAGAGCTGAAGATCGTCTTCGCCGTGGACATGTTCAACGAGGGCGTGGACGTACCGGCGATCGACCCGGTGATGATGCTTCGGCCACCGAGTCGCAGATCGTCTGGCTGCAGCAGTTCGGTCGCGGCCTGCGCAAGCACGGCGACAAGCGGCTGACGGTGATCGACTACATCGGCAATCATCGCAGCTTCCTGCTCAAGGCCCGCACGCTGCTGGACCTGAGCGCGGGCGGCGACCGGGCACTGCATGCGGCCCTCGAGAAAGCGCAGATGGGCGAGCTGGAGCTGCCGCCCGGATGCGAAGTGACCTACGAACTCGAAGCGCTGAGCATCATGCGCGCGCTGCTGCGCATTCCGGCCGACTCCGCCGATGCGCTGCGGGAGTACTACGTCGATTTTCGTGAGCGCAACGGACAGCGGCCGACCGCTTCCGAAGCGTTCCACGACGGGTATCTGCCGCGCACGGCAAGAAGGGCGCACGGTTCGTGGTTCGGGTTCGTGACGGCGATGGGCGATCTCGGTGCGCAGGAGATGGCGGCATTCGAGCGCACGGGTGTTTTCCTGGAGGCGCTCGAGTCGACGAAGATGACTCGCAGCTTCAAGATGCTGGTCCTGCTCGCGATGCTCAACACCGACACGCTACCCGGGCAGGGGATCGGCATCGATGCGCTGGCGGCGGAGTTCGCGCGACTGGCGGGACGTTCGCCGAGGCTCGTCGCCGATCTCGGCGTTCCGCTCGACGATGCCGGTGCGTTGACGGCGATGATCGAGCGCAATCCCATCGCCGCGTGGGTGGGCGAGAGTGCCGTGCCTGGCGCGACAGCGTTCGAGTACGTGTCGCGAGTGCTGCGTTTCAAGCAGCCGATGCCGGATGCGGAGCGATCCGCGTTCCAGGGGCTGGTGCGAGAGATCATCGAGTGGCGACTTGCCGAATATCTGTCGCGCTCAGGGGAGGCTTCGGGCGAGGCGTCCTTCACGATGAAGGTGAGCCACGCAAATGGTCGGCCGATCCTGTTTCTGCCGGATCGGACCAGAGCTCCGAACATCCCTGAAGGCTGGCAGTCGGTTTCGATCGACGGACAGCGTTTCGAAGCGAATTTCGTGAAGATCGCCGTCAATGTCGTGCGCTCGCAGGGCAGCGAGGAGAACGCACTGCCGTCGATTCTGCGAGGTTGGTTCGGTCACGACGCGGGCTTACCTGGCACCAACCATACGGTCGTCTGCGAACGGGCCGACGACGAATGGCGGATGCGGCCGTCTACGTGGCGCAACCGGGACGAATCGAAGGAAGGCTCATGACGATCGTATGGAAGAACGTCTTTGATCACTATGGCGAGAAGCGGGTATCCAAGACAGATAAGAAGAAGGCGGCTTATGTACCCAACCGCGAACAACGCGCCGCGATCGAATCCGCAAACATTCAGCCTGCAGCCACCAGACCGGGACCGACGTTCGACATCATCGTGCTCTGCGATGCTCGTGTGAAGACCGTGAAGGCGTCCTATTACTACGCAGAGCGTTCCGCCTTGGCGAACCGTACCGCCGAACCACGAATGGGCCATGAGTTCATCAGCTCGTGGCTGCAAGAAGGTGATCGTGTTGTTATTGGAAATGTGGCGTCCCAGCTGTTCGCGATCAAGCTGGGTTCCGCGCCTTCCACGGATGAGGCTGTCATCGGAGAAGTAGCGCGTCGTGCAGACAGGGAGACCGTCTTTGCGCGCGCAAGGAAAGCGGCCGGGAGGCCGCTCAGGAAAGTCGTACAGCGGGATGAATTTGTTCGTAGCCCATATGTCGTTGCTGCGGCGATACTGCGGTCAAACGGAAAGTGCGAAATGCCGACGTGCAGATGTGCACTGTTCGAAACCGATGGCGGCAATCCTTATCTCGAGGTGCACCATCTTGTGCCTTTGTCCGAGGACGGAGACGACACCTTGCCTAACGCAGCCGCACTCTGTCCTCGTTGCCATCGCGAGATGCATTACGGAAGAGATCGTAGAACGCTCCGCGCTCGCTTGAAGGCACACATTGCGTCGCTGCCGATCGGCACGTAAGGCCACTACGTGGGCTAACGCGGCCGTGGATTCGCGCCGACGGTGGGTTGGCCTGAAGTCTTCATGTATGCGACCCGCGGATCGTCTCGAGTTGACTCGACGACATAGGATTCTCGTGTCCACTTAACTTTTGGTGGACACGTAAATACTGACGAGATCATCGAGCGGGTCGCGCGCGGCGGCACTCAGCATAGGGAAGCACTCACGGCACGAGTCATTCAAGGCTGTCGACACCTTGACGTTGCTTCAGTTGCCGTGGTCGCGCTGGCCAACGGACTGAGCGCGAGTCAGCTGCGCCGCTGGGCCGGCGCGCCCGCACAACGCGAGGCCGAGGATCGAGAGTGCCGGACGCGATGTCGCCAGCAAGATCGCTTTGCCATTGGAAGCAATGCAGGCATAATGTCCGCAATTCTTCCCGTGGGTGGACATGCATACAGCTCTCACAACGGTGGTGCCCACTCCGGCAATGGACTACCTCTCCGCGGCCCGCATCCACCACACGCAAGGATCGATTGCCCGTCAGCTGGGCGTGACGGTGCGAACCGTGCGTCGCTGGGAAGCCCGTGAAACGGAGCCCCCGCCCTACGTTGTTCATGCGTTGCAGCAGCTACTTCCCTTCCAGATGCCGCTGCAGCAGACCGGTGACTTCACCTTCATCGATCTCTTTGCCGGTATTGGCGGGCTTCGATTGCCCTTCGAGGAAGTCGGCGGGCAATGCGTGTTCACCAGCGAGTGGGACACGTATGCCAATAGGACGTACGTAGAGAACTTCGGTGCAGCGCATGCGATTCATGGCGATATCACCAAGGTTGACGCGGACTGCATCCCGGACCACGACGTCCTTCTCGCCGGCTTTCCATGCCAGCCTTTCTCGATCGCTGGCGTGTCAAAGAAGAACGCACTGGGCCGCAAGCACGGGTTTGCCGACGAGACGCAGGGCACGCTCTTCTTCGACGTTGCCCGCATCATCGAGCGCAAGCGACCGCGAGCGTTCGTGCTGGAGAACGTAAAAAACCTGCTTGCGCACGATCGCGGGCGGACGTTCGACGTCATCAGCAGGACGCTAAAGGTGGAACTCGGTTATCACGTCACTCACCGGGTCATCAACGGCGCCCACTTCGTTCCTCAGCATCGCGAGCGAATCATCATCGTCGGATTCCGGGAGCCGGTCGGATTCGACTGGAACATCCTGCGCCTGCAGGAGACCGTGCGCCACACGATGCGGGACATCCTGCACAGGATGGATGGCTCTGAGCCGGAGCTGGCCTGGGATGCGGGTCGCTACTTCGACCACAGGAAGAAGCGGCCGCTCGACCGCTACACGTTGACACCACATCTCTGGCGGTATCTGCAGGCGTACAAGAAGAAGCACCAGGACAAGGGCAATGGTTTCGGCTTCGGGCTGGTCGGCCCGGACGACGTCGCCCGCACCCTGTCGGCGCGCTACTACAAGGACGGTTCGGAGATCCTCGTGAATCAGGGTAGCCGTCGACCTCCGCGCCGGCTTACTCCACGCGAATGCGCACGACTGATGGGTTTTCCGGACACGTTTCGAATTCCCGCCACCGTTTCCGACACGCGCGCTTATCAGCAGTTTGGAAATTCGGTCGTCGTGCCGGTGATTCGGGAAGTGGCGCGGGCGATAAAACCTTTCCTCGCCGAACAGATGCAGGTGCAGCAGGAACTGCTCGTCCAGGTTGCGTAGTGGTCGACGTCGTGGACAGTGCTACGCGAAGCCGCATGATGAGCGGTATCCGCGGCCGCGACACTGGACCCGAGCGGTTAATCCGCAGCGGTCTGCATCGTCTCGGCTTCCGGTTCCGCCTGCATCCCACGAACGTTCCCGGTCGACCGGACCTCGTCCTGCCGCGATACAACGCAGCGCTCTTCGTGCACGGCTGTTTCTGGCACGGCCACGACTGCGGGCTTTTCCGCCTGCCTGGTACCCGTCGGGAGTTCTGGCAGACCAAGATCCGACGCAACGTCGAACGCGACGCGGAGGTGGCGCAGCTGCTCAGGCAGGAGGGATGGCGGCACCTGACTATCTGGGAGTGCGCCTTCCGCGGTCCGGACAGCATCGGCGCGGAGAAAACGATTCACGGCGCTGCCGGGTGGATCCTTTCGCGCCGCTTGCGCGGTGAAATCCGCGGGAGAGTGCGCGATGGCGCTCGCTGATCTCAGCGCCTGGCTGAGTGCCCAGAGCCGTGAGGATGTGGTCTGGTACGTCAAGCGCCTTGCGGCAAACGATACGCTGGCCACGGAGTCGCATCAGGCTGGCCCCTACGTGCCGAAAGACTTTCTGTTGAACGTTCTCCCCGCGTTGAACCGGCCAGATGTGAAGAACCCGGACCTACGGTTCCCGCTGAGCGTTGACTCGCACAACGAGCAGGCCGAGGTCAGGGCCATCTGGTACAACAACAAGCTGTTTGGCGGCACTCGTAATGAGACGCGGCTGACGAACTTCGGTGGCCGTTCGTCGGCACTGCTCAATCCGGAGAGCACCGGATCGGTCACCGTCTTTGCCTTTCCAACCGGACGGCCCGGAACTTCAGTGAAAGTATGGGTCGCGCGCAATCCCGATGAGGAAGAACTGATCGAGGATGTCGTCGGCCCTGTCGAACCCGGTCGGTGGGTCCTCTGGTCAGCCTCACCGCAACTGCGACTGGCCTTACCAGTAGCGGGAGTGCCTGCCCGTGCGAATTGCAGTCTTTCGCCGAACGAGATGCCCGCCGGATGGTTGACGACTTTTCCGTCGGGTGCAGAGCTCATCCGAAAGACGATCGAACTCCGGCCGGCCAGAAATCTCGCTATCGACGCCCGGATTCTCCGGCGACGCGACTGTGAGTACGAGCTGTTTCGCAGCATCGAGGAGGCCGTGGAACTGCCTCGTATCAGCAGCGGTTTCGCGAGCATCGACGAGTTCGTAGCCCGCGCGCAGACCATCCTTCAGCGGCGCAAAGCGCGCGCAGGTCGGTCACTCGAATTGCACACTCGCGAGATCCTGGTGGAGGAGGGCTTCGAGCAGGACCAAGCCTTCTCTCACGGGACCGAGTCCGACCCCGGGAGGCGGCCCGATTTTCTCTTTCCGTCGGCAGAGGCATACAGGAACGCGGCGTTCCCGACGTCGTCGCTTCGGATGCTCGCCGCCAAGACGACGTGTAAGGATCGGTGGCGGCAGATTCTCAATGAGGCCGATCGAATCGCAACGAAGCATCTCCTGACGCTGCAGGAGGGGGTTTCCGTGAACCAGTTTCGTGAGATGACCGATGCAGGCGTGAAGCTTGTGGTGCCCAAGGGGCTGCATGACGCATACCCCTCAGCCGTGAAGGCAGAGTTGATGACGCTCGAGGCCTTTCTCCAGGAAGTGCGTGGTCTCGGCTCATCCGGCTAATCCCATTAGGATGTATTGACGGGATGGTATCGATGAGCAGCACCGCGCACTGTGCAATTGCAGCCGAGTAATCGTGTCAGGCGCACCGCGGAAAGCAGCAGCCGGTCGTCTGCGGCCAAGTCGGGCGGCAATAGGCGTCGCCTTCCGACCTGTTGCTGACCTTCGGGCTCGGGCTTTGTACGGTCGCTATGCAGCGATAACAGTCCTCCTCCGAGAACTTCACTCGAACGTCGGTGCTGCAAACACAAGCAGCTCTCCACGGTGCAGTGAGGCCGCGAACGAGCGTCAAATTCGAAAACAAGGGGCAGACTAAGGCCATGAGTCGACCAGACGGGGCTGCTGGCGAAGGCGATGTCGGGACGAGTACGTTGGCCAGTGGGCCAACGGGCGCTCATTTCGAGGGTCAGGTAGGCGCGTCGTACCTTCTTGCCATGGTCAGCGGGGCACCCCCTCGCGGTCTTCCCGGCACCACGATTGATCGGATCGCCCTGCAGCAGGCGAATGCCGGCCGTCCGCTCGATGATGTGATCGTTCATGCACACGACAACGTAACCGGCAAGGCGGCCATTCTAGAGATTCAGGTCAAGCGATCCATCACTTTCGCCGCCGCCGATTCGGTCTTCCGCAAAGTCGTGGGCCAGATCGTCAAGGCCTCACAACGACCCGAGTTCCTGACGCAACGTTACGAGCTAGCGATTGCGACAACGAAGGGATCACGAAAAATCGATGGCGCCTATCAGGATGTTCTTACGATCGCGCGGCAAACCGGGGATGCCGCTACGTTCGCGGCTCATATGGACCTATCGGGTGCAGCGAATGACGATATGCGCACCTTCGTCAGGACGCTCAGAAGTCACCTGCGAGATGAGGAATCGACGGACGACAACGAAACCGTCTGGCAATTGTTGCGCCGGCTGCAGATTCTGACCTTCGACTTCACCGCCCCAGGTTCTGCGTCGCACGACCTAGCGCTAGAACGTGCCGTGCGCGTGCTCCATTTCGATGATGGATCGCGCGCTGGAGCTCTTTGGGTAAGCCTGATCGAGTTGGCTATCGATACGGCGAAAAGCGGTGGCGATAGAAACCGCGAGACGACGCTGCAAGCTCTCGCACCGCAAGGGTACCGGTTCGTAGGCGAACGCCGGCATGCAGGTGCCCGAGCCGCGCTGGCCGAGGCCTCTCGCCTGGCGCTGGCCGACATTCGCAACCGCGTCGGCAGGGTCGTACTCACGCGGCACGAGCGCGTCACAGCTACGCGCGAAGCATTGGATAGCGGGCGCTATGTTGAGGTCCGCGGCGATGCAGGTGTCGGCAAGTCAGGTGTTCTGCGGCAGATGGCCGAGGCGATGCAAGCTGAGGGTCAGGTCATCGTTCTCAGCCCAGGACGATGTGTTCCCCGTGGGTGGCTCGCGATGCGTTTGCAGGTAGGTTTCGACGGGACGCTTCGCGAATTGCTCGTGGAACTGGCCAACGACGGCGGCGTCACCATCTTTATCGATAACCTCGATTCTTTTAGCGCCGAAGAGGGGCTCACAGTTGTCGATATCGTCGGGGAAGCCTCCGTGATCCCAGGAGTGGCCGTTGTCGCCACGGCGCGGCCCGAATTCGGGATTGATGAGCCCAGCTGGCTGCCGAGCGATGCACTGGCGCGTCTGGGCCAAGCCGACCCAGTCACGATAGGTGAGCTAAGCAAAGCGGAGATCGAACAGCTGACAACAACTGATCCTTCGCTTGCGCCCCTTCTCGCGGACGGTCATCCCGCACGCCAAGTCACCAGAAACCTGTTTCGACTCGCACGGCTGGCAGGCCAGCCAGCTTCTGAGCCTGTGCCACGTACCGAAGTCGATATGGCCGAGCAATGGTGGGCCACGGCGGACGGTGCCCGAGATGCCGGTTGGCGTGATCGGTCTCGACTACTGAAAGACACAGCAGTGCAGACCTTGTCTGGCGCTGACTCTCTCGACGTTAGAGCCCTAGCTGCGACGCCAATCGACGCGCTGGTTGCCAGCGGCACGCTGCGAAATCTCGGCATCGACCGCGTCGCGTTTCGACACGATGTACTGCGTGAGTGGGCGATCGCAAATGCGGTCCACGCCGATCTTGGTCTCGTCGACAGGCTGAGCCTGGATCGGCCAGCAACTGCGACGCTGGCACGTGGCGTCGAGCTGGCAGCGCGCATGGCAATCGAACGCGCGAGGGATGGTGCGTCCTGGCATGTGCTCATTGAACGGCTGAGCCAAACTGGGGTCCATCGATCCTGGCGCCGCGCCGCGCTTCTCGCACTGGCACGATCCGAAGCTGCGGAGGCGCTTCTCCAGCGTGCATCGCCTGAGCTCTTCGCCAATGGCGCCGTTTTGCTGCGTGAGCTGCTCCGAACAGTTATGGCCGTAGAGGTGATCCCTGCATCAAAGGCGTTCGCTGCCTCCGGCCTCGATCCAGCCCTGATCCCTTCGTCCTTGAACATACCTCGCGGTCCAGCGTGGACGACGTTGATCATTTGGCTCTTGAGCATCGGAGACAATGTTCCGAACGAAGCCGTTCCAGAGATTGTTCAGCTATACGCAGCATTCTCGGTCGGCACGCTTGGCGCCACCGATATCACGCGGTTTACGACACGGCAAATTTACCGTTGGCTGAGGCAAGTGGAACCAGGGGATGCGACGCCAGGCTCGAGCGTACGCCCCGGGTTCTGGACGCACTTTAATCGCGACGGGGTCCAGTCCGTGAAGTCAGACCTGCGCGACGCGTTCGTCATGTTTGCGCGAACAACGCCGGATCTAGCCGCCGAATACCTGAAGGCTGTAGGACAGAGCGAGCACAACGAAGATGTCGTGCGCAGCATCCTGAAGATGCGCGGCACTCTGGCGCAAGCGGCCCCGGCGGAGCTAGCTGATCTGACCGCGCGGGCGTTGATCGCGGAGCCTCGGCGACGCGAGCGGTACTTCGACCGGGGGCGCGAAGAGGCGTTCACCTATCTCGACCACGAGTTCCTTCACGCATCGCCAGCCCAAGGCCCATTCTTCGAATTGCTGACAAGCTCACCCAAGGACGGCTTGGCTTTGGTGCATCGCTTGGTCGCGCACGCGGTCGCTCATCGAAGCAGAGGCGCTGATCCCGGAGCAAATAGGCTCGCCTTGTCTTTGCCGGAGGGCGAGTGCACCTTCCCGTGGACGCAGACCTACTTCTGGGCGCGCAACAGCGACTACTACGCCGTCACCTCCGCGCTGATGGCGCTCGAAGCTTGGTCGCACCGTCGCATCGAGACAGGCGCAGCGTTCGAGACTGTCCTGACAGACGTGCTTGGACCGCCCGGCTCGTGTGCCGCCTACTTGCTGGTGGCAGTGGATTTAGTCATCTCGCATTGGCCGAAATCGCTCGACGTAGCAGCGGCGTTTCTTGGCTGCCCCGAACTATTGTGCATTGATCGCACGCGCCAGGTGCACGATCGCGTCGAGATGCCGGATTTCTTTGGGCTCAGCGCGTTGCGCAGCGAACCATGGGGTGGCGTGAGCGCAGGCGAGCTAAAGCGGCGGTCATCACGCCGGACGACGCTCGACGAATTGATCGGCAACTTTACGCTCCTAGCGTCTCCGGAACAGTACACAAGGCTCAGAACGCTACTGGCCGAAGCGGCGGCGCGTCTCGGCAAGCCTGGTGCGGGCGCGCATTTGGGCAACCCCGAGTTCATGGTTCAGTACGCCCTGAACCTCGCGGATGTCTCGAACTGGCAGGACATCGAGGTGACGCTCAAAGATGGCTCTACCGGGACGGCGCGGAGGTACTTGTCGCCGGCCGCTGAACAAAGTCATCTGCAGGCGTTGAGAGACGCTGCGACCCATACGTCTACAGACTTCGAGATGCAATCCGCACTGAGCGTTGCCGTCGATGCTCCAACCCGGTTACTACCGGAAGGTCGATCGGCTGCCGTGGCTTGGGCGCGGCGCTCCTCGAGCGCTCCCGTAGAAGTCCAGTCCGAAGATGCGGGCGAGCAGCGCATGCGAAAGGAAGCGGTCTTGACAGCCGCAATGATCGTAATGCGCGACGGCGATGATGCTTTGCGCGCCGAGCACGGTGAATGGGCGCGGTTCCAATTGAACGAGACGCTCAAGGCTGTGGATGACGACCCTGCACACCAAATCCGAGAGGGCCTGCGCTTTAATCCGACCGCAATTGCATATGCCGGTCTGATTCACGCTCTGCGACATCGGTATACGCCCGACGACATGCGTGCGCTTCTCGAAGTTGCGGCAGCGGGCAATCATGCAGCTGCGCGCGGCTTTGGCGCCGCCGTGGTGGCCTTGGAGATCATCGATAGTCGGCTTCCCCGCGCAATCTTGCGATGTGCATTTGGCGCATGTGTCGTGGAGAACAGGATCTGGGACGCCCCCTCACAAGAAGCGGTCGATGCGAGCAAAGCGCGCGGCCTCGAACGGGCACGAGCTGCAATCACCGCCGAGATGGCCTGGCTCTACGGCACGGCGACAGAGCCTCAATGGCCGAGATTTCCGGCAGAGCCAGCTCAACCAAAGAGGCGCCTAACCTATTCTGGACACCATGTTGCCGCACCGAAACTGCCAGAGGCAATGGCTTCAACAGAACATGCAAATCATCAGGCTGCAGCGCTCTGGCTGCGCCAGGTACGCGGTCTTTCTGACGATAGCCTGCGGGTTTGGCTAAGCAAGGTCGTTAACACCTACATGCCGTGGACAACCGCGGCGAACGGTGCCGAGCTTGACGACGGGGAGGAAACAGATCATCCGCCATTCGAGTGGAACGACACGTTCTTTGCAGTAGTGGCGCGTTGCATCGTTGGTCTGTCAACGCATGAGGTTACTGAACTGGCCGTGAGGCACATCGTCAAACTTCCGGACCAAAACTTCTACGACGTGCTTGCCGACTTCTTGCGTAGCCTCGATGCGGTGTATTTCGCAGGTGGCAACATTTCGACGGAGGTGGCCGTAGACGTTCGCAGAGCTTTTGCCGAACGCATGCTGACAACGCATGGATGGGTACATCTCAGCCGGAGTAAGGACTTTTCGATCGAAATGCACCTGGGCCCGGCAATCGCCGTCTTGTTCTTCAACGACCACACCTTCGGACAGGGATCGAAGTGTTACCTGTTTGAGAAGGGTGTGGAGGGGATCGCCCCGTTTCTCCCCGTGCTGGGCAAACTGGTCCAGGAAGGACCATCGCCCTTCGTCGCGCTTGTACTGCTCAACCTGCTGGAGGTGGCTCCACGAGCCGAACAGCTGGAGGTGCTTGTCACGGCCGGAAGCGCATGGATTGAGGTCTACCCCGATTTCCGAAAACTTTGGCTCGACCATGGCGTGGGCCGGCGTTGGTGCTTGTTGATAGAAGCAATACGCGTTTGCAGTCCGGCCAGCGTCAGTCATAACGCGCCACTTCGATCAACCATCGACGGCCTTGTCGCCGCATTGATTGCGCTCGGCGTGCCCGAGGCCACGAGGTTGGAAGAAGAACTGGGCAAGCTTTGAACTTTGCACCTCAGCGCGGCGATGCCTTCACCCTCGACGAAGTTGAGCGGATTCTGACCTGATGGACTCCCGGAACAAGCAGATTCCGCGGCCAAGACATTGGCAGGAATTTGAAGAGTTATGCCTCGCACTCTTCAGAGAGGTCTGGAAAGACGCGCTCGCGCAAAAGAACGGACGCAACGGGCAACCTCAGCACGGTGTCGATGTATGGGGTGCCGTTGACGGCAACCGTTCCACATATCAAGGCGTTCAGTGCAAAGGCAAGGACGAGTCACTGGGCGCCTCAGTAACTGAGGCCGAGCTAATTGCGGAAATCGACAAGGCCGACAAGTTTGAACCTACGTTGGAGCACTGGGTGCTGGCTACGACTGCGCCTTCGGATGCAGAGATCGAGCGGGTCGCACGTGAGATTTCCGTCAGGAGAGAGACTCGCGGCAGATTCACTGTGCAAGTCATGGGGTGGAGCGACATCGAGTCCTTGCTGTTCAAGCACGTCGCTGTACTGGAGCAGTTCTACCCGGAACTTGGCTTGGACGCTACGACGCTTGCGCGAGCCGTTCGGCAGATTGCAAATGCTGCGCCCCCCGATGCTCGGCAGTCTGCGCTTGTCGCGAATAAGCCAAACGTTTCGAGTTGGCGAGCAGTCACATTTGACAGCGGCCGTGACATCGGACCAGCACTGCTCGGAAGACCACTCGGCCCAACGGATGCACTCGCATGCCCGCGCCTGCCTGAGGCTGACACAGCTATTCGGCAATTGGAAACGGCGTTCTCGGCGCGGCTCGTCGGGGAACCGGGAACTGGCAAGTCAGTTTGCGCATTCCAGGCTGCCCACACCTTTGTGCAGCGCGGCTGGAAGGTTCTCACTTTGCGCGGTGCTGACGGGCTCCCGACGACCGTTCCAGCGGAAGCCATGGAGAAGGTCGTTTTGCTGGTGGACGACGCCCATCTGGTTTCCGAGAGCGACCTCCGTACTCTTGAGGCTCAAGCGACCTCTCACCGCCTGGTTCTTTCTACGCACACCGTCATCGAAGGTCGTGCGGCGCAACGCGGAGCCGTTCGGATGGATCCGCAGGCTGCCATCCAAGCAATAGCGGCCGGACTTCTCGCAGAACGTCGCAGCACCTTGGAGGCCGTTCGTCGCGCTGACGCCCATGTCGGCGATCTCATCATGGACGACGTACTGGAAGAGCGAATTGAACAGGCCGCTAGATATGCGACGGTTCCATGGCAGTTCTGTTTTGTGGTCGGAGGGGGATGGCGACGTGCGAACGAAGCCGCAAAAGGAGCCATAGCACTAGGTGCGGAGCTTCCTCTGGCGGCGGTCGCGATCCGACAGCTTGCGTCCCGTGACGCGCGTTGCTCGCACGCGAACGTCGAGCAGCTTCTAACCGCCGCCGCGGTTGACACCAAGACGCTGAACAGCTCTATTGACGCTCTCGTTGGGGATCGGCTTGTACTCGCTGTTGACGACCTGCGTTGCCCGCACCAGCGGCTGGCGGGCGTTCTACTTGGGAGCATTCTCCAAAGGCAGGACGCCGCGGCGATTGCTTCTGTCGCTGCGATGCTCAATGCCGCGCTGGCGGAATCTTCTCTTCCGCTTGGGGGCCTCGGAACGCTCTTGCACGAGCTAAGGTTCACTAACGACGGCCGCTGGCATCAGCTGGTCGATCGCGCTGTGCTTGAACCGCTCGTGGCACGCTGCTGGTCTGCATGCAGTCCGGACGACATAACGACGGCATGCTTTGTATTGACGGAGATTGCCCCCTATATGCGAGGCGGAAGCGCAATAGTCGTCGAGGGAAACGAGCCGAAACTCATGTCCTGGATTGAGCAAGCTGTTGATCCTATGGGGCACGGGCTCGCATGTTTGCTGAGCAGCGTGCTGAACGAAGAACAGGCCGTAGAATTGACCCGCAAAGCAAACCCGGTGGTCATTTCCTCTTTAATCTCGAACGTCGACGCCAGGAACGTCTGGCATGTGGCCGAATTGGCGAAGCGTTTGCGCCTCGGCGCGGGTGACGAGTGGGCGAGAGCAGTCGTTTACAACCTCGATCGAGAAAAGCTCCTGTCCTTGGCTTCGTCATGGCCGAAGGACGAACCGATGCATCGAATCATCAGCTTGTTCGAAGCGTTGGTCTGGCCGGCTACAGAGATGACCCTCGACATGGTCGAGGCGTTCCTTCCCACCGCACGGGAACGGTTGATTGCCGACCCGGTTGTTCAGTTCCGTGACGTCGATGACCTTGCGTGGCATGTCCTCAGGGTACTTGACCCGCTCGGCATATACACGGGCAAGCTGGCCCCGAGCGCGCGGCAGCTGCGCATCGCAAAGTCGCTCTTTGCGGGTGTCGACGTCGCTGACTTGGCAGCCAAGCTGTCCCATGCGCCTTTGCGCATGTTCCAGCAGGTCTCATACCTGTTAGCGCTCCTGCACCGCGTTTCGCGAGCGAAGTACACCAAGTTGGTGAAGCTGATGGACTGGAATGCCGTTGGATCGACGATTGGAGAGCATTGGAAGCATCTGCCACGTGATCCTGAGGTGCTTCTCGGCGTAGCCGCATGCACACCTGACTCCCGTTCCACCATCGCAACATTCATCGCAAGGAATGTTGATCACATGACGATCATGCCTGCGCGAATGGCTATCGTGGCGCCTGAAACGGCCGTCGAATTCGTGCGCAACGGGAAGACCATTGCACTTGCCAACTTCTCTCACGTTGAGTGGTGCTATGGCCCGTTTGTCATCCAGCTATTCGCCGAAAAGGCCCCCGAACTTTTGCCCATCGTGCTGAAGCAATGCATTCCTACGGTCGCGAAATCCCTTTCGGCAATAGACAAGAGTTGGTACGAGGAGGGCGCACCCATGCTCGAAGCCATGCTCACCCATGCGCCAGCGAGCATGCACCAAATGCTTGACCTCATAAGCGTTGAAAAAGCCGCCGTTGGCTGGAGGGCAGCGTGGAAAGCCCGCAGCGGAAGCAGGAGGACCGTTGAGGTGCTGCTCCGAGCTGCCGGAGAACGAACGGATGGCATAGGCGACTTCTCTAGGCAGTTTAGCAAGTCGCGGTCGGCAAAGTTGAGCGTGCTTCAAGCTCCACAACGAATTCGAGCCACCACGCCCCAAGGAATGCCGGACCGCCGAAAGCCAGAAATAGCCCATTCAGCCGACGGTCCGCATCGATCGATTCAACTTTCCGAATAATCGGAGCCGCAGGGCGTTGCAGGACCGCGATTGGTCTCGGGAGCCATGCCGATTCCGCAGACCGGGCCACGAACCCACGCAGGCATCGCGTTACGTGCGCACTTTGCCAAGCATGCAAGCCACACTGCCCCCGATCGAAGAGGCGCACGGCGCCGTCCCGGCCAACCGCCTAGATGGCCTGGCCTGCCTGTCGATCGACGTCGAATCCAACCCAGAAAAGAGCAACCGCATCTTCAAGCTCGGCGCCGCACGTTCGGACAGCGACGCGACGCTCGAACTCGACACCGACCGCACGTCGAAGCAGCACGTTGCGCACCGCCTGAACCAGTTGGCCCAGGGCGCGGACCTCATCGTCGGCCACCACTTCCGCCGCCACGACCTCCCCATTCTCGAAGCTCAGTTCCCGGGCATCGACTGGCTGCACCTCCCGATCCTCGACACGCTCGAGCTCTCGCCGCTCGCTTTTCCACGCAATCCGTATCACCGCCTGATCAAGGGCTACAAGCTCGTCTCGGACAGTCGCAACGATCCGCTGAAGGACGCGCGCCTTGCGCTCGACCTGCTCGCGGAAGAGATCGAAGCGTTCGAGCAGATGAACGCGGCCGACCCAGCCTGGATCGGCGTCCTGCATTTCCTGTTATGTGACGACGCGGCGCTAAACCGCATCTTCGGAGAGCTGCGCGGCAAGCCACCGCCAGACCTCGAGCAGGCGCGCAACGCCGTGCGCAGCGGATTCACCGATCTGTGTTGTCACACCCGCCTCGCGCAGCTCGCCCACGTCGACCTCGACGGTGACCTCGAACAACGTTGGGCTCTCGCATACAGCCTCGCCTGGCTGCGCGTCGCCGGTGGCAACTCCGTGCTTCCACCCTGGGTCTATGCCACCGCGCCAAGGGTGCGAACCCTCATCCAGGAACTACGCGAGGTCGACTGCAGCCACCCGGGCTGCGGCTACTGCAATCATCAGCACAATCCCGAATCGCTGCTGCTGCAGAACTTCCAGCTACCCGGCTTCCGTGCAAAACCGACGAACCCGAACGGCGGCTCTCTGCAGCGCGACATCGTCGACGCCGGCCTGAAGCGCCGCAGCCTGCTCGCCATCCTGCCCACCGGCGGCGGCAAGTCGATCTGCTACCAGCTGCCCGCGCTTGCCCACTACTGGCGCAGCGGCAAGCTGACCGTGATCGTCTCGCCGCTGCAGTCGCTGATGAAGGATCAGATCGACAACCTCGTCGCACGCGGCATCCAGTGCGCGGTCACGATCAACGGCCTGCTGACCGCGCCCGAGCGCACGGCCGCGCTGGACAAGATTCGCCTGGGCGACGCCGGCATCGTGCTGGTCTCGCCCGAGCAGTTCCGCAACCGGCGTTTCGTGGAAGCGATCCGCCTGCGGCAGATCGCCACATGGGTGTTCGACGAGGCGCACTGCCTGTCGAAGTGGGGTCACGACTTTCGCACCGACTATCTGTACGTCGCCCGTTTCATTCGCGAGAACTTCTCTGCGCAGGGTGCGCCGGTCGCCTGCTTTACGGCTACGGCCAAGCCCGACGTCATCGACGATCTGCTCGATCACTTCAAGGCGGAGCTCGGTCTCGAGCTGCAACAGTTCCTCGGCGGACACGAGCGCAACAATCTCGAGTACGTCGTGGTTCCTGTGGAGGAGGCCGGGAAGGCGCAGCGCATCGTCGAGTTGCTCGCGCGCGAACTACGCCACGGCGGCGCAGGGGTCGTCTTCTGCTCGCGCCGCAGGAACACCGAGCTGTATGCCGAGCTGATCGCGGCGTCGCGCCTGCGCTGCAAGCGTTTCCATGGGGGCCTGCAACCGAACGAGAAGAAGGAGATCCAGCAGGAATTTCTGGACGGTGCGCTCGATGTGATCACCGCCACCAACGCGTTCGGCATGGGCGTCGACAAGCCGGATATCCGTGTCGTCATCCATGCCGACATTCCCGGCTCGCTGGAAAGCTATCTGCAGGAAGCGGGCCGCGCCGGACGCGACGGCAACCCGGCGAAATGCATCCTGCTCTTCGACGAGAAGGACGTCGAGGCTCAGTTTCGTCTCGCCGCCACTTCGCAGCTGAACCATCGCGACTTCGTCGGCCTGCTCAAGGGCATTCGTCGCCGCGTGCAGCGCTTTCGCAGCCCGGAGATCGTCGTTTCGGCGAAGGAGCTGCTCGCCGAGTCGGAGGGTGTCGACATCGAGCTCGACGCCTCCGACGCTACCACCAAGGTCAACACCGCCGTGGCGTGGCTCGAGCGCAGTGGTTTCCTGAAGCGCAACGAGAACCGCAGCCGTGTGTTTCCGGCGAGTCTGCGCGTGGCGTTGCTCGGCGAAGCGCTCGCGAAGATCCGGTCGGCTTCACTGAAGAACGAGGACCGCGAGCATTACGAGGCGGTCGCGACAGCGCTCTACCGCAACCCGACCCCCGACGGGTTGAGCACCGACGACCTGCAGCTCGAGGCTGGGATCGCGCCGGAGGATTGCTTTCGCATCCTGCACGGTCTCGAGCAGCTCGGCATTCTCGCCAACGATCTCGGGCTGACGGCCACCGTCACCAAGGGCGTGAACGGCGCGTCCGACAAGGCGCTCGAGCGGCTCGATCGTTTCGAGCGCGCACTGCTGCAACTGATGACCGAGCAGGCGCCCGACGCCGACACCGACGGCACGCCGCAGTTGTTGAGCATTCGCCCGATGTGCTCCGAGCTGCGTCGCCGGATGGATCTGCCCGAGGGCGACCCGAGCGTGAATCCGGAGCAGCTCTACAAGTGCATCCGCACGCTCACCGAGAACTTCGGCTCGGGCCACGAGCGGCGCAGCGCGATGCAGGTGCGCAGGGTGGGCGCCGACAGCCTGCGCATCGAGCTGCATCGAAGCTGGCAGAACATCCGCGAGATCTGCGATCGCCGACGGGCCGTTTCGCGCGTGGTGCTCGCCTGCCTGATGTCGAAGGTTCCGGCGGAAACGCGGCAGGCGAACTACCTCGTCGAATGCAAGGCGAAGGAGCTGCTGGAGGCGATCGACGCCGATCTCGACCTTCGCAGCAGCATCCGCGAACCGGCGACGGCGCTCGAGCACGCGCTGCTGTACCTGCACGAAACCGTCGTCATCCAGCTCGACAAGGGCCGCGCCGTATTTCGCGCGGCGATGACGATCGAGATGACGGGCGAAGACCCGAAACGCCGCTTCCGGAAGGAAGACTACGCGCCGCTGCAGGAGCACTACCGCGAGCGCACGTTCCAGACGCACGTGATGCACGAGTACGCGAAGGTCGGTGCGCAGAAGACGGCCGGCGCGCTCGCGCTCGTCGCCGCCTACTTCACCTGGCCGCGCAAGCGTTTCGTGAAGGAGTTCTTCAAGGGCCGCACCGAGCTGCTCGAGCTGGCGACCACCGACGACTCGTACCGGCGCATCGTCGACGCGCTGCGCAATCCGGTGCAGCAGGAGCTGGTGAAGAAGCCCGATCGCGGCAACCACCTGGTGCTCGCGGGCCCGGGCTCGGGCAAGACGCGGGTGCTGGTGCACCGCATCGCGTACCTGCTGCGCGTACGGCGCATCGCCGGCGCGCGCATCATCGCGCTGGCCTTCAACCGCAGCGCGGCCGCCGAGTTGCGGCGTCGTCTGTTCGCGCTGGTGGGCGACGACGCGCAGGGCGTCACGGTGTTGACCTATCACGCGCTGGCGCTGCGACTCACCGGCACGAGCCTCGCCGGATCGGAGCTGCAGGGTCGCACGATCGACTTCGACAGGCTGCTCGGCGACGCGGTCGATCTGCTCGAGGGGCGCACCGACGCGTTCACCGACGCCGACGAGGCGCGCGATCGTCTGCTGCAGGGCTACGAGTACATCTTCGTCGACGAGTACCAGGACATCAACCGCGTGCAGTACGCACTGGTGAGCGCGCTCGCGGGCCGCCGCCTGCCGGACGCCGACGGCCGACTGAGCATCATGGCGGTGGGCGACGACGATCAGAACATCTACGCGTTCAACGGCGCCAGCGTCGAGTTCATCCGGCGCTTCCGGAACGACTACGACGCCGAGATCACGTACCTGGTCGAGAACTACCGCTCGACGCAGCACATTATCACCGCGGCCAATCACGTGATCCAGTCGGCGCGCGACCGGATGAAGATCGATCACCCGATCCGCATCGACGCGCGGCGCGCCGATCATTTGCCCGGTGGGCGCTGGAGCAGCGTCGATCCGGAGAATCGTGGACGCGTGCGGCTGATCACGGCGCCCGGCGATGCGAACCGGCAGGCGCAGCTCGTCGCGGCGGAGATCGGCCGCATCCGCCGGCTTGTGCCCGACACCGCGCTCGGCGACATCGCGGTGCTCGCGCGTACGCACGAGACGCTCGAGCCGATGCAGGCGCTGTGCGAGATCGACGGGATCCGCTATTCGATCGTGAAGCCGCAGGAGGCGGGCGGTGCGATCTCGCTCATGCAGTCTCGTGAGGGAAGGCGGACGCTCGATGTCGTGCGCGGCTATCGCAAGGCCCTGCTGCTGCCTGCGGTGCTTGCGCGATGGCTTCGCGCACGCTTGCGCGCACAGCCTGCGAACCCGGCATGGCAGGATCTGTGCGCCGCGGCGGTCGATCTGAAACTGGCGTTTCCGCAGACGAGCCTGCCACTGCGCGAAGTTGTCGACTGGCTCTACGAAAGCTCGGGCGCCGCGCGCCGCGACGGCAGCCTCGACGCCCTGCGCCTGATGACTGCGCATCGTGCCAAGGGACTCGAGTTCCGACACGTGATCGTGATGGATTGCGGCGACTGGAGCCGCGCGGAGGACGAACGCCGGTTGCTCTACGTATCGATGACGCGCGCGAAGGAGACGTTGACGGTGTTTCGCGCGGACACGGCGTCGAATCCGTTCCTTGGCGACCTCGATGCGGTGGAAAGCGTGGTCGCCGTTCGTCCGGAGGCAACGCTGCACATACGACCGGAGTTGCAGACACGATATCGCGCGCTGAACCCGGCGGACGTCGACATCGGCTTCGCTGGTCGGCATCCGGACGGGCATCGCGTGCATGGCGACATCGCGTGCCTGGAGCCGGGTGATGCGGTGCAGATTCGCGACACCGAGATGGTGACTGCGGATGGTCACGTGGTCGGGAAGTTGTCGAAGAACACCAGCCTTCCGGGAGGCCGTTATGCGGCGAAGGTGACGAGCGTCATGGTGCGCGCGCGCGAGCAGTCGGCGCCGGCGTATCTCGACTCTGTTCGGGTGGATCGGTGGGAGGTGGTGCTGGTCGAAGCGGTGGAGCCGCCCGATGACTCATCCATCGGTGCAATGGCCGCAGATAAGCGTGACGCATCAAGAATTGCTCGAGTCGGTCGAGCGTGACGCTGATCCGGAAGTCCGGGCTGCATGGGAGGTCGAGATCGCGGATCGCATCGCGAAGTACGAACGGGGCGAGGCCAGGCTCATCCCCGCCGAAGAGGTCTTTGCGGCTGCACGTCGCCTCACCCAGTGAAACCGGTTCGCTTCCTCGAGGAAGCGCAGGTGGGAGCAGCGCCGCGAATACGATCGTCATTCCGCATATTGAACGACCGCCGACTTCACCACTTCGCCGCGGAAGTGCGGACTGAGGTCCGCGGGCGTGCGCAGATCAATTCGCCGTCCTCCGAACAATCCGGATAGCTCCTCTTCGATGCCGGCGAGAGCGATGAAACCGGGTGCCGCACCCTCCTCGAACTCGACGAGCAAATCCACGTCGCTATCGGGCCTGTCGGTCCCTCGCAGCGCCGAACCGAAGAGCGAGAGACGGCGGATGCGGTGCCTGCGGCACAGCTTCGAAAGTTCGTCCCGATCGACGGGCAGTTCCATGGCTCAATGCTCCACGAACGGATCGAGAAATTCGCGTTGCTGGGAGAACCGTCTCGCGGCCAGCCTTGCCACAGCTCGTCCCTGATCGTCGCTCGGCAGAAGGACGAGTTCGTCGACGGTAGTATCGGTTGCATGGTGCGTCCTGAAGCGAACGTGAGCGAATGCGCGCAAGCGAAGTGCAGGATCAGGCGGGGATCTGGATGAAGTTCGTCGGAACGCATGCGCAGTACGACCGCATCGACGTGGGGAGAGAAAATGGCTATCAAGCCGATCCGAAACGACGATGACCTGAAGAAGGTGTTCGGTCGCCTGGAGAAGATTCTCCAGGCCGAAGAGGGGACCGCGCAGGCCGATGAGCGCGACGTCTTGGTGGCGTTCGTCGAGGCCTACGAGAACAGGCACTACGACTTCGGACCCGCAGATCCGGTGGAGGCCATCCGGTTTCGCATGGAGCAGGAGGGACTGACGCCCCGCGATCTGGAGCCTTTCATCGGTCCGAGCGAACCAGATCGAACAGATCCCGAGCCTTGAAGTGACTGCCTCGGTAATGCAGCTTCTTCGCGACGATTTCGACGTCCGTTTCGAGGTTGGTCGTTCGGCCGTCGACGACCGCCGGCTCCGCGCCAGCTGGCGTGAGCAACTGTGCAACGACGAAGTCGATCTCCCCTTCGCTATAGCGCAGTTTCAGAAACTCGGCGCCTTCTTCGTAGTCGGGATTCTCCTCTGCAGCCACATCGGACAATCGCGGCGACAGATAGCCGAGGTACTGGGGGTCGGGCACGAAGATATCGATGTCTTTGCTGAATCGGTGTCTGTGCCGCAGGGCCAGGACCGTTCCGCCCCCGAAAGTCCATGGGAATAACCGACCGTATCGCGCACCGGCATCGTCGACGATGCGCAGCATCCGCTCGAAGAGCACGTCGGAAGGGAAATCAAGTCGAAAGCTCTTCACTGCGTCTCGATGCCGAGCTTTTTCTGCAGGTTCTTTGCGCCAGCATCGACCCGATCCGGATCGCGGGCGAGTTTCCCGACCTGCTCGATAAGCCCTGTCAGGTTTTCTGCGGACGACTCCTCGAGGACCGTTTGCAGATGCGCGTCCCTGCCGGGAGGAACGTTGCCGGTCACCAGTGCCTGGACCAGCTCGTCGGCGTACAGACGGTCGCGCAAGCTGATGTTGGCGGTAGTGACCGCGCGTCGGATGAAGTCGGGACCCTTCGCCTTCCGAGCGGGACGCGCGATGAGTTCGCCGCCGACGAGTTCGAGCAGTGCCTGAAGTTTCTTGATCCCGATGTCGTTGTAGGTGCCGTTCTCGATTCGGCTGAGCGTTTCGCGACTGACGCCGGCCAAGCTGGCCAGATGCGCCTGGGTCAAGCCGGCGGCAAGTCGTAGCTGCCTGAGTTCACGGCCGATTTCGATCAATAGCATGAAGCTAGTGTGCTATATAAAGCACATTCGGTCAACGGATGGAGCGTCCCACCGTCCGGTGTGAGTCAGGCGTCGCTACCGGTTGTTGCGTTTCCACTCGTGGTACCGATCCCACGAATGAAAACGCATCGACGGGTAGCGCTCGTGCGGTGATGTTCGTTCGGCCCGAGTTCTTCACGTGACGATCGGTCTGGCTCGCTCTTTCACGACGATCCGCGCGTCCTCGATACCGCACCGGCCGCGGCCCGCGCAATCGGCAGCGCCGCGCCGTGCACTACGCAAGCCTCGTCGCTGCACAGGAAAAGAATCACGCGCGCGATGTCCTCGGGCTTCGGCCATTTCGCGAAGTCGGCGTCGGGCATTGCGTCGCGGTTGGATGGCGTATCGATGATGGCCGGAAGAACCGAGTTCACCCGTACGCCGCTGCCTTCGAGTTCCGCGGCCAGCGAGTGCAGCAATGCGAGCGCCGCCGCCTTGGAGGCGGCGTACGCGGCCGCGCCGGCGGGCGGATCGAGTGCTGCCGTGGCCGCGACGTTCACGATCGCGCCACGGCCCCGTTCCAGCATCGACGGAACCACCACGCGCGACAGCACGAAGCCCGAACGCAGATTGAGTGCGAGCATGCGGTCGAGCACCTGCGGATCGGATTCCCACAGTTTCACGTTGCCGATGTATCCGCCCACCGTGTTGACCAGCACGTCGAGGCCGCCGTGTCGTGCGTCGATGTCTTCGACGAGCGCGCGCATCGCCGCTTCGTTGGTGACATCGATCCGGTGGCCTTCGATGCGCGGGTCGCGGTCGGCGCCCGCCGCGCTTTGCAGGAGATCGAATGCCTCCTGCTGCCGGTAGGTGACGATCACCCGTGCGCCCTCGTCCCGCAGCGCGAGGCTCACCGCGCGTCCCAATGCGCCCGTGCCGCCCGCGACCAGCGCGATCCGGTCGGTGAAGCGGTTGTTCATTCGGTCGCTCCGTTGTTTCGTGCGGCATCACGATAGTCGAAGCCGCGAACCCGGTGATGGCGTGGGCGATGCGCTCCCGTCGAGTTATAGACTATGTATGCATCGTGGCGGGCCCTCCGACCCGATGCCGCCACGACGCACCGGATGCCCTTCGCTTTCGACAACACGTATGCGCGCGAGCTTGCCGGCACTTATGTGTCGTGGCAGCCGGTGCCGGTGTCGCAGCCGCGGCTGCTGTTCTTCAATCGCGAGCTCGCCGCGGAGCTCCGGCTCGATGCCGATGCGCTCGACAGCCCCCTCGGCGAGGCGCTCTTCGCCGGTAACGCGGTGCCCGAGGGCGCCGAACCGATCGCGCAGGCGTACGCCGGGCATCAGTTCGGCGGGTTCTCGCCGCAACTCGGCGACGGGCGTGCACTGCTGCTGGGCGAAGTCGTCGACCGTTGCGGAAAGCGGCGCGACATTGCCCTGAAGGGTTCGGGGCGCACGCCTTTCTCGCGGGGCGGCGACGGCCGGGCAGCGGTCGGTCCGGTGTTGCGCGAAGTGCTGATCGGCGAGTCGATGCACGCGCTGGGGATTCCGACGACGCGCGCGCTTGCCGCCGTCGCCACCGGCGAGCCGGTCTTCCGTGAACGGCCGCTGCCCGGAGCGGTGCTCACGCGCGTCGCATCGAGCCACCTGCGCGTGGGCACCTTCGAGTTCTTCGCGGCGCGCGACGATCGCGACACGCTGCGCCGGCTCGCCGAATACGCGATCCGGCGCCACGATCCCGGGCTTGCCGGCGATCCGGATCGCTACCTCGGGCTGCTGGAGGCGGTGGCGCGACGCCAGGCGCGGCTCGTGGCGCAGTGGATGAACGTCGGCTTCCTGCACGGCGTGATGAACACCGACAACATGACGGTGTCGGGCGAGACGATCGACTACGGGCCGTGCGCGTTTCTCGAAGCCTACGACCCGGCGACCGTGTTCAGCAGCATCGACGAGATGGGCCGCTACGCCTATGCGAACCAGCCGCGGATTGCGCGCTGGAATCTCGCGCGTTTCGCCGAGACCCTGGTGCCGCTGCTCGTCGATCCGGCGGACGAGGCCGCCGTGCGGGAGGCGGTGGCGCGCCTCGCCGTGCCGATCGATGCGTTCCCCGGGCTGTACGACGATGCGCTGCGCGCAGGCTTGCACGCCAAGCTCGGGCTGCGTTCCGTGCCGGCGGACGAGGCGCAGGGCGATCGTGCGCTCGCCGACGACTGGCTGGAGCTGCTGCAGGCGCAGCGTGTCGACTTCACGCTCGCCTGGCGCCGGCTTGCCGACGCGGCGCAGGGAAACGAAGCGCCGCTGCGCGCGCTGTTCGCCGACGACCGGCCGCTCGAGGCATGGCTGAGCCGATGGCATGCGCGCTGTGCACGCGACGACGCGCTCGCCGGTAGCGGCAGGCCGGCGCGATCGGCGGCGGACACCATCGAATCGGCCGCGGGCTCGGAGCGCGCACGACGGATGCGCAGCGTCAATCCGTGGGTGATTCCGCGCAACCATCGCGTCGAGGAAGCGCTGGCGAGCGCGTCCGACGGGGACGACCTCGAGGCCTTCGAGCAGCTGCTGGCGGCGCTGCGCCGCCCGTTCGACGAGTCGCCCGCGCAGGCGTACTACGCCGAGCCCGCGCCGCCGGAACAGACGGCCGCGTATCGCACTTTCTGCGGAACCTGAAGCGTCGTCGACACGAACATCATCGCCTACCTGCTGATCGAGGGCAACCGCACCCGGGATGCCCGGGCCCTCTACACCCTCGACCCGAAGTGGAAGAGCGAAGCGTTCCTGCTGATCGAGCTCTCCAACACCCTCGTCTGACCCGGTCGAATGCCGAATCGCTGATGGAGCGGTGACGGTCCCGTCTGTGCGAGGCCGGGTCACGGAATCAGACTTTCGCTACCGATGGTTGCGTTTTCGCTCGTGGGGTCGATTTCACAGATGAGAACGCAACCATCGGTAGCGCTCGGTACTGACCTGATTCCAGCAACGAGAAGGCGTCCGAAGGTAGCGCTGCTACCGTTCGATGGATGCGCTGCGCAGATACTCCTCCGCATACGGCAGCCGGTCCTGCCCGAAGAACATCTCCTCGCCCACGAAAAGCACCGGCGCCCCGAACAAGCCTCGCTGCACGGCCGCCTCGGTCTCTACCTTCAACGTCTCCTTGATGCCGGGTTCCTGCGCTCCCGTCATCAGTCGTTCGGCATCGAGTCCGGCCTGCGTCAGCACCTCGCCGATCTCCTTCGGATTCGACAGATCGCGCGTGTCGACCCACATCGCGCGGAACATCGCTTCGGAGTACGGAAGCAGAAAGCCTTCGCGCTGCGCGTAGATCGCGCCGCGCATCAGCGCAAGCGTGTTAATCGGGAAGAGCGGGTTGAGCCGGAACGGCACGTCGTAGCGTCGCGCGAACGACGCCATGTCCTTCGCCATCCAGTTGCGCTTGGCGGGAACGTCCATCGGCGACGTGTTGCCCGCTGCCTTCAGCACGCCGCCGAGCAGGATCGGCTTGTAGTGGATCGTCGTGCCCGTGCGTTCGACGATGCCCGGTAGCTGGACCCAGGCGAGGTAGCTCGTCGGGCTTCCGTAGTCGAAGTAGAAATCGGCCTGCAGGCTCATCTCGGCCTCCTTCAGAAGTTGGTGACGGGCTCGAGCCAGGGACGCAGGTCGAGCTCGAAGGTCCAGGCGCTGCGCTTCTGGCAGTGCAGCATCCAGTACGTGTCGGCGATGTCGTCGGGCGCGAGCAGGCCGTGTCTTCCCTGGACGCGAAGTGCCCATAGAAGCCGCCGTGCGTCAGGCCGACCTCCTTCATGAGGTCGGCAACGCCGATGCCGTCGAATCCTCTCTCGCGGAAAAGCCGCGCCGCGGCATCGACGGGCATGCGCGCGGCGGCGCGCGAACAGAAACTGAAAGACACGATTGCGCAATTGCTCGAGATCGGCCTGGCGCATGCACCCAGCGCCTGAGTCGGGCGTCGCTACCGATTGTTGCGTTTCCGCTCATCGAACTGATTTCACGAATGAAAACGCAACGCTCGGTAGCGCTCGGAAGCGAGTGCAGCGTGCCGATCGTTCGGTCGGCGGACGCTGACCAATACCATCAGCGTGAGTCTGAGGGCTACGTGGCGGAGCCTTATGCCGACGATTGCCGAAGCACTGATGGAGCAGTGACAGCGCGCCTCAGTCCGGCAAAAGCAGGTTCCGGAACGGTGAGCGCTGCTTCCAGCGATACGCCCGGAAGTCGCGGCGATCGGTGGACAGGATGTCTCCGCCCCCGAGCACTTCCGCCAGCACGACCAGCGAGGCATCGGCCAGGTCCATCGGCAAGGACGCGTAGCGCAGCATCAGCGAGTGGATACGCGCAGCATGCCCTGCGTTCAGATCGTGGACGTCGAAGCTGCCCTTGACCCAGCTCTCGAGAAAGCGCCGTTGCGTGGCGGCGCCGCCCCTGCGCAGCAGAATGTGGCAGGTCTCGGTGAGCACCGGCCAGGTCGTGACAAGCCGACGCTCGAGGCCCTCGAGGACTTCTACGGCCCGTGCATGATGCGTGTCGCTGCGGTTGGTCAGTGCAACCCAGAAGCCGGTGTCAGCGATGACCGGAGAACTTGTCATCGAGCGCCTCGGCGAACTCGTCCTTCACCCGCTCGGACAGCGACGGCGGGCCGTCGAAGAGTCCGGCCAGCGAAAGCAGCTCCCGGTTTCCCGCCAGCGACTCGGTTCGCAGCTTCTGATCGTAGACGTCGAGCGCCTCGGTGATGAGCTGCGTAACGCTCTTCCCGGTCTGTGCCTGGATACGCTCGAGCCTGGCTCGCGTCTCGTCGTTGAGTCGCGCACTGATGCGGGCGGTCATAAGCGATCTCCCTTGGGGGTCAGCTGCGAGGATGCAGTCAAGTATACGCTTGTCTGACAGCGTCAGACAAGCGTCGCGAGGCTCTGGCGCTGTGCATGGGGCCGCTGGATCCGCCTGTCAGAGCAGACCCTGCTCGGCACGCTCGAGGATCGGGGTACCGCGCGTGCGCGGGTCCCTGAATTGCAGCACACGCTGCTGTCGGCGTCGCTACCGATGGTTGCGTTTCCGCTCGTGGAATCGATTCCACGAATGAAAACGCAACCATCGGTAGCGCTCGGTAGCGAGTGCAGCGCCGGCGCGTGTGCTTCTTCGACGACCGCCCGTGGGAGTATCAGCCTGCGGACGAGTGCAACCTGCTCGTCGTCTTCAGCGATCCGGAGTCGCTCGCTGTGGTTCGCTTTGCGTCGTTCCTGAACGACTGTCGGCGCATCGAAAGTCCGTTGGCCGAACTGCATGCACTGGAAGCGCGCGAAGCCGAGCGCATGCGCGAGTTCGTTGCCGCGCAGCACGAAGACTTGCAGAGGAACTTCGATTCCCGGGTCGTGCCGTTGCGACGGAAGCTCCAGGTGATGATCCATCCCGACGCGCTGCGGGACATGGACGACGACGGGCTGCCGTAATGCGATGAACCGCACCGACTGGTTCGAGCGCCTCACCGGTTTTCGCGAGCTCTTGTACGACGAGACGCGCGCGCGTCTCGAGGTTCGCGATTGGGCCGACGCCCCTGGTCGACGTGCCGATCCGATAGACGAGGCTCGCCGTGCGAAGCGGTTGCGGTCACTGGCGAGGTTGCGCGTGAGGACGGTAGTACGATCGAGTCGGGCTGGTCGCGCCGACTGCACCGGAGCGACGGCAACCCGACTTGTTCCATTCACACGCAAGCGAGGCTGACTTGACCGCGAGAGATTCCGAAACGTCGGACCTGAATGCCCGACACGGCCTGAACCCGCCGCACAGCGAAGTAGTCAAGGCCTGCCGCACCATCGAGCCGGGCAAGGCGCTCGACATGGGCTGCGGCCCCGGCCGAAACGCGCTGTACCTGAGCCAGCTCGGTTTCGACGTGACGGCGGTCGATGCGAACCCGAACGCCATCGGCATGCTGCAGTCTGTCGTCGAGCAGGAGGCGCTCGACAACATCGACGCGCGTGTCTACGACATCAACCAGGCAGATCTCGGTGCGACCTACGATTTCATCGCCTGCACGGTCACCCTGATGTTTCTCGACCCGACGCGCGTCGATGCGGTGATCGCCGACATGCAGCAATGCACGCGTGTCGGCGGCCACAATCTGATCGTCGCCGCCATGGACACCGACGAGTATCCGTGTCCGATGAATTTCCCCTTCACGCTGCGCACGGGTCAGCTGAGCGCGGCCTATGCCGGCTGGGAACTGCTCGAGTACAACGAGGATCTGGGCACGATGCACAATGGGGCGCAGCTGCAGTTCGCTACGCTGCTGGCGCGCAAGCCAACGTAAGAACTGTCTTACGTATCGCTTGATTCGGCGGCGAGCGGAACTTCGCGTTCCTGCGCTCGCCACGCAGCGTAGCGCAACGCCTGCAGGATGTCCTCGCGCTCCAGGTATGGATAGTCGGCCAGGAGCTCATCGATGCTGCGTCCCGCTCCGACCTGGCCAACGATCATGCCGACGGTGACTCGCATGCCCCGGATGCAGGGCCTTCCTCCCATCACATCAGGTCGTTGAGTAATGCGATCGAGTTCGATCATTGCGCCTCTCTCTCCAGCAGCGCACGTACGATCATAAGCCCGCGTCCACCCGCTCCTGCTACTCCCACCGCTCCCGATAAGAAAAGATCGGCAGGCGCCACCCGCGCCAGATCGCCAGCATCCGCAGCGTCAGTCCGCCCGCGAAGCAGATCGCGGTATTCACGTCGGTGTCGACCTCGAGGCTGCGCAGCACGAGGAACACGACGCACACCGCCAGCGAGACGCTCGCATAGAGCTCGCGCCGGAACACGACCGGCACCTGCGCGCACAGCACGTCGCGCAGGATGCCGCCGGAAATCCCGGTGATCATGCCGGACATCACGACGACGACGATCGGGTACTTCATCTCGAGCGCCACCGTGCAGCCGATTACGGAAAACGCGATCAGCCCCATCGCGTCGAGCAGCAGGAACGCGTGCTTCAGGCGATGCATGTAGCGTGCGACGACGGTCGTCAGCAGGCCGGCGGAGACCACGACGTAGATGTACTCGGGATGCTGCGTCCAGCCGATCGGGAAATTGCCGAGGATCACGTCGCGGATCGTGCCGCCGCCGAGCGCCGTCACGAAGGCGATGACGACGACGCCGAAGATGTCCATGCTGCGGCGCCCGGCGGCGAGCGCGCCGGACATCGCCTCGGCGGTGATGGCGATCAGGTAGACGATGGTCAGCGCGGTCATCTTTTTCGACGCCCGGGGCGCATCCCGTTTTCGTCATTGATCGACACCGCGCCGGCCTCAGGCTTCCCGCCGCGAAAGGCGCGCCGGTACGAGACGCCGTAGCGGTCGTCCCAAGACCGTCCGGAAGCGCGCGTTGTGCAGGCAGGCGCCGCCGATCAATCCGACGAAGGATCCGAGCACGGTGTCGTAGAAGCGCGCCACGATCATCGTGGTCGACGTCGTGCTGCCCAGCGTCGCGGCTTCGGCCAGCAGGATCGTGAGCGGCGTGATGAAGATCACTGCGAAGCCGTAGTGCCGTACCACGGCCACCTCGATCACGAACGACAGCGCCATCATCGTCAACGAGATCGTCCACGGATTCAGCGGCAGTAGGAATAGCGCCCACGCGAGCAGCAGCCCGACGCCGGTTCCGAGCACGCGGTGCAGCTGCCGGTTCCACACTGCGCGCAGCGACGCGCCCTGGATCACCGCGAGGCAACTGACCGGCACCCAGTAGGGACGCTCGAGCTGGAAGAGCTGTGCGAGCGCGAGCGAGATGCCGACGAAGATGCCGATCACGACGGAGTCGAAGACCACGTAGTCGAAGCTCGGCGGCGGCAGCGGGTGCACCGGCCCCGGTGCCCGCACTCGCAGCGCAACGAGGCTGTAGCCGAACGCGATCAGGCACGCGAGCAGCGTGCCGAGGAAGATCAGGCCGACGACCAGCGGCACGTCCAGCAGTGGCGTCGGCGAGTACGCCCCGATCGCGGCGGCCATGATGAAGAAGAGGCTGCCCGGCGCGCCCAGCGCATAGAAGCGCGCGAGCATCGTCGCCAGGATCGCGATGGCGACGAGCGCCGGCACGATCAACGGCGGCACGAGGTGGCTCATCACGCCGAGCGCATAGCAGGCGGTCATCGCGAAGGCGCAGGCCATCAGCGAGACCATCCGGTGGTACAGCGGGGTGTCGGGGGTATACAGGAACACCAGGCCGCCCAGCGTGGAGATCAGCCCGTAGTCCATGCGTCCGAACCAGGCGCCGACCATCAACGGCAGCCCGGTGGCCAGCGCCGCGCCGGCCGACATCTGCCAGAGTCGCTCGCTGTGCTGGATCGTCGTAAGGTGCTGCCATTCGGTGCGCAGCACGGTCTTCAACGCGCGCCACGGGCGGTCTGCAGGCATTGTGTGGGTTGCACCGTTCGAGAGCACGGAGTCTATCAATGCGTCTTCCTGCGCTGCTCCTGTGTCTCGCTTTTTCGTTGTCGATACTCGGCGGCTGCGAACGCGGGCAGGCCGCCTCGGAAGTGCTGCACCACGAGCGGTCGCAGTACCAGGAGATCTACGTCGTCGAAGGCGGGGGGCGGCGTTGCCTGCAGTTCGCGCGCACGCATTCGGTGCAGAGCTGCCTGGAGCTCGATGATCCGCTCGCTCTGCGGATGCCATACACGCGCGCGATGATGGTCGGGCTTGTCGCCCGGCCGGAGCCGGCGCGCGTGTTGATGATCGGGCTCGGCGGCGCCTCGATTCCGCGTGCGCTGCAGGCGCTCGATCGGGTTCCGCGGATCGACGTGGCCGAGCTCGACCCGGCGATCGTTCGCATCGCCGAGACGTATTTCGGCCTGCGTCGCGATGCGCACACGGAGGTCTTCGTCGAGGACGGGCGTGCGTTCGTCGAGCGGCAGCAGCGTGCGGGCGTGCAGTACGACCTCGTGCTGCTCGATGCCTTCGATGCGAACTACATCCCGCAGCGCGCAGGCGATCCTCGCTCCGGGCAGCGCCGTCGTGGCGAACACGTTCATGAGCCGATCACGGTCGGCGAACGAGGCTGCGACTTATCGCGCCGTCTTCGCCGACGTGTACCAGCTTGCCGCGGGCGGCAACCGGATCCTGCTCGCCGGTGCGACGCTTGCGCCGATGCAGCAGATGCAGGCCAACGCGCAGCGACTGGAGCCCGCGCTGGAGCGCTTCGGTGTCTCGGCATCGTCACTGGCCGATCGGCTCGAGCCGGTGCCGGACACCGATGCCCTGCCGTTCAGCGATCAGCGTGCGCCCGGTCTGGTCCTGCCGCGCTGAGCGTTGATCGCGGACAGGCGAAGGAAACGCTTTGCGTCGGAGTTGTAGCTTCGCCGCCGCGATTTCGTGCCATCCGCAGATCAAGAAGATATACTCCGCGGACACCTTTACATCCCGGCGCCGGAGAATCCGCAAATGAGAGAAGTCACCCGCTCGAGAACCGACGCATCCGCATCGGCCGTTGAAGCGATCCAGTCAACGATCGACGTTCGTACGATCGCTCCGCACGAGCGTCACGACCTGATCTTCTCGTCGTTCAACGCCCTGCCGCAGGGCGGTGCGCTGGAGCTGCTCAACGATCACGATCCGGCGCCGCTGCACCGCCAGTTCAAGTCGAACTTCCACGGCCTGTTCACCTGGGACTACCTGGAGCAGGGCCCGGAACAGTGGCGTGTGCGCATCGGCAAGGCGCCCGGCAACTGCTGCGGCAGCTGCAGCTGATGCGCGAGCGCGGCTTCGCCGCGCTCTGAGAACTGGATACGGACTCGCGGTCCCGCGGCGGCGGACGCCGCGGGATCAGCCGCAGTTGCCGCCGCTGCAGCAGTCCCCGCTGTCGGGCTGGATCTTGATCACCGACAGCCCGCACCACCGCGCCAGCTCGGCGCGCGTCGGATATCGTCCGGCAAGCGCCTGCTCGCCGTCGATCAATACGAGCGGCAACGCATCGGCGCCGACGGTGTCGATGTACGCCTTCACCTGCGGATCGCTCAGGAACTCCGGGCCGTCGCTCGCGAACTCGTAGTGCTCGATGTCGGCGCCCTGCTCCCGGGCGCGCGCGAGCTCCGCCATCGCCTCGAGACGCTTCTGCGTGTTGCGTCCTGCCTCGGAGCGGGCCGACTCGAAGATCTGGATGCGGGTCATCGGGGTGCCTTCCGGAGGATGCGGGAGGGAAGAGTGTCGCTTACGCCGCGCAGGGTCGGAATGATCGGGGTCAACGCGGGCTTGCCCCGCAGGCGTTCCTGCGGGCATGTGGTGCGAGAGGCAATCGCGATATCAGCTCTTCTGCCAGGGATCGATCACCTCGATACCGCATTGCGTGAAGTCCTTTACGTTGCGGGTCGCCAGCCTGGCGCCCCGGGATCTCGTGATCGCGGCGATCATTGCAGTCGCTGCACTTTCCCCGCAGCGAGCCCTCACAACTTCAGCGCCGGCGCCAACCCCACGAGCGAGAGCAGCCCCCACACCGCGAGCGCCATGCCGCCGCAGTAATAGAGTGCGAGGAAGAAGTGAAAGGCAAGCGGGTTGTCGTCGCGATTCGGCCGGTACGCGCCGAAGAGGCCTGATCCGGCCGGTACCTCGCCCTCGTGATAGCCACGCCACGCCACGGCCAGCACGCCCGAGCCCATTGCGATCAGGAACAGTGCGCCGAGTACGCGTGTCATGCGATGCGCTCCGCGCCGGTGAGCTTGCGCAGCATCACGAGCAATGCAATTGCACCGACGCTCACCGCGCCGGCCATCAGCGTCTCGAAGGGCCACAGGTTGTGCGACGTGCGGTCGAGCGCCACGCCCACGGCGATGCGCAGTACGACGAAGGCCATCATGATTCCCGGCACGGCGGCTGCGATGCGCCAGCCGCCTTGCCATCGGCGGTACGCGAGGATCGGGGCGAGAAAGCCGAGGAACGGCGCGCTGGGAAGAGCGAGCATCAGGCCGGCGAAGAGCAGCAGGGCCTTGATGCTCGTTGGTTCATCGGCGGCGGCGTCCGACTGTTCCTTCATGGCGGCGCGCGCGCGCTCGCCGAGCTCCGTCACCCATGACGGGGGTGCGTCGCTGCCCGAAGTGGCCTCGCCCGATACGACGTGCACGCGAAGCGTTGCGACGACCGGTGTCGTGTCGAGGCGGCCGTCCCCCGCCTTGATGCGGATCTCGTCGACCTCGACGCCGGGATCGTGGAGGAAAAACCAGGCAATCGTCTCGCCGCTGCCCGAGTAGCGAGGCGAAGGACTCGAGCCCGCGCGCACCCGCTCGCCCCGGAAGTACGTTGCGATCCAGATGCCGACCGGCTCGTCGCTCGTGTAGGCCAGTCGTACCTGGAAGTTCCGATTGCGCGGAAGGACGACGCGATCACCGACGGGCCAGGTTTCGATGACGCGCACGGTCGCGGCGGCGTCGGCCGGGCGCGGTGCGCCGAGCACGAACGACAGAGCGAGCAGCAACGCGAAGAAGCGCAGGGGCACGATGGCGGGAGCTGTGCAGGCGAACGAAACCGGCGAAACCGGGGTCAGACCACGGTTTCCAGGGAACCGTGGTCTGAGCTTGTGCGGACGAACGACCGCGACAGTGCGCGGCCTCGCGTCCGGTTTTCTTCGCTGGATCTTGCGCGTGTGCCGCGCGGGAGTGCGCGAGAAGCGCTGCCCGGCAGCGCGTGCGTGACGGACGGAGGCATCATCTCCCGGTGTATCCGCCGAGGCGGTCGACGCAGGCGCCAGCCATTGATGCGCAGGAACACGTCGGCCGCGGCGAACGCAATGCGCTTTTTGCCATCGACGAACCGATGGTTGATCGCCAGGCTTTCCATCAGTGCCGCGGTCTCGGCGATGGTCAGCCGATCGCGTTCCACGATTACTTCGCGAGTTCTCGATAGAACTCGTCGAACTCGTCGAGACTGGATGCGAACGATCTCATACGGCTTCGCGTTCAAAGACACGAAAGGAGCTGCGATCGAACCAGGTC
>CAZIDY010000003.1:0-189326 GCA_964538505.1 uncultured Limnobacter sp. | reverse complement strand
CCATGCCCCATCATGTAGGGGCGATACAGCCGATTTCAAGGTTGCAGCGAACTAGCTGCAAGCGGAATGAATTGAAGAGGTTGGGAAGACATATGTTGCCGCCACTTCTGATGACTAACGTTGGAGTTGAGCGGCACTTGAGACGGACGGCGGCTTGCGGCAGCAAGCCGCTGGCGGGTCAAGTGTCCTAGTCGAGTCTTGATCTGACGGACACACCGCCTAAGCGGCCTCGGCATCTGGCTCGGATGTTGGTTGAATCCGATCCAGCTGTTTATCGTACGCCAGAGGCGCGCTCTCGATGAAGGTCTGCAGCGGCGTCTTGCCATAGCAGTACTTGCCCGAGTGCGTGCGCTCGGCGTTGTAGATCTCCATCCAGGCATCCAGATCGGCCTGCAACTGCTCGAGCGAGTGGTACAGCTTGCGTCGGAAGGCGCTCGCGTAGAACTCGTTCTGGATGGTCTGATGGAACCGCTCGCAGATCCCGTTGGTCTGCGGGCTCTTGGCCTTCGTTCGCGTGTGCTCGATGTTCTCCAGATCGAGATACAGCGCGTACTCGTGCGATTCCCGGTTGCCGCAGTACTCGCTGCCCCGGTCGGTCAGGATCCGCAGCAACGGCACGCCGTGCTCCTCGAAGAACGGCAACACGCGATCGTTGAGCATGTCGGCCGCCGTGATGGCGTGCTTGCGGTCGTAGAGCTTGGCAAAGGCGAACTTGCTGTAGGTGTCGATGAAGGTCTGCTGGTAGATCCGTCCAACGCCCTTCAGATTGCCCACGTAGTACGTGTCTTGCGAGCCCAGGTAGCCGGGGTGCTCGGTCTCGATCTCGCCGTGCGCTTCCTTGTCCTGCTTGGCCTTCTCCAACGCCCGCACCTGATCCTCGGTCAGAATGATGCCGTCCTGGGCGACCTTCGCCGACAGTGCCTTGAGCCGCTGCTGGAACGTCTGCAGATCGTGTCGCACCCAGATCGTGCGCACACCCGCCGGCGACACCGAGATGGCGCGCTTCTTCAGTTCGTTCGATACGCGCACCTGTCCGTAGGCCGGTTGCTCCAGCGCGAACTCGACCACCGCTTGCTCGATCGCTGGATCAGCCCGGTTCTTCAAGTTCGGCTTCTTGCGCGAGATCTCCGCCAGCGCCGTCTCGCCGCCCGTCTCATAAAGCTCCTTGAACCGATAGAAGCTGTCTCGGCTGAATCCGAGCACCTTGCATGCCTCGGAGACGCTGCCCAGCGTCTGCGCCAACTTGAGCAGTCCGAGCTTGTTCTTGATGATCTTCTGATCCTGAGTCATCTGACTTCTCCTTTGCACCCTGTTCGGGTAGGATATGTCAGATCAAGTCGTGACTAGTACAGGTCAAGTGTCCGCTCGAACAACCTGTTAGACCGCAGCTCACGCTGCAACTCTCTTCTGAAGCGCCTCTTGCGCTATCAGATTGATGCTCTTGCCCTCGGCCTGGGCAACAATAGCCAGCCGCTCGTGAAGCTCGGGCGGGATGCGTAAGTTGAACTTTCCCGAATAGCTGCGCCGCGGCTCTATTCCCTTCTCCGCACAAACCTCGAGGAAGGTCTGAAGCGACTTCTTGAACTCCGAGCGCAACTCCTTGGGGTTCTTGCCGTAGAAGTCGGCACCGCCATTTAAGCCCAGAATCTCGCCTCGGAACTGATCGAGGTCCGGGTCGTACTCGATCTTGGCCTGATAACCGTCAACGATCATGATGTTCATGGAACTACTCCGTGCTGCTCCAGCCACTTGCGCACACTCGAAACTGCCCCCTTATCCGTGTTCGGAGATGGGTGCGGCCGATGAAAAACGCGGACTTCGCCGAAAAGGACGACGGCAACTCGGCTTCCTTCGCGTTCAGTGACTTCCGCACCGAGCTCGACGAAGAGCGACTCAATATCCCGCCAAGGCACGTTGCCGCTCGTGGGATGCGCAAACACCGACTGCAGCGTTCTCTGGCTCTTTCGCCTCATGGCTATATGGTACCGAATTATGGTACCATCCGCAAGGCTTGGGCTGCCAGCTCTGCTGTCTAACGTTCGACATGAGCGGCGGCCGGAGACTTGCGAAGCAAGCCGGAGGGCGTCCGCTCGATGAAGGGGTTAGGTGGCAGCGCTTCACAGCGCCGCAATGAAGTCTTCGACAGACACTCCAGCTTGCCGTAGAACCCCAGCCAAGGTGCCGGCCTTCAGTTCGGAGTGCATCGGGATGACGCAGCCTTTCGCGCCACGGCGCGCGATGACGTGACTGCCTGATTGTCGAACCTTCTCGAACCCGAGCTTCTGCAGTGCCTTCAGCGCTTCGGCGCCAGAGATACGAGGCAGTTTAGGCATGCTCCGGCACTGAGAAGGTGGTCACAACCGGGCGGCCACGGGCCTCAAGAGGGAACTCCGCAAGGTAGAGGACGGTAGCCTCTCGTAAGTTGGCGACGGCCTCTTCAACTGTCTCACCCTGGGTTGTGGTGCCGGTCTCGGGGTTGAGCGCGACGTATCCGCCCTCCTTGGCAGGCGTGAGCACAGCAGTCAGTTCCATGGCATCTCCTCCGCGTATGGACTCGATTGTCGCTCATCGCTCACTCGGATCTTCTTGCCGCCTAACGTTGGACATGAGCGGCGACCGGCGGGCGGCGAAGCCGGCCGTTGGGCGTCCACTCGATGGACAGGTTAGGCCGCAGCGCTCGTGTGGAAGCGACCTTCTCTCTTGATGCGCGCATACGCTTCCTTTAACGACTCTCTCATGCCTGGACCGAGGTACAGGGGGTTGAGAACGATACCGTCACAGACGTACTGGCCTTTGAATTCCACGACACCAGCCTCGAAACTCACTGCCTTTGACCCGGTGATCTCGTGAAGTGGATTCGTCAGGGCCTTGATTGCATATGCGTTTTCGACTGCTTCGTCGAGGAGTAGTGCGTACCGCGTCGTGTGACGGAGATGGAACCACCTTCCGACTCTCAAGCTGCGTACCGCATGTTCGACCTCGCTCGAAAGCAAATCGCCCTGAGCTTTCACGATGCCGATCGCGCTATCCAGAGCCTTCGGATTGACCGCCGCGAAGCTTCGGGCATCAGCAAGATCGTTGATCAAATTTTTTGTGTGCCTACTTCCCGTCGTTCTGAAAACCTCCAACAAGACAGCTTTGTAGCCGTCGATGAAGCACATGGCGTCGGAACGTGGGACAAGCACGGTGTTCTGCGACCTAACGTTGAGTTGAGCCGCATGACCAAACGGCGCGTAAGCGGCGTTTGGTCATGTCGGCCTCCAATGACGAGTTAGGCACCGGGCTGGATTTCATCTATCGGGCCAACGGGACAATCGGTCGGTCTAGTTGCGTTCCATGTGCGAATGAGCAGCGGGCGAGTTCTCTTGTACCACCAGCGCACAAGGCGCTGCTCCCGGCCGTCGATATTCCCGCTCAGAAATGTGCAGTCATCGACAGTGAACACGGCATCGACGTCGGCATTCTTCACGTGAAAATGCGGCGGAGGATGCTCTCTTGCGAAAACATGAATCTCCAAGCCCTTCACGCGGGCGACGAGCTGCTTGACTTCGTAGAGCGATCCGTCGACCCAAACGGCGTAGCCGCCACGCAGCAGATCAGAGAGAACGTCAGCTGATTCGGCCAGGGACTGCGCCTGGCTTGCCCTTCGCTCTAGCTCTGCGCGCGGGTTCACCGCTTTCCCCGCTGCCTAACGTCTGAATTAAGCCGCGCCATGAAGCGGCGTCGGCTTGAATGAAAAGTTAGAGCGTCGCCGCAATGTACTTATCCGTCGCTGCTACCAAATCGCAGATGAACCGCACGTGCTTTCGAAGCTCGTCGCGAGTCACAGCGTGCGGCTGAGGCTGTCCAGCAACTGGTCGCAATGATCGGTGAGCAATGTCTCCTCGCTTCTTTGCGATGGAATTCAAATGGCTCTTGGCTCGGGTTTGGTCGTAATGATTCCATGTCCAACCCTCGCATACGTCAATCTTCAGGTACTTTTCAAAGATTTTTCGGACTCGATCGGTTGTCGGGGTATGAAAATACTTCAGATCGTTCTGTAAAGATAATATATAGAAATCTTTCAATCTGCCGGTCGCAAAATCTTTACCGACCACCTCGGTTGCGGCCTCTGTGATTCTGTCTTCTATGTAGGTTTCGAGTGCCGCAAGAGCCATAACTAAGCTGGCGCGCTTGAGCACCTCCGCGTTTTCTGGCGGGGGGTGCTTGTTGATTGCGTCAAAGTGACCAAGAAGATCAACCGCATCTTGAATGACATGCTCAAATGTTTGGAAGGCCTGAGAGGTCATTTTCAAGCTCTAACGTCGAAGTGGACCGGCACGAACCGGCAAGGCGCCGCGAGACGTATGCTCCCGCGCACGGCTCGCGGCGCCTTGCCGGTGCGTATCAGCATCGAACGACCTGTTAGACCGCAGCGGGCTCATGATTTTCCTCGTGCTCCGGAAACGCTGTTCGTAGCCGCTGCACGGATGCACGTACTTCGCTTCGCTCGTGGAACTCGGCGACGGCCTTTCGACTGAGACGCGTTTCCTCCAGTAGCAGGGACAGAACATGGATTTCATGTCCGAGGGTGGCGAACTTGAACATCTCGTCGTGTGCGTCTCGGACGTCCATCAGCATCTTCTCCGCATCGGCCGACCTGTCTCGTTCCCCTTCGGGTATCGCCGCGAGCTTCCGTATAGCCTCGGGAATCTCCTGGGACATGAGCGTGCTGGTCGTGGACGCGTACACCATCACGCTCTGAAAGGAATTCCAGATGATTTGGTCGTTGAGAAGAGAGCCGACGCGGTAGTGAGCCGTCTGATGGAAGTTCGAGGAGTCCTGCTCTTTGAATCCTCGATTCAGCTCCTGCAGATCTACCTCCGCACCATTCTCGCGGTACTGACGACACAACTGCATGGCGCGCGCATAGTTGTGGCTCACAGTCCCAAGCATGGACTGAAGGGCACCGGCCACGACATCGAGCCCCTGCTCGAGGTACCTCTGCTTCGTCAACTCGTACTCCTTCTGCCGGAAGTACGCAGCCAAGCCGATTGAGGCGCCAATGGCGACAGCAAGCAGAGTGAATGCTCCTCGGGTGAGTTCGACAGCTATGGGTTCCACTGCGGTCTAACGTAGAGGTGAGCGGCGTTTGACGCGGACGGCGGCTTGCGGCAGCAGGCCGGCGGCTGTGTCAAACGTCCGCTCCACCGCCGAGTTAGATTCATGGCCGAATAGAGCGTTCATAGCTCATCGACCGTTTCATCAAACTTTTCGAATGGGCTGGACGCCGTGCCACCGCGGACTCTCGCAAGGCGAATGTCGAAATTTTCGGCAATGGCAACTTGAATCCTCCTACCCGCGTAAGCATCAACGATCTTCCGTGAGTTTCCGGAGAAACTTCCCAGCGATGCCAATGTAGGGCGCAGATGCGCGCACCTTGCGAAGTGTCTTGGAAGGCGCCCCGATAGGAAGCACGGCTTGATCTCGTGAACGATGCCTATGAACTGGGCCAATAACATGGGATAGACAACTAGCTTCTTGACCTCTGCAAAGGTGACAAGATCTCGATTGCCGAGGTGGCTCCAACCGCCACGCATTGCTTCGCTGGGAACTTTCCCGGGCAAAGTGATTCCAACATCAACGCAATAGATTCCTTCGTCATGGGCGCTAGAAACCATCAAGTTCATATGGGCGTGGAACTCGTCATTGTCGCGCCGAAGGCGGATGTGACTGAAGTTCCACGGATACCCTCGGGTGCTGGTCTTGACAACAAACTCGTGAGGGCGGGGCTTCGGATTGACGATTGAAATCTCGTACCCGATGGATCGATAGTGCTCTGCGATACCGACTGTCGCAGCAAGCTCGAGAGCCTTGGATTGATTGGAGTCGATGTCGGAAAATGTTTGCCGGTTATCTTCAAGAAAACCTTTAATCGCTCGATGAACCGCTTCAACGTCCACTCGCAAGCTCCCGAACAATCTCAACATAGGGTCGTCGCGAGACAAGATCGAGCACCTGCCTTTCCCCTAGGAGTCCTCGGAACTCCTGCCGCAATTTCTCCACACGATAGTGGTAGCTGCCCCCCCGAGAGAGGTCCGTCCCTCCCACACGAACCGAGTCTTGCTCTTGGTTCTTCAGGAGGAGCGACCCCGCGTTGTCAATCAGCCAGTAGTTTGAATCCACTATGGCAAGCAGCTTCCGGATTCCTGCCAAGAAGACGAGTTGATCGGCTAGCGATTGAGACGGTGCCTCACCAGCATCTCGGATGATCTCCGGTGCGGCGGTCTGCAGCGCCCTGGCGTAGCCGAGGGCTTGCTCTTTTAAACGATATGGGAGGGGCTCGATGGTGCTAGTAAGGAGCGCGAGACTCACAGCTCTGTCCCCTGGAATCTAACGTTGGAGGTGAGCGGCCGGCTCGCTGGGAGCGACGAATACCGCGACCGCGGATGCCGGTCCGCTCGACCGACCAGTTAGATGCGAATCGGGACGAGGCCCACGCAGGTCTTCGCCATTGCGGCCAGCGGTTCCAGCCCGCGCGATTGGCTCGAACCGAAAACACCGTAACGCCTCACCTTGGCGTCTCCGCAGACGGCAATGCCGCGCGGCGGCGGCGACGTGGCGATTCCCATCAAGCGACGACGGCCGTGCATCGCTACAACACCTTTTCATCGCGCCGACCTGGGCAAGTGGTTCTTCGTGCGCGGCATTTAACGTTGGAGCTAAGCGGCGCGCGAAGGCCGAAGGCCGGAGCGTGTCCGCTTCGGCGAAGGGTTAGGTTTCGCCCGCTGTGCTCTTGCACCGGAACTTCGACGGCTCGCAGCGCTCAGGGCTTCCTCCGCCCACTTGTTCAGGCTAGTGCCGCTTCGGGCAGCCGCCTTGAGAGCGGCAGCATGCACGCCGGGAGACACCCTCAGCATGAGCTTGCCGCTGGCGGGCTTCTCCGGCTTGGTGCCCAGACTCTCGCAAGCCGCGATGTAGTCGTCCACCACTGCGTGAAAGTTCGCCTCGAACTCCGGGATCGATTCGCCGTGGAACGAGATGATGTCGTCCACATCGAGAACGCGACCAACGATGATCTTGTCCTCTGCATCGAAGGTCATGCTGGCTACATAGCCACGGTAGGTCATCGTGTTGGTCATGGCTTTACTCCCATCCGTTGCAGCAACTCACGGGTTGCCTTGACTCGGTAACGAAGAGCCTCTTTGCCGGGATGCGGACGGTGAAAGGTTGCTCTCAGGCCTTGCCATTCGAACGTCACCGACGAACCTGGCCCTTCAACTACGCGACAGCCTAGGGCGGTGAGCAAGGACTCGATTCGTGCCCACTCAATGTTGCCGTTGACCGGATCAGACCATACGGCCGCGAGCGTGCGACGCTGTTTGCTGTTCACCTGGTAATGATAGCACTTCTACGAGAAGTGCAAGCGTGAACAAGTACGGCGATGCGTGAACCCCGGCTGTTGCTTGCGGAACCTAACGTCTGAGTTAAGCCGCGCCGCGAAGCGGCGTCGGATTGAACGAATTGTTAGGCGTCAGACCTAGAACTTTGGCCGTGCGCCTTCACAAGCGCCCAGAAAAATAAGAGGTTTCCCATCAGCGGTCGTCGGTGGTGACACCAGTAACTCGCCCGTATATCGGTCTAGGTTGATCCATGCCTGCTGTCCGCTCGGAAATGTAAGCATACCCGTGTAGAGCTTCTCGCCTGCTGCAAGGGTTCCGCGGGCAACGCCTTGCCATACATTCAATGATGCGTCGAGAGTATTTGGATTAAACTTCAGTAGAGCAGTGGACTTAAATCCGTCACCCCCTTCGATCCATCCACGCCCCTTGCAGAACAGTTCAGCAGATGATACCGGGAACGAAACAAACATGAGGCTCAACAAAAAGGCGATCCGGAACTTTGAAGTTGTCATGACGTTTCATGCTCTTAAAGACGTCACCGCTCCTCGATGTAAGCAGCGAGTCTTTCCACAAAGACACGAAGTTCGGTGAGGGGCAGGGTTGCCTCAAATCCGCTCTGGTCCTTGAAGTTGAACGCAGTAACTTCGCCGCGATCAGGGATTGGCTTGAAGCGGAAGTGGGCCACGGCGTTCCGAAGCCGCCAGACAAGCCCGCGCAAGTTTCTCGGGTCATTGTCCGGACGGTTTGAACTGCCATACGATCGGACAGCCTCGGGGTTAATGCCCCACGCCGAAAGTTCACTGATCGGCGTGTCTGGAATGGATGCCAGGCAAGATTCTTTCGGAACGACGAGCAAACCGAGGAGGCAGTTCAGCAGCAGCGTTGCGTCGTATGGGCCCTCGTACTGCTTTACAAGTTCGAGACTCCGTTGAATGAACGCACGTTCAAAATCAGAGTTGAAGCTCACGAGACCTCCGTTGATGACGCCTAACGTTGGAGTTCAGCGGCCGCCGGAGGCGGTCCGCTGGAATGACCGGTTAGCCGACTACTCATAGAGCGCTCCATCCGGGCATAGCAGTCGCCACCAGCGTATTAGTTTCCGTTCTCGGGTCGCAATCGCACCTTCCAGGCAGCCAAGCATAAGGACTTGCGCGTCCAAAACATCGTGCTCCAGCTTCTCGTAAGTTGCCCGTCCAAATGTCTGCGGTATATGCCCTTGATAGCGGACATAGAGATCAACGGCGAAAAGCAACTGCACTTGAAGCCAACGGTAGAGTGCCCAGCTTTCGTCGACGAGACTGGCGCATGGGAGGGGTCGTTCGCCTGGGGGCGGTTCGAGAGTGGCGTAGAAGACAGACAATGCGCCTGGTTCGGCGATTGCTTGTTCTGCTTCGGCTCGCGCTCGTTCGCGCTGTGCGTGACTACCTTTTAACAGATCCGGGAAAAAGGAATTCACTGTGGCTGCACGCTCGATGAATAGCTGAACGTCAGACGTGAGCTGCGCGGTCTGCTCGTCGACGGCCTCTTGGGCTTCTTCCGGTAGCTGGTAATCGGACTCCAACAAGGCGGGATTCAAACGAAACTGCGACTCTTCACGATGTGACGAGGGCTTGCCTGATGGCAGTTGCGTGTCCATCTCGATGCGCATGAGCGTTCCGATATGGCTCACAAGATCAACAGGATTCTCTATTTGGGGAAACTTCGAGAAACAACGCGACCTAACTGGCTCGCTCGACGTGAGAAGCTCATAGAAGAGTGCTTCAGACAGCACCAGACGGCGACATGTAGCAAGCGTCTGAATACGGGACTTTTTGGAGCCCTGCAGGAAGCACTTGTCGAGAATTACCGCGTCATTCATACGGCTAACGTTGGACATGAGCGGCGACCGGCGGGCGGCGAAGCCGGCCGTTGGGCGTCCACTCGATGGACAGGTTAGGCCGCAGCGCTCGTGTGGAAGCGACCTTCTCTCTTGATGCGCGCATACGCTTCCTTTAACGACTCTCTCATGCCTGGACCGAGGTACAGGGGGTTGAGAACGATACCGTCACAGACGTACTGGCCTTTGAATTCCACGACACCAGCCTCGAAACTCACTGCCTTTGACCCGGTGATCTCGTGAAGTGGATTCGTCAGGGCCTTGATTGCATATGCGTTTTCGACTGCTTCGTCGAGGAGTAGTGCGTACCGCGTCGTGTGACGGAGATGGAACCACCTTCCGACTCTCAAGCTGCGTACCGCATGTTCGACCTCGCTCGAAAGCAAATCGCCCTGAGCTTTCACGATGCCGATCGCGCTATCCAGAGCCTTCGGATTGACCGCCGCGAAGCTTCGGGCATCAGCAAGATCGTTGATCAAATTTTTTGTGTGCCTACTTCCCGTCGTTCTGAAAACCTCCAACAAGACAGCTTTGTAGCCGTCGATGAAGCACATGGCGTCGGAACGTGGGACAAGCACGGTGTTCTGCGACCTAACGTTTGCCATGAGCGGCGGGCGCCGGCTCGCCGGCGCCCGTCCGCTCGATGAAATGGTTAGGGGTGTCATCACACATGCACTGCCTTAGCGGCGCATGGTCGAGGTAATGTTGAACATCCCGCCTGTGCCGCGGCCAATCTCCAAGGCTTGTAGCGAAAGCGCCGCGTACCCCTCCTTCGAATAGACCGACAAATGGCCCTTGTAGGTGCGGTTGAGCCCGGCGTATCGGCAATCCCGTAGCGTGACGTCGAGCTTCACAATCGTCGACGTGATCCCAGGTGCTGCAATGCCGAGCATGCGGCAGCCATTCTCCGCGCTCCCGCCGATGACTTTCCCTTGCGGATCAATAGCGATGGTGAGGTTCGTGACGGTATGCGCAGCGGGATCCGACGCAGACTTGATGAAGGCTTGGTACTGCGCCTGGCCGCGCCATTCTCCATACGGGGACGAATGTTGCGCGAGGGCCGTCGCCGCCGTCAGAACGAAGCCAAGGAGTAAGTATCGGTAGCGCATTGTTCTTATGAACCTGGGGCAACAGCGACGCGTCGCCTTGATCACCCTAACGTTCGACATGAGCGGCAGGAAACCGGCGAAGCCGGTTGACTGTCCGCTCGATGGAGCGGTTAGCCATCAGCTCGTACCGCCTGCTCGAGTGCTTCGGTAGCCCACTGATTCAGGCTTTTGCCCATAGCCTGAGCCTTCATCAACGCCCGACTGTGCACCTCGGGCGGGACGCGAAGAAGCAATTTGCCCGAGGCCGGTTTCTCGGGCGAAATGCCTTGCTCTTCGCAGTCTGCAAGATAGTCCTTCATCGCCGCCGCGAACTCACGCCGCAGTTCAGCCACGGTCTTTCCGTGAAAACTGATGATGCTGCGAAGCCCGAGCACCCGGCCGATAAAGATGTCGTCACGCTCGTCATATTCAACCCGAGCGGTGTAGCCTCGATAAGTCATCGTGTTCATGGTCTGACTCCTGTGCGCTCCAGAAGCTCGCGCGCTTCTTCAACCTGATACCGCTTGGCCTCCTTGCCCGGGTGGGGGCGATGGCAGCGCCATTCGTGACCGTCCAGTACCAGTTTGACCCTGGATCCTTCACGCTCGTGGACACTGCCGCCGAGCGCCTTGATCAAGGACTCAATGTCTGAAAAGAGGATCGACGGCGAGGTTGGTCGCGCGAAAATGGCGGCCAGCGTCTTCTTGTGCTTTGAGTTCACGCTGTAATGCTAGCACAATGTGCTATCACATGCAGCCGCACGAACGCCATGACAATGCTTCGCTGACGGCTAACGTGTTTTGGTTCCTACCGCGCCGTCGGATAAACGTGGATCCAACGACATAATCTGCTCAAGTGAACCATCGGCAAGCTCTTGATGTTGCAACACTTCTCGTCGCTGTTCCAGTGTCGGCGCTGACGTAACGCCTCGTGCAAATCCGCTCCGTGCGGATGTTGCCATCATGCCGTGCACCATGTTTCCGCGGCACCGGGATAATCCGACGAACGGTCTCACTCCCGAAACTCACGATCGCCGGGTGCTTCTCGCACTTTGAAGCCCATCGCTCCGGCCGACCACGGTCGTCGCCCATCGGGGTCCGAAACTAATCCCGACGGCTGATAGACGAAGCTTGTTTCCTGTGTAAATATACAGTGAAATGAGCTTCGTCAGGCCACCCGCTACGCCGCATTCGCTGCGTCGCTCCTGCGACCAGTCGACTTCCCCGGGATTGCTCGCCCGCTTGCGCGAGCGAATCCGGTACATGCATTACAGCCTCCGTACCGAGCAGGCCTATGTCCAGTGGGCGCGCGCCTTCGTTCGCTTTCATGGGATGCGGCATCCCCGGGAACTGGGGCAGGGCGAGGTGGAACAGTTTCTTGCGCACATGGCGAACGAGCGACACGTTTCAGTATCCACGCACAAACAAGCTCTGTGCGCGTTGCTTTTTCTCTATCGCGAAGTCCTCGGTCAGGAGTTGCCGTGGATGCAGGAGATCGGCCGGCCGAAATCGAAGGTTCGCATTCCGGTCGTGTTGTCACGTGAAGAAGTGACGCGGTTGCTGGCAGCGATGGATGGCGTTCCGGCGAGCATCGCGTGCACCCTGTACGGTACGGGCATGCGATTGCAGGAGTGTCTGCAGTTGCGCACGAAGGACGTCGACTTCGATCGATCGGTGATCGTAGTCCGCGAAGGAAAGGGCGGAAAGGATCGAGTCGTAATGCTGCCCGAAGCGTTGCGTATGCCACTCTTGCAGCAACTCGCGGACGCACGACGGCTCTGGGAATACGATCGGCAGGTCGGCAGCCCGGGCGTCGAGTTACCCCATGCGCTTGCGATCAAGTTCCCGCGTGCCCCCGAGTCATGGAGCTGGTTCTGGATCTGGCCGGCATCGACGCCGTCGACCGACCCGCGCAGTGGGGTTCGTCGCCGCCATCATCGCTATCCGGAGACGATCGGTCGCGCGATCGTACGGGCTGCGGGTGTTGCGGGGATCGGCAAGCGAGTCACGGCGCACACGCTTCGACACTCGTTCGCTACGCATCTGCTCGAGTCCGGCGTCGATATTCGCCGTGTGCAGGAGCTGCTCGGGCATAGCGACGTCAGCACGACGATGATCTACACGCATGTGTTGAAGTCTGGAGCCGCGGGCACGCCGAGTCCGCTCGACGGGCTCTGTCTCGACGCGAAACGTGCCGTCCCGGCAGGTTAGCGATGAACCCATCCGGCAGGTCCGGTGCTATTATCGACGAACGGAAGTGCATGCACGGGTGCAAGCATGTCGAACCTGAGTGTCCGCGGTGTGGACCCGGAAACGCTGGCCTCGCTGAAGACACGCGCGCGCAGGGAAGGAATCAGCGTGAATGCTCTGGTGCTTCGGCTTCTCGATCAGGGACTCGGCAAGGTTCAGCGCAAGTCGTTCGAGTACCGGTACGACGATCTCGACTCTCTGGCCGGCGCGTGGAGCGAGGAAGAGGCGGCGGAGTTCGAATCCGCCACGGCGCCTTTCTCCGACGTCGAACCCGAACTCTGGCGGTAGCGGGACGCTGGACGAATGCGCCCGGTCCTCATCGACACGAACGCGTACGTGGCGTTCCTGCGCGGCGAGCCAGAGATCGTCGACATCGTTGCACGTGCAGATCTGCTCTACCTGAACAGCATTGTCCTCGGAGAGTTGCTCGCCGGTTTCGCAGCCGGAATGCGGGAGACCTCGAATCGCGCGCAGCTCTCCCGTTTCCTGGCATCCGCCCGGGTTGTGATCCTGAGTATCACCGACGAGACGGCCGACCGATACGCGATGGTGTATGCAAGCCTGCGTCGCAAGGGGCAGCCGATACCGACGAACGACTTGTGGATCGCGGCCAGCGCGATCGAGCGTGGCATAGCTCTTCTGACGCTCGATGCGCATTTCAGTCGGGTCGATGGGCTTCGCGTCGGGCGTAGAGCGGCCGACTTCCTTCCGTAGCGCTTGCTGGCCTGTGTTTGGTCTTCCGCCTCGATCTGCGCCTGAGCGTCGGAGACAAGGACCGCATCCGCCGCGCCGCGGCGCTCGCGGGAATGCCCGTGGCCGCATTCGTGCGTGAGGCCGCCCTGCGTGAAGCCGAGACGGTCATGGCACACTCGACCAAGGGGCGCCGGGTCGGTCTCGCCGCTCGTTTGAGAGGTCGCGCCACGGCTCGCATGAGCACCGACGAGATCATGCGGCTCACGCGCGGCGAATGAGCCGCGTGCTGGTGGATGCAAACGTCCTGCTGGACATTCTCACGGACGACCCGCAGTGGTACGAGTGGTCCGCTGCGCAGATCGATGCCTGCGCCGCGCGGGCCGAGCTTTGCATCGATCCGATCGTGTATGCGGAGGTATCGGTCGGTTTCGAGCGCATCGGTTTTCCTGCAGCATCGGCGCGCCCGCGGCAGCCACACGTCGCCGCTCCCGGACTTCTACATTGGCGCGCATGCTGCAATCGAAGACATGGAGCTGCTCACGCGTGATGCGAGACGCTATCGCAACTACTATCCCGCGCTGCGGTTGATCTGCCCGTGAGCGTCCCGCCGGCTCCGTTGTCTTACAGATCCGAGAGCATCGGGAGGTCCGCAGCAGGTTGATGACACCGCCTGTCTCTATAATGGCGCGTTGCGCGTGCAGTCCCTGCGCGCCGCCTGTCGCGCGCCCATCCGCCACCCCATGTCCGCCTACCTGACGCTGGCCGGTGCACCGGCCCTGTCCGCGTTTCGTCTTGCCCGCCTGCTCGAGCGCCTGCGCGCGATCGATCCGCATGCGGGCGGTGTACACGCGCGCTACTTCTACGTGCTCTGGCTCGACGCCGAGCCGACGCCGGACACGCGCGCGCGCCTCGTCGAGCTGCTCGAGGCGCTGCCGGGCGCATCTTCGGAGCAGCACGCGGGCCAGCCGCTGTGGGTCGTGCCGCGCATCGGCACCGTCTCGCCGTGGGCGAGCAAGGCGACCGACATCGCGCACAGCTGCGGCTTTGCCGGCATTCGTCGCATCGAGCGCGGCATCGAGTACCGGATCGACGCGCGCGCGAAGCTCGGCGGCCTCGTTCGCGGCGCGGCGCTCGAGAACGACGCGCTGGCGCGTCTGGGCGCCGTGCTGCACGACCGGATGACCGAGAGCGTGCTGCTCGCACCGCCCGATCCGCGCGAGCTGTTCGCGTCGCTGTCCGGCAAGCCGATGCAGCACGTTCCCCTGCTGCAGAACGGGCGTGATGCGCTCGTGCGCGCTGACCGCGAGCTCGGCCTGGCGCTCTCCGACGACGAGATCGACTACCTGCTCGACGCCTTCGTCGGCGCGGGTCGCGATCCGACCGACGTCGAGCTGATGATGTTCGCGCAGGCGAACTCCGAGCACTGCCGGCACAAGATCTTCAACGCGAGCTGGACACTCGACGGCGAGCCGCGCGACGAGACGCTGTTCGGGATGATCCGCAGCACGCATGCGGCGAATCCGCGCGGCACCGTCGTCGCCTACGCCGACAACGCGGCGGTCCTCGAGGGCGGCACGGCGCGGCGCTTCCATCCCGACACGACCGCCAACGGCCGCTACGTGTCGGGCGAACGGCGCACGCACGCGCTGCTGAAGGTCGAGACGCACAATCATCCGACGGCGATCTCGCCGTTCCCCGGTGCGGCCACCGGCGCGGGCGGCGAGATCCGCGACGAGGGCGCAACCGGCCGCGGCGCCAAGCCGAAGTTCGGCCTGACCGGCTTCACAGTGTCGAACCTGCGCATCGACGGCTACGTGCAGCCGTGGGAGGAGAGCGGTCCGGGCGTTCCCGATCGCATCGCGACAGCGCTGCAGATCATGATCGACGGTCCGATCGGCGGGGCTTCGTTCAACAACGAGTTCGGCCGCCCGAACCTGCTCGGTTATTTCCGCACCTGGGAGCAGGCGGTCGGCGACAGCGTGCGCGGTTATCACAAGCCGATCATGATCGCCGGCGGTGTCGGTGCGATCGACGACGCGCTCACGCACAAGCTCGACCTGCCGCCCGGCACCCTGCTGATCCAGCTCGGCGGCCCGGGCATGCGCATCGGGCTGGGCGGCGGCGCCGCCTCGAGCATGGGGGCCGGAACGAATACCGCCGAGCTCGACTTCGACTCGGTGCAGCGCGGCAACCCCGAGATGCAGCGGCGCGCGCAGGAAGTGCTCGATCGCTGCTGGGAGCTGTACGAGCGAAACCCGATCCTGTCGCTGCACGATGTCGGCGCGGGCGGGCTGTCGAACGCCTTTCCCGAGCTGGTGCACGGTGCGGGGCGCGGCGCGCGCTTCGATCTGCGCAAGGTGCCGCTCGAGGCTTCAGGGCTGTCGCCGGCCGAGATCTGGTCGAACGAATCGCAGGAGCGCTACGTGCTCGCGATCGCGCCCGATTCGCTCATGTTCTTCGATCATCTGTGCCGGCGCGAGCGTTGTCCGTACGCGATCGTTGGCACCGTGTCCGACGATCGCCAGCTGGTCGTCGACGCGGCGGCCGATCCGTCGAATCCCGGAAGCGGGGACACCGCGATCGCCGTCGACATGCCGATGGATGTGCTGCTCGGCAAGCCGCCCCGCATGCACCGGGAAGGGCGGCGTCGCGCACGTGCGCTGCCGGCTTTCGACCTGGCCGGCATCGCGCTCGACGAAGCCGTCGAGCGCGTGCTGCGCATCCCGTCGGTGGCGAGCAAGGCATTCCTGATCACGATCGGCGACCGCAGTGTCGGCGGGCTGTGCTCGCGCGATCCGCTGGTCGGGCCGTGGCAGGTTCCGGTCGCCGATTGCGCGGTCGGGCTGATCGACTACGACGGCTATCGCGGCGAGGCGCTGGCGATGGGCGAACGTACGCCGCTCGCCATCGTCGATCCGCGCGCGGCTTCGCGGATGGCGGTTGCCGAAGCGGTGACCAATCTCGCGGGTGCGCCGATCGAGTCGCTCGAGCAGCTGAAGCTGTCGGCGAACTGGATGGCCGCCTGCGGCGATCCGGCCGAGGATGCCGATCTCTTCGATGCGGTCGATGCCTGCGCGTCGTTGTGCCGTGCGCTCGGGCTGGCGATCCCGGTGGGCAAGGATTCGCTGTCGATGCGCACGCGCTGGCAGGGTGCTGCGACGGACGACGCGGCGACGGGCGACGTCGCTGCGCACGAGGTGCTGGCGCCGGTTTCGCTGATCGTCACGAGCTACGCGCCGGTCGTCGATGCGCGCCGCGTGCTCACACCGCAACTCGTGCGCGACGTCGACTCGGTGCTGATCCTCGTCGACCTCGGTGCGGGCCGCCAGCGGCTCGGTGCATCGGCGCTCGCGCAGGCCTACGGGCAGATCGGCGACGAAGCGCCCGATCTCGACGATCCGCAGCTTCTCGTGCGCTTCTTCACCGCGATCCAGAAGCTCAACGCCGACGGCAGCCTGCTCGCTTATCACGACGTTTCGGACGGCGGGCTCTTCGCTGCCGTCTGCGAGATGGCGTTTGCGGGTCGTTGCGGGGTAGGGCTCAACGTCGACCTGCTGGCTATCGATCGCTACGCCGCCGACTGGGGCGACTACAAGATCCGCCCCGAACAGGTGTCGGTGCAACGTGAAGAACGCACGCTGCAGGCACTGTTCGCCGAGGAGCTGGGTGCGGTGCTGCAGGTGCGCGCCGATGCGCGCGATGCCGTGCTCGGCGTGCTGCGCGAGCACGGGCTGTCGGCGATGTCGAATCCCATCGGCAAGCCGCACGCACGCGAGACGATCGAAGTCTGGCGCGACGGTCGCTGCGTATACCGCAAGCCGCGCGCGGCGCTGCAGCGGATCTGGAGCGAGACGGGCGCGCGCATCGCGTCGCTGCGCGACGATCCGGAGTGCGTCGCCGAGGAGTTCGAGCGCATCGAGCAGGACGACCCGGGGCTGCATGTGGCGCTGCACTTCGACCCCGACGACGACGTCGCTGCGCCCTTCATCGGACGCGGCGCGCGTCCGCGCATCGCGATCCTGCGCGAGCAGGGCATCAACAGCCAGACCGAGATCGCCGCCGCCTTCGATCGCGCCGGTTTCGAGAGCTTCGACGTGCACATGACCGACCTCATCGAAGGTCGGCATCGGCTCGCCGATTTCCGCGGTCTCGTCGCCTGCGGCGGATTCTCCTTCGGCGACGTGCTCGGTGCGGGCAGCGGCTGGGCGAGGTCGATCCTTTTCAACGCGAGGATGGCCGAGCAGTTCGCGCTCTTCTTTGCGCGGCCCGACACCTTCACGCTCGGCGTGTGCAATGGCTGCCAGATGCTCTCGCAGCTGAAGGCGATCATTCCGGGCGCCGCGGCCTGGCCGCGCTTCGTGCGCAACCGCTCGGAGCAGTACGAGGCGCGCTTCTCGCTGGTCGAGGTGATCGAGTCGCCGTCGGTACTGTTCGCCGGCATGGCGGGCAGCCGCATGCCGATCGCCGTCGCGCACGGCGAGGGGCGTGCACAATTCACTTCCGACGAGCAGCTCGGCCGTGCGGTCGCGTCGCTGCGCTTCGTCGAGAACGACGGCACGCCGGCCGAACGTTATCCGGCGAATCCCGGTGGCTCGCCGGGCGGGCTCACCGGATTCACCTCCGACGACGGCCGGGCGACGATCCTGATGCCGCATCCCGAGCGCGTCTTCCGCACGATCCAGATGAGCTGGCGCGATCCGTCGCTCGGCGAGAACTCGCCGTGGATGCGCCTGTTCCGCAACGCGCGCGTCTGGGTGGGCTGAGAACGTGTTCTGAGCGCAGGCACCGCCCGCACGCACTCTGCGTCAACCGTAGCGCCCGCATCTGCGCGGGCTGAACCCGAGCCCGCGTCGATGCGGGCCTGAACCACAGCGCCCGCGCCCGCGCGGGACGGAACACAACGAATGCTTTCCGCAGTCAACATCACGATGCAGTTCGGGGCGAAGCCCCTCTTCGAGAACGTCAACGCGAAGTTCGCCGACGGCAATCGCTACGGCCTGATCGGCGCCAATGGTTCGGGGAAGTCGACGCTGATGAAGATCTTCGGCGGCGATCTTGAGCCGTCGAGCGGGCAGGTCGTGCTCGAGCCGAACGTGCGTCTCGGCAAGCTGCGCCAGGACCAGTTCGCCTTCGAGGACCAGCGCGTGCTCGACGTCGTGCTGATGGGGCACGTCGAGATGTGGGCGGCGATGAGCGAGCGCGACGCGATCTACGAAAATCCGGAGGCGAGCGAGGCCGACTACATGCACGCCGCCGAGCTCGAGGCGAGGTTCGCCGAGTACGGCGGCTATACGGCCGAGGCCCGCGCCGGTGAACTGCTGCTCGGGCTCGACATTCCCGTCGAGCAGCACGAAGGCCCGATGCGCGAGATCGCCCCGGGCTGGAAGCTGCGCGTGCTGCTCGCGCAGGCGCTGTTCTCCGACCCCGACGTGCTGCTGCTCGACGAACCGACGAACAACCTCGACATCGACACGATCCGCTGGCTCGAGTCGGTGCTGAACGAGCGCGACTCGACGATGGTGATCATCTCGCACGATCGCCACTTCCTGAACGCCGTCTGCACGCACATGGCTGATCTCGACTATCGCGAGCTGCGCGTCTACCCGGGCAACTACGACGACTACATGCTCGCGTCGGCGCAGGCGCGCCAGCGGCTGGTCTCGGCGAACGAGCGTGCGAAGGAGCGCATCTCCGAACTGCAGGAGTTCGTGCAGCGCTTCGCGGCGAACAAGGCGAAGGCGCGCCAGGCCACGTCGCGCCAGAAGCTGATCGCCAAGATCCGCAGCGAGGCGGTGGAAGTGAAGCCTTCGTCGCGCCAGAGCCCGTACATCCGCTTCGAGCAGGCCAAGCCCATGCACCGGCAGGCGCTCGAGGTCGAGAACCTCGGCTATCGCTATCCGGGGGCCGATGCGGCGGTGTTCTCGGGGTTCTCGACGATCTTCGATGCGGGCGACCGCGTGGCGATCGTCGGCGCCAATGGAGCGGGCAAGACGACGCTGCTGCGCGCGATGCTGGGCGCCGAGCGGGGCGGCATCGCGCCGGGCAAGGGCGGCGGGCTCGCGCCCACCGAGGGCGAGGCGCGCTGGTCGGAGAATGCCGACGTCGGCTACATGGCGCAGGACGTGCACCCCGACTTCGAGTCGGATCGCACGCTCACCGAATGGCTGTCGTACTACACGCAGCCGGGCGACGATGAACAGACGCTGCGCAGCATTCTCGGCCGCATGCTTTTCTCGGGCGACGAAGTGCGCAAGCCCGTGCGCGTGCTCTCCGGCGGCGAGATGCACCGGATGAGCTTCGGGCGCCTGATGCTCGGCCGGCACAACGTGCTGATGCTCGACGAGCCGACCAACCATCTCGACATGGAGTCGATCGAGTCGCTGCAGTATGCGCTCGAGAAATACGCGGGAACGATCTTCGTCGTCTCGCACGACCGACAGTTCGTCGACGCGATCGCCACAAGGGTGCTCGAGGTGCGCACGGGCGGCGAGATCGTCGACTGGCGCGGCGACTACGAGTCGTATCTGGCGAGCCAGGGGATCGAGTAGCAAGAACCGGGGTCAGACCACGATTTCGCCGAGGCGAAATCGTGGTCTGACCCCGGTTTTCTCAGCGATCGGGCGTGCGCGGTCGGCCGCGTGTGCGCCGTGCGGCGGATGCCTGGCGCAACGCGTTGCGTAGCGCTACGGTGGCTTCGCCGATGTCGGCGCGCTGGCGCAGCAGCACCGTCGTCGCACCGAGCGCCGGCAGCCCGCGGGCGGTCGGCCGATCGAGTGCGTGCGCGCGCCCCACGTCGGCCGGCAGCGCGACGATGCCCAGGCCGCGCCGTGCCGCTTCGATGCACATCGCCAGGCTCGGCGCCTCGAAGACGATCCGGTGGCGCGCCGAGCTGCCGGCGAGCGCCGCGTCGCTACGCCGGCGCAGCGACCCGCCGCGTGGCGGTGCGATCACCGGCCACGGCGCGTTCTCGGTGGGTGGCATCGCACGCCCGTACCAGAGCAGTCGCTCGCGGGAGACGATCGTGGCACCTGCCGTCGTGGCCTCGCCATGCTCGAGCAGCAGGTCGAAGCGGCCTTCGTCGAACTCCCGGTGCAGCGTGGGGTTGTCGTCGATGCGCAGCTGCAGCTCGACCTGCGGCCAGGCGTGCGCGAAGTCGCGCACGGTCTCGATCAGGCCGAGACCGAGCGCCACCGATTCGTCGGCGCCGAGCCGAACGGCACCAGACAGGGCCGGTGCGTCCATGCGCGTCAGCACGATCGCCTGCAGCCTCAGCAGCTCGCGTGCGATCGGCAGCATCCGCAACGCCGTCTCGGTCGGCTCCACCGAACGCGTCGTTCGCTCGAGCAGCGTCGCGCCGACGAGCTTCTCGAGCCGACGGATCTGCAGGCTGACCGCCGGCTGCGTCGTGCCGAGCTCGCGCGCGGCGCGCGAGAAGCTGCGCGTGTCGACGACGGCGAGGAGGGCGCGCAGCAGCGAGGCGGGCAGGTCTTTCATGTTGGCGTGGGGATCATCGAGGAGGCGGTTTTGCGGCGTGCCGGGGTTGCATCGGCGAGCAGCAGGCGGTGATTAGTCGTGAATACCAGCGATTCATTCGACCGGCTCATGACATGTGGTTTACATGAACTCGAACGCCGTTTGAATGGGGTTGTTTATTTCAGGTGGCAATAAGTGGATCCCACAAGTAAGTGTATGTCAGTCGGGACGCGCGCCCCTAAATCGCTTTCCCCGCCCGCAACCTCCTGCGCAGGAACCGAGCCGGGTCGATCGCGCGCAGCAGATCGTCTTCGATCGGCATCGGCGAGCCGTCGGCCAGTGTGGGCAGGCACTGCCCGGCAAGGCTGGCCCAGAGCACTCCCCGCGCGCCGAAGCCGAAGGCGCCGTACAGGCCTGCTGCCAAAGGCATCGGCAGCCGCGCGTTGTGCACAAGCCGCCCGGCGTCGTCACGCGCGCAGGCTTCGTCGGGCATCGCGCCGATCACGGCGATGCGGTCGGTGCTCGCCCAGCGTACGCCGATCGATGCGCTGCGCGCAGCGCGGGTCCAGTCGGCGGCGAGTTGCTGCGCCGACGACGGCTCGGGCGCGAGCATCCGCGCCAGCCGGCGCACGTTGCTCGCATCGGCCTGCTCCGTCATCTCCAGCGACTCGCCGGCCTCGAAAGTGGCGCCGGCGAGAACGCGGTCGCCCGCCGGTGCCGCCCATGCGAGCCCGCTCACTGCGCGGCGCAGCCCCGGCAGGCAGGCGCTGGGCAGCCAGGTGCTCTGGCCACGCATGGCACGCATTGGAATCGTCGCCGTCGCGCCGAGTCGTGCCGCATCGGCCGCGTTCGCAAGCACGACGATCGCCGCGCGCGCGAGGCGAGCGCCGGCCGCATCGAGTGCGGTCCAGCCGGCATCGTCGCGCTCGAGCCGATCGACACGCGTCGCCGGGCGTACCCGGATCGCGTCGTGCGCGAGCCAACGGGCGACGAGCGCATGCGGGTCTTCGACGTGCGCGACCGGCAGCCACAACGCACCGCGCGGCAGCGCGATGCCGGCCAGCTCGCCCGCTTCGTCGGCGTCGACGTGTCGCACGAACGCAGGCGGAAAGCGCAGCGCGTCGAGCATTGCGATCCGCCGCTGCGAATCGGCATCGTCTGCGTCGAGTACGAGCTTTCCCTCCGGCAACGTGCAACCGGTGAGCCTCTTGCGCGCGTCGAGCGCCGCGCGCGTCAGCCGGGCGAGCACGTTGTCGTCGATCGAAAGATGCAGATGATCCGCGGCGAGCGGCTGGCTCGAACCTCCGGCGGCCGGGTGATCCTGGGCTTCGAGCACCTGCACCTTCCAGCCGCGCCGGGCGAAGCCGGTTGCGACGGCTGCGCCCGCGAGGCCCGCCCCGACGACGAGCACATCGTTCGACGACCACTGCGGGGGCGCCGCCGGCGCCGGGAAGCTGCGCCAGCGCGGCGCGTAGCGGCCGCGCAGGCGGTGCCGTTTGCCGCCATGGCCGGCGACGCGTTCGACGGCGAAGCCGGCGGCGGCGAGCGCGTCGCGCACGCCCGACGCTGCCGTCCAGGTGGCGAAGGGCGCGTCGGAGCGTGCCAGGCGCGCGACGGCGCGCATCAGCGGCTCGGCCCAGAGCTCAGGGTTGCGTGCCGGCGCGAAACCGTCGAGGAAGATCGCGTCGGCCGCCATCCGCAGTTTCGGTACGACGCGCGCGGCGTCGCCCAGGCAGATCATCAGCACGGCATTCGCGTCGTCGAAGGCGAGCGAGTGCAGGCCGGGCAGCGCGAGCGGCCATCGCTCGCGAAGGCGCGCAGCATCGCTGCCGTCGATGCCGAGCGCCTCGTGCACGCGTGCGAGGTCGTCGCGCGACAGCGGATGCGCCTCCACCGAGACGAAGTGCAGGCGCAGCCCGGCGGGCGCTGCGCTTCGCCACGCGTCGAGTGTCTCGAGGAAATTGATTCCCGCGCCGAAACCCAGCTCGAGCACCGAGAAGGGCTGCGCGATACACGCGCCCGGCCGCGAAAGCGCCCGCCAGCGCCCGGGCAGCGCACAGCCGTCGACGAAGACTTCGCGCGCTTCGCTGCGTGCGCCGCTGCGGCTGCGAAAGACGTCGCCGTACAGCGCGCTCACCGGAGCGCCGCTCTCGTCGAAGGCGATCGGCGGATGGGGTTCGATCGGGATCATCGGGGGGCGCATCGGGTCGTCGGCTCGTCGGCTTCGGTGCGCGACCGACATGGTAATGTGCACGACGCGTTCGGGAAGCGGGACCGGAATCGATGATCAGGGCGCATTGGCAGGATCGCATCGAGGTGGTGCTCGGGCTGTGGCTCGTCGCATGCCCCTTCGTGCTCGGGATGGAAGACACGCACTCGGCCGCCTGGGCCGCGATGATCGCCGGCGTGGCGATCGTCACCTTCACCGTCGACGCGTTCTACTATCCGGAGATCGTCGAGGAGTGGGGCACTGCCGTCACCGGACTGCTGCTGCTCGCCTCGCCCTGGCTGCTCGGTTATTCGCCGGTACGCATCGCGACGATCAACGCAGTCGTCTGCGGTATCGCGGCAATGGCGCTGTCCTTCTCCGAGATCGGTGATATCCGGCGCGAGCGCCGTGACCGCGGGCTGCGGAGCGGGCCCTGAAGCGGATCTCCCCGTCGAGCGCGTCGGGTGCTCCGCGCGGCGGGCACGTGCTCGCCGGACACATCGGCGGATGGGTCGACCGCAACGTGCTCGCGCTCGCGCGCGACATGCGGCTGTCGTACCTGCCGCCGCTGATGGTCTATCTGGCCGCGGGCATCTCCGGTCTCACGGCGATCGTCGGCACCTTCTTCGTCAAGGAATACCTCGGGCTGTCGGCCGGGTTCCTGGCCGCGCTCGGCTTCTGGGCCGGACTGCCGTGGGCGCTGAAGATGCCGCTCGGGCACCTGGTCGACCTGATCTGGCGCTACAAGGCGGGGCTCGTCTGGCTCGGCGCTTCATTGATCGCCGCGAGCCTGCTGGTGATGATCGGGCTGCTCGCCGATCCGCAGCGCATGGGCGCGATCATGCCCGCCGAATCGTGGTACGTGCTCGCGGCGCTGCTCGCGCCGATCGGCTATGTGACGCAGGACGTCGTCGCAGACGCGATGACCGTCGAGGCGGTGCCGCGCTTCGACGGGAACGGCGAGCCGCTTGCTGCCGATCGCCTGCGGGCGATGCACACGACGATGCAGACGCTCGGTCGCGTCGCGATCATCGGCGGCTCGGTGCTGGTGGCGCTCGCCAACGTCTTCCTGCTGCGCGATGCGGACACGCTGCCCGAGGCGCAGAAGGTAGGCGTCTACATCGACGTGCACGTCTACGCGCTCGCGATTCCCGTGGTGTCGGTGATGGGCGTGCTGTTCGCGTCGTGGCTGCGTCGGCGCGACGCGCGGCGGCTGCGTATGCAGGGCGTGCCGGCCGACGAGATCCGGCGTCGGCTCACCGTGCACGCCGAGCGGCCGCCGGTGAACTGGTGGGTGCTCGGCGGCGGGCTTGCCTTCGCGGTGCTGTCGCTCGGTGTCGGCCTGGGCAACGTGCCTGCGGCGCAGGAGATCGTCTTCGCCGTTTCGATGGCGATCATCGTCACGCTGATGTTCCGGCTCACGCGTGAGCTGTCGCCCGCCGCGCGCGAGACGCTGCTCGGCACGGCGCTCGTCATCTTCGTGTTCCGCGCATTGCCCACCGCCGGAGCCGGACAGACCTGGTGGATGATCGACGAGCTCGGTTTCGACCAGCAGTTCCTGTCGGTGCTCGCCGTCATCGGCAGCGTGCTGACGCTGGCCGGGCTGTTCATCTTCCGCCGCTTCATGGCCGAGCGCTCGATCTACTACATCGTCGGCGTGCTGACGATCGTCGCGACGCTGCTGTCGATTCCGATCGTCGGGATGTTCTACGGCTTGCATCACTGGACCGCCGCGCACACCGGCGGCATCGTCGACGCGCGTTTCATCGCGCTCGTCGACACGGCGATTGAATCGCCGCTCGGGCAGATCGCGATGGTGCCGATGCTCGCGTGGATCGCGAACTCGGCGCCCGCGCACCTGAAGGCGACGTACTTCGCGGTGATGGCCTCGTTCACGAACCTCGCGTTGTCGGCCTCGCAGCTCTTCACGAAGTACCTGAACGACCTGTATCTGATCACGCGCGAGGTGCGCGACGCGGCGACCGGTGCGGTGAAGATCCCCGCCGACTACGGCCAGCTCGGCGAGCTGATGCTCGTCGTGATCGCGATCGGCTTCGTCGTTCCGATGGCGACGATCGTGCTGGCGCGCATCGCACGTCTGCGCAGCGCCTGAGCGAGGGAATAAAGGCGCCGACCCCGCCGTTACTGCGCGCTCCGTGTCGAACGACGCTACGCTGACGCCCATCATGACGCACATCCTGCATCGCGCGCTGAACCGCCGCTTTCCCGTCGCCGTCGCCGGGGAGGGCGCGACGCTCGTCGACATCGAAGGCAAGCGCTACCTCGACGCATCGGGCGGGGCGGCCGTCTCCTGTCTCGGGCATGGGCACCCCGACGTGCGCGCCGCGATGCACGAACAGATCGACCGGCTCGCCTACGCGCATACGAGCTTCTTCACGACCGAGGTTGCCGAGACGCTCGCCGACACGCTGGTCGAGGATGCGCCGCAAGGCATCGGCCACGTGTACTTCGTCTCGGGCGGCTCGGAGGCAGTCGAGGCGGCGCTGAAGATGGCGCGCCAGTACTTCGTCGAGATCGGCCAGCCGCAGCGCACGCACTTCATCGCGCGTCGCCAGAGCTATCACGGCAACACGCTCGGGGCGCTCGCCGTCGGCGGCAACGAATGGCGGCGTCGTGCCTTCGCACCGCTGCTGGTCGAGGTCGCGCACGTCTCGCCGTGCTACGAGTACCGCGAACGTCGGGCCGACGAGAGTCCCGAAGCCTATGGCCGTCGGCTCGTCGGCGAGCTGTCGCAGCAGATCGACGCGCTCGGCGGCGAGAACGTCATCGCCTTCGTCGCCGAGACCGTTGTCGGCGCGACCGCCGGCGCGCTCGAGCCGGTACCGGGCTACTTTCGCGGCATCCGCGAGCTGTGCGACCGCCACGGCATCCTGCTGATCCTCGACGAAGTGATGTGCGGAATGGGCCGCACCGGTACGCTGCACGCCTGCGAGCAGGAGGGAATCGCGCCCGACCTGATGACGATCGCCAAGGGACTCGGCGGCGGCTATCAGCCGATCGGAGCGGTGCTCGTGCAATCGCGCATCGTCGAGACCTTCTCGCGCGGCAGCGGCTTCTTCCAGCACGGGCATACCTATCTCGGCCATCCGGTCGCCTGCGCCGCCGCGCTCGCCGTGCAGCGCGTGATCCGCCGCGACGGGCTGCTCGACGCCTGCCGTCGCATGGGCCGGGCGCTCGACGACCGGCTGCGCGGGCGTTTCGGCGCGCATCCGCACGTCGGCGACATCCGCGGCCGCGGGCTCTTCCGTGCGATCGAGCTGGTCGCCGATCGTGCCTCGAAGCAGAGCTTCGATCCGGCGTCGAAGCTGCATGCGCGGATCAAGCAGGAAGCGATGTCGCGCGGCCTGCTCGTCTACCCGATGGGCGGGACGATCGACGGGCAGCGTGGCGACCACGTGCTGCTCGCGCCGCCCTTCACGGTGTCGGAGGCCGAGCTCGATGCCATCGTCGGGCGGCTCGGCGAGGCGGTCGACGCGTCGATCGCGGCGCTCCAAAGGTGAAGGCATAATGGCCGGCCGTTTTTCTCATTTCCGCACCGGAGACCCAGCGATGCGCAAATCCCCGAAGCTTTTCCGCCTGGCCGTCCTGGCCGGCGCCGCACTGACGGCCGCCGCGTTCCAGACGCCGGTCGCGGCTCAACAGAAGTTCATCACCATTGGAACGGGCGGCGTCACCGGGGTCTATTACGCCGCGGGCGGCGCGATCTGCCGGCTCGTGAACAAGGACCGCGCCCAGCACGGTATCCGCTGCTCGGTCGAGTCCACCGGCGGCTCGGTGTTCAACGTAAACACGCTGAAGGCCGGCGAGCTCGACCTCGGCTTCGCACAGTCCGACGTGCAGTTCAACGGCCTGAAGGGCGTCGGCCAGTTCAAGGACGCCGGTGCATATCCGGACCTTCGCGCCGTGTTCTCGGTGCACCCCGAGCCCTTCACGGTCGTCGCGCGCAAGGAAGCGAACGTCAAGACCTTCGAAGACTTCAAGGGCAAGCGTTTCAACGTCGGCAACCCCGGCTCGGGCACCCGTGCTTCGATGGAGGAACTGCTCGGCGCAATGGGCTGGAAACTGGGCGACTTCGGCCTGGCCGCCGAGCTCAAGGCCGACGAGCACGGCTCGGCGCTGTGCGACGGCAAGATCGACGGCTTCTTCTATGCGGTCGGACACCCGTCGGCGAACATCCAGGACCCGACGACGACCTGCGGCGCGCAGCTGATCTCGCTCACCGGTCCGGCCATCGACAAGCTCGTCGCCGACAGGCCGTACTACGCGAAGGCGACGATCCCCGCCGGGCTGTATCCGAGCAACCCGCAGGCCACCGAGACCTACGGTGTGCTCGCCACGGTCGTCGCGACGACGAAGACCTCGCCCGACACTGTCTATGCGGTCGTCAAGGCGGTGTTCGAGAACTTCGACGAGTTCAAGCGGCTGCATCCGGCACTGGCGAACCTGAAGCCGGAAAACATGGTCAAGGACGGCCTCTCGGCACCGCTGCACGAAGGCGCGCAGCGCTACTATCGCGAGAAGGGCTGGATCAAGTGATACGACGCGCGCCGGGCGCCTGAGTCGCGCCGGGCGCGCTCCGGTTCCGTCAGGCGGGCCGCGAGCCCGCCTTTTCGTATCCGCCGAATGCGCTCGAGCGCACGAGCTTCCTGGAGACGCGAATGAGCGAAACCGCCAAGCCCTCGGCCGAGCTGCAGCAACTCGTCGCAGACGCCGATACCGGCGGGCGCGCGGCGTCGGGCTTCTCCGGCGCCGTCATCAGCGTCGTCGCCATCGGCTGGTCGCTGTTCCAGCTGTGGTACGCCTCGCCGCTGCCCTTCGCGCTCGGCTTCGGCCTGCTCAACGACACCGAGGCGAGGGCGGTGCACCTGGCACTCGGCGTCTTCCTCGGCTTTCTCGCGTATCCGGGCTCGCGCCGACGCGGCGTGCGCTATCGCGTGCCGCTCACCGACTGGGTGATGGCGATCGCGGCCGCCTTCGCGGCAGCCTACCTGATGCTGTTCTACGACCAGCTGGCGACGCGCCCCGGCGTGCCGATCCCGCAGGACATCATCGTCGCCTCGCTGGGCCTGGTACTGCTGCTCGAAGCCACGCGCCGGGCGGTTGGCCTGCCGATGACGATCCTCGCGCTGCTGTTCCTCGCGTACATTTTCTTCGGGCCGTACCTGCCCGACGTCGTCTCGCACAAGGGCGCTTCCGTCGAGCGCATGCTCTCGCACATGTGGCTGACCACCGAGGGCGTCTACGGCGTCGCGCTCGGCGTGTCGGTTTCGTTCATCTTCATCTTCGTGCTGTTCGGCTCGCTGCTCGATCGCGCCGGCGCCGGCAACTACATGATGCAGGTCGCTTTCGCCACGCTCGGCCACATGCGCGGCGGGCCGGCGAAAGTGGCCGTCGTCTCCTCGGCGCTGAACGGTCTGATCTCCGGCTCGTCGGTGTCGAACGTCGTCTCCGGTGGCATTTTCACGATTCCGCTGATGAAGAAGGCGGGCTACGGTGGCGTGAAGGCCGGCGCGATCGAGACCGCTTCGTCGGTCAACGGCCAGATCATGCCGCCGGTGATGGGTGCGGCCGCGTTCCTGATGGTCGAGTACGTCGGCATCCCGTACTCGGACATCATCAAGCACGCGTTCCTGCCCGCGATGATCTCGTACATCGCGCTCGTCTACATCGTGCACCTCGAGGCGCTCAAGCTCGGCATGCATCCGAGCGCATCGCGACGGCCGCGCACGCCGCGCGAGCGGCTGCTGGCCTGGGGCTTCGGTCTGTCGGGAACGATCATCGTCTGCGCGCTCGTCTACTGGGTCGCGCTCGGCGTGCAGCGCCTGTTCGGCGACAGCGCGCTGTGGATCATCGCGGCGCTGATGCTCGCCACGCACGTCGCGCTGCTGTGGGACGCGGCGCGCAATCCCGATCTGCCCGAGGACATCGACATCGACAACCCGGTGCTTCCCGATACCTGGCCGACGGTGCGCGCCGGGTTGCACTTCCTGATCCCGATCGGAGTGCTGATCTGGTGCCTGATGATCGAGCAGTTCTCTCCCGGGTTGAGTGCGTTCTGGGCGACGGTCACGCTGATCGCGCTGATGCTCACGCAGCGTCCGATCATCGCGATCTTCCGCAAGGCGCCGACGTTCCTCGCGTTGCGTACCGGCGTGCGCGAAGTCGTGCAGGGGCTGAACGACGGCGCGCGCAACATGATCGGCATCGGCATCGCGACGGCAACCGCCGGCATCATCGTCGGCGGCATCACGCTCACCGGCCTGGGCTTCCGAATGACCGACTTCGTCGAGGTCGTGTCGCAGGGCAACGTCATCCTGATGCTGCTCTTCACGGCCTTCGTCTGCCTGGTGATCGGGCTGGGCGTGCCCACCACGGCGAACTACATTCTCGTCGCGACGCTGATGGCGCCGGTAATCGTCGAACTGGGCGCGCAGAGCGGAATCATCATTCCGCTGATCGCCGTGCACCTGTTCGTCTTCTATTACGGGATCATGGGCGACATCACGCCGCCGGTGGGGCTGGCTACCTTCGCTGCGGCTGCGATCTCCGGCGAGGACCCGATCCAGACCGGTGTCCAGGGGTCGCTGTACGCGCTGCGCACCGTCGTGCTGCCCTTCGTGTTCGTCTTCAACCCGGCGCTGCTGCTGATCGACGTGCGCGGCTGGTTCGAAGTGCTGCTCGTGGCGGCGGCGTCGATTCTCGCGTCGCTCACTTTTGCGGCGGTGACGATGGCGTGGTTCCGCACCCGTTGCCGCTGGTGGGAGATCCTCCTTCTGCTCGTCGCGACCTTCGCGCTGTTCCGCCCCGACTGGTTCATGGATCGGCTCCAGGCGCCGTACCGGGAGGTGCCGGCGGCACGCATCTTCGAGATCGCCGAGCAGCTCGAGCCGCGCGAGCGTCTCGCCCTGGTCATCGGCGGAACGAACATCGAAGGCGAGGAGATCCGCAAGACGGTGGCGGTGCAATTGCGCGATCCCGGCGAAGGACGCCAGCGCATGCAGGAGGCGGGGCTTACCGTCACGGCGCTTGGTGAGCAGATACAGATCGCCAACGTGCGCTTCGGCAGTCGCGCGAGGAAGAGCGGCTTCGAGATCGGCTGGGAGATCGACGGGGTTCTCGTGCCTGCCGACCGGCCGTCGGAGTACTGGTTCTACCTCCCGGCGCTGCTGCTGGTGGGGCTGCTCTGGTGGGGGCAGGGGCGTCGGATGGCGGCGGCAGGGCCGGTGCCGCGGACGGCGTAGCCGGGGGCTTCGGGCAGGGCGCCCGAAGCCCTCGCCCGTCACTGCAGCGCCGTGATGGGCGTCATCCCGGGTGCGGCGCACCGAGCCATTGCGCATAGCGCGCGAGGTCGACGTTTCCTCCGCTGAGGATCACGCCAATGCGCCTGCCGCGCCATGCGCGCGCGTTCGCGAAGGCGCCGGCCGCGCCCAGGCAGCCGGTGGGCTCGACGACGATCTTCATCCGCTCGGCAAAGAAGCGCATTGCGTCGATCAGTTGCGCATCCTCGACGGTGACGATGTCGCGCGCGAGTCGCCGGATGATCGGGAACGTCCGCTCGCCCAGGTGCGTCGTCATCGCGCCGTCGGCGATCGTGATGGGGATGTCGATCGTCACGATGCTGTCGCCGTGCAGCGATTGCCGTCCATCGTCGCCGGCGGCCGGCTCGACCCCGTAGACCCCGCAGCCGGGCGACAGTAGCTCGGCGGCGAGCAGCGAGCCCGACAGCAGCCCGCCGCCGCCGAGCGGCACGAACAGTGCGTCGAGCTCGCCCAGGTCCTCGAAGAGCTCGAGCGCCGCCGTCCCCTGGCCGGCGATCACGTCCTCATGGTCGAAGGGCGGGATCAGCGCGAGGCCGCGCTCGTCGGCCAGACGCTGCGCGATTGCCTCGCGCGACTCGCGGCGACGTTCGTAGCGAACGACCTCGGCGCCGTAGTCGTGCGTCGCGGCGAGCTTGGCCGCCGGCGCGTCGGCGGGCATGACGATCACCGCTTTCGAATCGAGCTCGCGTGCGGCGAGCGCGATCGCCTGCGCGTGGTTCCCCGAAGAGAACGCGACGACGCCTGCGGCTCGTTGCGCCGGAGACAGCTTTGCGATCGCGTTGAACGCACCGCGGAACTTGAACGCGCCCATGCGTTGCAGGTTCTCGCACTTGAAGAAGAGCGAGGCGCCGCTGCGCGCGTCGGCGGTGGCCGAGCGCAGTACCGGGGTGCGGTGCGCATGGCCGCGCAGACGCGCGGCGGCGGCGTGGACGTCGTCGATGGTGGGCAGGCGCATCGGGGCCTCTCGCATACTAGTGGCACCAGAAGTGCCGATTTCCGGCACTTCTGGTGCGGGCCATTAGTTGTATGAGGGAAAGCGCCCGAGTTTCGGGCGCTTTCGCGCACGCACGCTTCGCTGCGCGCGGAATGTCTCGAGTATCGGGAGTTTTCGTGGTGCAGGTGCCGTCAGCGCGTCGAACACGACGTGCCCGCCGTCGGCGTCTGCGTGGCATGCGCCACGCCGCCGGCGGACAAGTCTGCCGCGCAGCACTTCGATCGAGGCGCTTTCGCATCTTTGAACGCGAAACCGAATCAAAGCCGGATACGCTCCGCCAGCTCGCGCAGCCGCTCAATCGGCGGATCGCGCCGCGGCCATCCCAGTGTGACCGCGTCGCCCGTCACTCGCGGCAGCACGTGCAGGTGCAGGTGCGGAACGGTCTGCCACCCGGCAACGCGGTTCGCCTGCAGGATCGTCACGCCGTCGGCGTCGAACTCGCGCTCGACGGCGATCGCGATGCGCCGCGCGACGCGCATCATCGCGATGGCCGTTTCCTCGTCGGCGTCCATCAGCGTCTCGTAGGGGCGCACCGATGCGACGATCACGTGGCCGTCGTTCACCTGGCCGGCGTCCATGAACGCGAAGACGTGGTCGTCGGCGTATACGCGGGCGCATGGCAGCTCGCCGTGGTACAGCTTCTCGAAGATCGTCGGCATCGGATTTCCTGTTCCGCAACGGGCGATTCGGGGCAGGCCCTACAATAGCGTGCTTTCCGTTCCCCTTTCGTGCCCCTCCTGCCGGCCCCGCGGCCAACGTTCCGGCACGCACCACCCCGGCACGCACCACCCATGACCCAACCCGCCCCGCGTCTTTCGGTTCCCAAGGAAAAGCTCAAAGTCGTCCTGCTCGAAGGCGTTCATTCGTCGGCGATCGACGTGCTGCGCAACGACGGCTACACGAACATCGATACGTATCGGCAGTCGCTGGCCGGCGCGGAACTGGTGCAGGCGATCGAGGGCGCCCATTTCCTGGGCATCCGTTCGCGTACGCAGCTCACCGGGGAGGTGCTCGCGCAGGCGCCGAAGCTCACCGCGGTCGGCTGCTTCTGCATTGGCACCAACCAGGTCGATCTCGACGCGGCCGCGCTGCGCGGCATTCCGGTGTTCAACGCACCGTTCTCGAACACGCGCAGCGTTGCCGAGTTGGTGCTCGGCGAGATCATCATGCTGATGCGCGGCATTCCGCAGAAGAACGCCAGCATGCACCGTGGTGGCTGGGAGAAGAGCGCGGCGAACACCTGGGAGGTGCGCGGCAAGATGCTCGGCATCGTCGGCTACGGGCACATCGGCACGCAGATCGGCGTGCTCGCCGAGCAGCTCGGCATGGGCGTCGTCTTCCACGACATCGAGAGCAAGCTGCCGCTGGGCAACGCGCGCCAGGCGGCGTCGCTCGACGAGGTGCTGCGGCTGGCCGACGTCGTCACGCTGCACGTGCCGCAGACGCCGGTCACGCAGGACATGATCGGCGACAGGCAGATCGCGATGATGAAGCCCGGGTCGTTCCTGATCAACGCATCGCGCGGCAACGTCGTCGTCATCGACGCGCTCGCCGACGCGCTCGACCGCGGGCACCTGCTCGGCGCCGCGATCGACGTCTTCCCGGTCGAGCCCAAGGGCAACGACGGCGTCTTCGAGTCGCCGCTCACCCGCTTCGACAACGTGATCCTCACGCCGCACATCGGCGGCTCGACCTCCGAAGCGCAGGCGAACATCGGCGGCGAGGTGGCGGCAAAGCTCCTTCGCTACAGCAACAACGGCTCGACGGTGTCGGCGGTGAATTTCCCCGAGGTGTCGCTGCCCGAGCACGTCGGCAAGTCGCGGCTGCTGCACGTGCACCGCAACGTTCCCGGGATCATCGCCAACATCAACGAGCGCTTTTCGCGCGCCGGCATCAACATCGCCGCGCAGTACCTGCAGACGACCGCGCTCGTCGGCTATGTCGTCATCGACACCGACAGCGACGCCAGCCGGATCGCACTCGAGGAGCTGTGCTCGATCGAAGGCACGATCCGCTGCCGCATCCTGTACTGATGCGCGGAACAGGAGTTCAACGACGATGAAGGATCTTCCGCTGGAGCGACCGGGACGCCCGGCGCCGGCGACCGCGTCGGCGGTGCCCGCCTTCGCGCTGTGGCAACTCGGCTTCCGCCCGTTCTATCTCCTCGCCGCGATCTTTGCCGCGCTGCATATCGTGCTGTGGGCACTGCAGTTCGGCGGAAGCCTCAAGTATGCGGTGCTTGCCGGACCGCTCTGGCACGGCCACGAGATGCTGTTCGGGTACGCACTGGCGGTGATCGCCGGCTTCCTGCTCACCGCAGTGCGCAACTGGACGAATCAGTCCACGCCGGCCGGAGCGCCGCTGGCGGCGCTCGCCGCGCTGTGGGTGCTCGGGCGCGTACTGGTGCTCGGCCCGTGGCCGCTGGCGGCTGCGGTGGCGAACGCCGCGTTCCCGGTGGCGGTCGCGGTCGCGATCGGCATCCCCATCGTGCGCTCCGGGAACCGTCGCAACTATTTCTTCATCGGCCTGCTCGCGCTCATGGGCGTGCTCGCGCTCGGCGTGCACGCGGCGCTGCACGGCGTCGTCGGCGTCAATCCGCTGCACGGACTGCAACTGGCGCTCGACCTCGTCCTCTTCGTCATGGTCGTGATGGCCGGGCGCGTCGTGCCGATGTTCACCAACAACGGGATCCCCGGTGTCGCTGCAAGGCGCAACCCCATCGTCGAGCGGGCTTCGCTCGGCGCCGTGATCGCGCTGTTCGTCGTCGACCTGCTGCCGGTCGATACGATGCCGTGGGCGGCAGGGCTCGCCGGCATCGTCGCGCTCGTCGCGGCGCTCGCCAACGGCGTTCGCCTGGCTCTCTGGCAGCCGTTGCGCACGTTCTCGACGCCGCTCGTCTGGGTGCTGCACGTGGCCTACGCGTGGATCGTCCTGCACCTGCTGCTGCGTGCCGGCGTTGCCGCCGGGCTCGTCTCACACTCGGTGTCGGTGCACGCGCTCACCGCCGGCGCGATCGGCGGACTCACGCTCGGCATGATGACGCGCACGGCGCGCGGTCATACCGCGCGGCCGCTGCGCGCCGACGGCTTCGAGGCAGCGATGTTCGTGCTCATATTTGCCGCGGCTTTCGTACGCGTGCTCGGCCCGATCGCCAGCCCCGGCCACCTCGTCGGCTTCGTGCAGGCCTCTGCGATACTCTGGACCGCGGCCTTCGGCCTGTACGTCGTTCGCTACTGGCCCGTGCTCACGCGGCCGCGGCTCGACGGCAAGCCGGGCTGATTTCCTGCCTGCCGGCGCGAGCCGGGTTCGAAGCCGACGGAGATCCGCACATGGCATTGCGACACGCGACATCGGGTGAGATCGTCGAAATCCGGCCGCTGGGCGACGCCGTCCGCGACGTACCGTCGACGGCGATCGTGCGCGACGACCACATCGAGGTGATGCGCCTCGTGCTGCCCGCCGGGAAAACCGTGCCCGAGCATCATGTCGACGGTCCGATCACCGTGCACTGTCTCGAGGGCGAGGTGGAAGTCCTTGCGCACAACGAAGCGAAACGGCTGCGTGCGCGCGAGCTGATGTACCTGTCGGGCGGTGTCTCCCACGCGTTTCACGCGCTCTCCGATTCCTCGGTGCTCGTCACCGTCGTGCGACTCGAATCTCCATGAACGAAACTGCTACCCGGCTCGAGCACGACCTGCTCGGCGATCGTTCCGTACCGGTCGATGCTTATTACGGCGTGCATACGCTGCGCGCGATCGAGAACTTTCCGATCACCGGCACGCCGATCTCGATCTACCCCGAGCTCGTGCGTGCGCTGGCCGCGATCAAGCAGGCGGCCGCTCGGGCGAACGGGGTTCTCGGCATGCTCGACCCCGAGCGCGCCGAGGCGATCGAGCGTGCCTGCGAGGAGATCCTCGGCGGCGCGCTGCACGACCAGTTTGTCGTCGACGTGATCCAGGGCGGCGCCGGCACGTCGACGAACATGAACGCGAACGAGGTGATCGCCAACCGTGCGCTCGAGCTGATGGGGCGCGCCCGCGGCGACTACGCGGCGCTGCATCCGATCGAGCACGTCAACATGAGCCAGAGCACGAACGACGTCTATCCGACGGCGCTCAAGCTCGCTGCATGGTTCGGCATCCAGGGGCTGATCGATGCGATGGAGCAGCTGCGGCTGGCCTTCGACGAGAAAGCGCACGAGTTCGCCGACGTGCTGAAGATGGGTCGCACGCAGCTGCAGGATGCCGTGCCGATGACGCTCGGCCAGGAGTTCTCCACCTACTCGACGATGCTCGGCGAGGACCAGGAGCGCCTGCGCGAGGCTGCGTCGCTGATCCGCGAGATCAACCTCGGCGGTACGGCGATCGGCACCGGCATCACCGCGCATCCCGACTACGCACGACTCGTCTGCACCAGCCTGTCGCAGATCAGCGGCGTCGAGCTCGTTACCGCGCCGAACCTGATCGAGGCGACGCAGGATTGCGGTGCTTTCGTGCAGCTCTCGGGCGTGCTCAAGCGCGTCGCGGTGAAACTGTCGAAGACCTGCAGCGACCTGCGGCTGTTGTCGTCGGGGCCGCGTGCCGGGCTGAACGAGATCGACCTGCCGGCGATGCAGGCGGGCTCGTCGATCATGCCCGGGAAGGTGAACCCGGTGATCCCGGAAGTGATCAACCAGATCGCCTACGAGGTGATCGGCAACGACGTCACCGTCACCTTCGCCGCCGAAGCGGGGCAACTGCAGCTGAACGCCTTCGAGCCGATCATCGCGCACAGCCTGTTCAAGAGCATCAAGCACCTGCAGAACGGCTGCGTCACGCTCACCGAGCGCTGCGTGCGCGGCATCACCGCGAACCGCGAGCGGCTGCGCGACATGGTCGAGAACTCGATCGGCATCGTCACCGCGCTGAATCCGTACATCGGCTACGCGAACGCCACGGCGGTGGCTGCCGAAGCCGACGCCACCGGCGGCAGCGTCTACCGGATCGTGCTCGAGCGCGGCCTGATGACGCAGGCGCAACTCGACCGGCTGATGCGGCCCGAGGAGCTGACGCGGCCGCGGCCGATCCGCGTCGCGGACTAGGGCCACGGATCAGCGTCGCCGATCCTTGGTACCGACCAACGTGCGGCGGGTCTCGCGGTTACCGTGGATCGCCTCGCGAATTGACGTCTGGACGTCTTTCCCGCTAAAGTATGGGCCGTCATCGTGAGGCCGTCGAATTGCGAAAAAGACCGGGTGAAGTCAGGGATGCGATTGTCCAGGTTCTCGAGAATCGCCCACGCGGAGCCACGGTCTGTGAGATCACCGACGAGGTGACGCAACTGATCGGTGATGTTTCCTCGTCATCGGTTCGATCGTATCTGCAGCTGAACACACCGGGCATGTTTGCCCGGATGGACCGAGCGCAATACGTATTGAAGGAGTTCCTCGATGGCATAACGGTCACCGAGGACGCGACCCCGAACGACGCGTTCGTTCATGGCAGCGCCAAGCTGTTGCAGATCGATTGCCTGCACTGGCTCGAAAATCAGCCGCAGAACTCCGTTCACGCGGTAGTTACCGATCCGCCGTACGGCCTGGTCGAGTACTCGGCTTCGGAACAGCAGAAGCTGCGGCGTGGGAAGGGCGGAATATGGCGCATTCCGCCGTCGTTCGACGGAACGAAGCGTTCGCCGCTGCCCCGTTTCACGGTGCTCAAGCGCAGCGATCTCGATGCGCTCGAGCAGTTCTTCTTCGTGTGGGCCGGTCGTTTGTTGCCTGTGCTGACGCCGGGCGCGAACGTGATCGTCGCCAGCAATCCGCTGTTGTCGCACATCGTCGCCGGCGCGCTGTCGCGTGCGGGCCTCGAGCGTCGCGGCGAACTGGTACGCCTCGTGATGACGATGCGGGGCGGAGATCGGCCCAAACATGCGCATGAAGAGTTCGCTGACGTGAGCGTGATGCCTCGCTCGATGTGGGAGCCCTGGCTCCTCTTTCGCAAACCTCTGCAGGGGCGCGTCCAGGACAACCTGCGCAGGTGGGGCACAGGTGGATTCCGCCGCATCTCCGAGCAGCGACCGTTCGGCGACGTGATCGAATCGTCTCCGACGCGATCCTCCGAGCGCCGGCTGGCGCCCCATCCGAGCCTGAAGCCGCAGGCGTTCCTGCGAAGGGTCGTTCGGGGTTCCCTTCCGCTCGGCCGCGGCACCGTTCTGGATCCCTTCGCCGGATCGGGCTCGACGCTGGCTGCAGCGGAGGCAGTCGGCTACGAAAGTATCGGACTCGAGAAGGACCCGAAGTATTTCTCGATGGCGGTCGACGCTATCCCGAAATTGTCGGAACTGCGGGTTTCCTGAGTCGATAGCGATAGCTACCAGACCCGCATTCATGCCCGTGATGAAAAACTGCGTCGCAGTCCCTTTGCGACCAGATCCGTGTTTACGTCGAAGAAGAAGTCGTACACGTCCTGCCGTGCGCGTGGCAAATATACACGGGTGTTTGCAATATCCGTAATCGGACCGTAGAATCTCCGAAAACGGAGATAAATATGCCTGCTTCCTCCGCCCAGCGGCGCGCGGCGCACACCTACCCGGCCACCCGTTTCGAGCCGCCTGCCTACGCAGACCTGAGCTCGCGCGCCGAGCGTGAGCGCCTGTCGCCCGCGGCATTGCGTGGCTTCTTCGCGATCGCCGAGCGCTGGAAGCTGCGCGACGACGAGGCGCGCGAGCTGCTCGGCGGCGTCTCGAGCAGCGCGTACTACGACTGGAAGAAGAAGCCCGAGCGAACGCTCGACGTCGACCGGATCGTCCGCATCTCGTATCTGGTCGGTATCTACAAGGCGCTGCACATTCTCTACGGCGACGAGCTCGCCGACGAATGGGTGCGCCTGCCGAATCGCAATGCACTGTTCGGTGGGCGATCGCCGCTCGAGTACATGATCTCCGGCGGATTGCTTGCGATGCAGACGGTCCGCAGGCTGCTTGATGCGAGGCGGGGCGGCGCCTGAGAACGTGCGGGCACGGCCGATCGTTTCAACCGTTCCGGGCGCGGCAGAGCGCGACTTCGCATGACGGCAGCGCTTCCGCGCACGACGCTCGTTCGCCGCTTCGACACGGTGCGACTGATTCCGTCGCGCTTCGCGCAACGCGAGGATTCCGTGCTGGCGGCGATCGCCGAAGACGATGCGCATCTGGCCGGGTTGTTCGAGCTCGATAACGCCACCAACCAGCGGTTGCGTGCCGAGCAGGGCCTGGCACCGGGCATCGGCGTCGAGGAGCTGGTCTTCGGTGTGCCGAACTACCGGATCGTGAACGCTGCGTTCGTGCATGCGCGGCCCGAGGGCAGCCGCTTCAACGGCCCCGAGCGCGGCGCCTGGTACTGCGCGTTCGAGATCGAGACCGCGCTGGCTGAGATCGCATTCCACAAGACTGTCGAGTACGAGGAGATCGGCCGCTTCGACGACAGCGTGACCTACGAGGCGTTCCTCGCCGACTTCTCGCACGAGTTCCACGATCTGCGTGAGGATCCGCGCTTCGTGCGCTGCCTCGATCCTCGCAGCTACGTTGCCTCGCAGCGCCTCGCCGAGCGACTCCTCGAACGTGGCGCGATCGGGGTGGTGTACCCGAGCGTACGCAGGCCAGAGGGGACGAATCTCGCGTGCTTCCGGCCGGCGGTGGTCGGTAACGTGCGACGGGGTGAGGGCTGGCGTTTCACCTGGGACGGAACGCGAGAGCCGACGATTGCGCCGGAGCCGGTGTCTTTACGCAGGGCGGGAAGGCGCTCGTAGCGTGGTCGGAGCGAACGCGACAATCGGAAGCAGGCGCGAATGACGAGCAAATGGCCCTCGCGCAGGGACTCGACGCTTCGTGCTTCACCGCCGCGGTCGTGCCCCCGAGCCCGTCGCCGGATTGCGGCGATACGGCTCCTCGAACTCCCGGAAGTCGTTCTCCGCCAGCGCACCCGCGATCCATTCGGCCACGCCGCGTGCCTGCAGCACGCGCGCGACGTAGCCTTCGCTGCCCGACTCGAGCGGCACGCCGTAGGTCCGGAAGCGCGAAGCAACCGGTGCGTAGAACGCGTCGGCGATGCCGAAGGTGCCGAACAGGAACGGACCGCCGGAAATCGCCAGGCAGTCGGCCCAGATCTCCTCGACGCGCGCGACGTCGTCGCGCACCGCCGCCTGCTCGTGCACGGTCCGCGGGCCGATCTCGGGCAGCTGCGCTTCGATGTTCAACGGGAAGTGGGTGCGCAGCGCGGTGAAACCGGAGTGCATCTCGGCGACGATCGAGCGCGCGCGGGCGCGTGCCGTGCGTGCTGCCGGCCACAGGCGCCGGTCCGGGTGCAGCTCGGCGAGGAACTCGGTGATCGACAAGGTGTCCCAGATCACCTGCATTCGTCCGTCGATCTCGGTCTGCAGCAGCGGGACCTTTCCGGTGGGGCTCAGTCCGGCGAGGCTGCGCTTGAAGCTCGACCCGGGTGCGAACGAGTCGAAACGCACCATCACCTCTTCGAAGGGAATCTGCGCATGGCGCATCAGCACCCATGGGCGCATCGACCACGACGAGTAGTTCTTGTTGCCGATGTACAGCTTCATCTGCGCCGCCTTCGTCATTGCGAGAGATAGCCTCCGTCGACCGGGTAGTAGCCGCCCGTTGCGAACGATGCCTTGTCGGAGCTCAGCCACAGCACGAGCTCGGCCACCTCGTCGTCGCGGCCGAGACGGCCGACCGGGTGCAGCGCAACGAGGCCGTTGCGCACCTCGTCGGGCAGGTTCTCGAGCAGCGGGGTGTCGATGTAGGCCGGGCCCACCGAGACGACGCGAATGCCGCGCTGCGCGTACTCGAGCGCCGCGGCCTTCGTCAGCCCGACGACGCCGTGCTTGGCCGCGACGTACGGCGAGTGCGCCGGCGTACCGACCTGCCCGAGGATCGACGCCATGTTCACGATGACCCCGCCGCCCGCCTGCAGCATCGCCGGGATCTGGTAGCGCATCGCATAGAAGACCCCCGACAGGTTGATCGAGATCACGCGGTTCCACTCCTCGGGCGGCATCTCGCCGACGAGGTGCGCTTCGCCGCCGATGCCGGCGTTGTTGCACGCGATGTGCAGCGCGCCGAAGCGATCGACCGTCTTCGCGACGAGTTGCTCGTTGTCCTGCGGCGATGCGCTGTCGGCGCGCACGAACAGGGCCTTGCCGCCGGCCGACTCGATCTGCGTGACGGTTTCGTTGCCGCCTTTCTCGGAGATGTCCGCGACGACGACGCTCGCGCCCGCCTTCGCATAGGCGAGCGCGACGGCGCGGCCGATTCCCGATCCTGCGCCGGTGACGAGCGCGACGCGCTTTTCGAGCTGCGATGCCATTGGCCTTCTCCTTTCGATTTCCGTTCGATGCTTCGACCGGGCATTGTGCACCGGTCGACGATCGCCCCGCAGCCGATCTGGCGCGACGGTACCATTGCGCTTTCCCGTTTTGGCCTCGAATGTCCACGCCGCCTCCCGAGGATGCCGCGTCCGCTGCGCACGTCGCGTCCGCTGCCTCTTCACCCCGACCCGCTTCCGGCCCGGTGCGCGAGATCGACCTCGCGCTGCAGGGCGGCGGTGCGCACGGTGCGTTCACCTGGGGTGTGCTCGATCGTCTGCTCGAGGACGAGCGCATCGGGCTGTCGGGGATCAGCGGCACGAGCGCGGGCGCGATGAACGCAGTGGCGCTCGCCTCGGGCTGGGCGCAGGGTGGGCGCAGCGCGGCGCGCGAGGCGCTGCGCACGTTCTGGTCCGAGGTCGCGGCTGCCGCGCGTCGTGCGAACCCCTTCGACCGCGGGCTCTTCGGCGCCTTTCTCGGCAACCCGCTGGCCGCCTGGTCGGGTCTCGGGCAGTACTACGACCTCGTCGGACGGATCGTCTCGCCGTACCAGTTCAATCCGCTGAACTACAACCCGTTGCGCGACATCGTCGCGCGCGTCGTCGACTTCGACGCGGTTCGCGCCTGCGAGTCGCCGCGGCTGTTCGTCGCAGCGACGCAGGTGAGCACGGGGCGGCTGCGCATCTTCCGCAACGCCGAGCTCTCGCTCGATGCGCTGATGGCGTCGGCCTGCCTGCCGACGGTGTTCCAGGCAGTCGAGATCGACGGCGAGGCGTACTGGGATGGCGGCTACATGGGCAATCCGTCGTTGTTTCCGCTGATCGTGGAGACGCCGGCCGACGACCTGCTGCTGGTGCAGATCAATCCGTCGCGCCGCGACACCGTGCCGACCGACACCGCGTCGATCCTCGATCGTGTCGACGAGATCACCTTTCACGGCAGCCTCATCAAGGAATTGCGCACGGTCGCGATGCTGCAGCGGCTCATCCGCCAGGAAGGGCGCGCATGCGGAGACTCGCTGTTCGCCCGCGTTGCCACGCTGTACGTCCACCGCCTCGACGGCAGCGAGCACCTGTCGAAGTACGGTCGGGCGAGCAAGGCCGATACCGACTGGAGCTTCCTGCTCGAGCTGCACGACGAGGGCCGCGCGCAGGCCGACGGCTGGCTGCGTGCGCATTTCGACGACCTCGGACGACGCTCCACGGTCGACCTCGAGGCCGAGTACCTGCCGCCGGGCGGCCAGGGCTTCTGAACAGGCCCCAGGCGTAGATTTCCCGGCTCTGTCACCATTTACCTTTTCCCCGGGGCGCGCCCGGGATCGCACGAGCTCCATGCCACCCGACTTGCCCGAACCCTGCTCGCCCGGCGCCTGCGCGTTGCCAGGCACGCGCCCGATTACCCCTTCGCCGACACCGGCGAAGCTGCTCGAGCGGCTGCATGCGCTGCCGCCCGAGGCGCTGCGCGTCCTGCGGCGCGGCATCGAGAAGGAGAGCCTGCGCACCGACCGCTATGGGCGGCTGGCGGCAACGCCGCACCCGGCCGAGCTCGGCTCTGCGCTCGCGCATCCGCACATCACCACCGATTTCAGCGAGGCGCAGCTCGAGCTGATCACCGGCGTCCACGTCAGCGTCGACGCGTGCCTGGGCGAGCTCGTCGAGCTGCACCAGTTCGTCTACCGGCACATCGACGACGAGATCCTGTGGAGCGCGAGCATGCCCTGCGGGCTGCCCGATGACGAGCAGATTCCGCTCGCACGCTACGGCTCGTCGAACGTGGGGCGTGCGAAGACGGTCTACCGGCAGGGGCTGTCGCATCGCTACGGTCGCCGCATGCAGACGATCTCGGGCATCCACTACAACTTCTCGCTGCCCGACGAAGCCTGGGCTGCGCTGCAGCGCGTCGACGGCTCGGGCGAATCGGCGCGCGCCTGGCGCGACGCGGCGTACTTCGCGCTGATCCGCAATTTCCGCCGACACTCCTGGCTGCTGCTCTACCTGTTCGGCGCTTCGCCCGCTGCCTGCAGCAGCTTTCTCGACGGTCATCCGAACTCGCTGGAGACGCTCGCTTCGGGCACGCTGTACCTGCCGTACGCGACCTCGCTGCGCATGGGGCCGCTTGGCTACCAGAGCGATGCGCAGGCGTCGCTCGAGGTCAGTTTCAATTGCCTCGAGAGCTACGCGGCGTCGCTGTCGAAGGCCCTGTCCGAGCCCTGGCCGGCCTACGAACGCATCGGCGTGCACGACGGCAACGGCCTGTACCGGCAGCTCGCGACGACGCTGCTGCAGATCGAGAACGAGTTCTACGGGACGATCCGGCCCAAGCGCAGCATCCGTCCCGGCGAGCGCCCGCTGCACGCGCTGGACGATCGCGGCGTCGAGTACGTCGAGGTGCGCTGCCTCGACATCGATCCGTTCTTCGTCGTCGGAATCGGCGCGCAGACGATGCGCTTCCTCGACGTCTTCCTGCTGCACTGCCTGCTCGCCGACAGCCCGCCCGATACGCCGCAGGAGATCGCCGCGATCTCGCGCAACCAGCATCTGGTCGCGCAGCGTGGTCGTGAGCCCGGGCTCCTGCTGCACGATGCCGAAGGCGAGCGTCCGTTGCACGCCTGGGGCAGCGAACTGCTCGCCGCCTGCGCGCCGATCGCCGATGCGCTCGATGCGGCACACGGAGCCGCCCGTCCGCAGGCAGGCAGCGAAGACGGCACCGAATCGTCTGCGCCACGATCGCGTCCGCATCGCGACGCGCTGGAGGCTGCACAGGCGGCGCTGGCCGACCCGTCGCGCACGCCATCGGCACGCATGCTGCAGCAGCTGCGCGCGCATCACGACGAGTCGTTTCGCGCCTTCGCGCTCGCGCGTTCACTGGCGAACCGCGACGAGCTGCTCGCGAGGGCACTCGACGGGCAGGCGCAGGCACGCCAGGAGCAGGTCGTCGCGGCTTCGCTCGAGGAGCAGAAGCGCATCGAGGCCGCCGACGCGATGTCCTTCGAGACCTATCGCCGACGCTATCTCGCCGGCGAGCTCGGTGGCGAAGACGTCCGCTCGAGCTGACGTTTCAGGCCGCCGAAACGGCGTCGGTACTGCGCCGGCGTGAGTGAGACGCGACGCCGGAAAAGGCGTGCGAAGAAGCTCGGATCCCGGTAGCCGACCTCCCAGGCGATCGCCTCGACGGGTTCGTCGCCGGCTTCGAGCATCTGCTTGGCTTCCTCGAGGCGCAGCGTGTGCACGTACTCGAGCGGGCTCATTCCGGTCGCCTGCGCGAAGCGGCGCTTGAATGTGCGCTCGGGCAGCCCCGAGAGCGCGACCATCTGTCCCACCGGCGCCTCGATCTGGTAGTTGTGTGCGGCCCATTGCTGGCAACGCATCACGACCGGATCGGTCGTCTGCGCGCCGTGCGTGAGCGACGCGTAGGCGATCTGGCTCGTCGGGTTCCAGTCGAGCAGGTTGATGCGCGCCAGCTCCATTGCCGCCTGTGCGCCGACCAGGCGCGTGACGAGGGCCAGCACCAGCTGATGCCAGGCGACGCCGCTGCCGGCCATCACGATGCGCTGTCCGCTTCCGGCGAGCACGAGATTGCGTTCGGGATGCCATCGGGTGCCCGGGTACTGGCGCCGCAACGCGTCGCAGTAGGCCCAGTGCGAGGTGGCGTCCAGCCCGTCGAGCAGGCCGGTACGCGCCAGCAGCAGCGCGCCCGAGCACGCCGACGCGACGAGCGCACCCGCGGCGTGCTGCTCACGGATCCAGCCGGCCTCGGCGTCGTAGCGGTCGCCCAGCGGCTGGTCGGGTGCGACGGCCAGGTCGGTGATGCAGACGATGTCGGGCGGCGTGGCCGTCTCGAAGCTCGCGTCCGGCGCGATGCGCACGCCGTTGGCGCCAATGAAGGGCGCGCCGTCTCGAGAGACGATCTGCGGACGAAATGGCGACTCGGCGGACCTGCCGTGCACCGTTTCCCAGTCGCGGCAGACCCCGGCAAGCGTGTCGAGGAAACCGTACAGCGTGGACGCAGTGGAGTCGGGCACGCCGAGCAGCGCGACGTGCACCGGAGCGGCGATCGAACGGGTCGCATCGGCCATGGCACGAATGTCCGCTTTGTTGCACGAATGACTTTAGCCGCATCCGGGCGTCGGCGACACACTGCAGGCGTGCCGGATGTCGGCACACATCGAGATCGATGGAGAAGGGACATGAGCACCGACCACGCCGGCCATGCGCTCAGCGGCGCGACCGCCACCGCAGCCGGGATCTTCGAGCAGGCAGCACACGAGTTCCGTTGCATGATCGCCGACCCCGTTTCGACGATCGATCGCGCGATCGAGCAATGCCCGGCAATGCCGATGGCCTACGCGCTCAAGGGCTGGCTGCACCTGGTCGGCACCGAGCCGGAGGCGCTGCCGGTCGCCCGCGACTGCGTGCTGCAGGCGCGGCGCTTCGCGGGCACGGCGCGCGAGCGCGCGCACGCCGAGGCGCTGCGCGAGGCAGCGGAAGGTCGATGGCGCGACGCCGGGCGCCTGCTCGAAGACCTGAGCGCGCGCTGGCCGCTCGATGCCCTCGCGTTGTCCGCCGGGCACCAGGTCGATTTCCTGTGCGGCGACGCGCGGATGCTGCGCGATCGCATCGCACGTGCGCTGCCGGCCTGGAGCCCGTCGATGCCGGCCTACCACTCGCTGCTCGGCATGTATGCCTTCGGCCTCGAGGAGAGCGGCGACTACGGCGAGGCGCAACGTCATGGCGAGCGGGCCGTCGAGCTGCAGCCGCGCGACGGCTGGGCATGGCACGCGGTGGCGCACGTGCACGAGATGCGCAACCGGCCCCGCGACGGCATCGCGTGGCTTGAGCCGAACGCCGGGCATTGGTCTCCGGACAGCTTCCTCGCCGTGCACAACTGGTGGCACCTGGCGCTGTGCCATCTCGAGCGCGACGAGCTCGACACGGTGCTGCGGCTGATCGACGGACCGGTCTTCGGTGCGCGCTCGACGGTCGTCTTCGACATGCTCGACGCGACGTCGATGCTGTGGCGACTGCATCTGCGCGGGGTCGATGTCGGCGATCGCTGGGATGCCGTGGCCGATCTCTGGCGTCCGATCGCAGGCGCCAGCGATTTCGCGTTCAACGACCTGCACGCGATGATGGCCTTCGTCGGCGCGGATCGCCCCGAAGCGCGCAGGCTCGTCTTCGAAGCGCAGCGCGCCGCGCTGCAGGGGCAGGGCGACAACGCGTCCTTCGTGCGCGAGATCGGACAGCCGGCGACGCGTGCGATTGTCGCCTTCGGCGACGGCGATTACGCCGAGGCGGTGCGGCTGCTGCGCCCGATCCGCAGCTATCACCATCGTTTCGGTGGAAGCAACGCGCAGCGCGACGTGATCGACCTGACGCTGATCGAGGCCGCGATCCGCAGCGGCGATCGTCCGCTCGCGCAGGCGCTTGCCGCCGAGCGGGTGGCAAGGCGTCCGGAGAGCCGGCCTGCGCTGCGATTCGTCGAGCGCGCCCGCCGGATGGCGTCGCCGGCGGACGAGGGCGTCTTCGTCGTGGAGCCGGCCGCCGCGTAGGAGGCACAGGGCAGGCAGCGGGCAATCCCTCGAACGCGGTACCGCGTTAGAGGGATTGTCGGCAACCGGCGCCGGGGCGATCCTCGGCGCCATGAACACTCGCACACTCCCCATCACAATCGGTCTCGTGTCGATCCTGATCGGCGTTTCGCTGGTCGGGGCGCAGGACACGACGGCTTCGGTGCACGCCCTGCGTGCAGGCTGCCCGCAGGTCGCGGCGGTCGTCGTTGCGCCTTCCGGCAGCGAGCTGCGCGAAGCGTGTCGTGCGATCGGGCAGGCGGCGGACTTCCTCGCGGCGCAGGGCATTTCCGTACGTGCGCCGGTCGAGCTGCATCTGGTCGACGCGCTTCCCGCTGAAGCGGCGACGGCGACGCGCACAGGCGTCTACCTGCATGAATCACGTCGCGCCTACGTGCTGCAGCGCAGCCACTGGCCGCAGGACGCTGCGCCGTTCGGATTGCCGATGACGCCCGAGCTGTATCGAAGCGCGATCGTGCACGAGGCCGTGCACGCGATCGTCGCCGATCATTTCCGCAACCCGCATCCCGACGTCGTCGTGCACGAATATTTTGCGTATGTGGGGCAGCTGCATTCGCTGGCGCCTGCGCTGCGCGAGCGTGCGCTCGAGGAAGCCGGTCCGGTGCCTGCCGAAGACCTGGCGCGACGGCTCAACCTGTTCGTGCTCGGCATGAACCCCGACCGCTTCGCGGCGATCGCCTGGAAACACTGGAGCCGCCGGGGCAACGACACCGCATTCGTGCACGCGCTGCTCGACGGAAACGCGCTGCCGGCCGGGTGAGGCATACGGAACGGGCATCACACGTGCACCGGCTTCGTGCTCACCGGATCGTCGTCGATGGGTGTCATGAGCCGAACCGTTGCCAGGAGCCTGGTCGTTGCGATTCTCGCCTGCGGTGCGGCCGTCGGCCCGCCGGCGCTTGCAGCGGACGCCGTCGCGGTGCTCTCGGCGTCTTCGCGCGAAGTCGCCGACTGAGCGCTTGCCTCGCGAGATCCGCAGAGTCGACGGGAAATGCAGCGGAACGCAGCGTTCCGCAGTGGTGCATGTGCTATCAGCGCGTCGAACTCGACTTGCCCACCGTCGGCGTCTGCGTGGCATGCGCCACGCCGCCGGTGGAAGTTTGCCGCGCAGCACTTCGAGTTGGCGTGAGGGCGAACGTCTCAGTTGCGGTCGGCGCGCGGCGCACGAGCCATCGTCGTGCGGTCGTCGCGCATCGCGCGGTCGTTGCGCAGATCCGATCCCGGCGCGTTGATGCGCGATTGCGCGCTGTCGTCGTCGGCACTCGGCGCCATGCCCTGTGATGCCTGACGGTTCGAGTCGCGCGAATCGGGATTCACCTGCGTCGGGCTGCCGGTGGTGCCGCTCTGCGCGGTCATCGACGAGCTGCTTCCGCTCTGCGTGCGATCGCTCATCGTCGTACCGCTGGTCGAACGGTCGCTGCGCATCGTGTCGGTGCGCGTGTCGCTCTGGCTTGGCTGCATTCCCTGCGAGGCTTCGCGGTTGCTGTCGGTCGAGCTCGGGTTCACCTGCGTGGGGCTCGTGCCCTGCTGGCTGCTCTGCGCCTGGGGATGGCGCGATCAGCGGGTATCGGCCTGCAAGGCCTGCGCGAGCACGACTGCCACGTGCACCGCTTCGCGCTGCGCACCGTGGCCGATCTGCTGGCGGCAACTCGTTCCGTCGGCGACGACGAGCGTCGTCGGCTCTGCGTTGCGTACCGCAGGCAGCAGCGCGAGCTCGCCCATCTTCATCGAGATCTCGTAGTGCCTCGCGTCGTAGCCGAAGCTGCCCGCCATCCCGCAGCAACCCGTCTCGACGGTTCGCACCGACAGTCCCGGGATCCATTCGAGCACGACCTGCACCGGACGCAGCGCATCGAAGGACTTCTGGTGACAGTGTCCATGCAGCAGCGCCTCGCGGTGCCCGATCGGATGCAGCGCAAGGCTGAGGCGCCCGGCTGCGTGCTCGCGCACGAGGAACTCCTCGAACAGCATCGCCTGCCGTGCCAGCCGCTCGGCGGCATCGCCGAGTCCGAGCACGAGGAACTCGTCGCGCATCGTCAGCAGGCACGACGGCTCGAGGCCGACGACGGCGGCACCGCGCTCGAGGTACGGAGCGAGCGCCGTGAGCGTGCGTCGTGCCTCGATGCGCGCCTCGTCGACGAGCCCGCCGGCGAGGAAAGTGCGACCGCAGCACAGGGGTCGTTTCGGCGCATCGTCGGCGCGCGCGCGTGCGATGTGCACGCGGTAGCCGGCGGCACGCAGCACCGTGCGTGCCGCACGAAGGTTGTCGGGCTCGAACCAGTTGTCGAAGGTATCCGCCCACAGCACGACTTCGCGCCCGCCGACCGCTTCGTCGTCGGTATCGCGATCGTCGGTATCGCGATCGTCGGTGAAGGGATCGCCGCGCCATCGCGGCAGCGGGCGGCGCGCGGCGAAGCCGAGCAGCCTCTCGGTGAGCCTGGCCGCCCCAGGCACGCGATCGCGCAGCGCGAGCAGCACGCGCAGCCGTGACGCGTGACGCGCGTATCGGGGCAGCCACGCGATCAGCCGCTCTTTCCAGCGCAGCCGATGCGTGCGGTTCCAGCGATCGAGGAACTCGATTTTCATCCGCGCCATGTCGACGCCGGTCGGGCATTCGCTTCGGCAGCCCTTGCAGCTCACGCACAACTCGAGCGCCTCGTGCACCGCGCGCGAGGCCTGCTCCTCGTCGCCGAGCCTTCCGGCGAGCGCCAGGCGCAGCGTGTTCGCGCGGCCGCGCGTGAGGTGCTGCTCGTTTCGCGTGACGCGCCAGCTCGGGCACATGGTGCCGACGTCGAGCTTGCGACAGTGGCCGTTGTTGTTGCACATCTCGACGGCCTTCGCGAAGCCGTGCGCCGGGTCGCCGCCGGTTCCGGGTGCACTCAGGCGTCCGGTGCGCGCATCGTTCTGCACGTTCCACGCCGACCAGTCGAGCGAGGTCTCGCGCGCGAGCGCCGCATGGCCGGGCGGATGACGGAACAGCCGTGCGTCGTCCATCGGTGTCGCACGCACGATCTTGCCCGGATTCATCATTCCGCGCGGATCGAAGGCGTCCTTCACCTCCTCGAAGGCGCGCATGAGCCGCTCGCCGAACTGCCAGCCGACCCATTCGCTGCGCACGAGACCGTCGCCGTGCTCGCCGGAGAAGGCGCCCTTGTAATGTCGCACCATCGCCGCTGCCTCTTCGGCGATGCGGCGCATCTTCGTCGCGTCGCCCGCGCGCAGGTCGATGATCGGTCGAACGTGCAGCGTGCCGACCGACGCATGTGCGTACCAGGTTCCGCGCGTGCCATGGCGCGCGAAGACCTCGCCGAGATGCTCGGTGTAGTCGGCGAGGTGCTCGAGCGGAACCGCGCAGTCCTCGATGAACGAAACCGGCTTCCCGTCGCCCCTGAGCGACATCATGATGTTCAGCCCGGCCTTGCGTACGTTCCACAGCGCTTTCTGCGCGGCCTCGTCGGGCATCGTCACGACGCTGCCGGGCAGGCCGAGGTCGTTCATCGTGTCGATCAGCTCGTCGAGCTTCGCGAGCAGCGCCGAACGTTCTTCGCCGCAGAACTCGACGAGCAGCAATGCATCGGGCAGGGCGCCGCCGCGCAGGATCAGCGCGCGTTCGATCGCCGGCCGAAAGGCCGGGTTCTCGCGCGCGAGCTCGATCATCGTGCGATCGACGAGCTCGACTGCCGTCGGTGCGAGCTTCACGATGTGCTGCGCGCTCTCCATTGCGGCGCGGAAATTCGGGAAGTTGACGATGCCGAGCACGCGCGCCTTCGGCAGCGGCGCGAGCCGGAGCACGATGCGCTTGAACCACGCGAGCGTGCCCTCCGAGCCGACGAGCAGGTGCGCGAGGTTCACCGAGCCGTCGGCCGTGTACGGCCGCGGCGACTGCGGGTGGAAGACGTCGAGGTTGTAGCCGCCGACGCGGCGCAGCAGCTTCGGCCATCGACGCTCGATCTCGTCGCGCTCGCGCCGGCCGATCGCGAACAGGCGCGACACCAGCTCGGCGCTGCGCGCACTCGACATCGGGCGCTGCGCGTCGACGCCGAACGGACCGAAACGCTCGACCACGCCGTCGGAGAGGATCGCCTCGATCTCGGCGACGTTGTGCACCATGTTTCCGTAGGCGATCGAGCGCGAGCCGCAGGAGTTGTTGCCGGTCATCCCGCCGATCGTCGCCTGCGCCGAAGTCGAGACGTCGACCGGGAACCACAGGCCGTGCGGCGCGAGGAAGGCATTGAGCGAGTCGAGCACGACGCCGGGCTGCACCTCCACCGTTTGCGCCTGCGCGTCGAAGCGCACGATACGGTTCAGGTGCCGGCTGTGGTCGACGACCAGCGCCTCGCCGACCGTCTGCCCGCACTGGCTGCTGCCGGCGCCGCGCGGCAGGACCGGCACGCCTTCCTCTCGCGCCAGCGCGATCGTCGCGATGACGTCGGCTTCGTCGGCGGGGACGACGACACCCACCGGAAAGACCTGGTAGATCGATGCGTCGGTGGAATAGCGCGCGCGCGATGCAGCGTCGAATCGCACTTCGCCGCGCAGCACCCGGCGCAGCCGTTGCGCGAGCCAGCTGCGCTCGCGCTGCGCGGGCCGCAGGGCGGCAGAGGCCGGGTCGATCTTCGGGGCGTTCATCGGGCGGCGCAATGGTAGGGTACGTCCATGAAACTGTCGAACGACCTGGCGCTGAACGGGCATCCTGCCGGCCGGCATTTCCTGCAGATCCCCGGACCGACGAACGTTCCCGACCGCATCCTGCGGGCGATGGATTACCCCACGATCGACCATCGCGGGCCGCAGTTCCGCGCGCTCGGCGAATCGGTGCTGCAAGGGGTGCGCACGATCTTCCGCACGCGCTCGCCGGTCGTCATCTACCCCGCTTCGGGCACCGGTGCCTGGGAGGCGGCGCTCGTCAACACGCTGTCGCCGGGCGACCGCGTGCTGATGTGCGAAACGGGGCACTTCGCGACGCTGTGGAAGCGGATGGCCGAGCGACTTGGTCTCGCCGTCGACTTCGTTCCGGGCGACTGGCGCCACGCCGCCGATCCGGCGACGATCGAGCGCATGCTCGCCGCCGACGCGCAGCATCGCTATCGGGCCGTCTGCGTCGTGCACAACGAGACCGCCACCGGGGTCACCAGCGACGTCGCAGCCATCCGTCGTGCGCTCGACTCCGCGGGGCACCCGGCGCTGCTGCTCGTCGACACGATCTCGTCGCTCGGATCGATCGACTACCGGCACGACGAGTGGGGCGTCGACGTTACGGTCGCCGGATCGCAGAAAGGGCTGATGCTGCCGCCCGGGCTGTCGTTCAATGCCGTCAGCGACAAGGCGCTCGAGGCGGCCAAGCGCGCAACGCTGCCGCGTTCGTACTGGGACTGGCACGAGCAGATCGCCGCGAACGAACGCGGCTTCTTTCCGTACACGCCCGCGACGAACCTGCTGTACGGGCTGCACGAGGCGATCGCGATGCTGCTCGAGGAGGGGCTCGAGAACGTCTTCGCGCGCCACGAGCGCCATGCGAAGGCGACGCGAGCCGCCGTGCATGCCTGGGGTCTCGAGGTGCTCTGCGCCGACCCCGCGCGCTACAGCCCGGCGCTCACCGCAGTGCTGATGCCCGAAGGGCACAGTGCCGATGCGTTTCGCCGGATCGCGCTCGAGCGCTTCAACCTGTCGCTCGGCCAGGGCCTCGGCAAGGTCGCCGACAAGGTCTTCCGGATCGGGCACCTCGGCGACTTCAACGACCTGATGCTGATGGGCACGCTGGCCGGCGTCGAGATGACGCTCGGCCTGGCAGGCGTGCCGCACGAGCGGGGCGGCGCGCAGGCGGCGATGGCATCGCTCGCATCGAGTCTGGGGGACTGACTCGCGCAACGGGACGCGCTGCGGTGCTGGCGTGCCCGGCTACTGCGGTGCCTGGACCGATACGCTCTCGCTCGACGCGGTAGTCGACGATACCGGCGGCTGCGCTGCTCTCTTCTCGTCGGTTGCCGGGAAGAACAGGTGCACGGCGGTGCCGCGGCCGCGCACCGATTCGATGCGCACCTCGCCGCCCAGCTGGTTCACGTATCCGTAGACCTGCGCGAGGCCGAGCCCGGTGCCTTCGGTGCCCTTCGTGGTGAAGAAGGGTTCGAATACGTGCGCGAGCACGTCTTCGTCCATCCCCGAGCCGGAGTCGACGACGCTCACGCGCACGAGGCGCGTTGTGGCATCGAGCTCCCATTCGGCCGCCTGCGCCGTGCTGACGAGGCCCGTCTGCACGGTGATCGTTCCACGGCCGTGCGAGTCGTCGATCGAGTCGCGCGCGTTGGCGATCAGGTTGACCATTGCCGCGACGAACTGCGATTCGTCGGCCAGGCATTGCGGTGTGCTTTCGTCGAGCACCAGCTCGACGCGGGCCTGGCGGCCGCTCGCCTGGCGCAGGATGTCGAGATGGCGCTGCAGCGTCTCGTTCGGATCGAGGGGGCGCACGTCGAGGGCGCCGCGCCGCGCGAACAGCAGCAGCTGGTCGATCAGGCGGCGCGCGTTCGCCACCGCGCGTTCGGAAGTTTCGAGCGCCTTGCGCACGCGCACGTCGGGCGGATGCAGGCGCTCGATGATCGCGAGGTTCGTGCGCACGATGCCGAGCAGGTTCGCAAAGTCGTGCGCCATGCCCCCGGTGAGCTGTCCGATCACCTCCAGCCGCTCCGACTGCGCCAGGCGCAGCCGTGCCCGTTCGGCGATCTGGCGCTTGCGTCGCAACTGCACGACGAGTGCGACGACGAGCGCGGTGAGCGCGCTCATCGCGAGTGCTGCGCCCAGCACCTCGGCACGCCACGCGGCGAGCAGCGATGGCGGCTCCTGCGTCAGCGTGACGACGAAGGGTGCGGTGTCGAGCCGGCGGAAGCTCGTCATGCGTACGCGCAGCGGACTTTCGCGCGTCACGAGCGTTCCGGCGGGGGCGTCGATGCCGACGGCGCCGAACACCTCTTCTCGGGTTGCCTGTCGACCGAGCAGCGAGTCGTCGCCCGGATAGCGCGCCACGCGCGTGCGGTCGGTGTAGAAGAGCTCGATCGTCTGTCCGGGCACGAGCTGCATGCTGCGGTAGAGTCGTTCGAAATAGCGCGGTACGACGGCAGCGACCGCCACGCCGGCGAAGCGGCCGTCAATCTCGATGCGCCGGGTCACCGCGTTGAACCAGCCGAGGCCCGAGCGGCTGTACACCGGCGGCGAGATCGCCCGCTGCAGCGTCGGATCGTCCATGTAGCGCTGGAAGTACTCGCGGTCGGCGAGCGACACGCGCGGTGTGTCGGGCTCGTCGGTGTGATTGCGCAGGAAGCCGTCCGCGCCGACGATGTAGATCGCCCGCACCGACGGTACGTCGTGCAGCCGGTCGCGCAGCAGGACCCGGAAAGCGGGCTCCTGGGGGTCCGGCGCGAGTGCCTCGTAGGCGTCGACGACGCCGCCGAGCACCAGGTCGACTGCCTGGAACGCACTTTCGGTGTGCGCCTGCATCGCCATCGTCAGCGCATGCGCCGTCGCTTCGGCGCGTGTAAGCTCCACGCGGCGTTCGTGCAGCAGCAGCGACACGACGAGCATCGCGACGAGCATCCACAGCAACGTCGCGACGCCGATGGTGCCGAGGGATTCCCTGCCCGGATCGTCGGATGCCATGCAGGCGATTTTGCCGCATCGCTCGCGTACTGCGCCATCATCGCTCCGTGCTCAGCTATCGACATGCTTTTCATGCAGGCAATCACGGCGACGTCCTCAAGCACGTCGTGCTGGTGGCGCTGCTCGCGCACTTCCGACGCAAGGAGACGCCGTTCTTCGTCGTCGATACCCATGCGGGCGCGGGGATGTACGCGCTGGAGGAGCGGCGCTCGGCCGGGCGCGTCGAGATCGCCGAGGGCGTCGCCCGCCTGTGGGGGCGCAGCGATGCGCCCGAAGCGGTGGCAGCGTGGCTGGCAGCGATTGCCCGTCATAACCCGGACGGCGTGCTGCGGCACTATCCGGGCTCGCCGGTCCTCGCCTTCGATGCGCTGCGCGGGCAGGACCGGTTGCGGCTCTTCGAGCTGCACCCGACCGAGCACCGCGTGCTCGAGGCGCGGTTCGCATCGCTCGACCGCGCCGCGGCACGCCGGGTGCGCGTCGAGCGGGTCGACGGATTCGCCGGCCTGAAGGCGGTGCTGCCGCCGCCCTCGCGACGTGCGCTGGTGCTGATCGATCCGTCCTACGAGGACAAGCGCGACTATGCGCGCGTTGGCGTCGCGTTGCGCGAGGCGCTGAGCCGCTTCGCCACTGGGTGCTATGCGATCTGGTATCCGCAGGTGCAGCGGCGCGAGGTGGCCACGCTCGTGCGCACGCTCGAGCACTGGCCGGGCCTGCGCTGGCTGCACGCGACGCTTTCCGTGCAGCGGCCGTCGCCCGGCGGCTTCGGGCTGCATGGCAGCGGTGTCTTCGTCGTGAATCCCCCGTTCGGTCTCGAGGCGGCGATGCGCACGAGCCTGCCGTATCTGGTCGATGCGCTGGCGCAGGATCCGTCGGCGCGCTGGTGGATGCAGGTGTCGTGAACATGCCGACGCTGCGCGGACAGCTCACGCTCGCCTCGATGGCGACGACCTTCGTCGCGCTGCTGCTCACGGCAGGCGCGCTGCTCGCCTACGAGCTGAATACCTATCGTCGTGCGTGGGTGGAGGACCTGCAGGCGCAGGCCGACCTGATCGCACGCGCGACCGCGGCGGCGCTGGTCGTCGACGACCCGAAGGCGGCGAACGAGAAGCTCGCGCTGCTCGAGAGCCGGCACCGGATCCGCGCCGCCGCCATCTACCGCAACGATGCGCCGGCTTTCGCCGAATACCGCGCGGACCCGGGACAGCCGTTGCCGGCCACCGATCCGGGCGGGCGCTCCGGCTCCGGGCATTTCTCGCTGTCGACGCTGGAGGTCGTCTACCCGGTCGAGCGCAACGGCGAGCGCCTCGGCGCGGTCTTCCTGCGCGCCGAGCACGACATCGGCGAGCGTGCGCTGGGCTACGTGGCGATCCTTGCTGCAGTCGGCGCCGTGAGCCTGCTGCTGGCGGGCTTCGTGTTCGGACGGCTGCAACGGGTCGTCACCGAGCCGCTGGCCCGCATCTCGGAGGTTGCGCGGCGGGTGATGGCACGGCGCGACTGGAACCTGCGTGCTCCGCCGGCGCGCAACCGTGACATCGCCGTGCTGGTCGACGCCTTCAACGGGATGCTCGACGAGGTGCGAAAGACGACCGGCGAGCTCGAGCACGAGACGCTCGAGCGTCGTCAGGCCGAAGCGCGGCTGCAGCTCGCCGATCGGAGAAAGGACGAGTTCCTTGCGACGCTCGCGCACGAGTTGCGCAATCCGCTGGCGCCGATGGCGAACGCGGCGACGATGTTGCGTCTTGCCGAGGGCAACGCACAGACGCGCGAGAAGGCGGTGGCGATCCTCGAGCGCCAGCTGCATCACATCGTGCGCCTGATCGACGACCTGCTCGACATCTCGCGCATCACTACCGGCAAGCTTTCGCTGCAGATCGAGAACATCGACGTCGTGCGCGTACTGCACGCGGCGATCGAACTCGCCGAACCGATCTTCGCCGAACGCCGGCTGTGCTTTGCCGCGGACATCCCCACCGAGCATCCGGTGATCCTCGGCGATTCGGCGCGCCTGCTGCAGGCGCTGTCGAACCTGCTGGGCAACGCCGCGCGCTATACGCCGGCGGGAGGGCACGTCCGCCTGACGATGCGCGTGCTGCCCGATGCGATCGACATCGATGTGCAGGACACCGGGATCGGTATTGCGCGCGAAGTGCAGCAGCGCGTGTTCGAGCTGTTCGAGCAGGCGGACAAGTCGCTCGAGCGCGGCAATGCCGGGCTGGGTATCGGCCTGACGCTCGCACGCCAGATCGTCGAGCTGCACGGCGGCCAGATCGGCCTGCACAGCGAGGGCGTCGGGCACGGAACGACCTTTACCGTGCGGCTGCCGCGGCCCGAAGGAGCGAGCGAGCCTTCCGCCGTGCTCGAGCCCGAGGCGCCCCGGCAGCTCGGACGTGCGCTGCGCATCGTCGTTGCCGACGACAACGTCGATTTCGCATGGAGCCTGTCGGTGCTGCTCGAATCGGTCGGGCACGAGGTGCACGTCGTGCACGACGGCATCGAGGCGCTGCACGCGATCCGCGCGCACTCGCCCGATCTGGCGATCCTCGACATCGGTATGCCGAGGATGAACGGCTACGAGCTCGCGCGGCGGTTGCGCGCCGATCCGGTCGCGCCGATCGTATTGATCGCGCTCACCGGCTGGGGCCAGGTCTCGGATACGGAAGCCGCGTCGCGCGCGGGCTTCGATCACCATCTCGTCAAGCCGGTCGCGCCGGAAGACCTGCTCGTGGTCGTCGGCGTGTATGAAGGAAGAGACCGGGCGTAGACCTCTTCAGCGGCGCAGATGGGCGAGGATTCCGCGCAGGACGACTGCCTGGTTGTGCTGCTCGTCGCGCGCCGAGTAGACGAGCGTGATCCGGCGGCTGCCTGCGGCCTCGATCAGTGCGCGCAGTCGCTGGCGCGTCTCCGGCGTGTCGAGTTCCTCGCGGTAGCGCTTGTTGAACTCGTCCCAGCGTTCGGGGTCGTGCGCAAACCACTTGCGCAGCGCGGTGCTCGGTGCGAGCTCCTTCGCCCATTCGTCGAGCGCGAGCTCTTCCTTGCGCCGCCCACGCGGCCAGACGCGGTCGACGAGCACGCGGTACCCGTCGGCGGCAGCCGGTTCGTCGTAGGCGCGGCGGATCGAGACGGTATTGGGCATGCCACGCCGATCTTAGCGCTACGATCGGACACGCCGCAGCCACCGCGTCCCGCGGCCGGCGGGCTTGCAGGGAGGGCGCCATGCGAGAGTTCCTCGCGCTCGCCGCCGGATGGGCCGCCGGCGCGGCGACGATGTACTACCTCGATCCGCACGGCGGGCCGCGTCGACGCGCCATCGCGCGCGACAGGCTCGTCGCCTGGTCGCACGACGCCGGCGTGCTCGCGCAACGCGGTGGCCGTCGAGCGGCGAACCGCGTGCGCGGGATGGCCGCGGCGCGGCGCGCACGCCGGCACGAATCGCCCCCGCAGAGCGACGAGCCGGGCAGCGTTCCGGAGTTCCAGGGCGCGCGCGATGCGCAGGCCAGCTCGTCCTCATCGCTGCTCGGCTCCGCGCTGGCGGTGCTGGCGATCGCCGCGCCGACCGCGATCGTGCTCGGTGCGGCCGGTGCGTGGCGTGACGGGAAGGGCGGCTGAAGTCATGCATCGCTGACGGCGGCGGCGAAGTCGGCGAGCGTGTCTTCCCACCCGCGTGCAGGCGCGCGCGACGACAGCCGCTCGCGAAAGCGCGTGCGCAGCGACGCGTCGGCGATCATCCGTCCCAGCGCATCGGCGAAGCTCCCGATGTCACCGACCGGTACGAGGATCGCGTCGACGCCGTCGTCGAACAGCCGGCCTGCCGCTCCGACGCGATAACCCAGCACCGGCAGCGCCCGCGCTGCCGCTTCGGCGAGCACCATCCCGTACGACTCGAATCGACTCGGAAAGACGAGGAGGTCGGCACCGTCCATTCGCTCGACGATCGCGGATGCATCGAGGGCGCCGTGCCGAACGATGCGATCCGCAAGACCGAGCTTTCGTGCGGTCTCGTCGAAGCGTCGCGTGCAATCGGGATCGACGCCGCCATCGCCGACGACGTGCCAGCGCCAGGCAAGCGCCTGCAGAGACGCGAGCAAGGGCAGCGTTTCGACGAGCCCTTTCGCCGGAACCAGGTTCGCGACGGTCAGCAACTCGACGTGATCCTCGGAATGCCGGGCGTCTGTTCGTGCAGTGCGGCGAAACTCGTCGCGCACGCCGGGTTCGCAGGTCGCGATCCGCGCTTGCGGATGCCGCTGTCGGAGCGTTCGCTCCAGCGAAGCGCTCGAAGCAAGAACGAGGCTGGCGGAGTCGACGATCTCGCGCTCGATCGTTTCGCGCGTCGCACGGGCATCGTCGTCGAGGGCCGGATCCTGCGATGGCAGCCAGTGCAGCAGAAGGCCCCGGCGGCCGTGCTCGAGTCGCTGCCCGCGCGCGAACCCTTCCAGCAGCAGCCCGTCCCATACGCGGAACGATTCGCTACCTTCGCTGAAGCGGTGCTCGACCTCGTCGAAGCCGACCACGACCGATGACAACGGAAACCCGGCGCGCACCGCGGCGTCGACGAGACAACGATCGTAGACGTTGCCGCCCGACGGGCGATCGAGCGGAGGATGCATCAGCTCGATCGGGGGGCGCAGGGGCATCGCCCGGCTATCGGCGATATGCCGCCCAGTCGTGGTCGTTCTCCCACAGCCGTACGGTGAGGGCGAGCCGTTTGCCGTCGATGCGCGGGGCGAGCATCGAATGGAAAATGCGCGCGAAGTGCTCGAGGCTCGGGTTCAGCCCTTCGAACGCGGGCAATTCGTTCAGGACCCGGTCGCGAAGCCGATCGACGACCTCGTCGACCGCGGATCGCAATTCGACGATGTCGACGAGGAAACCGTGCTCGTTCAGTTCCTCGCCTTCGACGAGGATCTCGGCGCGGTAGCGGTGACTGTGCGTCTCGTTCTCGGCGCCCCAGTCGCCGCCGACGAGCCGGTGCCGGGAGATGAAGTCGCGTTCGATCGACAGCTGATACATCGGCATTCCGCTGGTTCATCGGTACTCGAACACCGCCTGCAGCACGCCGTCGTCGCGATCGCTCACCAGCTCGAAGGCGCGCTGGCAGTCGTCGAAGCGGAAGTGATGCGTGACGAAGCGTTGCGGCCCGACGCGCGCGATCGCCTGCCAGGCTGCGTCGAGGCGACGGCGCTTGCTCCAGCGCCCCGTCAGCCGCGGCGCGATGCGGCTCACCTGGCTCGAGACCAGTGCGATGCGTCGTCGGTGAAAGTGCGCGCCGAGATCGAGCGATGCACGCTCGGTGCCGTACCACGACGCCACGACGATGCGGGCGTCGAAGCCGGCGAGCTCGATCGCCTGGTTCAACGCGGCCGCGTTGCCCGACAATTCGATCGCGAGATCGAGGCCGTCGTCGTCGCGGCCGACGAAGAGCCGTTCGCGCAGCGCGGCCAGGCGTGCCGCGTCGCCGGGGTCGATCGACCATGCTGCGCCCAGCGCGAGCGATCGTTCGCGCCGATGCGCGATCGGGTCGGCGCTGGCGAGCAGCGCAAGCGGGAAGTCGCCGAGCAGGGCGGTGGTGAGCAGGCCCACGACTCCCTGGCCGAACACCATCGCACGCTCGCCCAGGCGAGGCTCGGCGTCGTGCACGAAGCTTACGGCCGATTCCATGTTCGGCAGGAAGAGCGCAGCGAGCGGCTCGACCTCGGCCGGGATCGTGATCACCCCGGACAACGCCGCCACCACGTAGTCCTGGTGCGGATGGAAGGCGAGCACGCGCCGTTGCAGCCAGGCGCGATCGACCTGCGTGCCGGCGTCGACGACTTCCCCGACGAGCGCGTAGCCGTAGGCGAACGGATACGAGAAAGTTCCGCGCAGGCCGGCGATGCCGGCGTCGAGCGGCATCCCCGGCGGGAACAGCCCGCGAAAAACGAGCGACTCGGTGCCCGGACTGATCGCCGAGTACAGCGTGCGGATCAGGACGTCTTCGGGGCCGAGCGCGGGCAGGCTTGCATGTGCGACCGCCACCTTCCTCGCCGCAACATGATGGATCGCACGGGCCTTCATGTACGGCCCAGCGGTCCGTATGCGACGAGATCGGAGCCGACCGCCTGGTAGCGGCAGTCGACGATCGAGATCGGTGCTTCGCCGCGCGGCCGGCACGGGTGCTCGAGCGCCTTGACGCCGCCGAGGAACTTCGGCGCGATCGTCACGATGCAGTAGTCGACGAGTTGCGCGTCGAGGAAGGCCTGGATGACCGTTGCGCCGCCTTCGATCATCACCGAGCACACGCCGATCGAAGCGAGACGCTCGAGCGCCGCATCGAGATTGACACGCCCGTGTGCAGCGCGCGCGACACGCTGCACGCCCGCGCCAATCGCCGCGAGTCGCGCCGCCCTCGCTTCGGGCGCCCGATCGGTGGTGAGGATCACCGGCCGATGCGTCGGATGCTGCAGCAGCCGCGCGCTCTCCGGGAAGCGCAGCGCGCTGTCGAGCACGACCGGCAGCGGGTCGTCTCCCAGGCAATGGCGCACCGTGAGCTGTGGATCGTCGCTGAGCACGGTGTTCACGCCGACGAGCAGCGCATCGTGCAGCGCGCGCAGCCGGTGCGTCATCTCGAGTGTCTTCGCGCAGCTCAGCGAGCAGGGTCGCGAGCGCGAGACCGACACGCTGCCGTCGATGCTCTGCGACCAGCTCAACGTGACGAAAGGGCGCTCGCGCATCCAGCGTCGGTGCGCGACGAGGCGGCTGGCGAGCGGGCGCAGGAACGCCATCTCGTCGGGCATCGCGAAACGTTCGTCGAAGCGGGGCAGCGCGTGCACCGGCGGGCCTCGTTCGCGGGAGGAGCGGACGGATCATCGTACTGCCTTTGCGCCGGGGGCGGCCGATGTCCGCGCCGGCGGTCGGGCGAGTGTTCCAGCCCCGGAGAGCCGCGTCTGTCAGGTGTCTGCGACGGGCACCATCTTGACGATCTCGAGCAGCTCGCGGAAGTGCGGATGCCCGCTCGTGCGCATCCACTCGAACAGCACCATCTCCGGCGACACGATCGTCGCGCCCGCCTGCTGCAGGCGCTGCATCGCAAGCCGGTGATCGGCCGGACGGCGCGAGCCGCAGGCCGCCTCGACGACCCAGACGCGACGTTCGCGACGCAGCAGGCCGAGCGCCGTCTGCAGCAGGCAGACGTGGGCCTCACAACCGGCGACGACGATCTGCCGGGCGCGCGGCGCCAGTTCGTCGATCGCGGCGCAGAGCGTGTCCTCGCAGGCGTCGAAGTGAAGCTTCGCGACGGTTGCGTCGCACAAGGCGCGCAGCTCGTCGACGTTCGGCCCGAGACCGGCCGGATTCTGCTCGGTACCGATGACCGGGATGTCGAGCACGCGCGCGCCGCGTGCGAGTTGCACCGCGCAGCCCACCGCCTGCTGCGCGCGGTGGATTGCCGGCATCAGCCGCGCCTGATAGTCGACCAGGACGAGCGCGCAGCGCCCGGCGTCGATCGTGTCCATGGCTTCTCCTCGACGGCCACCCCGGAATGCGTTCCGGAACGCGTTCCGAGTGTAAACATTGACCCGTGGGTCGCACAGCGTCCATCTTTCACGATCCACCATCGAACGATCCGGGAGACCTCATGGACATTGCCGACGCTGCGCCGTCGAAAGCAAGGCTGATGAGCGGGGACGAATACCGCGAGTCGCTGCGCCGCCTGCATCCGGTCGTCTACGTCGACGGCCGCCGCATCGAGAGCGTTGCCGACGAGCCGATGCTGCGGCCGGGCGTCAATGCGCTCGCCTACACCTACGATTTCGCGCTCGATCCGGCGCGCGCACCGGTCGCGCTGGCGAACCAGTCGACGCGCAATCGCATCGTCAACCGGATGCTGCACATCGATGAATCCGCCGGCGACCTGCTGAACAAGCTCGAGGCGGTCCGCCTCCTGTGCCAGGAAACCGGTTGCGCACAACGCTATCTCGTGCACGACGCGTTGTCCGGGCTCGCGCAGGCGGTCGCAGCGATCGACGACGCGCGCGGCTCCACCGAGCATCGTGCGCGCTTCGAAGCGTACCGGGACGACGTGCAGGATCGCGACCTCGCGATCGGCATCGCGATGACCGATGCGAAGGGCGACCGCAGCCGCAAGCCGCACGAACAGGCGAACCCCGACACCTACGTGCACGTCGTCGAGCGCAGCGCGAAGGGGATCGTTCTCAGCGGCACGAAAGCGATCGTCACGGGTGCGCCCTACGTGCACGAGCTGCTCGTCATGCCGAGCCGCAACATGGGTCGTGACGACGCCGACTTCGCCGTCTGCTGCGCGGTGCCGGTCGACGCGCAGGGCGTCACGATCGTCTCGCGCCCGGCCGGCCGACCGGGCGAGAAGCTCGAGCACGGCGATGCGCTGTTCTCGCGCAGGTACGGGCAGTCGACCGCCGTCGTCGTCTTCGATCGCGTCTTCGTTCCGTGGGAACGCGTGTTCTTCGACGCCGAGTGGGAGCACAGCCACGTGCTCACCTACAGCTATGCGACGCACCACCGGCACACCTGCATCGCCGCACGCGCCGGCTTCGGCGACCTGTTGATCGGCGCCGGTGCGCTGATGTGCGAGGCGAACGGTTTCGATGATCCTGGCGCGAAAGCCAACCTGCGCGAGCCGATGGTCGAGCTGATCAGGATCGTCGAGGGCTTCTATGCCTGCGGCGTCGCCGCCAGCGTGTACGCGGCGCGCGACGAGGCGAGCGGCGTCTTCATGCCCGACCCGGTCTTCGCCAACATCGGCAAGCTGCTGCTCGCCACGCAGATCTACGACATGCACCGGCTCGCGCACGAGGTCTCCGGCGGCCTCGTCGTCGCGCTGCCCGGACCCGACGAAGACCACAATCCGGCCACCGCCGCAACGCTCGCCGACGTGCTGCGGGCGAACCCCGACGTTCCGTACGACCGGCGCATCGAGACGGCCCGTTTCCTCGAGGACCTGACCGCGTCGTACCAGGGCGGCTGGTATTCGTTGATCAGTCTCCACGGCGGCGGGTCGCCGGCGGCGATGAAGCAGGAGATCTGGCGCAACTATCCGGTGGGCAGCAAGGTGGAGCTCGTCGAACGGCTGCTCGAGCGCGGCGTCGCGGCCGATCCCGACCGACCGATCACGCGAAACCGCCAACCGGGACGCTGCTGCGACGTCGGCTGCACGGCGCCGGGGCAGCCGGTGATGGTGCCGATGCCTGCGCCGCGCAGCGTGCCGCGGAGCGGCGGCGGTTGACGTAGCGGCGGCGCGCGGGCGCACGCGGCTGCTGTACGCCACATCGATACGCGACATCGGTACGCCCCGTCGGTACGCCACTTCGGACTGCACCTTGCACACGGTCGTTCAACCGCTGTCGGCCCGCTCGAACTGGCTCGTCGATTGGAGCCGGCGTCATGCGCTCGTCATCCTCGCGGCCACCGTCCTGTCGGTCTCGTTCGCTTCGGTCTGGTGGCTCGCTGCGCTGGCGTCGCTGTCGTTCGCAGCGCTCGTTCGCCAGCACGAGGCGCTGCACGCGTCGCCCGTTTCCTTCGGCTGGGCCAACTGGGTCACCGCGCTGCGGCTCGTCGGCACGCTCGCGCTGCCGGCGCTTGCGACGATCGGACCGCTCGCGGTCGCCGCCGGCGCGACGGTCGTCTTCGCGCTCGACGGCGTCGACGGCTGGCTTGCGCGTCGCAGCGGCCTCGCATCGGAATTCGGCGAGTACTTCGACAAGGAATCCGATGCGCTGCTGATGCTCGTGCTGTGCCTGCTGCTGTACGAAGCGGGGCGCTTCGGCACGTGGATCCTGCTGCCCGGCCTGCTGCGCTACGGCTTCGTCGTCTTCCTGATGCTCGCGCGGCCGCCCGAGCCGAAGGAACGGCGCAGTGGACTCGGACGCTGGATCTTCTTCGGCACGGCGTGCGCGCTGATCCTCTCGTTCACGCCCTTTCCCGCGTGGTACGAGCCGTTCATGGCTGCAATGACCTTGATGCTCGTCGCGTCGTTCTTCGTGGCGATCGTCGAGCTGTATCGGGTCGCGCCGGTTGGAACGACGGGCACGGCAACCGCGCCGGCGCGCCTGCATACCCGCGCGGTGCACGACGCCGACGATGTCGTCCGCTTCTTCGATGCGCTCGCGCCCGAGTACCACGACTGCCACGGCGATGCGCAACGGGCACTGCACGAGCGCCTCGCACTGATCGGCTCACTATTGCCCGAGCGTCGTTCGCGGCTGCTCGAGATCGGCTGCGGCAACGCGATGCACCTGCTGGCGCTCGCGCCGCTGTTCGAGGCGTCGATCGGCGTCGACGCATCTCCCGGGATGATTGCCGCCGCAAGGAGTGCCGGCGCGCAGCGCGCCGAGCATGCGCACGTGCATTTCGCGGTGGAGCGCGCCGAGCGGCTGTCGAGTGTCGCCGCCGATTCGGTCGACCTGGTGCTGTGCGTCGGTGCCTTCGAGCACATGATCGACCAGGCTGCGGTACTGGCCGAGGTCGCACGCGTGTTGCGACCGCAGGGCGTGTTCGTCTGCCTGTCGCCGAACGGCGACTACGTCTGGTATGCGTATCTCGCGCCGTGGCTGGGGTTCGACACGCGGCACCTGAGCACCGACCGTTTCGTCGCTCCCGCTCGATGGCCGGTGCTGCTCGGCGTAGCCGGGCTCGACGTGTCGGCAATCGGGTTCTGGCGGTTCGTGCCGGCGGGCGACATGCCGCAATGGGCGGCGTCGACGATGCGCGCGCTCGACCGGCTCGGGTCGATGATGCGCATCGACGCGCTGCGGGGCGGCTGCTATGTGCGGGCGGTCAAGCCGGCGGACGGCTCGGCGCTTTCCTCGCCCGGGCTTGCCGACGCGAGCACGGACAATATGTCGATCTGGTGAACGATCGCTCCGAGCCGACCCGCCTCCAGCAGACCGCGGCGGTCGCGATACCAGGCGGCGAGTCGCTCCGGGTCGCAGTGCGCTTCGTTCTCGCGCCGCAACGCTTCGAGCAGCACCGACAGTACGACGGCGTCCGCCGCGCGCAGCCGCCCGCCGTGCGGAACGGCGTTCCAGTCCGAGCTCGCATACGCGACGACCTCGAAGCCCGCCTGCGGCAGCATCGTGTGCAGGCGCCGCCCCGAACGGGCGCCGCCGGTTGGCTGGCCGTCGAGCCGCCGTTCTTCCATCGACGCGTCGTAGCGCTCGAGCAGGCGTTGCTCGAGCTCGGCGTCGGCATACTGCGGAAAGAACGCCGTCTCGCCGTCGTAGTTCAGCGTTGCGTAGAGCAGGCCGCCCGGTGCGAGCCAGCCGGAGATGCGTTCGAGTAGCGGCCGCATCGGAACGAGGTCGAGGAATGTGTGTGCGGTGACGAGGTCGTAGCGCTCGCCGGAGTCCGGCTCGAAGTCGTCGGCATCGCAGCAGGCGAAGCGCACAGCGACGTGGTGACGGCCGTCGCTCGCTTCGATGCGATCTGCATTGTCGTCGGGCGCAGCGTTGCGCAGGGCGAAGCCGCGGTCGGTGAGCAGCGCGGCGAGCGCGGCGCGTGCCCGTTCCAGCAGCGCCGGGTCGCGATCGAGCGCGACGAACTCGAGAGATCCGCTCGGAAGGTCGGCATCGATCAGGCGCCGGATCATCGCTCCGGTGCCGCTGCCGAGATCCAGGCAGCGCAGACGCGCGCGAGCCGCGAGGCGCGTGAAGCATTCGTTGCGGACGTCGCGCGCGAGACTGCGCTCGTCGAGATCGAACTTCGCGTCGAGGAATTCGGCGAAATCGGACACGATCGAGCTCCGGATACGGTGATTCGGCCGCGACAGCGAGACGATACGCGGGACGTAGTACCTGTGAACGAATCGTAGCGAGCTTCGAACGACCCCTCCGGGCCTGGGCGGGTACCGTAAGCTCGATCCGCCCCGCGCCGACCGACCGGTATCGGCCACCGCGTATCCACGAAAGGAGGCCCGCGATGCCTGCCCGTCTCGACCACACGATCGTGCATGCACGCGATCGCAACGCGAGCGCTTCGTTTCTCGCCGAGGTGCTCGGACTGCCACCGCCCGAACCGGTCGGGCGCTTCGCCACGGTGACGCTCGCCAACGGCGTCACGCTCGACTACATCGACGCACCGGAACCTTTCGACCGCGTGCACTACGCCTTCGCCGTGTCCCACGACGAGCTCGATGCGGTGTTTGCGCGCGTGCGCGAGCGAGGCCTGACGTGGTGGGCCGATCCCGGCCACCAGCGCCCGAACGAGACCTACGTGCGCGACGACAGCCGCGGTTTCTACTTCGATGACCCGGACGGACATCGACTCGAGGTGTTGACGCGCAGCGGGGAGGTGCTGACGCGCAGCGAGTGATCGGGGAGCGCCCGCTGCCGGACGCGGGAGGTGGCAGGCGTGGCACGAATCGTCGGGCGAGCTGCCGTGACTTCGTCGCACGCGGCACGCAATGCGCTGATCAACCCCCTGCACGCGGACGTGCATGCGCTCTGTGCATCGAAAGTGCGGAGCTGGTCCTACGACCGGCGCCTGCGCTGACAGCTCCGGGGAACGGCTACAGGTTCGTCTGCTCCGGCGGAACCGCAGCCGGGTCCGGCAGCTCCGCGCCGCCTTCGCCGACCGCTGCACGCGGCAGCTCGATGTCGCCGAGCAGGTAGCTCGTCATCGTGATCGCGCCCATCTGTCCACCTTCGGCGAAGGCGCGCGCCGGCTCGTTCGCCGCGCTGCAAAGGCCCGCCAGATAGATCAGCGGCAGGAAGTGCTCGGTCGTCGGCACCGAGAGGCGGTAGTCGCCATGTGACGCGACCGAAGGAAGGTGGCTGGGATCGGAGGTCATCACCGCCTTCACCTCCGCATCGAAACGTGCACCCCAGTCGTAGACCCGGTCGCCGAGCGCCGGATTCATGCGCCGCAGGTTGTGCACGACGTTGCCGCTGCCGATGATGAAGATGCCGCGATCGCGCAGCGGCGCCAGGCGGGCGCCGAGGTCGAAGTGGTAGTCGAAGGGCGCGCCACCGTGCAGCGACAGTTGCAGCACCGGAACGTCGGCATCCGGGAAGACATGCGCGAGCACCGACCAGGTGCCGTGATCGAGCCCCCAGCTGTCCTGATCGAGTCCCACGAAGGCGGGTTTCACGACGTCGACGATTTCGTCGGCGACCTCGGGTGCACCCGGTGCCGGGTAGTCGTACTCGAAGAGCTCGCGCGGAAAGCCGTAGAAATCGTGGATGACGCGCGGCTTCGGCATCGCGGTGACCGCCGTCCCCTTGATGAACCAGTGCGCCGAGATCGCCAGCACGGCGCGCGGGCGCGGCAGCCTGCGGCCGAGGTCGCGCCACGCCGACGTGAAGCGGTTCACCTCGAGCGTGTTCATCGGGCTGCCGTGGCCGACGAAGGCGGCCGGCATGCGGGGAGGGGGCGTCATCGGCGTCTCCTTGCTTTCGAAGCGGATGCTCTCATGCGTCTTCGCGCACCTCCCCGCGATCGATCCGGTAGACGCGATCGAGCAGCGGGCCGGCGTGCGCAAGGCTCGAGTCCGACAGCAGGATCGACACGCCTTCGTCGCGCAGCTGCGCAATCACTTCGACGAGCCGCTGTCGCAGAACGGGCGCAACGCCCTCGAAAGGCTCGTCGAGCAGCAGCAGGCGTGTGCCGCACATCAGTGCCCGTGCGAGCGCGGCGAGCTTCTGCTGACCGCCCGACAGCTGCTGCCCCCTGCGGTCGCGAAAGGCGAGCGTTTCCGGAACGATGCGGTAGACCTTCTCGAGGCGCGACGGTGCGTCGGCGATGCGTGTCGCCCACGCCGGCAGCATCAGGTTCTCCTGAACCGTCAGCGACGGAATGAGCCGCCGATCCTCGGGGATGTAGCCGATTCCCAGCCGCGCACGCTCGTGCGCCGGGCGTGCGCTCAGATCCTGCCCGTCGAATCCGATCGAGCCGTTCCGACAACGCAGCAGGCCCATCACGCTTCGCATCAGCGTGGTCTTGCCCGCACCGTTGCGACCGATCAGTCCGACGAACTGCGCCTCGTCGATGGCGAGATCGACGTTTCGCAGGATGCCGACCGGTCCGATCGACACGTCGAGGCTTTCAATGCGCAGCATCGTTCGTTCCCGTTGCGGCGCTGCCGGGCGACGTTGCGCCTTTCGACCTCGCCGCAGCAGCGTCGGGCAAGACCGCGCCGTTCGCTCCACTGCTCGCTGGCCCGTGCGCCGGTTCGGTGCCGATCACATAGCGGCGCACCTCCTCGTTCGAGAGAACAGTCGACGGATCTCCGTCGGCGATGATGCGGCCCTCGTAGAAGGCGAGAATGCGCTGCGTATAGCGCCGCACGATGTCCATGTCGTGTTCGACGAAGAGGATCGTCGGACGCGCCGCATCGACGGCGCTCATCACCGTCTCCATCACCGCGAACTTCTCGTCGGTGCTCACGCCGCTGGTCGGCTCGTCGAGCAGCAGGATTCGTGGGCGCGCCGTCATCGCGATCGCAATGTCGAGCAGCTTGCGCACGCCCTCGGGCAATACGCCGGCCGGGCGTGTCCGGTACTCGGCGAGACCGTAGCGCTCGATCGCCTCGTCGGCCGCCTCGTCGACGCGCGCAGGATCGATCTCCGCCGACGACGCCCAGCGTTTGCCGCCGAGCGCGACGACGCCGAATCCGACCAGGAGATTCTCGCGCACGCTCAGGCTGTCGAAGAGCTGCGGAATCTGGAACGAGCGGCAGATGCCGAGCTGCGTGATCCGGCGCTCGGGCAGTCCGGTGATGTCGCGACCTGCGTAGTGCACGGTGCCGCGGTCGGGCTTAAGGTATCCGGTGACCATGTTGAGGAAAGTCGTCTTCCCCGCGCCGTTGCCGCCGATCAGTGCTACCACCGCGCCTTCGTCGATGCGCACGTCGAGGCCGTCGGCGGCGGTCACTGCACCGAAACGCTTCGTCAGCCCGCGGGTCTCGAGGACGACGCTCATGGGGTTCGCGCCTGCGCTCATGTGGTTCGCGCCCACGCTCATGCCGCGCGCCTGCGGAACAGCGACCACAGGCCGGCCGGCAGGAACATGATCACGGCGAGCATCGCGAAGCCGAGTACCAGCTGCCAGGTGTACGGTGTGTACTGGTATGCGAAACTCTTGATCCACTCGAAGAGCAGCGAGCCGAGGAAGGGCGCTGCCACGTTGGCGGTGCCGCCGAGGATCGCAACGAAGACGAACTCGCCCGAGGTCGTCCAGTAGGCGAGTTCGGGATCGATATGGCCGATCGACAACGCGACGATGCCGCCGCCGAGTCCGCCGAGAAAGGCCGCGATCACGTGGTTCAGGTGCACGATCCGCTGAACCGACGCGCCCAGGTATTCGACGCGCAGCTCGTTGTCGCGGATTGCCGGTCCGAGGCGGCCGCGATGCGAGCGCACGAAGCGGTCGACGGCAAGCGCTGCCGCATACGAGAAGATCGCGGCGAGCGCAAACAGCACGTAGGTTCGTGCGCCGGAAGCCGGCTCGACGCCGGCCACCGTGCGCCATGCGATGTTGAAGCCGTCGCTGCTGCCGAGCGCCGACGTCTTGATCAGCAGCCCGTACAGGATCATCGAGAAGGCGAGGCTCAGCATCGCGAAGAAGATCGCCCGATAGCGTGCGAGCAGGAAGCCGAGCAGCCATGCGACGACCGCAGCGACCAGCGCGCCGAAGATCGGCATCGCGACGGCATCGGTGGTGAGCAGCGAGTCGGGCAGCTCCAGCAGGCGCGTCGTCGACACCGCGGCATACGCGCCGAGGCAGTAGTAGAGCCCCTGCCCGAAGGAGACGAGCCCGCAGCGCATCAGCAGCATCAGCCCGAGCACGACCAGGCCTTTGCCGAGCGCGAGCACGAACAGGCTCTGCGCCCACGGCGGCAGCCACCAGCCGCCGACGAGCAGCACGAGAAGCGAGAGCGTGAGAACCGCTGCCGAGCCGCGCGTGCTCATATGCGGCGTGCCTCGGGCGCGGCGAAGAGCCCCTTCGGACGCACGATCAACACCAGCGCCATCACCAGGTAGACGCTGAACAGCTCGACTTCGGGCATGTAGTGCACGGCGAGCGAACGCACGAGGCCGACGATCAGCGCGCCGAGCGCCGCACCGGCCAGGCTGCCCAGGCCGCCGATCACGACGACGGCGAAGGCCAGCACGATGACCTCGACGCCCATCGCCGGCACGACCGACACTTTCGGGGCGATCAGCGCCCCGCCGAGCGCGGCGAGTGTCGTCCCCAGTGTGAAGGTGACGAGATAGAAGCGCCCGACGTCGATGCCCATCGCAGCGCTGATCTCGCGGTCGTGGATCACCGCCAGCAGCAGCTTGCCGTGGCGCGTGCCCTTGAACGCCCACGTGAGCGCGATGCCGACCACGATCGCCGCGACGACGAGCAGCGCGTCGTAGACGGTGTAGGGCAGGCCCCCCAGTTCGAAGTTGCCGAGCAGCGCGTACGGCTGCCACGCTGACAGCGATTCGACGCCCCAGATCAGCTTGATCACATCCTCGAGGATCAGGAACACGGCGTAGGTGACGAGCAGCAGCACCACTTCGTCCTGCCCGTAGAGGAAGCGCAGCAGGCCGCGCTCGATCAGCGGACCGACGACGAGGCCGACGAGCGCGGCCGCGACCAGCAGTAGCCCGAAGCTCAGGTACGGGTTCAGGCCGGCGGCGAACCACGCCGCGACCAGCGTCGCGGCCACGTACGCGCCGAGCGCGTACAGACCGCCGTGCGCGATGTTCAGGATCTTCATCACGCCGTAGATCAGCGTGAGACCTACGGCGATGACGAACAGGTACGCCGAGTAGACGACCCCGTCGATCAGGACCGGCAGCAGGGCGTGCATCGCGCAGCGGCGGCTGTAGCCCTCACTTCGCCGTCTTGAAGCCCGACTTGATCCACTCCTCGCTCCGGACACCTTCAGGCGGGGTGACGCGCGACGACTCGTAGCGCTTCACGTCGGTGACGGTGACCTTGCCGCCCTCGTTCTTCGCGACGCCGTAGGCCGTTCCCTGTACGGCCTGATGCCCCTTGCCGAGCGACATCTCGACCGGCCCGCCGGGCCCTTCGAACTTCAGGTGCTCGAAGGCATCGATGACCTGGTCCTGGCTCGGACGCTTGTCGCCGTTGGCACCCTGCGCCTTCTCCCAAGCCGTCTTCACGCCGAGGATCGCCTGCACCATCTTGTAGGCCGGATAGCTCGGCGCAACCGCGTAGCGCTCGACATAGGACGTGCGCAGCCACTTGTTCAGATCGGAATCCGGAGCGAAGGGGCCGAAGGGGCCGCGCGCGCCGATCACCGTGCCCTCGGGAACCTGCGTGCCGAGGCGCACCAGCGTCGGCTCGCCTGCGGTGAGCACGACGGTGCTCTTGCCGAACAGCCCGCGCGGTGCACCCTGGAGGATCAGCGCCTCGGTATCGCCGCCCCAGAAGCTCGAGTGCACGACGTCGGCACCGCTTTGAAGCAGAGCGGAGATCTCCGCACCGTACTGGCCGGCGAGCAGCTTGGGCATCTGCGAAGTGGCGATCTCTACTTCGGGCTTCAGCACCTTGATCGCCGCCTCGAAGTCGTTCCACGAATCCTGGCCCCACGCATAGTTCTGGTTGATGCCCGCGACCTTCTTCATGTCCGGTTTGCGTTCGGCGACGTAGAGCGCAGCGGCCGTGTTGTCCATCGTCGCCGTTGCGCCGGTGCGGAACACGTACCGGTAGCTGGCGTCCTCGAAGATGCGCGGCGTGCCGCAGTCGAAGAACACGGTGAGCTTCTTCAGCTCTTCGGCGATCGGCGCGATGGCGAGGCAATCGCCGCTCGAGATGTAGCCGATGACGAGGTCGACCTCGTCGCGCTGTACCAGGTTGCGGAATTCGTTGACCTGGCGTGTCGTTCCACCCGCCTCGTCGACGAAGCGCACCTCGATCGGCGCGCCGCCGAGTCCCTTGGTGGAGTAGGGGGCGGGCAGCTTGCCCGCATTCAGCGCCTCGACGGCGATCTCGGCGCCGTTGCGTGCCGGAACGCCGAAGGGGCCGGCCGCAGCACCCGAGAGGAAGGTCACGATGCCGATGCGGACGGGCTCCTGCTGCGCATCGGTCTGTGCCTGGGCAACGGCAGCGGAGGATGCTGCGAGCGCAAAGGCGACGGCAATGGCCGGCGTGGCGTACGTGGGTACGAGCCGGGCGGAACGGCGGGAAAGGGTTTGCATCGGTTCCTCCCATCTGGACGGTCGAAGGGAACGACTCGAATCGCGTGGTGTGCGTGATCCTTTCGGAAAGTCGATGGCGGACATGGTGCCCCAGCGTGCGGACTATTTCCATGTACGGGTCTTGAACGAGTTCGGAGGGCCGGTGCAGGCAACGCGGAATGCCGTGTCGCGCTACAGTCGGGCAAGGCATGAGGAGCGCACGAGGAGAGCAGGGATGGCGAACGATGCATTCACGGCCTATCTGATCGAGAAGGACGGCGACAAGGTCGGCGGACGCCTCACGACGATGTCCCCTGAACAGCTCGACGACGGCGAGCTGACGATTCGTGTCCACTTCTCGAGCATCAATTACAAGGACGCACTGGCGGCGACGGGTGCCGGCAAGATCATCCGTCGCTTCCCGTGCGTCGGCGGAATCGATCTCGCCGGGGAGGTCGTCGAGAGCACCGATTCGCGCTTCCGGCCGGGCGATCCGGTCGTCGCGACGAGCTTCGATCTCGGCGTCTCGCATCACGGCGGTTACGCGCAATACGCGCGCGTGCCGGCGAAATGGGCGTTGGCGCTGCCCTCCGGACTGACGCTGTTCGAGACGATGGCCCTGGGAACGGCGGGCTTTACCGCCGGGCTCGGTATCGTGCGGATGGAGGCGAACGGGCTTGCGCCGGGCAACGGCCCCGTTGTCGTCACCGGGGCCACCGGTGGTGTCGGCGGGCTCGCCATCGACATGCTGTCGCGGCTCGGCTACGAGGTCGTCGCACTGACTCGCAAGTCGTCCGAGGAAGCGTACCTGCGCGAGCTCGGCGCTTCGTCGGTCGAGCTCGTCGACGACATCGATCACGCGAAGGTGCGGCCGCTCGAGCGTGCTCGATGGGCCGGCGCCGTCGACAACGTGGGCGGTCCGATCCTGCACTGGGTGCTCGCCGGCATGCAGCAGGCGGGCACGGTCGCGAGCATCGGCAATGCGGCGAGCATCGAGCTGAACACCACCGTGTTCCCGTTCATCCTGCGCGGCGTGAGCCTGCTCGGCATCGACTCCGGCTACATGGGCTTCCCGACGCGCCAGAAGGTGTGGGATCGGCTCGCAACAGACCTCAAGCCGCGCCGCCTGCACGAAGTGACCCGTACGATCGATCTCGCGGAGCTGCCTGCAGCTTTCGACGACTACCTGCAGGGACGGGTCAAGGGGCGTACCGTCGTACGCGTTCTTCGGTGAGCGCCGTCCCGGGCTTTTCCTTGCTGCCCGACTACAGGCACGCAAGGGCCATCGCGGGATCGGGCAGGGCAGCGTGGTACAGGTGCTGATGCCCTTTCGACGGAATACAGGAGAACAGCGGATGAAATCTCGGCTCGACGCCTACAAGGCCGCGCCCGAAACGATGAAGGCGATGCTCGCCTTCGAGAACGCAGTGAAGACGAGCGGCCTGGAGCACAGCCTGATCGAGCTGGTGAAGACGCGTGCATCGCAGATCAACGGCTGCGCCTACTGCATCCACATGCACACGCGCGATGCGCGGGCGAGCGGAGAGAGCGAAGAGCGCCTGTACCTGCTGAGCGCGTGGCGCGAGTCACCGCTCTACACATCGCGTGAGCGCGCGGCACTCGCCTGGACCGAGTCGCTCACGCTCCTTTCGCAGACGCAGGCACCCGACGCGGACTACGAGATCCTGCAGGCCGAGTTCTCACCCGAGGAACAGGTGAAGCTCACCTTGCTGATCGGTGCGATCAACGTCTGGAACCGGATCGCGGTGGGGTTCCGTTCGGTACACCCGACCTGAGGTCGGCGCCGGTCGCAGGTGGCGCGAAGCTACGCCGCCGGCAGAGGCGGGCGGTTCTTCCGGTGCGAGTTCTTCACTGCGATCCTTCCATCGCGGAATGTGAACACGTCGCATCCGTTGACTTCGACCCGGCTGCCGTCCGCTCGCGTTCCGGCGAAGGTCCACTCGGAAACGCCGCGATCGCCACAAACGAAGTGGCGCGGCGAATGCCATCGGGCATCGGGGTAGGTCGCCCAGACTTCAGTGAATCCCGCCTGCACGGCTTCCTTGCCGACGTAGCGGGTACCGCAGGCCTCCGCTCCGGCGGAAGCATCGAATACGCAGTCGTCCGTCAGGAAGCGCATCAGCGCGTCGGCGTCGTGTCGATTGAAGGCATCGGCGAACGCCTGCAGGTCGGCGACGGTGAAACTCATGGCGCGCCTCGGCGGTGAACGGAAGAAGCTCGATTATCCGGCGGGAGTCGGGCGAGTTGAAGGAATGCACGACATCGACTCACTGCCGGGAGTCGCGGCCTTCCTATGGAAAGCGGAACTCGAGCGGCTGCTCGTCGGAACCGAGGACGGTGGGTTTCATCACCACTGTTTCGCTTCGCACGAGGCAGGTCCAGGTCTGCTGGCGCGTGAGGTCTCGAATCTGGAGTACGTCCGGGCGAAGTACCGCGCCACACGCACCGTGCAACGGATCGCGAACGCTTGCGTATCGAATCCAGTCCAGGCCTGCTGCCCGGACGGCATGGGCCAGCGCCTGGCAAGCGACGTAGTCGGACGGATGCATCCAGGCGGCTCTGTATGCAGACCAGGGCAACGCGGTCAGGTCAGCGACCCGACCGCGCACGCAGGCTGGAAAGAAGGTCAATTCGCTGACCACTGGCTCGCTATGGAACGCATCGCTGTCGGTTGCGAAACGCCAGCGCCAATAGCCGACTTCGGCGCACGCCGTCCGCAGCTCGCGCGAACCGTACCAGACGCCCGGTTCGTGTGCTGGACGAAAGCGCGATGGCCAAGGGCTCGCGTAGCGAAAAGGAGTGACGAGAAGGTAGTGCGTATTCCCGGTTTCCGGCGGCAGCCCAGGCTTGCTTTCTTCGAGCAGATCCTCCAGCAGTTCCTGCTCGATCAACGTGTCGACGACCTTGAGCGTGGCAACGCGATGCTGGGCCTCGACGCCGCGCCACAGTGTTCCCGGGAGGATGCGAGCCTCCCCGAGCCATGCCGGCCAGTGCGGCCGACTCGCCAACCATGCCTGCCCGTCGTTCGGTTCCGCTGCCCTGGTGGTCGCCTCTTCGCTTCTCACAGCGGAGCGCGCATGTGATCGAGATAGGCGACGGTGCGAACCAGCCCTTGCACCGTCGTGACGAGATCGCGCGGGACGCCGTTCAGCGCCCGGTTGTAGGCGGTCATCCAGTTGCGCCGCTGCACGTCGTTCCCGCCCACGAGCGCGTCGAGTGCGCGGAAGCCCCGCACGAGCAGCAACGCGAGTTCCGCTTCCTTGCTGCCGGGCTTGAGCACGGCCGTACCGTGCGCCATGCGCGAAACGCTGGCTTCGCTCACACCGAGTGTCGCGGACAGGCGCGAGCCGCGCAGTCCGAGCAGTTCGGCCGAACGAAGCAGCGCCTTGGTCAGGACGAGGGCAGGATCAGGCTGGTCGACCGTACGACGGGAAGAGCGGGTCGACATGAGCACTCCTCTGTGTTTCTCCTGAGAGGAAATTATACTTTTCTTTCAGTAGAAAGAGTGGCGTTCTGATCGACCAGCGCGGACGAGTTTCAGGCGTGCGCAGGCTCTCTCGTTTGAGCCTGGTTCCATTTCGTCAGGACCTCGTCGTAGGACGGCCCTTCGATCTCGTAGCCGCAGCCGCCGTCATGCTCGTTGCAGCTGGCGCGCCAGGTGCCGCTCCTCGGGCCCAGCGGATAGCAGAAGTCGAGACGATCGACGCCGATCTCCCGCGCGCAACTCGGGCATGCGTTTGGTGCCATCTCGACCTCCCACGGATCGCCGGTGGACCGGCGCAGTTCGTCTGCCTTCTCCTGAGCCGGTGCGTGCGGACGCAGAGCAGGGCTGTAACGCCACGGGGAAGCAAGCGACTCGTGCGGCACGAGTTCACCGGTCTTCGGGTGCTCGATGAGGTAGTCGTTTCGGGGCGTGCGCGTGCGACTCGGTGCGACGCGACAGCGGATGGCGTACAGAGTGCGGGAAGTTGCTCGGCGTTTCATTGGTTTTGTGCTTGACTCCGTTGATTTATGAGACTTTCGATAAAAATCGAAAAATCATTATAAAACAAAAGCTTATGGAATGCAATGCAACCAACATCGGAAGGCCGGCGGCTCGGCGTTCGACTTGAAAGGTTCGCCTGGCTTCTTCGCCAACACGCAGAAGCCGTTCTATAACCCGTCGATTTCAAGCACCCGTCACCGCGCGCGGTGGGGCCGGGAAGATCAGAGAGTGGTCCTTGTCGCATCAGGGGCCGTCCAGCGCGCCAGGAACCCGGGACGAAAGACGACCGGCGCCAGATCGCGCCTGAAAACGAGAAGCCTCATCGCACCGCGAGAGCTGCTCGTTTCGCGAGCAGTTTGCCGGACCCGTTCGGACAAGGGCTGCCGACCTGCACGATCTGCGAGCGTTTCGACGCGCCTTGGCTCTGCCATGCGCGAATGTGCTCCATTTCCGTGCGATTCGGTTCACGTGCCGCCCAGATGCGCCGACGCCGGACACCGACGGACCGCCTCGGAATCCGTAACGCTGCGAAACACAGCATTCCTTGACGTGGAGATAACTGCCTAGCTTGGAGCGCAGTGTTTTGCAGCCAAATCGGGGCGGAGCAGCGAGAGAGGGGGCGCAACGGTACGGTATTTGACATAAGACACATTAGGCGAAATAGACATCTCGACTCAAGCGACCCCTCACGCCGCCCCCGCAAGCCGCTCCGCCCGCTGCGCCTCAAGCACCGCGAGCAACTCGGTGAGCGCGACGAACTCCACCGGCTTGACCAGATGCGCGTCGAATCCGGCCAGCAGCGCGCGCTCGCGATCCTCGATCGCTCCCCAGCCGGTTTGGGCGATGACGATGGCGTTGCGGCCCCAGCAGCGCGTACGCAGTGCGCGGCAGGTTTCGTAGCCGTTCATTCGCGGCATGCCGATATCGAGCAGCACGATCTCGGGCTGGAACTGCTCTGCGAGTTCGAGCGCCTCGACGCCGTCGTGTGCGGTGCGGACCTCATCGCCGTGCAGGCGCAGCAGCAATGCGAGCGATTCCGCGTTGTCGACGTTGTCGTCGACGACGAGCGCGCGTCTTGCCGGACGACGCTTCGCTGCGCTGGGGTCCTGTTCCGGGTGGGCCTGGGTCACGATCGGTCGGAGAGCGGGCGCGACGGATTGTAGTCGCGCCCTTTCCCGATTGGCGACTGTACTCGTACTTGCACAGCGGCCATCGAAGCGTTATTGCTACAGTTCGCGCTTTCGCGCCAGCAGCAACATTCGCAATGAGCGGCACGATCAAGCGGGTCGGGATGATCGGCGTCGGCCTGATGGGCCACGGCATCGCGCACAACCTTGCCCGTCACGGGCACGAACTCGTCTTTCTGGATCATCCCGGCAACCAGCCGGTCGACGACCTGCTCGCCGCGGGCGCGCGTTCGTGCGCAAGTGCGGCCGAGCTTGCGGCCGGCTGCGAGGTACTCATCCTGTGCGTTACCGGCACGGCCGAGGTGGAGGATGCGCTTTTTCGCGACGGCGGCGCTCTGGGCGGCCTGCATCGAGGCAGCATCGTGATCGATTGCTCGACCGCGATTCCGTCGTCGACGCTGCGCATCGCGGCAGCGATCGAGCGCGCCGGCGGGCGTTTCCTCGATGCCCCGATGACCCGCACGCCGAGGGAGGCCGCCGAAGGCCGGCTGAACGTGCTCGTCGGCGGCGATGCCGCCCTGGTCGAGGAGTGTCGCCCGCTGCTTGAATGCTTTGCCGAGAACATCGTCCACGCCGGACCGGTGGGCTCGGGGCATCGGCTCAAGTTGCTGCACAACTACGTGTCGCTCGGCTTTGCGGTGGTGCTCGCCGAAGCGGCTGCCTGCGCGCGACGTGCCGGCGTCGACGGCGGCGTCTTCGTCGACGTGCTCGCAAGCGGCGGTGGGCAGAGCGTCGTGCTCGATCGCCTGCGCCCGTACATCGAGGCGGGCGACGATGCGTCGTTCCGGTTCACCATCGCCAACGCTGCGAAGGACATGAACTACTACGCGACGATGGCGCAGGAGATCGGTGCCGTGCGCGGCACTGCCGAAGCCGTGCGCAATGCCTACGCCGATGCCGCCGCCGGCGGGCACGCGAGCTCGACCGTGCCGGCGTTGATCGAGCTCTTCGCCCAACGCAGCTAGTTCATCGCACCGGGGCGGTCTGCAGGCTGCCCGCGCGGTTCTCGTCGAAGCTGAAGCGTCCGGCGCCGAATGCGACGACGAACAGCAGCCCGCCGAAGATCGCGATGTTCTTGTCGAAGTTGATCTTCTGCATCCCCGCCTGCTCGGGCGGCATCGACCAGTAGTTGTGGAACCCGAAAGCGGCGACGATCGTGAACAGCGCGAGCACCGCAGCGGCCCAGCGCGCCTTGTAGCCGACGAGCAGCATCAATCCGCCGACGAGCTCGATCACGAGTGCGATCGCCGTCATCAGTGGCGGGAACGGCAGGCCCGCCGAGGCGACGTAAGCGGCTGTGCCCGAGAAGCCCGCGATTTTTCCCCAGCCGGCGGGAACGAACAGCCAGGCCATGCAGATGCGGCCGATCAGCGGAAGGTACCTCTGCAGTGCATCCATTTGATCGCTCCTCCTCGGTGGCGCGACCGTCGGCGACGGCCGCACGCCTATCGTAAGCGAGCACACGGTTCCTGTTAATCTTCGCCCCGTCGCGATGGCAGGCGCCTGTGCCGGCCCCCTGCGCCGCCCCGCCCTGCCCGATGGATCCGTCCGCGTTCTTCGAACAGTCGCCACCGCTGCTTGCCGCCTTCGTGGCAAGCCTGGTCGGCGGAGCGCTGGCCACGACGCTCGGTGCCGTTCCGGTCCTGTGGGTCGGGCGCCTGTCGCCGCGCACGAGCAATGCGATGCTCTCGTTCGCCGCCGGCGTGATGCTGGCGGCGACGATCTTCTCGTTGCTGTTGCCGGGGTACCTGCTCGCCGAGGAGATGCTCGGCAATCGCATCGGCGCGGCGCTCGCGGTCGTGGCGGCGCTGCTCGCCGGCGGCCTGTCGATGGGCCTGATCAACCGCGTGCTGCCGCACGAGCATTTCCTGAAGGGACCGGAAGGCCCGAGCGGAGAGCGCATCGCACGCGTCTGGCTCTTCGTGCTGGCGATCGCGCTGCACAACTTTCCCGAGGGGCTGTCGATCGGCATCGGTGCGGCCAGCGGCGATGCGCGCATCGGACTGGGCGTGACGATCGGCATCGGGCTGCAGAACCTGCCCGAGGGGTTGGCGGTGGCGATGTCGCTGTCGGCGCTCGGCTATTCGCGCGGCTATGCCCTGATGATTGCCGCGCTCACCGGCGCGGTGGAGCTCGTCGGCGGAATGTTCGGCGCGGGCCTGCTGGTGCTGTCGACGGCGATCCTTCCGCTCGCGCTCGCGTTCGCCGCGGGAACGATGCTGTTCGTGATCAGCGACGAGGTCATCCCCGAGACGCATCGAGGCAGCTTCGGCGAGACGGCCACCGCTGCGCTGTTCGTGGGTTTCGGATTGATGTTCGCGCTCGACGTCGTACTGCGCTGAACCGCGCGCGGCGCGATTCGGATCAACGCGCTCCGGGGAGGCGCGTTGCCGGGGCGCGCGGCCGTTGCTGCTCTTCGACGGCACGTGATTCGGTCGTGCGCTTGTCGATGGTGGATTTGCCGGCGGTCGCCTTGCCCGCGCGCGTCTCGTCCACCCCGTCCACCCGCGCCGGCTCGGGCATCCCGTATCGACGCGCGAACGCGGAAGCGCGCTCGCGCATCCAGCGCGCTTCGTCGGGCTTGCCGTTGCGGTCGAGATAGTCGGCGGCAGCGAGCCTCGCGTCGTTGCGGGGCGTGGGGTCGGCGCCCGCCTCGATGAGCAGGTGTACGGCGTCGATACGATCGTGTCGTGCTGCCATCATCAGCGGTGTGCTGCGATTCGGCGACTCCGCGTCGATGTAGGCGTGCCGATCCAGCAGATAGCGCAACAGCTCGACATTGCCGCTCACGGCCGCGTAGTGCAGCGGGGTCCATCCGACGCGGTTGACTTCGGCGCCCTTTTCGACGAGCAACCGAACGATGTCCAGGTTGCCGTGCACGGCGGCCAGCATCGCCGCTGTCTCGCCGCGCCGGTTCGGCGCATCGACGCGCGTGCCGACGATCTGCGCGAGCTCGCGAACGACGTTCCACGAGCGCTCGCGCGCTGCGACAACGATCGCCGGACCGAACTGCGGGTGGATGGCATTCGTGTCGGCGCCGCGCAGCAGCAGCGTCTGCACGCGCCCGACATCGTCGCGTGCAATCGCCTCCCAGAAGGCTTCGCCGGCGTCCGTTGCTGCGCTCGCGCCCGAAGCGGATGTTCCGGGGCTGCCGCGGGCGGGTTGCTGGGCGCCTGCATGACCGGTGCCGCAGAGCACGGCCAGCGACAGCACGACGGCGAGCAGTCGCCCTGATTCAGTTGCGTGCATCGGCATCGCAGCGCTGTGCATCGCGGAACAGCCGGAAGTAGTTTTCGGTCGTCGACGCGCCGATCTGCTCGAGCGTTTGCCCGCGCAGTTCCGCCAGGCATTCGGCGACGTGCAGTACCCATGCCGGCTCGTTCGTCTTGCCGCGTCGGGGCACCGGTGCGAGATACGGCGAATCGGTTTCGATCAACAGCCGGTCGTCCGGTACGCGTTTCGCCACCTCGCGCAGCGGCTGCGCGTTGCGGAAGGTCACGATTCCCGAGAACGACACGTGAAAGCCCAGGTCGAGCCCGGCGCGCGCGGTTTCCCAGTCTTCGGTGAAGCAGTGCAGCACGCCGCCCGCCTCGTCGGCGCGCTCTTCGCGCAGCAACCGGATCGTGTCGGCCGATGCCGCGCGTGTGTGGACGATCAGCGGCTTGCCGCTTGCGCGCGCGGCACGGATGTGCACGCGGAAGCGCTCGCGCTGCCACTCGGTGTCGCCTTCGGTGCGGTAGTAGTCGAGGCCGGTTTCGCCGATCGCGACGACCTTCGGGTCGGTCGCCAGGCGTACGAGCGTGTCGACGTCGGGTTCGGTCGCGTCGGGCGAGTCGGGGTGCACGCCGACCGAGGCGCTCAGGCGTGCGTCGCTGCGTGCGATGCGCAGTACGTTCTCGAAGCCGTCGAGCGAGACGCAGACGCACAGCGCATGGCCCACGCGGTTGGCCGTCATCGACGCGAGGATCTCGTCGAGGCGATCGACGAGGCCGGGGAAGTCGAGGTGACAGTGGGAATCGACGAGCATCGGCACGAAGCGCAGCGGACGCGTCCTGCGCGCCGGGAGTCCCGATTGTATCGAGGCGACGTGCGTCGGCTCGGCGCGGCTGCGCCGCGCGCGAAGAGTGGCTTCAGATCGTGTGCGTCGGACGATTCGCTTTCAGCGTGCCGCCCAGCAGGTCCTCGATGCGGCTGCGCGCGCGCGTTCCGGCCTCGTCTTTCGCGAACTGCACGCCGAGCCCCTGCTGGCGCTGCGGCGTGCCGGGCGGGGTGATCCAGACGACCTTGCCGGTCACCGAGAGCTTGGTCGGGTCATCCATCAGCGCGAGGATCAGGTACAGCTCGTCGCCCAGGTGCACCGAGCGCGTGGTGGGAACGAAGAGCCCGCCGCCGTCGAGAAACGGCATGTAGGCTGCGTAAAGCGCAGCCTTTTCGCGGATCGCCAGTTGCACGACGCCGGGGCGCGCTCCGGTGCGCGGCTGCGAAGCAAGCCCGGAGACGCCCGGCAGCGTGGTCGCGCTGCCCGATCCGGTGGCGCCCATGCCGGTCAACGGACCGGTCAGCGGACCGGTCGGTGGACCTGGCGACGTGACCGGCGCCAGGCGCACGCCGGTGTCGAGACCATCGAGCAGCATCGAGCCGGTGTCGGGGTCGGCGAGGCCCGGTATCGTCGAAGTGCCTGTTCCCGGACCCGTATCGAGTGCAGGGATCGCAGCGGCCTGCAGTGAGGCCCGCGTCGTTTCCCTCTCGCCTGCACTCATCGTCGTCCCCTTTTCGGCCGTGTCATCCCGCCAGAGCGGCGCGAACGCGAAGCAGCGCGTCCTCGATCATCAGCCGCGGGTTCAGCGGGTGATCGACGACTCGCGCCAGCGTAGCGATCTCGGACGCGAGTCGGTCCAGCGCGTGCAGCGACGTGGCTCGCGACAGCGATCGCAGCCGTGCCCTGCGGTCGGGGAAGAATCGCGGCTCGGCGCCGGCACAGCATCGCTGCAGGTCGACGATCCACGATTGCAGCGTCCCGATCCACACGGTCGGTTCGATGCCGGCCAGCGTGTCGGCAGCTCGCACCACCGAAGTTTCGGGAAGCGACGAGAAGGTCTCCACGAGCAGCCGATGAGTGGACGCTGTCGCGGGATCGGCGAATCGGCGTGCGCGCAGCGGCGCGCCTCCTGCGGCGGCGAGCCAGCTCGCGGCCTGTGCGCGATCGGCGCCCGTCTGCGCGACCAGCCAGTCGGCCGCGGCCTCCGGTGCAGGAAGCGGCAGCGGAATCGCCAGGCAGCGCGAGCGGATCGTTGCAGCGAGCGCGTCCGGCCGATGGGTGACGAGCAGGAACCGGGTGCCGGTGCCCGGCTCCTCGAGCGTCTTGAGCAGCGCATTGGCGGCGGCGACATTAAGCGCGTCCGCCGGATCGATGCGCACGACCTTGCAGCCGCCGCGGTGGCCGGCCACGCCGATGAAGCGTTCGAGCGCGCGGACCTGGTCGATCCGGATGTCGGTCGAGCGCGCCGAGGCGCGGCCGCTGCGGGGCGTACCTTCGCCCTCCTCCGGTTCCTCGGCGAGCGGCGCGAGCACGCGAAGGTCGGGGTGACTGTCGTGCTCGATCCAGCCGCAAGAGGCGCAGCGGCCACAGGCGGAGCCGTCTTCCGCCGGCGACTCGCACAGCCATGCGCGGGCCAGCTCGGCGGCGAAATCCGATTTGCCGATGCTGGCCGGGCCGTGCACGAGCAGCGCGTGGTGCGTTCGCTCGCGCTGTGCGAGCAACGTACGCCAGGTACTTTCCATCCACGGATATTTCATTAAGAACAAAGACTTGCCAGGTCTTTTTCGAGTATCGCTCTAACTTCGTCGATGCTTCCGCTGCCGTCGACGCGCACGATGCGAGCCGGGTTCGACGCAGCCCGCTGCCGGTAGCCTTCGCGCACCCGTGCGAAGAACGCGAGGTCCTCGCTCTCGAAGCGGTCGGCCGTGCGCGAGCGGGTGCGCCGCCGGGCGGCGACCTCCGGCTCGACGTCGAACCAGTAGGTGCGTGCTGGCTGCAAGCCTCCGTGCACCCATGATTCGAGCCATGCGATGCGCTCGGCGGGGGCGCCGCGGCCGGCACCCTGGTAGGCCCAGCTCGAGTCGGTGAAGCGGTCGCAGACGACCCACTGCCCGCGTTCGAGCGCAGGCAGGATCAGCCGTTCGAGGTGGTCGCGGCGGGCAGCGAACACGAGCATCAGCTCGGTCTCGAGCGACATCGATCGGTGCAGCAGCAGCTCGCGCAAGGCTTCCGCCAGCTCGCTGCCGCCCGGCTCGCGCGTGGCGACGACGTCGCAGCCGCGCGCGCGCAGCCAGTCGATCGATTGCTCGACATGCGTGCTCTTGCCGGCGCCGTCGATGCCCTCGAAGGTGACGAAGCGCCCCTTCACCGGCCGCCCCGCTGGTACTTCCACACCGCGCGATTGTGGCTGGCGAGATCGGACGAGAACTCGCTGGTGCCGTCGCCGCGCGAGACGAAATACAGCGCGCCGATGTCGGCCGGGTGCAGCGCCGCCTCGATCGACGCCTTGCCCGGCAACGCGATCGGCGTCGGTGGCAGGCCGGCGCGCGTGTAGGTGTTGAACTCGGTGTGCGTCTGCAGATCGCGCTTGCGCAGGTTGCCGTCGAAACGATCGCCCATTCCGTAGATGGTCGTGGGATCGCTCTGCAGCAGCATGCCGCGTCGCAGGCGGTTGACGAAGACGGCGGCCACCTTGTCGCGTTCCTCGGCGAGCCCCGTTTCCTTCTCGACGATCGACGCCAGCACGAGCGCATCGTACGGATCGTCGAGCGGCAGGTCGGGCTGGCGCTCCTCCCATGCAAGCTCGAGCGTGCGCTTCATCGCCTGGTAGGCGCGGCGGTAGATCTCGACGTCGCTCGTGCCGGGCGAGAAGCGGTAGGTGTCCGGGAAGAAGAGTCCTTCGGGCTGCGTCTCGGCGGCGCCGATGCGGCGCATCAGCTCCGCCGGCGCGAGCCCGCGCGTTTCGTGCGCGAGCTCGGGATTCGCGTCGATCGCCTCGCGCATCTGCCGGAAGCTCCACCCTTCGATGAAGCGGATCGACATCATCAGCACGTCGCCACGCACGAGCTTGTCGAGCAACGCGTCGATCGTCATCGGCTCGGCGAGCTCGTAGGTACCCGCCTTGAGCTTGCCGTCATGGCCGCGCAGCTTGTACCAGAGCCACAGTTCGGTCGGCTGCACGTCGACCCCCTGCGCGCGCAGCGCGTTCGCGATGCCGCGCACGTTCGCGCCGCTCGGAACGGTGAAGCGGATCGGCGACTCGCGGAACTCGATCGGCTCGACCTGGAAGCGCTGCCACCCCCATGCGACGACCGCGGCGGCGGCGATCAGCAACGACAGCAGGACGAGCGCGGCGATACGGCCTTTCGACACGGGGCTTGGTTCGACAACGACAGGAGGGATCCCTATGATAATCGGTCGATTCCGCGACCTGAGCGATGTCTTCCGTACGCCCGTCCTTGCCCTCGAACGCCGCTTCGGCAGCGCCCGATCCGGCCGCCGTTCACGCGGCCGCTGCGCGCTGCGGTCTCGCGTTGTATGACGACGCCTACGGCATGCAGGCGCGCATCGAGCCGGCTTCGTCGACGAACGACGCGGCGGCGCTCGCCGACGGCGCGCTCGCCTGGCTCGCCGGCCAGTCGGTGCTGCGACTCACCGGCGACGACGCCGTGCGTTTCCTTCATTCGCAGACGACGAACGACGTGCAGCAGCAGGCGCCCGACGAGGCGCGCTGGCATGGCTACTGCTCGCCGAAAGGCCGGCTGCTCGCCACGATGCTGGCGTGGCCCGAGGGCGCGTCGATCCGCCTGATGCTGCCCGACAGCGTTGCCGAGTCGATCCGCAGGCGGCTGACGATGTTCGTGCTCCGATCGAAAGTGCGCATCGCGAACGAGAGCGCCGATTTCGTCGTCTTCGGGTTGAGCGGAGCGGCGGGTGCCGACGCGCTGGCAAGGCTGCAATTGCGGGCGCCGGCACCGATGAAGATCTCGCTTCACGGTGTGCCGCAGGCAGGGTTGCCGGCTGGCGCCGACGCGGCTTCGAGCAACGCGGCCTCGCCGGAGCCCGCACTCGCGGCGATCGGCCTGCCCCCTCTTCCGGCCGGAGCGCTCGACGAGACGACGGCCGAGGTGCCGCGCTGGTTGCTCGTCGTGCCGCTCGGCGGCGCGGAGCGAACCTGGAACGAGTTGCGCCAGACGCTTGCGCCGATCGACAGCAGCCGCTGGCGCTGGACCGACGTGCGCAGCGGCATCGCATCGATCGTTCCGGCGACGAGCGAACAGTTCGTGCCGCAGATGCTCAATCTGGAGGCCGACGCGATCGGCGCGGTGAGCTTTACCAAGGGCTGCTATCCGGGACAGGAGGTGGTCGCGCGCAGCCACTATCTCGGCAAGACGAAACGGCGCGCCTTCCTCGCGCGGCTCGACGGGTCGCGAGAGCCCGACGAAGCGCCGGAGCCGGCACCGGGCACCGACGTCGTCGACGCGTCGGGCCGGCCGGTCGGCGTCGTCGTGCTTGCAGCGCGCTCACCGGCGGGCGCAATCGATGTACTGCACGAGGCGCAGGTCGCCGCCGTGGAACAGGGCCCGCTCGCGGTAGAGGGGCGAACACTGAAGCCGCTCGAGCTGCCCTATCCGTTGCCGTCGGAATGAACGAGCTCGTCGTCCTGGTCTGGTTTCGCGCCGACCCTGCGCGTAACGACGAATGCGAACGCGCGCTGCGTGCGCTCGCCGGGCGCATCGAGCCGCGTTTCGCGATGCGGGCCCGTTTCGGCTGGCGCGACGAGCCCGAGAAGAACCGTCGTACCTGGCTCGAATCGTGGGAGCCGCTGCACGAGGATCGCGAGAGCGAGTTCGTCGATGCGCTCGCGGCGGAGGCCGCCGCGCTCGGCTTCGACACACTGGCGCCGGGTGGGCGATTCGTCGACGTGTTCCGTTGGGTCGGAGCAGCGAGGAACGCGTAACGATGTGTCTCGTTGCCTTCGCGCTTGACGCGCACGAGAGCTTCGCCTTCGTCGTGGCCGCGAACCGCGACGAGTTCTATGCGCGCGAGACGGCGCCCGCCGCCTGGTGGGACGAGCAGCACACGGTGTTCGGCGGACGCGATCTGCGCGCCGGCGGCACCTGGCTCGCGATCGATCGTCGCGGGCGTTTCGCCGCGGTGACGAACGTGCGCGAGCCGGATCCGATGAGCGGGCCGCGCTCGCGCGGCGCACTCGTGTCCGATTTCGTCTGCGGGACGGATACGGCAGCCGACTACGCCGATCGTGTCCTCGCGCGAGGCGACGACTATGCGGGTTTCAACCTGCTGCTGGTCGATCTCGCCGCCGCGCAGCCGGCGCTGCTCGTGTCGAACCGTGACGCGCGACGCGTGGCGCCGACGCCCGGCAGCGTGCACGCCTGGTCGAACGGAGAGCTCGACGCTCCGTGGCCGAAGGTGGTGCGACTGCGCGAGCGGCTTGTCGACGCAATGAACGGCCCCACCCGCCAGCTCGGTCCGGTGCTCTTCGACGCCCTTGCCGAGCGCACGATCTCCGACGATCTGGCGCTGCCCGATACCGGCGTCGGACGCGAGCGCGAACGGGTGCTCGCGCCGGCGATGATCTTCGCGCCCGGGCTCGGCTACGGAACGCGTGCGTCGACGATCGTCGCCGTGCGCCGCGACGGGCGCGTCGTCTTCGTCGAACGCAGCTTCGCACCGCGGGGAGACGAGCTTCGCGGTGCCGGCGAACGTCGTGTGCGTTTTCGGCTTGATCCGGCCGCGACCGAGGCAATGGGTAAGCGTTCGCCCATCGGCGTTCTTTCCCGCAGCTGACTCGTCGCGAGAAGCCGCCACGAACCAAGAACTGCTCGCGAAGCTTCAGCGTGGACGCTGCGCGACCTCGGGCTTGTAGGTGTACGGGTCGCTCGGATTGCGTTGCGTCAGGATGTCCTGCATGCGCAACTCGACCGACTGCAGGATCTTCGGATGCGTGATCGCGTAGAAGCGACCCTCGCGGATCGCATCGAAAGTCATTTGCGCGACCTGCGCCGCGTCGATTCGACCGGCCGCGACCGCCTTGCCGGTGGCGCGCTGCGAGGCCTGCATCGATTCGGTGAGCGGCGTGGCATCGCGCAGCTCGTCGGGCCGATTGCGCTCGGAGTTCGCGATGCCGGTCGGCACGAAGGCCGGGCACAGCACCGTGACACCGATCGATGCGCCGACCATGCGCAGGTCGTGATGCAGCGTCTCGCTCAGCGCGACGACGGCGTGCTTGCTGACGTTGTAGACGCCCATGTTCTGCGGCGAGATCAGCCCGGCCACCGACGCCGTGTTCACGACATGGCACGCGTCGCCCTGCGCGAGCATGCGTGGCACGAAGCTGCGGATGCCGTGGATCGCTCCCCACAGGTTCACGCCGAGCACCCACTGCCAGTCGCGTTCGGTGGTCTCCCACAGCAGCCCGCCGGTGCCGACGCCGGCATTGTTGAAGAGCAGGTGCGATGCGCCGAAGCGTTCGATCGTGCGTTCGGCGAGTCGCTCGACCTCCTCGCCGCGGCGCACGTCGATCGTTTCGCCGAAGACTTCCGCTCCCTTGTCGCGCAGCTCGTCGACGACGCGCGCGAGCGCATCGGCCTCGACGTCGGCGAGCGCCAGGCGCATGCCGAGCGACGCACCCAGCCGTGCGAATTCACGGCCGAAGCCGCTTGCTGCGCCGGTGATGACGGCGACCTTGCCGGACAGCTCCCGCATCCTCGTGCCTCCGTGCCGTGCCTCCGTGCTGTGCTCTTCGTGCCGCCAACGCACCCGTCGGCGCGCGCGGGCCCGCAGCCTCGCTCAGCGTTCCGGGTCGAGCGCGACCAGCTGCTTGCCGACGTTGCGCCCGGCGAGCAGCCCGATGAACGCCTCGGGCGCGTTCTCCAGCCCGCGCGCGATCGTCTCGCGGTAGCGCAGGCTGCCGTCGACGACGCGCTGCTTGAGCTCGCGCAGCGCCGTCGGCCACAGATCCATGTGCTCGGAGACGATGAAGCCCTCGACGCGCAGGCGGTTCACGAGCACCGAGCGGAACTGCGTCACCGGCATCGGTTCCCCGCTGTAGCCGGAGATCAGCCCGCAGACCGCGACGCGGCCGAAGGCGTTCATCCGCCGCAGCGTTGCGTCGAGCGGCGCGCCGCCGACGTTCTCGAAGAGTCCGTCGACGCCGTCGGGCGTAGCCGCGCGCAGGTCTTCGTACAGGCGCCCCGCCTTGTAGTCGACGCAGGCGTCGAAGCTGTATTCGTCGGTGACGATCGCGCACTTCTGCGGGCCGCCGGCGATGCCGACGACGCGGCAGCCGGCGGCCTTCGCCAGTTGTCCGACGACCGAGCCGACGGCGCCGCTGGCCGCCGAGACGACGATCGTCTCGCCGCTCTTCGGCGCGATGATGCGGTTCAAGCCGTACCACGCGGTGACGCCCGGCATGCCGACCGCGCCGAGGTACGCCGACAGCGGAACCTGCGACGTGTCGACCTTGCTCAGCCCGTTGCCGTCCGAGACGCCGTAGAGCTGCCAGCCGAAGACGCCGAGGACGGCATCGCCGACCGCGAAGCGCGGATTGCGGCTCTCGACGACCTCGCCTGCGGTGCCACCGATCATCACCTCGTCGAGCTTCTGCGGTGCTGCGTACGATTTCGCGTCGTCCATGCGTCCACGCATGTACGGGTCGAGCGACAGGAAGCGGTTGCGAACGAGGACTTCGCCGTCGGCGATCGGCGGCAGCGGCGTTTCCTCGAGACGGAAGTCTTCGGCCGACGCCAGGCCCTGCGGCCGACGTGCGAGCACGATGCGGCGGTTTTTTCGTCCGGCCATCGTTGCCACCGTCAGACCGCAGTAACCCCGCCGTCGACGGCGAGGATCTGGCCGGTGATGTGCTTGCCGGCGTCCGAGCAGAAGAGCACGGCGGCGCCCTTGAGGTCTTCGTCGTCGCCGAGGCGGTGCAACGGCGTACGCGCCTTCACCTTGTCCTCGATCTCTGCGAGCGTCGCGTGCGTCATCTTCGACGGGAAATAGCCGGGTGCCAGCGCGTTCACGGTGATGCCGTGCTCGCCCCACTCGCCGGCCAGCGCGCGCGTGAAGTTCACCAGCCCACCCTTCGTCGTGTTGTAGGCGATCGTATGGTTGGTGCCGGGCTCGTTGCCGCGCAGTCCGGCAATCGACGCGACGATCAGGATGCGACCGTAGCCGCGCGGGATCATCGACTGCCGGCCGATGTGCTGCGTGAGCAGGAACACGCCGGTGAGGTTCAGGTTCACCAGCTTCATCCACGCGTCGAGCGGATGATCGGCCATCGACGCACCCCAGGTCGTCCCGGCGTTGTTCACGAGGATGTCGCAGTGACCGAGCTTCGCGAGCGCCGCGTCGGCGAAAGCGGCCACTGCCTCGGGCTTGCCGAGGTCGCTCGCGATCGCGTATGCGCGCACGCCCTGCTTCGACAGATGCTCCATCGCCTCGTCGAGCTCGCCCTGCCTGCGCGCGGTGATCACGATCTCGGCGCCCATCTCGCCCAGCGCCTCGGCGATCTGCAGCCCGAGACCGCGCGAGCCGCCGGTGACGATCGCCTTGCGGCCTTCGAGGCTCATCGATTCGCGTAGCGACATCGCGACCCTCTCGTTCAGACGATCTCGAACAGCCCCGCCGCGCCCATGCCGCCGCCGATGCACATCGTGACGACCGCCCAGCGCGCGCCGCGCCGGCGCCCTTCGATCAGTGCATGGCCGGTGAGGCGCTGGCCGCTCATTCCGTAGGGATGGCCGACGGCGATCGCGCCGCCGTTCACGTTGAGCCGATCGTCGGGAATGCCGAGCTTGTCGCGGCAGTAGAGCACCTGCACCGCGAAGGCTTCGTTCAGCTCCCACAGATCGATGTCGTCGACCTTCTTGCCTGCGCGCTGCAGCAGCTTCGGCACTGCGTAGACCGGGCCGATGCCCATCTCGTCGGGCTCGCAGCCGGCCACCGCGAAGCCGCGGAAGTAGCCGAGCGGTTTCAGTCCGCGTTTTTCGGCAAGCGCCGCGTCCATCACGACGCAGGCGCCGGCGCCGTCGGAGAACTGGCTCGCGTTGCCCGCCGCGATCGATCCGCCGGGGATCGCCGGCTTGATCTGCGACAGGCTCTCGACGGTGGTGCCGGGTCGGCGCCCTTCGTCGTCGTCGAGCGTGACCTCGCGCGTATCGAGTCGTCCGCTCGCCTTGTCGGCCACCGCCATCCGCACCGTGATCGGGACGATCTCGTCCTTGAGCCGACCCGCCTCGGCAGCGGCGACCGCGCGCTGCTGGCTGCGTGCGCCGTATTCGTCCATGCGCTCGCGCTCGATGCCGTAGCGGGTGGCGACCGTCTCGGCCGTCTGCAGCATCGGCCAGTAGATCTCGGGCTTCGTCTTCTTCAGTCCCTTGTCGACGAACATGTGCCGGTTCGATTCGTTCTGCACGCAGGAGATCGATTCGAGGCCGCCGGCGACGAAGATGTCGCCTTCACCCGCGATGATTCGCTGCGCGGCCATCGCGATCGTCTGCAGCCCCGACGAGCAGAAGCGGTTCACGGTGACGCCCGAGACGCTCACCGGGCAACCGGCGGCGAGCGCCGCCTGGCGCGCAACGTTCCAGCCGGTGGCGCCTTCGGGCGTCGCGCAGCCCATCAGCACGTCCTCCACCTCGCCCGGCTCGATGCCGGCCCGCTCGATCGCCGCGCGCACGACGTGCCCACCCATCGTCGCGCCGTGCGTCATGTTCAGCGCGCCGCGCCACGACTTCGCCAGCCCGGTGCGTGCCGTCGATACGATCACTGCTTCACGCATTCTCGTGTCCTCTTCGGTTCAACCGTTGAATCCCTTGCCCTCGGCGGCGAGCTTCGCCAGCAGCGGCGCCGGCTTCCAGAACGCCGCATCGCCGTGCGCATGCGCCGCGAAATCCTGCATCCGGTGCACGACGTTGTAGAGGCCGTATTGATCGGCGTAGAGCATCGGGCCGCCGCGCCACAGCGGGAAGCCGTAGCCGGTGAGGTAGATCATGTCGATGTCGGAGGCGCGCAGCGCGATGCCCTCCTCGAGGATCTTCGCGCCTTCGTTGACGAGCGCGAAGACGAGCCGGTGCACGATCTCGTCGTCGGCGAGCTTGCGCGGCTTCACGCCGATCGATTCGCGATGCGCGCCGATCAGCTCGTCGACCTGCGGATCGGGCAGCGCATCGCGCTTGCCCGGCACGTAGCGGTACCAGCCGGCACCGGTCTTCTGCCCGAAGCGACCGAGCTCGCACAGCTTGTCGGCGATGCGCGGGTATTCGAGGTTCGGCTGCTCGACGTAGCGTCGCTTGCGGATGTACCAGCCGACGTCGTTGCCGGCGAGGTCGCTCATCCGGAACGGGCCCATCGCGAAACCGAACTTCTCGATCGCGCGGTCGACCTGCTGCGGCGTGGCGCCCTCCTCGAGCATGTACAGCGCCTGGCGCAGGTATTGCTCGATCATCCGGTTGCCGATGAAGCCGTCGCATACGCCCGAGACGACGCCGGTCTTGCGCAGCTTCTTCGCGAGCTGCATCGTCGTCGCGAGCACGTCTTTCCCGGTCTTCTCGCCGCGCACGATCTCGAGCAGCTTCATCACGTTGGCCGGCGAGAAGAAATGCGTGCCGATGACGTCCTGCGGGCGCTTCGTGAAGGCGGCGATCCGGTTCACGTCGAGCGTCGACGTGTTGGTGGCGAGGATCGCCCCCGGCTTCATCGTCTCGTCGAGCTTGCGGAACACCTTCTCCTTGACCGCCATGTCCTCGAACACCGCCTCGACGACGATGTCGGCGTCGGCGATGTCGTCGTAGGAGAGCGTCGGCTGGACCAGCGCCATGCGCTTCTCGACGTCCTCGGGCTTCATCCGGCCCTTCTTCGCGGTGTTCTCGTAGTTCTTGCGGATCGTCGCGATGCCCTTGTCGAGCGCTTCCTGCGCGACCTCGAGCAGCTTCACCGGAATGCCGGCGTTGGCGAAGTTCATCGCGATGCCGCCGCCCATCGTGCCGGCGCCGATCACGGCAGCGCCCTCGATTTTTCTCGTCGGGGTCGACGAGGGCACGTCGGGGATCTTGCTCGCGGCGCGCTCGCCGAAGAATGCGTGGCGCAGCGCGCGCGACTCGGGCGTCTGCACGAGCTCGAGGAACAGGCGCCGCTCGTTCGCCAGCCCCTCCTCGAAGCTCATCGTGACAGCGCCCGCGATCGCATCGATGCAGCGCACCGGCGACGGGAAATTCTTCGCGACGGTGGCGACGGTATTGCGCGAGAAGCGCAGGAACCCCTCCGCGTCCTCGTGCTCGATGCGCAGGTCGCGCACCTTCGGCAGGCCGCGATTCTCTGCGAGTGCGCGCTGCGCGAAGGCGACCGCGCCGTCGACGAGATCGCCATCGACGATCTCGTCGAAAAGCTTCGTGCCGGCAAATTTCTCCGATTTCACCGGATCGCCGGTGACGATCATGTTCACCGCCGTCTCGAGCGGCACGACGCGCGGCAGCCGTTGCGTGCCGCCGGCGCCGGGCAGGATGCCGAGCTTGACCTCGGGCAATGCGATCTGCGCCCCGGGTGAAGCGACGCGAAAATGGCATGAAAGCGCGAGCTCGAGCCCGCCGCCCATCGCCACCGCGTGCACCGCGGCAACGACCGGCTTCGTGCTCGCTTCGATGGTGCGGATCACCGTGTGCAGCGTCGGTTCGGCGAGCGCCTTCGGCGTGTTGAACTCGCGGATGTCGGCGCCGCCGGAAAACGCGTTGCCGCCGCCGTGGATCACGATCGCGCGGATCGCGTCATCGGCCTGCGCGCGGCGCAGCGCCTCGACGAGGCCGCTGCGAAGACCATGGCCGAGACCGTTGACCGGCGGGTTGTCCATCGTGATGACGGCGATGTCGCCCCGGGGGGCGTAGTGCGCTTGGGTCATGGGGGAGGCTTCCGGAGAGTGACAGGACTGCTGAGGGCAGTGTAACCGAGGGGTTCTTTGCTGTTCGCTTGTTGCATTCGCTCCGCACGGTGACGGGGGCGAGGGCGTCAGCGCCTTGCGGCGCGCGCGGCTTCGGGGAAACCGGGGTCAGACCACGATTTCTGCAAGAAATCGTGGTCTGACCCCGGTTTCCCTGCCCGGCCCTACCTCGCAAACTCGCACCCGCTGCCGAGGGGCGCTGCGCGCCCCACGGCGTCGGGGCCCGCGAGTTTGCTTTCGGTAGCGGCCGGCTCGCCGAGCGCGCCGAAGGGCGCTGCCGCCCTGGCCGCCGTCACCGTGCTTCGAGTCGTGGCGTGCGTGCGAACGCGGTGGCCGGTCGGTGTACGCGGCTCGGCAGTCCTGCGCGCTCGGCTCTCGCCTGTTGGGGATCGTTTGCGGGGAGCTTCGGATCAGCGAACGACGTGCACTTTCGCGGAATGCCCGGGGATCGAGCTCAATGCGGTGTCGCAGGTCACGAGCGTCGCTTCGAGCACTTCGGCAAGGGCGAGGTACGTTGCATCGTATGCGCTGGCATTGTCGCGTAGCGACCAGATGCGGGGAAGCAGCATGACGTGTGGATAGCGAGACAGGGGCAGCTCGCGCAGGTCCTCGAGTGCCTGTTCGCCGCGATCGGGAGTCATTTCCTTTTTTCGCACGAAGCGACGAAGCACCTGTGCAACTTCGATGTCGATCAGATGCGGTGCGTGCAAGGATTCGGAGGAATCGAAGATGCGATGGGCAACGGAGGCGGCAAGGCGCTCGTTCAAAAGGAGCTCGAGCAAAGCCGATGCGTCGACGACGATCACCGGGCGTCGCGCTCGGCACGGACAGCCTTTGCTACCGAACCGCGCACACGCACCGGCTCTCGCTGCGCAAGCCGTGCCTGCAGCTCGGAGATCGACGGTCGCTCCGCGAGCGCCTCGATCTCGCGTCGAAGAAAATCCGACAACGAAAGTCCCTCGAGTGCAGCTCGTGCTTTCAGCTTTCGGTGCACATCTTCCGGCACGTGTCGAATCTGGATCATCATGGTCATGTGGTTAGCATGATTGCATGTGCTAAACATGTCAAGGAGCGGCTCGAGCGCCTGCCGCGCAGGTTCGAGCCCGTCAGGTAGTCGGTGGCGAGCGCGACGAGCTTCGGCGCTGGTCCGACGACGTCATGCGTTCATGAGCGAATACCGACGGCGGTACGCAGGCGTTCCATGAACGGCACCGCGGTCTCGCGGGCCTTGCGCGCACCGGCGAGCAGGATGGCCTCGACCTCCTGCGGATTCGCGATGAGTGCGTCGTAGCGCTCGCGCATCGGCGCCAGCTCGCCTTCGATCAACGCGTACAGTTTTTCCTTGGCCGGCCCCCAGCCGAGCCCTTCCTCGAGCTCGGCCTTGAAGCGCGCCGCGTCGTCGGCTTCGGCGAAGGCGCGATAGATCGCATAGAGCTGCGAATTCTCGGCGTCCTTCGGCTCGCCCGGAACGCGCGAATCGGTGACGATGCGCCGGATCGACGCGTGCAGCTTCTTCGCGCCGCCTTCGAACAGCGCGATCGTGTTGTCGTAGCTCTTCGACATCTTGCGCCCGTCGAGCCCGGGCAGCGTCGCCACGTGCTCTTCCACCTGCGCCTGCGGCAGCACGAAGGGGGCGTCGCCGTCGCCGAAGACGCGATTGAAGCGCTGCGCGATGTCGCGCGCCATCTCGACGTGCTGGATCTGGTCGCGCCCGACCGGAACCGACTGCGCGTTGAACAGCAGGATGTCGGCGGCCATCAGCACCGGATAGCTGTACAGCCCCATGCTGATGCCGGCGTCGGGGTCGTCGCCGGCGGCGTTGTTGCGATCGACCGCGGCCTTGTAGGCGTGCGCGCGGTTCATCAGCCCTTTCGACGTGACGCAGCCGAGGATCCAGGTGAGCTCGGGAATCTCGGGGATGTCGGACTGGCGATACAGCGTGACCCGCTCGGGGTCGAGCCCGGCGGCAAGCCAGCTCGCCGCGATCTGCAGGCGCGAGCGGCGCACGCGCTCGGGCTCGTCGCACTTCACGAGCGCGTGCAGGTCGGCCAGGAACAGGAACGAATCGAAGCGTTCGTCGCGGCTCGCACGCACCGTCGGCCGGATCGCGCCGACGTAGTTGCCCAGGTGCGGCGTGCCGGTGGTCGTGATCCCGGTGAGCACGCGCGGCTTCATGCGCCCTCGTCGAGAAGGCGGCGCAGCACGAATTGCATGATTCCTCCGTGTCGGTAGTAGTCGGCTTCGGCCGGCGTGTCGATGCGCACGATCGCGTCGAACTCGACGCGTCCCGCGCGCACACGCACGGTGGCCGGCGTGAGCCCGTCGTTCATCGTGACGATGCCTTCGATATCGAAGCGCTCCTCGCCGGTGAGCCCGAGCGTATCGACGGTGGTGCCCTCCGGCAGCTGCAACGGCAGCACCCCCATGCCGATCAGGTTCGAGCGGTGGATGCGCTCGAAGGTCTCGGCGATCACCGCGCGCACGCCGAGCAGCATCGTACCTTTTGCCGCCCAGTCGCGCGACGAGCCCGATCCGTACTCCTTGCCGGCGAGCACGACCAGCGGCGTGCCGGCCGCCTCGTAGGAACGCGACGCCTCGAAGATCGTGCACACCGGCGCACCTTCGCGCGTGAAGTCGCGCGTGTAGCCGCCTTCGGTGCCCGGCGCCAGCCGGTTGCGCAGCCGGATGTTCGCGAAGGTGCCGCGGATCATTACCTCGTGGTTGCCGCGTCGCGACCCGTACGAGTTGAAATCGGCGGGTGCGACGCCGGCGGCGACCAGGTATTCGGCGGCCGGCGAGTTGCGCGCGATCGAGCCGGCCGGGCTGATGTGGTCGGTGGTGACCGAATCGCCGAGCAGCGCGAGCACGCGCGCCCCCCGGATGTCGGCCACCGGCGGCGGCGTGCGCTGCATGCCGTCGAAATACGTTGGCAGGCGAACGTAGGTGGATCCGTCGTCCCAGGCAAAAAGGTCGCCCTCGGGCGTGGGCAGCGCGCGCCAGCGTTCGTCGCCCGCGAAGACGTCCGCGTAGCGGTCGACGAACATCGACGACGCGACCGACGAATCGATGCAGGCCTGCACCTCGGCGCTGGAGGGCCAGACGTCGCGCAGGAACACGTCCTGGCCGTCGCTGCCGCGCCCGAGCGGTTCGTTCAGCAGGTCGATGTCCATCGTGCCGGCGAGCGCGTAGGCGACGACGAGCGGCGGCGACGCGAGGTAGTTCATCTTCACCTCGGGGTGGATGCGCCCCTCGAAGTTGCGGTTGCCAGACAGCACGGCCGCCACCGACAGGTCGTTTTCGCGGACCGCGCGGCTCACCTCGTCGATCAGCGGTCCCGAGTTCCCGATGCAGGTGGTGCAGCCGAAGCCGACGAGATCGAAGCCCAGTTGCTGCAGGTAGGGCAGCACACCCGCACGCTCGTAGTAGTCGATGACGACCTTCGACCCGGGGGCAAGGCTCGTCTTCACCCAGGGGCGACGCTCGAGCCCGCGCTCGACAGCCTTCTTCGCCAGCAGCGCCGCGGCCATCATCACCGACGGGTTCGAGGTGTTGGTGCACGAGGTGATCGCGGCGATGACCACCGCGCCGTGGTCGACCTCCGCGCTGCGGCCGTCGGCAAGGTGCACCGTGGCCGGGTTCCGCGGGCGGTCGCCGTCGTGGGCCGCCGCGTAGTCGCGCGGCGCCGGGCTGCGGCGCTCGGGGGGCTGCGGCTGCACCTTCGCTGCGCCGATTTCGACTTCGTAGGCAGGCGCGTCGGAGGCCGGAAAGGTTTCCGCCACTGCCTCGTCGTAGCCGCTCTCCTTGCCTTTCGCGGTCGGCTCGTCGACGTACGCGGCCAGCGCGCCGCGAAACGCCTCCTTCGCCTGCGTCAGCACGACGCGATCCTGCGGTCGTTTCGGCCCGGCGAGCGAGGGCACGACGGTATCGAGGTCGAGCTCGAGGCGTTCGGAATAGCGCGGCTCGGCATTCGGGTCGTGCCACAGCCCCTGCTCGCGCGCATAGCGCTCGACCAGCGCGATCTGCGCATCGGAGCGCCCGGTGAGCCGCAGGTAGCGCAGCGTCTCGTCGTCGATCGGGAAGATCGACACCGTCGAGCCGTACTCGGGGCTCATGTTGCCGATCGTCGCGCGATTGGCGAGCGGCACCGACGCCACCCCCGGCCCGTAGAAATCGACGAACTTCCCGACCACGCCGTGCCGCCGCAGCATCTCGGTGATGGTCAGAACGAGGTCGGTGGCGGTCGTGCCTTCGCGCAGCCGCCCCGACAGCTTGAAGCCGACGACGCGCGGAATCAGCATCGACACCGGCTCGCCGAGCATCGCCGCCTCGGCCTCGATGCCGCCGACGCCCCAGCCGAGCACGCCGAGCCCGTTGACCATCGGCGTGTGCGAGTCGGTACCGACGCAGGTATCGGGACACGCGATGCGCCGGCCTTCGCGCTCGTCGACGAACACGACGCGGGCGAGATACTCGAGGTTCACCTGGTGGACGATGCCGGTGCCGGGCGGCACGACGCGGAAGTTGCCGAAGGCACGCTGCCCCCAGCGAAGGAACTGGTAGCGCTCGTGGTTGCGCTGATACTCGATCTCGACGTTGCGCTCGAAGGCCTGCGGCGTGCCGAACTCGTCGACGATCACCGAGTGGTCGATGACGAGCTCCACCGGCGCGAGCGGGTCGACGCGCGCCGGGTCGCCGCCGAGCGCACGCATCGCGTCGCGCATCGCGGCGAGATCGACGACGGCGGGTACGCCGGTGAAGTCCTGCAGCACGACGCGCGCCGGCGTGAAGCGGATCTCGGTGTCGGGCTCGGCCGCGGCGTTCCACCCGGCGAGCGCGCGGATGTCGTCGGGTCCGATGTCGGCGCCGTTCTCGTTGCGCAGCAGGTTCTCGAGCAGGATCTTCAGCGAGTACGGCAGGCTCGCGATGTCGAAACCGGCGCGTTCGAGCGCCGACAGGCGCCAGATCTCGTATGAGGATTTGCCCACGACGAGGGTGTCGCGCGCCGAAAAACTGTCTGTACCGTTCATCCCGATGGCCTCCAGTAAGGGGACTGCCGCAATTCGCTCATTGCTGCGATGCTATAGGCCTGCAGCGATGCGGAGGTGAAAATGCCCTTGCTCACGCTACTATCGTTCGCACGAACCCGTACAGGCACAGTCGCGGCGGCCATTGCAGCGGGATGCGTACTCCTTGCCTCGCCGGCGCTTGCCGCCGATCCCCACGTGCGCATCGAATCGCCCGCCGACGGTGCGACGCTCGATGTGATGGAGCAGAACCGGCTCGTCTACGAGGTAGAGCCCGGACCGCGCGGCGACCACGTCCACGTCTATGTGGACGGCGAGGAGGTCGGCATCCTGCGGCAACTCACCGGCAGCTACACGATCGAGACGCTGGCGCCGGGCGAGCGCGAGCTGTGCGTCAAGGTCGTCAACAAGGCGCACACGCCGATCGGCGTGCAGGACTGCGTGAAGGTGCGCGTCGAGTAGCGCGCCTGCGCGCAGGCTTCGGTCCGGTAGCGCGCACAGGGAGAGCGCATGGAGAACCTGGTCTACGCGCTCGTGCAACTCGTGCACAACTTCGGCGCCGTGGCGGTCAGCGCTGCGCCGCTCGCCGCCTTCTGGCCGGCGCGCGCATCGCCGGATGCACGCGCCCTGCTCCTTCGGCTCATCGTCGTCGCGTGGGTTGCGCAGATCGGCAGCGGCGTCTCCTTTGGCGCAACCAGCCTGCATTACTACGGCGTGCTGCCCGACCTGAGCGAGGTCGCGCGCGCCGCGCTCGTCGTCAAGGTGCTGTGCGCAGTGACGGGTCTTGCGTTGTCATTGCTGTTGCTCGTTCGCGGTGCGCACTGGGCCGGGAACCTGCACGAGCGCGCGTGGCGCGCGCTCGCGGCGCTCGGTGCGACGGCGCTGGCGGGCGCCGCCGTGCTGCGCTGGTTCTCCTGAGAACCGCTCGCTACGATTCGCTTCGACGCGTTCCGAACGCGGCGCGTCACGAAGCCGTCTCGGGCAACCGGTAGTCGGCGAACTGCTCGCGAAGCTTCGTCTTCAGCACCTTGCCGGTGGCGCCGAGCGGAATCTGATCGACGAACTGCACGTCGTCGGGCGTCCACCACTTCGCGATCCTGCCTTCGTAGTGCGCGATCAGCTCTTCCCGCGTGACCTGCGCGTCGGGCTTCTTCACCACGATCAGCAGCGGGCGCTCGTCCCACTTCGGATGCGGCACGCCGATCACCGCCGCGTTGGCGACTGCCGGATGCGCCATCGCCAGGTTCTCGAGCTCGATCGAGCTGATCCACTCGCCGCCCGACTTGATCACGTCCTTGCTGCGGTCGGTGATGTGCATGTAGCCATCGGCGTCGATCGTCGCGACGTCGCCGGTGGGGAACCAGCCGCGCCCATCTGCGTCGTAGTGCAGCGGGTCTCCGCCCTCGCCGCGGAAGTACTCCTTGACGACCCACGGACCGCGCACCATCAGGTTGCCGTAGGTGGTGCCGTCCCAGGGCAACTCGTTGTCCTGGTCGTCGACGATCTTCATGTCGACGCCGAAGATCACGTGCCCCTGCTTCTCGAGCACCTTCTGCTGCTCCTCCTCGGCCAGTTTCAGGTGCTTGTTCTGCAGCCGGCACAGCGTGCCGAGCGGCGACATCTCGGTCATTCCCCAGGCGTGGATCACCTCGACGCCGTAGTCCTCGCGGAAGGTGCGGATCATCGCCGGCGGGCAGGCGGAACCGCCGATCACCGTGCGTTGCAGCGTGGAGAACTTCAGGTCGGCCTGCTTCATGTGCTGCAGCAGCCCGAGCCAGACGGTGGGCACACCCGCCGAGAAGGTGACCCCTTCGCTCTCGAAGAGCTCGTACAGCGACTTGCCGTCGAGCTGCGCGCCGGGGAAGACCAGCTTGGCACCGGCCAGCGGCGCGGAAAACGGCACGCCCCACGCGTTGACATGGAACATCGGAACGACGGGGAGGATCGCATCGCGCGATGATGCCGCCATCGCGTCGGGCAGCGCGGATCCATAGGCGTGCAGCACCGTCGAGCGATGCGTGTACATCGCGCCCTTCGGATTGCCGGTGGTGCCCGACGTGTAGCACAGGCCGACCGCCGTGCGCTCGTCGATCTGCGGCCATTCGAAGTCGGCGCCGCCGCCCTCGAGAAAGCTCTCGTAATTCACGAGCGCCACCTTGTCCGACTTCGGCTGGTGTTCGGCGTCGCACATCGCGATCCAGCTCTTCACGTTCGGGCAGTGCTCGGCAATGGCCTCGACGATCGGCAGGAACGTGGTATCGAAGGCGAGATGCATGTCCCCGGCGTGGTTGATGATCCACGCGATCTGCTGCGGGTGCAGACGGGGGTTCAGCGTGTGGATCACCGCCCCCATTCCGCCGACGCCGTAGTAGAGCTCGAGGTGCCGGTAACCGTTCCAGGCGAGCGTTGCGACGCGATCGCCGATGCCGACGCCGCTGTGCACGAAGGCGTCGGCGAGCTTGCGCGACCGCCGCTCGCAGTCGGCATAGGTGTAGCGGTGAATGTCGCCCTCGACGCGGCGCGAAACGATCTCCGTATCGCCGAAGTGGCGCGCCGCGTGCTGCAGGATGCTCGACACCAGCAGCGGCATGTCCATCATCAAGCCTTGCATGTTCTCGTCCTCGTCTCCTGATTCCCGGTATCCGGGCTCGCGCCGGTCTGCCCCTCGCGCCGGTCTGCCCCTCGCGCCGGTCTGCCCGATTCTAGGCCTAGAATAAAACGATGGACTACGCTGGAGGTCAGTTGTTCGTCATGACGAGCCAGAACGCCGAAGCACCCGCGCGCGTCGAGAAGACCGATGCGCAATGGCGCGAGCAGCTCTCGCGCGAGGAATTCGCGATCGCCCGCCGCGGCGCCACCGAGCGGCCGTTCACGGGCTGCTATTACGACCATCACGGACAGGGGCGCTACCTGTGCGTGTGCTGCGCAACGCCGCTGTTCGCGTCGGAGCGCAAATACGAATCGGGGAGCGGCTGGCCGAGCTGGTGGGCGCCCATTGCCGAGGGCAACGTGGCGCAGCGTGTCGACACCAGCCACGGAATGCAACGCGTCGAGGTGCTGTGCGCAGCCTGCGACGCGCATCTCGGCCACGTCTTCGAGGACGGGCCGCCGCCGACCGGCCTGCGCTACTGCATCAACTCGGCGTCGCTGCGCTTCGAGGCGGCGGACGAAGCCGCGAACGAAAGGGGCAGATGAGGCGCGCGGTCTGAGGCGCGCGGCCTGGGCCCGCGGGTGAGGCGCGGCGCGGGCGCCCAGGCGCGCTGGACACTCAGGCCCGCTTGACTTTCTCGAGCATCCGGAAGATCGGGGTCTTCGATCCCTTGAACAGGCGCTTGAGCGATTTGGGCAGGCAGCGCCGCTCGAGCGTATTGCGGCGATTTCGGTTACGTTCGGCCATCGATGATCTCCAACGAATCCACGATCATATACTGACAGCATGAAGCTGCTCTTCGACCTCTTCCCCGTCGTACTGTTCTTCATCGCGTACAAGGTGGCCGACATCTACGTCGCCACCGCCGTTGCGATCGTCGCCAGCATCGGGCAGATCGGCTGGCTGCTGCTGCGCGGCCGGCGCGTCGAGGGCATGCAGTGGACCAGCCTGGCGATCATCGTCGTCTTCGGCGGAATGACGCTGCTGCTGCAGGACGAGACGTTCATCAAGTGGAAGCCCACCGTACTCTACGGGCTGTTCGCGCTCGTGCTGGTGGGCGCGCAGCTCTTCGGCCGCAACCTGATCCGTTCGCTGATGAGCCAGCAGATCGCGCTGCCCGATCCGGTCTGGGGCCGCCTGAACGTGCTCTGGGTCGGGTTCTTCGTGGTGATGGCGGCGTTGAACCTGTTCGTCGCCTACCGCTTCTCCACCGACATCTGGGTCGACTTCAAGCTGTTCGGCACCACCGGGCTCACGCTCGCCTTCGTGCTCGTGCAGGCGCTGTACGTGGGGCGCCACGTGCAGGAGGAGAGCTCGTGATCCGCCCGACGCTCGACGAGATCCGCGAGCGCCTGTCGGCGTCGTTTCCCGATGCGCAGATCGTCCTGCGCGACGACAGCGAGCATCACGCCGGACACCCCGGCGCGGCGGGTGGCGCCGGCCATTTCCACGTGCGGATCGTCAGCGAGCGCTTCGCCGGCCTGCGTACCTTGCTCCGGCATCGCCTCGTGTATGATGCCGTGCACGACTGGATGCCGCATCGCATTCACGCGCTTGCGATCGAAGCCCTCACGCCTGCCGAGCCTGCCGAAAACCCCACCGGTTCTTCCGCCGACGCCTGAGTCGCCGTTGTCCGCGGCCGACCTGCGCAGTTCGCGCGTTTGCCATGTGCTCGGCGTACGCTCGCTGCGTGTCCGTTTTTCCATGCCCGTACGAGGATCTCTCATGCTGCACCGGAACCGTTCGCTCCGCCTGGCGCGAACCGTCGCGCTCGTGCTGTTTCCGATCGCGTCGATCGCGTTCGCGCAGAACGCTGCGATCGTCAACAACAAGCCGATCCCGAAGGAGAAGGTCGACGAGTTCATCCAGGTGCTCGTCTCGCAGGGTCGGCCCGATACGCCGGAGCTGCGCGCCGCCGTGCGCGACGAACTGATCGCCCGCGAGCTCTTCGTGCAGGAGGCCGACAAGAAGGGGTTGGCACGAAACACCGACGTTCAGCGGCAGCTGGAGAACGCCCGCCAGGAGATCCTGATCCGTGGGTTGATCCGTGAGCACCTGAAGTCGAATCCGATCACCGACCCGGAAATCCAGGCCGAGTACGATCGCCTGAAGACGCAGGTCGGCGAGAAGGAATACCGGCCGAGTCACATCCTCGTCGAGAGCGAGGATGAGGCGAAGACGATCATCGCGCAGCTGAAGAAAGGCGCGAAGTTCGAGGAACTCGCGAAGCAGTCGAAGGATCCGGGCTCCGCGCAGTCGGGCGGCGATCTCGACTGGAATACGCCGGGCACTTTCGTGAAGGAGTTTTCCGACGCGATGGTCCAGCTCGAGAAAGGCAAGTACACCGAGACGCCGGTGAAGTCGCAGTTCGGCTATCACGTGATCCGGCTCGACGACGTGCGCGAAGCGGAGGCGCCGCCCCTCGAGCAGGTTCGCCCGCAGATCCAGCAGGAGCTCGAACGCCAGCGCGTGCAGCAGCTTCAGCAGGACCTGCGAGCGAAGGCGAAGATCCAGTAGCGCCTTATCAGCGGCGCCGGCGCGACGCGAAGAACGACGACAGCAACGCCGCGCAGGCCTCGGCCATCACGCCGCCGCGGACGCGGGCGTGGTGGTTCAGGCGCGGCTCGGCGAACAGGTCGACGACGCTGCCGCAGGCGCCCGTCTTCGGATCGGCGGCACCGTAGACGACGCGGCGGATCCGCGCGTGCTGGATGGCGCCGGCACACATCGCACAGGGCTCGAGCGTCACGTACAGGTCGCAGTCGATCAGTCGGTAATTGCCGATGCGTTCGGCTGCCGCACGCATCGCACGGATCTCGGCGTGCGCGGTCGGATCGTGCGCACCGATCGGCTGGTTGAAGCCCGTGCCGATCACCTCGCCGTCGTGCACGACAACGGCGCCGACGGGGACTTCACCCTTCTGCTGCGCGCATAACGCCTGCTCGAGCGCGAGGCGCATCATCGATTCGTCGATCGGACCGAAATCGTCTTGCGCAGCCTGTGCCCGTGATGGGGCCGGGCCAGCCGGTTGCGCGCGCGCGTCGTCGCCGTCGAACAGGCCCGGCGCGTCACCGATACAGGCCTTCTCGATCTCGAGCATCCGCAGTTTGGTCGTCACTCCGCCGGCGGCGGAGAAGCCGCCCGGGCGGCGGCCGGCCGCGAGCACGCGATGACACGGAACGATCGGCGCGAACGGATTCTCGCCGAGCGCCTGGCCGACGGCGCGTGCGGCGGCAGGATCGCCGAGGCGTCTGGCGATCTCGCCGTAGGTGATCGTGCGACCGGGTCCGATCGATCGTACGAGCTCGTAGACGCGCCGATGGAAAGGAGGCACTTCGCGCAGATCGAGCGGCAGGTCGCCGAGGTCGTCGCGTTCGCCGGCGAGCAGCGCGCGCACGCGCGTGATGGCCTGCTGCACGTGCTCCGGCGGCTCGGCCTGCGTCGCGTCGGGAAGGTGGCGCAGCAGCCGCGCGCAGGTGAGCGCATCGCTCGTCTCGGGAAGCTGCACGCGTGCAATCCCGCAATCGCTCCACGCGATCGCGCAACGACCGATCGCTGTGTCGAAAACGGAAAAGGACGGCGACATGGCGCAGGGATGCTAGCACCGGCATGGGGGAAACCCCGTTGCCGTATGCTTTTGGGACCCCCTGCCTCGAGTCGATGAGAGAAGCCGTATGAACGTCACGATCTATCACAATCCGTCGTGCAGCACCTCCCGAAAGGTGCTCGGCATGCTGCGCGAGAACGGCATCGAGCCGCAGATCGTCGAGTATCTGAAGACGCCCCCCGATCGCGGGACGCTCGCACGCCTCGTGGCCGCGATGCAGGCGCCGGTGCGCAGCATCCTGCGCCGCAAGGCACCGCCCTACGCGGAGCTGCAGCTCGACGACGCCAAATGGAGCGACGACCAGTTGCTCGACCTGATGGTCGCGAACCCGATCCTGATCGAGCGCCCGATCGTCGTCACTTCGCAAGGGGCGCGGCTGTGTCGGCCCCCGGAGAGCGTGCTCGAGCTGATCGGCGACGCGCGTTCGCGGTGAACGCGGGCGTGCTCCGGCAACCGTTCGGATGGAGGGAGTTCACGCGGCCCGCCTTCGAAGGCAAGAAGCGGAGTTTCTGCCGGCGCAGCAATCCCTAGACTCTCCGGATGCACACTGCCGCAAACGAAGCCGTCATGAGATCGCACGCACACCCATCTCCCGAGGCTCCTGAACGCCCAGGCCGATCTGCCGATCGTCGTCGGGCACGCACCCCGAGCGGCGTCGCACGCAGCCACGCCGAACTCGTCGCTCTCGCGTGTCGCTGCATCGAAGCCGCCGAGACGGCTCCGGCGCTCGCCGAGCTGGCCGCGCAGGCCGGCATGAGCCCCTCGCATTTCCATCGGGTGTTCAAGGCCGAAGCGGGCCTGACGCCGAAGGCCTACGCGTCGGCCTGTCGCGCGCGAAGGTTGCGCGACGCGCTCGGCACGCCCGATGCGTCCGTCACCGATGCCCTGTACGAGGCCGGTTTCAACTCCGGCAGCCGCTTCTACGAGAGCTCGGATCGGCTGCTGGGCATGCGTCCGCGCGACTATCGGGCGGGCGGCGCCGGCGCGGTCATCCGTTTCGCGGTCGGTCGTTGTTCTTTGGGCGAGATCCTCGTCGCACAGAGCCAGCGCGGCATCTGCGCGATCCTGCTCGGCGACGACGCCGATGCGCTGGTGCGCGACCTGCAGGATCGCTTCCCGAACGCGCAACTGGTCGGCGGCGATGCCGACTTCGAGCAGCTGGTCGCGCAGGTGATCGGTTTCGTCGAGGTTCCCTCGCTGGGTCTGAAACTGCCGCTGGACGTGCGCGGCACCGCTTTCCAGGAACGCGTCTGGCGGGCGCTGTGCGAGATCCCGCCTGGCCGTACCGTCACCTATACGGAGCTCGCCGCGCGCATCGGCGCGCCGCACTCGGCGCGTGCGGTGGCGCAGGCCTGTGGCGCCAACCGCATCGCGGTCGCGATTCCCTGCCACCGTGTCATCCGGCAGGACGGAGATCTCGCCGGCTACCGTTGGGGAGTCGAGCGCAAGCGCGCGCTGCAGCGGCGCGAGGCGGCGCAGCAGCCGATGGCGGTCGGGTAGCGGACGCGGCCGTCGGATCGGCGAAATCGTCGAATCTCCGGAGGAAGACGTCATGCAGGACCGGCACGCGGGCGAGATCCGGATCGGCATCGGCGGATGGGTCTATGAGCCGTGGCGCGGCAGCTTCTATCCGCAGAAGCATCCGCTGAAGCGCGAGCTCGAGTACGCGAGCCGTCGTCTCGGCTCGATCGAGATCAACGGCACTTTCTACCGCACGCAGACACCCGCCAGCTTCGCGAGGTGGCGCGACGAGACGCCCGACGATTTCGTGTTCGCGGTGAAAGGACCGCGCTATGCGACGCACCGCAGCTCGCTCGCCGACGCCGGCGAATCGATCGCACGATTCTTCGACGGCGGTGTGCTCGATCTGGGGGACAAACTCGGACCGGTCAACTGGCAGTTTCCGACGAGCCGGCGCTTCGACGCATCGGAGTTCGAGGCCTTCCTGAATCTGCTGCCTGCGTCCGTCGGCGGACGCTTGCTACGCCACGCGGTCGAGGTGCGCCACGACAGCTTTCGCACGGCGCGCTTCGTCGAGCTGGCGAGCGCGCACGGCGTGGCGATCGTCGTCAGCGGAGACAGCGCGTATCCGCAGATCGCCGACCTCGCGGCGCCCTTCGTCTACGCGCGCATCATGGGCACGCGCGACAGCGAGCCGATGGGCTACGCCGCGGAGGAACTCGATCGCTGGGCCGCGCGTGCGCGAGCCTGGGCGGCGGGCGCGCAGCCGGAAGGGCTCGAGCCTGCCCTGCTCGACGATGCGTCGGCTGCGCCGCGCGACGTCTACCTGTACGTGATCAGCGGGCACAAGGCAGTGAACCCGGCGGCCGCGATGGCGCTGATCGAGCGGCTGGGCGCTCGGTAGTCAACGCTGCCTGCGAGCACGACGGCGTTGGTCAGCCGCAGCGACAGGACCGCGAGTCGATCATGCCGGAGTCGAACCGGTCCTCGAGCAGGTCGCGCGACAGCGCGGTGATTCCGTTGATCGGTCGCAGCAAGGCGTCGACCTCGGTCTCGATGCGTTGTTGCAGGTCCGCGATCACGCCTTCGGACCGCGCGAGCGCATCCGCGCGCATTGCCCGGTAGTCGTGGATCGCGATGCCGACCAGCGCCAGCAGCATCACGGCGACCACGGCCAGCGGCAGCAGGACGCGCCGACGGCGGCGCCGGGCCACTGCCCGCGCCTCGGCGAAAGTCTCGTATTCGTATCCGGCTGTGGGCACCGGTTCCTCGCAACCGTGGCGCGGCGAGGAGAACGTCGCTACCGCATCATGACGTAGGTGCCGGGCGCATCGCCCAGCGGCGCGAAGGCTCCGTCCGCGCCGAGGCGCGGGGGCGACACACGAGCGTCCGAGCGCTGCGCGAGCCATGCCTGCCAGGCGGGCCACCACGACCCCTCCTGGCGCGGCGTTTCGGCGCGCCAGGTATCGGGATCGACATAGCGCGCGCCCGCCGCGCGGGTGGCCATCTGGAAGCTGCGCCCGGCATGCCCGGGCTCGCTCACGACGCCCGCGTTGTGCCCGCCGCTCGTGAGCACGAAAGTCACCTCGGTATCGCTGAGCAGGTGGATCCGGTACACCGACGGCCAGGGCGCGACGTGATCGCGCACCGTTCCCACCGCGAAGATCGGCGTCCGGATATCGGTGAGCGCAATCACCCTGTCCTTCACCGTATAGCGACCCTCGGCCAGATCGTTGTCGAGATACAGGCGCCGCAGGTACTCGCTGTGCATCCGATGCGGCATGCGCGTGGTGTCGGCGTTCCACGCCAGCAGGTCGAACAGCGACTGACGCGATCCGAGCAGATACTCGCGCACGCGCTTCGACCAGACCAGGTCGCGCGTGTTCAGCAACTGGAAGGCGCCGGCCATCTGGCTGCCGTCCAGATAGCCCTTCTCCGCCATCACGGCATCGAGCCAGCTCAACTGGCTCTCGTCGATGAACAGCAGCAGCTCGCCCGATTCACGGAAGTCGACCTCGGCGGCGAAGAGCGAAAGGCTGCGCAGGCGGTCGTCGCCGTCGCGCGCCATCGCTGCCGCGGCGATCGACAGCAGCGTGCCGCCCAGGCAGTAGCCGACGGCGTCGACCCTGCGATCGGGAACGATCGCGTTGACCGCCTCGAGCGCCGCCATGACGCCGAGCGTGCGGTAATCGTCCAGCGACAGCTCGCGGTCTTCGGCATCCGGGTTCTTCCACGACACGATGAAGACCGTGTGGCCCTGCTCGACCAGGTACTTCACCATCGAGTTGTGCGGCGACAGATCGAGGATGTAGTACTTCATGATCCACGACGGAATGATCAGCACCGGCTCGGCGTGCACGGTCGGCGTCGCAGGCTCGTATTGCAGCAGCTCTATGAGTCGATTGCGGTAGACGACCTTCCCCGGCGTCGTCGCTACGTCCCTGCCCGGCTGGAACGCATCGGCGCCGGCCGGTGGCTCATCGAAGGCCTCGCGCTGCAGATCCTCGAGGAGGTTGAGTGCCCCGAGCCACAGGTTCGCGCCGCCGCTGGACATCGTTGCATCGAGCACCTCGGGGTTGGTCGCGATGAAATTCGACGGTGACCACATGTCGAGCAGCTGGCGTGCGCCGAAGGTGACGAGCTGCTCGTGATGCCGCGTGACACCGCGCACCCCGGTGGTCGCGTTGTGCCACCACTGCTGGTTCAGCAGGAAGCCCTGGTAGATGACGTTGAACGGCCATCGCTGCCAGGCCGGATCGCGAAAGCGTCGATCCTGTGGCAGCGGTTCGATGCAGGCGGGAATGTCGCGTGTGGTCGTGGCGCAGGCCATTGCGTAGTGGAACAGCCGGCGCTGCTGGCGCAGGGCCTTCTCGACGAGGCTGCGCTGCTTGCCGGGCGAGATCGCCAGATGCATGGTCCAGTCGGCCCATGCGAGCAGGCCGGCGACGGGCGACAGGCCGCCGGTGAAACGGGCGAGCTGCGTCAGCGCGATCACGTCGAGCACGTCGGGCAGCGAATGGGTCGCGCCCGGCGTGGGCGGCATCGGAAGCCCGGGCGCCCGGGCCACGGGCTTGCGTGCTTCGGAGGCGGCCGGCGCACGGCGGGACGTCGGAACGCTCTCAAGGAGCGTTGTACGTTTGGAGGACGATCGGGGGGCGGACATCTTTCCTCTCTCGTGGTCGGCGAAACGGACGGGCAGGCCTGCAAGAAGACGCGCAGGCCGCACGGCGCCTTCGCTACGATAGCGGACCGTCGCCGGTCTCCCTGCCGGGCCGCGACATCTGCGTCCTCGCGGCCACCACACGAGACCCGAATCACTGCTTCTGCCAGGCATGACGCTCGACATCGCCGTCGTTCTCTTCATCTCGCTCGCCGCGGTGCTGTTGTTCGCCACGGAGAAGCTGCGCATCGACGCCGTGGCGCTGCTGGTGCTGACCAGCCTCGCGCTGACCGGCCTGATCGACACCGGGCAGGCACTCAGCGGATTCAGCAATTCCGCCACGATCACGGTAGCCGCGATGTTCGTGCTGGCCGCGGGGCTGCAGAACAGCGGCGCGCTCGCGGGAATCGGCAACCTGCTCGGCCGCGCCGGATCGCCGACGCAGTTCCTCGTCATCCTGTTCGCCGTGCTGGCGGCGATCGCGCCCTTCGTCAACAACACCGCAGTGGTGGCGGTGCTGATGCCGATCGTGATCGCCGCAACGGCGAGTATCGGCATGTCGGCGTCGAAGGCGCTGATCCCGCTGTCGTACGTGTCGCAGATGGCAGGCGTTTGCACGCTGGTCGGCACCTCGACCAACCTGCTCGTCAACGGCATGGCGAGGGATCTCGGGCATCCCGGTTTCACGATGTTCGAGTTCACCCCGCTCGGCGTCATCTGCTTCGTGACGGGCTGCCTCTATCTGCTCACGATCGGGCGCTGGCTGCTGCCGGACGCGCGCAGCGTCGAGCTGGTCGAGCGCTACGAGCTGGGCAAGTACATCACCGAGCTGCGCGTGATGCCGGAATCGTCGCTGATCGGCACCTCGGTCGGCGAAGCGAAGCTCGGCGAGGAATTCGGCGTCTTCGTGCTGGAGCTGCTGCGCGAGAACCAGAAGGTTCATTCGCCGAGGTCGCAGACGCTGCAGGAGGGCGACATCCTGCTGGCGCGCGGCGACTGGTCGAAGCTCGACGAGCTGCGCAAGGAGGCCGGGCTCGAGGTGAACGCGGAGTTCAAGCTCAAGCAACGCTCCTTCGAGGAAGTCGAGCAGGTGCTCACCGAAGTGATGATCGCGCCCCGTTCCCGCGTGATCGGCAGCAGCCTGGGCATGCTCGATTTCGGCTGGAATCACGACACGACGGCGCTCGCGCTTCACCGGCGCGGCCACGTGCTGCGCGACGAACTGCGCAGCGCCCGGCTGCAGGTCGGCGACATTCTGCTGATGCTGATCCCCGAATCCGGAATGGCAGCGCTGCGCAAGGACACGAACGTGATCGTGCTGTCCGAGCGCCAACCGGAAAAGCCGATGGGCTGGCGTGCGCCCTTCGCGCTGGTCACGATGGCGCTGGTGATCGGCGTCTCCGCGATTGGATGGGCGCCGATCTCGGTCACATCGCTGGCCGGTGCCGTCGCGCTGACGCTCGCGGGCTGCCTCGACGCGGAAGACGTCTACGACGCGATCGACTGGCGCATCATCATCCTGATGGCCGGCCTGCTGCCGCTGGGCATCGCGATGAGCGAGACGGGTGCTGCGCGCTTCATCGTCGAGAACACGGTCGGTCTGGTGAGCGGCTACGGGCCTTTGACGGTGCTGGCGGTGCTGTACCTGATGGCGATCCTGCTCTCCGAGTTCATGAGCAATGCCGCTGCCGCGGTACTGCTCACGCCGGTGGGCATGTCGACGGCCCGGCTGATGGACGTCGATGCCACGCCCTTCCTGATCGCGGTGACCTTCGCCGCCTCGACCAGCTTCGCCACGCCGGTGGGCTACCAGACGAATACGATGGTCTACGGGGCGGGCGGCTATCGCTTCAGCGACTTCGTCAAGGTCGGGCTGCCGCTGAACCTGATCTTCTGGGTGCTGGGCGTGATCTTCATTCCGGTGTTCTGGCCGTTCTGAAGCGGGCAGGAATCGATACCGCCCTTGTTTAGCATGACGGTCCCGAGAAAACGGAGGTAGTGACATGCAAAGAACAACAAGACTCGCCGTCGCCGAGAAGCGCGAGGGCAAGGCGAGCAAGCCGAAGCTGTGAAGGGAGCGATATCCGACCACGCCGACTTCCTGCTGGTCGGCGGAGGACTCGCCAGCGCAACCGCCGCGCAGACGCTGCGAAGCGAGCAGGCGACCGGCTCGATCCTGATCGTGTCGGACGAGGACGCACCGCCCTACCATCGGCCGCCGTTGTCGAAGGACGTATTGCGTAACGGCGATGCGGCAGCGCAGGTCTTCATCCACCCGCCGGACTTCTATCGCGACAACGCGATCGGCCTGCGACTCGGCACGCGGATCGCTGCGGTCGACCCGGCGAAGCACACGGTTACGACCGCGAGCGGTGAACGCATCGGATACGGCCGCCTGCTGATCGCCACCGGTGCGACCCCGAGGCGTCCGCAGGTACCCGGAGCCGGGCTCGCCGGAATCCGAACGTTGCACCAGCAGTCCGATGCGCAGGCGATCCGACAGGCCGCCGCCCGCGCGCGACGCGTCGTCGTGCTCGGCGGCAGCTTCCTCGGCATGGAAGTCGCGATGGCGCTCGCCGAGCGCGGGATCGAAGTCACGGTCGTCGAGCGCGGCCCGGTGCTGCTGCCCCATCTGAAGGCGCCGTTCCTCTCGAGACACTTCGAGCGCCATGCGGCGAGTCGGGGCGTGCAGGTGCTGCTGAACGACACCGTTGCCGCCTTCCACGGTCGTGGACGGGTACGCGAGGTCGAGACGGTGAACGGCCGGCGCCTGCCCTGCGATTTCGTCGTCGTCGGGATCGGCGTCGAGCCGTCGTCGGCGTTCCTGCAGGGCAGCGGCATCGCGCTCGATGACGGGCGCATCGTCGTCGATGCGCTGCTCGCCACGAACGCGCCTGATGTGTTCGCGGCCGGCGACGTGGCGAGCTTCGACGATCCGGTGTTCGCCCGACGTCGCCACATCGAGCACTGGGACAACGCGGTCAAGCAGGGACGTCTCGTCGCGCGGAACATGCTCGGACGCCGGCTGCCCTACGACGAGGTCTCGTACTTCTTCGGCGAGATCGGCGACATCCGTTTCAACGTCGTCGGTGCGGCCGACGAAGGCGAGGAGTGGATCCAGCGCGGCAATCTCGATGCCGGATCCTTCGCGCTTTTCTATCTGCGCGACGACGTGCCGCGTGCGCTCTTCTCGATCGATCGTCCGGCCGACGAGATCCGCCTCGTCGAGGGATGGATCCGCCATCGCCTGAATATCGCGACGATCAAGGATCGGCTGGGCAATCCATCGTTCGCGCTCGACCGGGTCCCTCCGCAGACCGCGTTGATCCTGCAGGGAGGCGGCGCGCTCGGCGCCTTCGAATGCGGCGTCGTCAAGGCACTCGAGGAAGCGCGGATCTTCCCGGACATCGTCGCCGGCGTGTCGATCGGCGCCTTCAACGGCGCGATCATCGCAAGTCATCCGCAGCATGCAGCCGAGGCGCTGGCAGCGTTCTGGTCCGATGTCTCGGTAGCGGTGATGCCGCTGCTGCCCTTCGGCTGCGGCGAGCGCGCCGCAGCGGCGATGCAGATCCTCGCCTTCGGTGTCCCGGGCTTCTTCGCCCCGCGCTGGCTCCCGTCCGTCGGCACGCTGCCGGAGCTTCCGGCGAGCTGGACCAGCTACTACGACACTGCGCCGATGCGCGAGCTGCTTGCGAAGTACGTCGACTTCGCTTCGCTCGCAACGAGCCCGGTGCGCCTGCTGATCAGTGCCGTCGACGTCGAGACTGCCGCACTCGCGGTCTTCGACAGCTACGTCGACGAGATCACGGCAGACCACATCATCGCCAGTGGAAGTCTTCCGCCAGGATTTCCGTGGACGGTCATCGACGGCAAGGCGTACTGGGACGGCGGCATCGTCAGCAACTCGCCGCTCGACCTCGTCAACGAACGCTGTGGCCCGGACGGCAAGCGCGTGTTCATCGTCGACCTGTTCTCGGGCACGAGCCCGCTGCCGTCGAACATGAGCGAGGTGCTGTTGCGGCGCGACGAGATCGTCTATTCCGAGCGGGTGCGCAGCGACCTGCGCCATCGCGAGAAGGTGAGCGCCTATCGCCGGCTGGTCGACCGTATCCTCGATCGCCTCGAACCGGCGGAAGCGGCCCGTATCCGTCATCAGCCCGAATACATCCAGCTGATGGGTGATGGCGCTGCGACGCGCATCACACGCTTCACCCGCAACGGAAGCGATGGGCAGACGGCGCCGCTGCACTACGACTTCTCTGCCCGGACGATCCGGATGCATCTCGCGGAGGGCTATGCGGTGGCGAGGAAGACGCTCGGTGCGACGTGACGGGCTGTCCGCGACGACCTCGCGCGGAAAGGCGCGGGAGGTGAAGCGCTGAACTCCCTCGGTCTTTCGATGCAGGACGGCTTGCTGGAGCTCGATCGCTTCGTCAGCTTCACACTGGCCATCCTGCTGCTGTTCGTCGGCAAGGGAGTGGTGGCACGCGTCGACCTGCTGCGTCGCTACGGAATCCCGGAAGCCGTGGTCGGCGGCCTGCTCTGCGCTGCTACGGTGTGCGTCCTCTACTACGTCATCGACCTGCAGTTGTCCTTCGAGCTCGGCGTGCGCGATGGGCTGCTGCTGTACTTCTTCGGCGCACTGGGCCTGAACTCGAACGTGCGCACGCTCTCGCGCGGCGGCTGGCAACTGGTCGTCCTGCTGCTGCTGGCGACGATCTTCATCCTGATCCAGAACGGCCTGGGCATGACGCTGGCGGCGCTGTTCGGCATGGACGCGCGCACGGGGTTGATGGTCGGTTCGGTCTCGCTCACCGGGGGCGTCGGGACGACGCTGGCCTGGGCGCCGCATTTCACCGACGTGCTCGGCATTGCGATCGCGACCGAGCTGGGCATGGCGGCGAACATGGTTGGGTTGATTGCGGCCTGCCTGATCGGCGGGCCGATCGCCGGCTGGCTGATGCGCCGGCATGCCGTGGCGCCGTCGGCAGATGCCGGAGCTCGAGGTCGGAACGCTGTACGGCGAGGAAGCGCAGGCTCCGCTCGACTACTACGGTGCGCTGCTCGCCGTGTTCTGGCTCAACATTGCGTTGATGCTCGGCTATGGGATCGGTGCGCTGATCCGCTCGAGCGGACTGATGCTGCCGGCCTTCGTCGGCTGCCTGCTGGGAGGAATCCTTCTACGTTCGGCCGGCGACCTGATCGCGCCGCAGGGAGGTCGCCTCTGGCGTTTTCACGAGATGAAGCCGGGGCTGGCACTGATCTCCGACATCTGCCTCGGCCTGTTCCTGACGATGGCGCTGATGGGCCTGCAGTTGTGGGAGCTGCGTCCGGTGCTGGGGTTCATCACCGTGACGATGGTGCTGCAGATCATGGTCGTCGTGCTTTTCACCGTACTGGTGGTCTTCCCCGCAATGGGTCGCGACTACGAAGCCGCCGTGATCTGCTCGGCCTTCGGCGGGATCACGCTGGGCTCGACGGCCACCGCCGTGGCGAACATGAGCGCGGTCACGCGCGAGTACGGCGCCGCACCGCGCGCCTTCCTGATCGTGCCGCTGGTGTGCGGTTTCTTCATCGATGTCGTCAACGCGCTGGTCGTCGGCGTGCTGGCGGGGTGAACGAAGAAACTGCAGACGTGTATACTCACACGTATATACATCATCGATGGGCTCGCTATCGTGACCGCTACCGCGAAAGTCTTTCAGTCCGGTAACTCGCAAGCAGTCCGTTTGCCGAAAGAGTTCCGCTTCGACGTCGATGAGGTCGAGGTATCGCGCGAGGGGGATGCGTTGATCCTGCGACCAAAGCCGGATGCAACCCGACCATGGACATCCTTGCGCGCCGCGATCGATCGCGGATTCAGCGAAGACTTCATGGCGCAGGAGCGAGACCAGCCCGAGCAGCAGGAACGACCCGATCTGGACCGGGCCTTCGAATGATCACTCGCCTGCTCGACACCAACGCAGTGATCGCTTTCGTGACGCGGCGCTCACGAACGCTGCTCGAGCGAATGGAGGCTGCGAAGCCCGGCTCCCTGGGCGTCTCGTCGGTCGTTGCGCATGAACTCTACTACGGTGCGTATCGCAGCCAGCAGGTCGAATTCAATCTCGAAACGCTGCGCCTTCTCTTCGCCGATCTCGCCATTCTCGATCTCGACCGCGAAGACGCGCGTATTGCCGGCGAAATTCGGGCAGACCTGAAGAGGAAGGGAACGCCGATCGGGCCGTATGACGTGCTGATCGCGGGCCAGGCGAAGGCGCGTGCTCTTGCGCTCGTCACCAGCAATACGCGCGAGTTCTCGCGTGTTCAGGGATTGCAGATCGAGGACTGGTAGACAACCCGCTACCCCGCTACCGCACGTTGCATTCTCGGCCGTTGAACGAATTCGACGGAAGGAAACGCAACATTCCGTCGCGGGATGTGCGAAAAGCATCTGGCCCACGTTCCTGCTGCGCCACCCCGGGTGGGTCAAACCCGCCGCACGCGCAGCACGCCCGCGAAGTACGCCGCCAGCGCTTCACGCGCCGACAGCGGAAGCACGTGGCCCACGTACTGGTCGGGCCGCACGACGACCATGCAGCCGGCTGCGCGGTCGATGCCGCGCATCGCGAAGATGTCGTCGCCGCGCTTGAAGTCGACGCAGAAGATCTTCTCGTAGTCGCACAGCCCGTAGCGCCCCACGTGCGGACGCAGCAGCGTCGGCATCGCGGCGTAGTCGAGCTCGTGCAGGTGCTGCTGGAACACGGCGCGGGTGTCGATCACGGCGTCAACGTCTTCGCCGGGTGCGGTGTGGCGTCGCAGCGGCGACGCCGGATCGTGCTCGAGCCAGTCGCACAGTTTCGCCACGGTGCCGCCGGGTCGACCCGCATCGTCGGCGGGAGCGAAGAGGAACAGGCGAAAGCGCGCATCGGCTTCGACGCAGTGTCCGAGGTGCATCGGTTTCGCGTCGGCGACACGAAGTACGGGTGCCGAGTGAAAACGCTTGCCGATGTCGAAGCCGCTGGCCAGCGCCTGGTACGTGGCTGCGCCGGTCAGCGCACTCGGCTCGTACTGGATCGTGAGCCCGCAGGTGAAAGGCAGGTTGTTGACGAACTCGCGCGCGACGCGCGGCAGCGCGGCCGTGTCGTCGTCCTCGGCGCGCTCGCCCACCACGCGCGCCCACTTGTGGTCGAACTCCACCAGACCCTTGGCGGCCGCGCGACGCTCGCCGGAGTAGCTGTGCAGCAGCGATGGGTCGGCTCGACCGGTGAGCACCGAGATCAGCTTCCAGCCGAGGTTGAAGGTGTCGCCCATCGACACGTTCATGCCCTGCCCGGCCTTCGGGCTGTGCGTATGGCAGGCGTCGCCTGCGAGCATCACGCGCGGCGCGCGCGTGGTCACCTCGTTGTCGGGCACGTCGTCGAACTTGTCGGTCAGGCGATGGCCGATCTCGTAGATCGACCACCAGACGACCTCCTTCACGTCGAGCGAGAACGGCCGGAAGATGCGCTGCGCCTTGGCGATGATGTCCTGCACGTCCATGTGGCGGTCGGCGGCGCGCTCGTGCTCGCCGAGGCGATCGAGCTCGACATACAGGCGCACCAGATGACCACCCTCGCGCGGCAGCACCATCAGGATGCCCTCGTCCTGCGAGCGCACGAAGGATTTCATGCGCCAGTCGGGGAAGTCGGTGACGGCCAGGATGTCCATCACGCCCCACGCCTGGTGCGCCGCATCGCCGTGCAGCTTGCCGCCGATGGCAGTGCGCACGTTGGAGCGTGCGCCGTCGCAGCCGATCACGTAGTTGGCGCGCACCTGAGTGGTCTGGCCTTCGCGGCCCGGCGCGGTGTGCTCGAGTGTGACGGTGACCGGGTACTCGGTGGCGGCGGGATCGATCTCGAGGCCCGCGACCTTCACGCCGTAGTCGGGCTCGAGCCGGCTCGGCGAGCGGCGCATGATGTCGAGGAACATGTCGTGCACGCGCGCCTGGTTGATCAGCACGTGCGGCATCTCGGAGGTGCCGTCGGGCACGTCCTGCACGCGCGCGACGCGGACGAGCGGTGCATCGGCGGCGGGAGCCCAGAAGGTCGTCTCGTTGATCCACACGGACTCGCGACTCACCTTCACGGCAAAGCCGAAGGCCTGGAACATCTCCATCGAGCGCACGCTGATGCCGTCGGCCTGGCCCTTCTCCATCGGCCCGAGCTTGGGCTCGACCAGCATCGTGCGGATCTGCGGCACGCGAGCCAGTTGCGCGGCCAGGCACAGGCCGGCGGGTCCGGAGCCGGCGATCAGGACATCCACCGTTTCCGGCAACGGGTCGCCCGGCTGGCGGTGACCCGGGGCAGCGGGCTGGACATCGGGATCACCGGGCTGGAAGCCGTCGACGTGGTATTGCATGGAGATCTCCTGAAGTGATTCGTGCGTTGACGATTAAGCGCAAGCCGGGCTCAACACGCTATCTACCGCGACCGGGAAGTCGCTCACGCCACGCTCGCGCGACGAGTTCGGGAGTGATGGCTTCCCGAAGAACGCGTAACGCGTTGTCGGAATAGCGCGGATGTTTCTGAGATCCGAACTCGAAGACCATGACATTGGCCGGATCGTTGTCGATGCGAAGGAAGTCGCGAACAGCCTTGGCCTTGTTGACTGACAGTTTTAGCTTTTCTGCCAACGCACTGGGGCTCCAGTGATATTTCTTCTGGAGATCCACTTCACGGATGGCCGCCGCGCCCTCAGGGTCATCGCCTGACACGTACCGAACCGCAGGAGCATCCGCGGCTCGGGATATTCGGACGCGAATCGTGGGACCTTCTCCTTCAACGTTCGTTGCCAAGGTCATCAACCGTGGGAACACCTGTTCGGCTGGAGTGTTCTCTCTGATCGCCTCTTCGATCCGGTCCAGGTCTCGTTTGGAAACCGCCACCTCTTCGCTAACGTGAGCTTCCATCGCCAGAAGTGCCGCAATTCGCCCTCTGGCCTCATCTCGCGCTCTTCGCCCTGGAGCAAGGAGATCTCGAATCTGTGTGTACTCCCGATTTACCAGCATTACGAAGTCGGGAAGCGGTTGAGTAGACAGGGGCAGAACCCGCACAGGAAGGTTGTTGGCAAGCGAATCCTGGAAGTGCTCGGTCAGGATTTCGTCCAACGCGGTGATCAACGCCCTGGCGTTGATGTAGAGAGCGTCTTCTGGAACCACGATCATCCAGTGCTGGGCTTGGTCGCGCATCGCGTCGATGACACGGACTGCCCCCGCTTGCGCAGCACTCACCCAGCCCTTGGATTGCGCAATATTCAACGCCTTCTCGATACCGATCGATGTGCCCTTTTCCTTGTCGAAAACGCCCTGCCCCTTCTGAACCAACAATGCCTTAGCCAACATCTCGCTGGCATGTTGAAGCATCAGCAAGATTGTCTCTGGTCTTCCATCGTCGTCGTGGCTATTGAACGCTTCGAGCCCGCGCTTCAATGAGGCTATCGCCTTGGTTTTCAGTGTCTTTGCTTCCCTCTTGAGCTTCACAATCGCCCCAATCTTTGGCTAGCTCGGTGCGGCGGAGCCCTCGCAGCTTTCGTCAGTAGACTTCAATGGCATCTCAAACTAATCCGCCTTCACCAGCTTTGCGACACCGGGATCGTAGATGTAGTCGGTGATGCTGCCATCCTTGATTCGCGTAACGGCCTCATCGATGACGAACAGCGGAACGAGGAACCACTCCCTGGGGTTCACGGGGTGACCGAAGCGGTCGTTGATGGTGATGTTCAACCGCGAAGGAGCGAACAGCCTGTGGAACAGGTCTTCCATCCGGGTGCGGTTGATGCCTGCGAGCTTGTAAGTCGCCACTACTTCGACCTTCGCTAACAGATAGGTAGAGTCGTGTTCCGCATCGGCGATGCGCGTCTCCACCCTGCCGCCGGTCACCCCCACCTTATGAAGGATGTCGCGATGCTGCGCGACATAGGGGTGATCGGAAAGAGAGCGCAGGACGTAGATCGTGCCGCTTTCGACATCATCGGCCTCGAACTCACCCCCGAAGGACAGTTGCCTGCTTTCCGGCGAGGCCAGGCGCCTTGCGGCGGGGTCGTTGTAGAACGCGCGCTGAAGCGAGCGCAGCAGCAGATTGCTCTCGGTCTCGTTGGAGAAGATCAGGCGCAGACGGCGATCCACTTCTCCGGCAGTGGTTTTCAGCGGCTCGCCGACCTCCGCGACGTAGAGCGTCAGGCCATCCAGAACGAAGAAGTCCCCGACCTCGATCGCACGGCGGCCCGGCTCTATGGGCTGGGACTGGCGCAAGCCGGTCCTGATCTCCGTTTGGACGCGCTCGAACAAGGGCCGAAAGGCCTCGAAGTCCTCGCAGGGCTTGCGATCCGCGACTTCCTCGGCGGCACGCTTTTCGACGCTGGTGCGGACATGACGAAGGACCGTAATGTCGTCGGCGTCGGCCACGCCAGTCAATTCGGCAGCCAGAGCATCGATGTCGATGGTTTCCTCTGTCGGAGCGGCAGCGGCTGGCGCAGCGGCAAGCAAGCCTTGATGATCGAGCGGCTCGAGCAAGATGCGGCAGTCCGGCAGCGCACGCAAGCGGTCGAGTCGCACGGCGTACAAGCGCTCGAAAATGTCGCGGTCTTCACCGTGCTGGGGCGCGCGTCCGTGCTTTTCGGTGAAGCGTTGGATTTCCTCGAAGCCTGCGATGACGCGCTCCTCGCTGGCCGGGCGTCCGTCCTTCTTCTCGGGCGGCGCAAACTCGGAAAGCTCCGCAGCAATGGCGTCCAGGTCAGAGGGACTCATAACGCCCTTCTGATTTGAAGCGCATGAAGGCGGCCGCACCTTCGGCCATGCGTCGCTCCCACGCATCCTGGGAGTCGAGCGCCGGTATGCGGCCTCGTTCCTTCTTGAACTGGACGGCGCGAACGGCCAATTCCTTTGCCTCGTCCGGTGTCAGGCTCGTGCGCTTGGCCGAGATGGCCATCGCGACCTGCTTCAAGCGATCCTCGCTCATGGTCTTGGCAAGAATGGCGTAGGCCTCGCTGAAGGGATTGATGCGATCGATGAGGTCGATGTCCAGCTCGCGCACGTCCATCGCGAAGCGACGCACACCGGTGATCAGTGCAGTGTTGGGCGACCCGTCGCCCTCGCCTTCGGTGACAAGCCGCTTGGCCTGCTGCGTGAGATTCAGCGCGGCGATGGCGTGCTGGCGCACGGCCTCCTGGTCTTCGATGTCGAGTTCCGGATACCTGTCCTTGATGATCTTGCCCATGCGGACCTGCGTCAGCTCTTCGGGCACCAGTTCCTCATCGAACAGGCCGCGCTCGATCGTCGGTTTGTCCTGCACGAAGGCCGCAATCACCTCGTTCAGGTCTTCTCGGCAGATGCGCGCCGCTTCCTTGCTTCTGGGCTCGGCAATGCCCTGGATCTCGATCTGGTACGTCCCTGTCTGCTCGTTGACTCCGATATTGCAGCGGCTCGGGACGTAACCCCCGTCGCCATAGTCGAAGTCAGGTGTCGGGCCGCTGTCGGGATTCTTTGGCTTGAACTCGAAGCGCGGCGCAAGAACCTGTTCCATCAGCAGGCTTGCCGCAATCGCCTTCAACGTATCGTTGACGGCCTCGGTGACCGCTTCCTCGGTCGCATCCGGTTCCGCGATCAGGTTGGTAAACCTCGCGCGCGTCTTGCCCGGTGCATCGCGCGTGGCACGGCCGATGATCTGCACGACCTCGGTCAGGCTGGCGCGGTAGCCAACGGTCAGCGCGTGTTCGCACCAGATCCAGTCGAAACCTTCCTTTGCCATGCCCAGCGCGATGATGATGTCCACGTGGTCACGGTTGTTCTTCTGCGCCGGGTCTTTCAGGGCAGCCGATACGCTGTCACGCTTCGCGGCATCATCATCGACCAGGTCGGCGATGCGTAGCATGCCGCCATCGGGCCGCCTGACGAGCTGGAAGCCGGTCGCGGCGTCGATACCCTGCCATTCTCCCAGCGCCTCGACAATGTGCTCCACCTCGCGCATCTTGTCCTTCGTACTTTCACGCGAATTGACGTTGGGGATATGGATGATGGTCTTCTCGTCGGGGTCGAGGACATCGAGGATGTCGTCGACATAAGAGCCGCTGTAGAAGAAGTAGCCGATATCAAGCTGCTTGAGGTACTCGTAGCCGTTGAGCTGTTCGTAGTAGGTGTAGGTGACGGTATCGAACTTCGACTCGTCCTGCGGGGCCAGCACGGCCTCGGCATCGCCTCGAAAGTAGGAGCCGGTCATGGCGACGATGTGCGTCTTGTCCCGCGCGATGAACTGCCCCAGATGCTGGCCGAGTCTGTTATCCGGATTGGCCGAAACGTGGTGGAACTCATCGACAGCGATCAAACGTTCGTCGAATGCCTCCACGCCGTAAGCATCGACCGCAAAGCGGAAAGTGGCGTGGGTGCAGACCAGCACCTTGTCGTCGCCTTCGAGGAACGCGCCCAGCGACTTCACCTTGCCGCCATTTTCGTTGCCCGGCGCATGGCATAGATTCCACTTCGGCTCGACCTGCCAGTCGGACCAGAAGCCGTACTTCGACAGCGGCTCGTCGTTGAAGCTCGCTCCGATGGACTTCTCCGGTACCACGATGATGGCCTGCTTCAAGCCCTGGCTCTGCAACTTGTCGAGCGCGATGAACATGAGGGCGCGGCTCTTGCCTGACGCCGGTGGTGACTTGATGAGCAGGTATTGCTCACCACGCTTCTCGTAGGCGCGTTCCTGCATGGGCCGCATGCCCAGCGCATTGGCCTTGGTGGATGAGCCGTTGCGGGCGTAGGTGACGGAAACGGACGGTACGGACTTGATCTTCTCGCTCATGCCTTTTTTTCCCATGGCACTTTCTCTGATTCGGTTACATACCTCGCGGTTAACCGACTGGTGTAGGTGTCGTCGTAGCCGCACAAGGCCAGCACAGTCAACTCCAGATACCAGAGACTCAGCTTCCACGCATCGAAGAAGCAATCGGCGACTTGCTTCTTGCTGACTGGATGGACCAAAGCGTTGCGGATGTCCGTAATGGCATGTGGCGCATCGACCCACTTGAAGCGGGATGCCACCTTCTGAATATCTGGCGTTGCGGCACTAATCCCGAGAGGTATGCCCAGATTGGAGAACAGCAGCCGCAGGCGGTCCGATGGCTTCAGTCGTTCGAGCCCTTCTGGCGAGATCATCGTCCTGTCAACGACCAAGTGATGATGTGCCAATCGCTCCAATGCAGCTTGCGCCAGGATGATGGCCGCGTCGATGCTCGGCGAGCCGCCACTCGTGTTGGCCTGCGCATACCAGTAGATTGCTGAGTGCAGACAGTCCTTCCATTCCCTCGACTGCTGCCAGCGCCTTGCGAACAGCGGGTACAGAATCTCCGCCTGATTCCCCTTGAAGGGGTTGAACCACGAATAGGGCGGGTTGCCGATGCCGGGGGAAGCAAAGGTCTCCCAAGTTTTCTCTCCCGTGGCATCAAGTCCTACTTCACATACGGTCTCGCAACGTGCACCCTTGGTGAACGAAAGGAAGTTGCCAAGGAGAACGCGTTGTTCGCGGGCGTCTTCCCCGGAGAAGAGATTGCCGTCCTTGCGCTCCAACTTCGCCACATGCGTCAGGAAACAGCCGCCTTCTTCCTTGATTCGCTCCCATGCTTTATTAGTGGTGTTGTTCGGTAATGACTGGAGGAAAATTCGCCACTCCCCGGACTCCAGCACGAGCATGGCGCACCCGGCAGGCGCTGCGGTCGTCTGATGCTGACTACCTCGGAAATCAGGGAAATTAAAGAGGTGAAGGATTGCCGCGACTGAAGTCTTTGACTGCATGTCGCACAACATCACCGGTTCTGATCTTGGGTGCCAGTCCAGTTCCAACGTATCGAGATCCGCCTTATACCTTCCACGGAACCCTTCGATCCTATGACCGCTGAACGAAAGCGAAAGTTCATCCGGGTCGTTGAAGGCAAGAAGGAACGACGACTCAGCCGTGCCTTGAACGATTGCGTGAAACATCACACGCGGCCCGGGGAGAAATCGCAGCTGCAGGTCAGCCGTTCCCGCCAATGTGTGATTGCCTAAGCCAACTTCCACCGCTCCTCGAAGCAGGTTGACGGGTTCCGGGGCGGAAGAGAAGTCGTACGCTGGCTGCAAAGGCTCGGGTTGGTTCATGCTCTGTTTCTGGCGGCAGCCATTTTCGCCGCGTCTTTTCTCGTCGGTACCTTGTCCGTTGCCGCTGTCATCCTGGTGTAGAGTTCGAACAGCTTTTCCAGGCGCTCGGTGTCGTTCTTGAAGCGACGGCCTATGTAGATGCGCTCCAGCACTTCGTCATTGCGATCATGGGCGGCTCGAAGAGCGGCAGGCATGTTCTTGGAGTCGTACAGATCCGCGACGGTGGCCGGGAAGTGATGTTCCCGTGCAAGCAGGATGTCTTCCGCGCAACGAGTGAGGTCGGTCTTGTTCTTGTCGGTGAGCGTCGGTACGGGAAATGTGTTCCAGCCGAGGGTGTTGGAATAGGAGAACCGCATTTCCAGTCGCACGCAGACGGCACCTATCCAGACCCAGTGAAGGCGTGAGGCGATCAGGGCTAGGTTCCAAATGGGGGCGTCGTAAAGAGCAAACGCCTTGTTCGTGACCGTAGCCGTGTTGTCTATTAGACCGACCGGAAGATAGTCACGATTTTCGGATGAGATCGCGCCGACGAATATCGCGTGCTCCCGACCGATCCGCATCAGCTTGAGTTGGTGCGGGCGCTTGGCAAGAATGTTTCTTGCGCCCTTGTCCGGGCTTGCAAGACGCAATGCGCGCACAGCCTTGACGCGACTATCTATCGCCGGAATCGAGGTTGCTTCCGACAAGTCTTTATCTTCAATCCATAGGCAGTACCGCAAACTGTTGTTTATGAACTCCTGTGACCCATAGATGCGTCGAGTTAATCGTTGCTGCTGTTCATCGGAGAGATCAAGCGATTCAAGTTCGACGCGAGTTAGTAAGAGGTGACCGCCGTCGCTTGGCTTGTTGCCGAACTCCATCACCGCCAGATCCGAAAACGGTTGCTTGCGCTTCTCGACGATCACGCGCCCGCCGATGATCAGGTAGGGCGCGATGGATGAACCTTCACGCAGCACAACTTGACCATCATCCTGATGATCGTAAAGGCGACGCACTACACTAGTCGCCGCGCCAATGCCAACGACGACTACCGTCACTCCTGCATTGTGGCTGGCCAGGTTGGCCCATTTGAACGAGGTATAGGCGAACAGGATGTCGCAGCCCGTACCGTAAACTATCGGCCAAAGAATCGGCACGGCCTGTCCCTGGCAGATCGAGTTCGTGCTGACGAACGCGGCCACGCCGCCCGCACGCTGAATGTAGTCCGCTGCCTTGAGAAACCAACCCGCCACATAGTCGAGAAATCCTGGGGAACTTGTGCGGCCATTCACCACGTTCCGGATTTCGGACTTCTGCTCGGCGGATTGCCATGTGTTCCCGAGATACGGCGGATTGCCGCAGATATATGTCTCCCCGCCCTCATTCTCGAAGTTGATCTCAGCCTGATCGAGCCGTGTTTGCAGAAGGTCGTCCGAAACCAGCTTCACGCCAGATCCACCAACTCCCATAAGACTCAACCAATCGAGCCGCAGCGCGTTACCGCAGGTGATCCAGTTCTCATTGCGCAGAGGCAGGAACTCTGCCAAGGCCAGCTTCTGACCGCGATATAGCACATCGCATTGATACTCGGTGATGACCAGCGCGAGGCGCGCAATTTCCGCCGGAAAATCGCGCAACTCGATTCCGCGAAAGTTCGTAAGTGGGATCTCTGATGCACTATCCGGCTCACCGCGCCGCCGGTTAATCTCGGCCTCTACGGCGCGCATCTCCTTGTAGGCGATGACAAGAAAGTTTCCGGAACCGCAGGCCGGATCGAAGACCCTAATCTTCGCCATGCGCTTGCGCAAATTCAATAGAGTGCGCGGGTTGTCGCCGGCCTCTTCCAACCTGGAACGCAGGTCGTCGAGGAACAGTGGGTTTAGTACCTTGAGAATGTTGGGAACGCTCGTGTAATGCATCCCCAACTCGCCGCGCTCCTCGTCCTCGGCGACGGCCTGGATCATCGAGCCAAAGATGTCTGGATTGATCTTGGTCCAGTCTAGGCCGCCGACGTGTAACAGATAGGATCGGGCGATCTTCCTGAATCGCGGCACTTCGTCGCCGCCCGAGAACAACTGCCCGTTAACGTAGGGGAAACCATCGGCCCACCGGGGAATCCCGGCTGCGGCCCGGTCCTCGCGCGTGGTGTTCATGGCGCGGAACAACGTGGCGAGAATCTCGTGTGTGTTCGACGAGTCCTTGGCGCTCATTTGCGCAACGGTTTCAGTGAAGCGGCCCTTGCCGACGAAGATGTCGGTGTCCTCGGCGAAGAAGCAGAAGATCAGCCGCGCCATGAACTTGTTCATGTCGTGGCGACGGTTTGCCGTGCCCCATTCAGGGTTGTCTTTCAGCAGTTCGACGTACAGCCGGTTCAGGCGACTGGTCGCTCGAATGTCAAAGGCGTTTTCGCTGATCTGACGAACAGTGCTGATACCAGCCAGCGGCAGGAAGAAGCCGAAGTGGTCGGGGAAGTCCTTGTACGCGCAGGCAACGGTCTCGCCGCTGGTCAGATCTTCGGCCTCGAAATCGATCCCGTCGGTGGCGAGCACGAACTTCGCCTTGGCCTTGGCCGTCGCCGGGCTGGCCTTGAGGGCCACGAGCGACTTCGTCGCCTACCCCGTGTCGCAGGTCTGGATGTGGATGTTGTTGGTCTGGAGAACGCCGCCGAGGTCTGATTTGTTCGAAGCCCCGGCACGCAGGCGCCTGATGGTCGTCGCCTTGTTGCCGAAGGCCTCGAGGAAGGCGTAGGGGAATTCTGCGGGATCGAAGGGCTGCTCCGCAAGGTCGGTGATGGCTTGTTCGATTTCTACGGCGTTCATCGATCTGCCTGTGCAAACCGTGCGGCGAGGGTATCGACCTGTTCCGCAAACTTCTTCGCATCGGTCTTTCGTAACTGCGCCAGGTTCCGCAGCTTCCAGCGTATGCCCGGCAGGTATTCGAGATGCGCAACGTCCAGCAGTTGCCAGTCGGGCGTACCGGAGACCAGCGACAGCAGGAAGCCCCGCTCGTTGTCGTCCAGCCCCTGCTGGAGTTCGCACACCATGCGTTCTCGCACGGCGAGGAGCGCATCGAGCGGCGCCGGCTCCATCGTCATTCCCTGGAAGTTGAATTCGTACTCGCGCCGGACGTCCCGCAACGAGGGAAACAGCACCTCATGAACGGGCCGGTTGCTGCTGGCGAGATAGACGACGAAAGCGCGCCGGATGCCCGGCGTGATGCCCTCATGCGCAAAGAGTTGCATCACATCGAACAGGTCACGCGGGTGCTGACGATCCAGTGCTGCAATCAGCTTGCCGCCGTACAAGTCTTCCAGCGACACCACCGGGATGTCCAGGTCAGCCATCAGCAGGTCGCGCGCAACGGGCGTGAGCGAAGCACGGCGCACGGGCTGCACGGTGCCGCGCATGACGAAATTCACTTCGATCTTTACTTCGATGCGTCCTCGACGCACCAGCAGCTTCGTCTCGCCGGCATCGGCCGCCGGTACATGTGTCTGGAACCCGCGCCTGTTCAACCGCTCGGCGGCGTGCCGGACGGCTTCGCTGATTCGAGCCAGCGCCTCATCGCGCTGCGGCGCATGGTCGGTAAAAAGCAGATCGAGATCGACCGACAGGCGCGGCATGTCGCGCACGAACAAGTTGATCGCCGTGCCGCCTTTCAACGCGAAGGTGTCATCCACGAACACGAAGGGCGCGACCTGCGTCAGCAGGCGCGCGGTATCGAGGTAGACCGGATTCATGGCTTGAGCACCAGCAGGCCGTTTGCCGATCGGGATACCCAGGGCCGATCACTGCCCGTCGGCAGCGTAGCCGGATCGAGCCGGGCCGCCCAGGGCAGCGAAGCTTCGCGGCCAAGCTGGATGCACAAACGCACGGTCTTGACGCTCGTACAGTGCTGCAACAGCTCACGCAGCACGTCGGCACGCAGGCTGTAGGCGCTTTCGACGAGTTCGCGGGCTTCCTGCAACGGCTGGCGCACGCCGACCTCGCTCAAGAGCTCCAGCAGGGCACGCTCCGGCGCGGATACCTGCGGCCCCTCTCTACGTTTCTCGAAAGGGCCTGCGTGCAGCAAAGCGTCCGGTTGTTCGTAGAACAGGCGCTTGCGGCGATACTCGGCCGGAAAGCGATCAGTGAACCATTCCGGCAGGCGCGCCGCAGTCCAGCCATACAGGTGCAAGACGGGTTGTTGCGACACGTACTGGCGCAGACCGTGCCAGTCGAGCGCCGACTTTCCTCCGACGTGCAGCCCCTCGAACCTGCGCTGCAACAGCAGCAAGCTGGGATGCAGAGTCGGGGGGTCGTTCGGGCGACAGTACACGCCGCGCGCGAGACGCTCGAGCCAGCCAGCCCGGACGTAGTGAACGGCCAGGTCCGCGGAGATTCCCAGCGTTGCCAGATCCTCTGAGGTCAGGGGTGTCCCCGGCGCCAGCCGGGTGTAGAGCGCATTTAGTTTGTTTGCACCAGTCGTAGCCACACTACGATTGATACAACTTCTTCAAAGAGAAGTCAAATCTGCCGAGCAAAATCGTAACGGCCCGAGGGGCGATGCTGCGTCACCCCGGCGCCTATCGCCAGATGCGCCGCACACCGTACTTTCGGAACACCGCATCGGCCGTGACGATGGGTGTGGCCTCCTCGAGCGCCTGGGCGACCAGCAGGCGGTCGAAGGGATCGCCATGATGCTTTTCGAGCGTCTCGATCCGACCGACGTGCGCAATTCCGATGTCGAGCATCCTGAAGCCGTTGGCCGCCACGTGCTCGACGATGTACCGCCTGACCGGCACCGTGAGCTTCAACTTGCCCAGGGCGACCTTGATCGCGATCTCCCAGGCGCTCGCCATGCTGAACAGACACTCGGTGTCCGGGTCGGCGATCGCAGCACGCGCCTTCGCGGGCAGCGACCGATCGCCCTCGACCCACCACAGGAACGCGTGCGTATCGAGCAGGATCCGGCTCACGTGTAGTCCCGGAATTCCTCTGGCGTGGCGTCGAAGTCGGGTGCCATGTAGACGATCTGCCCCTTGCCCGAGCCGGGCGTGCGCGGCTGCGCCGGCCGATCGAGCGGCACGAGCTTGAGCACCGGCTTGTTGTCCCTGGCGATGATGACTTCTTCCCCCATCATGGCCTTCTGGACGAGCTCGGAGAAACGGCTTTTCGCCTCGGCGATGTTGAACTTCGACATGTGTGGGCTCGTTGCGGCAGGTCCTTGAGTTGGTCATTCTACATGACCAACAACTGCGTCGCGACGCGCGATACAGCGAACTCTGCAATGCGTCGCTTCTTAATCTTCAGGAATCGGTGAAGTCATGCACAACGCTTGCCAGTACTGGCTGCAGACTGCCGCGCGCTGCGACGCACTGACCGGTGGCTGGCCCGAGCACTTGTGCAGACTGTCTGAAGGCGACCGGTACGGAGCACGCGAGGATCTGCTGCGTCGTGCCGATCTACTGCTTGACGAGGCAGCACAACGTGAGCTCGTCGCGCGCTTCGATTCGCAGTTGGCGAAGTACTCGACGCATCGGAGGCGACTCGGCGAAATCGCCGCAACCGGCGTCGAGCTTCTGCCTCTAGCCCTAGTTGCATCCGGGGAAATTCACCAAATCGGCGGCAACCGCGCGGCGGCAAAGCTGTTGCGGCGGACGACGGTCGCCCCCTATCCAGGAACCGGGATGCTGGTCGTGTACTTGATCCTGCGAAGGGCGAACTGCGAACTGGCGCTTGCCACGGCGGGATGCCTCAGAAGCACCCGCATCAGGAACGCCTCGTAGCTGCGTACGTCCGCCACGACGATCCTGAGCAGGTAGTCCCATTCACCGGAGACGGTGTAGCACTCGACGATGCTCTCCTGCGCGGCGACGAAGCTCTCGAACTTCCTCGCGTCCTGCTCTCCGTGACTCTTGAGCCGAAGAGAGCAGATGACGTCGACATCCCGATCGACGGCTCTCCGGTCGATCAGACTCACCGCCCCTTTGAGGACGCCCGCTTCCTCCATCGCCCGCACGCGCCGCCAGCAGGACGCCGGCGAACTTCCCACCGCCTCGGCCAGCGCAGTGCCATTGAGAGCCGCGTCGGCCTGCAGAACGCGCAGAATGCGGCGATCGAGTTGATCGAGTTGAATGGAATCTTTCATCCATTCCCAGATTGAGAGATGGCTATATCAGGATACATCGAATTACGACGTCGGTTGATCAGACAATTCCGGAGCAATCAACTATCTTGTTCAGCTCCCGATAACTGAACCTGGCCCGGCATCCCGTGCGAGCATGACCCTCCGGAACCGAATGCGCAGTCCGGCTCTGTCTCCCGCCAATGTCCTGATGTTCTCCGGCGTGATCGCCGCATTTCATCTCGGAAAAGTCCCGCCCGCCATTCCGGCGCTCCAGGACTCGCTCGGTCTGAGCATCGTCCAGGCAGGGTTCCTGCTTTCGCTCATGCAGTTCGCCGGTGCCTCGGTCGGCGTGATCACGGGGTTGCTCAGCGACAGCATCGGTGCTCGAAGAAGCCTGCTCATCGGGCACGCCGTTCTTTGCCTGTCCGGCCTGCTGGCTGTCCTGGCGCGTCACCCTCATGAGCTTCTGGCCTCGAGGATGCTGGAGAGCCTGGGATTCCTGATGGTCGTACTGACTACACCTGGTCTCCTGCGCGCCGTGGTGCCGGGCGATCGGCTGTCGTTTCGACTCGGACTGTGGGGCTGCTACATGGCGATCGGGACCGCCTCGGCATTCATCGCGGGCCCGTACTTCATTGACGCCCTGGGCTGGAGAGGATGGTGGGTGGTTCCCTCCCTGGCGTCGCTGCTCTGCATCGCGCTGCTCTCGCACGCCGTGCCCCGGACTCGAGCCGATGGTGTTTCCCGGCCGGTCGCATCCGGCGTGTCGCTCCGTCTGGTGCAGCGCCTGCGGAGCGTACTGAGCTGTCGTGATCCGTGGTTCGTCGGCATAGCCTTCGCCATGTACAGCGGTCAATGGATCGCAATCATCGGGTTCCTGCCGACGATCTACATCGAAGCGGGGATGTCGAAATCGGCAACCGGGCTGCTCACCGCAACCGCAGCGCTGGTGAACATCGCAGGCAACATCGCGGCGGCGATCCTCATCCATCGAGGTGTGGGCATGCGGAATCTCCTGGCGATCGGCTATTCCTTCATTCTGCTGATGGCTGCGGTTGCCTTCTCCGACGCCACGAGCGGCATGCCGCTCCTTCGCTACATCGCCATCCTGCTGTTCTCTGCCGTGGGTGGCATCATTCCCGCGATTCTCTTCATGCTCGCGGTCAGAAGCGCGCCGAGCGACGACACCGTCGGCGCCTCCGTAGGCTGGGTACAGCAGCTGTCTTCGCTGGGCCAGCTCCTCGTGCCGCCCCTGCTGGCGCAACTCGCAGGTTGGGCCGGCGGCTGGCATTGGACCTGGTCCGCCACCGGAGTGGCGGCGGTCATCGGCCTGTCGCTTGCATGGACGGTTGCCGGTCGAAACTGAATGCCCGCATTCCTTAGGTGAGTACTACAAGCCGCGGCCACCGTGTGATTTGGGTTTCACTTTCCGTCGACCCGCGCTGGTACTACCCACAGGTAGATCGGGTTCTGGTCGGGCAGCCTGATCACGCGGTCCGGTTCCCAGTCACCCATGTCGAACAGGTTGGAGACGACTCGCGTTCCGGGCCGCATCTTCGCGATGATCGGCCGCAGCCGCTGGTTCAGTTCGGCGCCGAGGAACAGCGTCAGCACGGTCGCCGACGAGAAGTCCTCGACGAAGATGTCGCCGTGGATGATCCGCACACGATCCGATACGCCCGCACGCTCGACGTTGCGCCGTGCCAGCGCAACCAGGTCAGGGTTGTACTCGATGCCGACAGCGCGGGCGCCGAAACGTCGCGCGGCCCAGATCGGGATCTTGCCGTCGCCGGAGCCCAGGTCGTAGACGACGTCGTCGGCGGTGACCTGCGCAGCCTCCAGCATCGGCAGCACCAGCGGGTCGAGCGTCGGCACCCACATTACGTCCTTGCCGTGCTGGCCGACCCGGGGGCGGTAGGTATCGTCGCCCGCACCCGGGATCGTGCATCCGGCGAGGGCGAGCAGGAGCGTGAGAATCAGGACCGGGTGACGTCTCATCGGACTCGCGGCTCCTGTATGGCGAAGCGATGGAATGAAGCCGAGCTACGGCGCTCACCCCACCAAGGCCTCCAATTCCCTGGAAGCTGATCGTGGCAACCGGCGGCCTTCTTTCGCCACGTTGACCTGCAAGGCCACCCGCGCCACCTCCTGAAGTCGCTGCTCAGCAAATAGCTGCCCCTGGCCTGCAACCAGGCCAGCACGTCCGCCAGATGCCAGATCGACGCACTGCCTTCATACACCGGCGCCGGGAAGCTGCCCGCATGGGCCAGCATCAGCTTGCGCATGTTTTGCCGCGACATGCCGACGATCTCGGCGACATCGGTCAGTCCGACGCACTCCGACATGCTCCACGATGGGCTGCCTCACAGGATGTTCGGTCGGATAGCCGTTTTTACTGTTCAGCGAATCACGGCTGTTGCTGCAGTCGCCTTGCCACAAGCCATCGGTGATTCGGGATTGTTTCTCCACAGAAGAAGCATTCGATAGCCCTCCCCTGCCTTGCTTTTTCGTCGTCACCCAAGTTCCTGTAGAAGCGTTGGATAGCCTCGTTCGCGCAATTCGGCGACCGCTTTGCTGGTCAATTTCCACGGATCGCCCCTGAGCCGGGAAACCAGCTCGCCCCAAATGCGCTCGAAGGCACACAGCGCATCGGCATCGTCGAACCGCACCCCAGCCGGCAGCAAGGGCGCGATGTCTTCTGTCAGGCTGCGCGTGAGTTTCTGCAAAGTCGGGCCACGACGCCGTGGCGCTCCAGGCTTGAAGGAAGGCTTGGGGAATCAAAAGTCCACCTCCACCTGCTCATTGATGACGAGAAGCCAATCGGGCGCTTTCTCGTGCAGGTCGGACAGCCCTTCTACCAGCGGCTTTACGGACGGGTCCAGCAGCGCCATCGTCTTGGCCTTCCTGGCGAGCGGTCGCAATGCATCGGCCTGTTGCAAGTGTCCTGCACGCTCCAGCAGATACCCCAGACGCCGCACCGAGGAATTTTCGTAGTGGGTCGCGATCGAGGCGAGCACGTCAGCGCCCGCCTGCCCGCCCAGGTCCTGGGCGACCTGCGCAAGGCCATTGATGCCCGCCGCCTTGTGGAAGTAGCGAGCGCAGTCCAGCAGCGTCAGTTCCAGGCCCGCGACTTTCGCAAAGCCGGCCTCGCTTTTGATCGAACCCAACCAGTCGGGGCGATTGACCTGACGGAATGCGGAGGGGCTTTGATAGACGAAATCCACGCGCTGACGACCGACCTCGAACCCGCGTACCTGCTTGGGCACGATGACCTGGAACACCATCGCCGCCTGATGCGATGAACCGTGGAAGGCGGCCGCGCGCAACAAGGCCACGCGGTAGTCCAGTTTCAAGCTCTGCATCAACGGGTCGATCCAGCGCACCGGATCGGGTGCGCCGAGCGTCCGGTCCTCCGGGCGCAGGATCAGGTAGAAGCCTCGCCGGGGATTGGCCAGGCGTCCTTTCTTGACCTGCCGCAGCAAGGCGACGCTCAGCGGGTGTGACGCCAAGCCGAGCGCAGCCTGCGCCTCCTCTCGCGTGAAGTAGGCGCGTCCGCGAGCCAGGTGTTCATCGAAGTACTGGTCGATAGCCGCCATTCCCGGATCATATGCGTTAGTTGACAGTTTTAGTATATTAACGCATACGATCTGGGAAGCAATCGGATAGCGACTACCCTCCCGGCGAGGCCGCCGCCGCTCTATCCCTGGCCTTCCGGCGGCTATCCAGCAGTCTTCGCACCTCCACCATCCCGGCGATAGTCCTCGAAGGACATCAATTCACTCCCACTCAATCATCAACGAACCTTCTAAGTTGTTGAATCATAAGGCGTTCGTCGCTGCTTCGCAGACTTTTACCGTCATTTTTACCGTCAAAGTGCGGGGCACCAGCATTGGCGCGGGTTTGCGGGCGGTTCGGCCGGAAGTGACCTTTCAAGATCTATCGACATCTATCGACTCCCGCGACCTTCGCGGACACCGTCGGCGAGGCATCGGCGTCGCTCAGGGCAACGACCAAGAAGGGCCGGCATCGAGCGCCTTAAGCTATTGTCCCGACTCGATTTTTCGCCCATTTTTTTACCGTCACGAGCCGCACGGGCGGGGCAGTAAAAAGTCACCATCAAGATCGATCGACTCGCTCGTCTCGGAGAACGATCTGGCGGAGCCAGATCAACCTCAAGCATTCTGGCAGAGCGCTTCACTAGCGGACAGTGTCGACCGCTCACTGCGGACTTTGCCGATGTTGCGTTCGATCGCGCAGATCCCAAACAGCCTCCGTCTCGATCACCTCAATGAAGCGCTCTGCACTGAACCCGTCCGGATACAGAGTCCAGGCAGATCTGCTTGTATCGGCTTCACCCGACTGGTCTTCCCGGTAGTTCCCGGCGAGGAGACCTTCGGGGTCGTTCAAGAGGTGACGATCGTCGCGAAGCGCGATCAACAGCTCTTCGACTGAGACCTTCAGAAAGCCGGCGAAGCGCTTGTGGTCGCACTCGATGGATGTGTCGGCGATCCAACCATGGTGGCGAGTTGGGGCACGATCCCCAGTCAAGTCGAGCAACGCACGAAGCTCGGGATCCGAGGCCATTGCCACCGAAACCGCTTCGACCTTGCGGCGAAGTTGCTGACCGGCCTTGCGAAGCGTCGTGGTGGAGTGCAGCCACGCGTCACGCTGCGATCGTCGCATGAACGTCGACTTCACCTCGATGACGAACAGATGCTGGCCAAGGGTGGCGATCAGGTCCACCTCGCCAGGGTCATCCAGGTCGCGCGGCGGCTTCCAATTGAGCAGCGTCTTGAATCCGCGCGTCTCCATAAGCCGAGCCAGACCGGCCTCGATCCGTCGCGCCTCGTCCCGAGCCTGCCCGCGCCGAGCGCCGAGCCGCCTCAGGTTGTTGATCGCCGCCGCGCTGTTGTTCTGCACTCCAACGACCCACGGCAACTGCACAAGCGACGCCCCGAACTTGAGGACCGGCCGCTCGAACAGGTGGGGCTGAAGACCGGGCTCATTGCGCTGAAGCCGCTCCGCTGTCGCGACCATGTCGTAGGTCCAGAAGTCCAGGATCGCGGATGCGATCCTTGGATTGCCCGCGGGCTCTGACTTCGTGACCGTACACTCGGTGATGTTGGACACCTTCGAGTCTCGGCTCGACCAAGTGAGTGGCATTCGGTTCTGAAGCCCGTCGCGCAGACCGTCCATGGCCAGACGCTGCAACGCCACGATCCAGTCGCCCGACGCATCGACGCGTTCCGCAAAGGCGGCCAAGAAATCCCGCAGGAAGAAGGCGGACATCAGGTCGAGCGACAACAGCGCCCGGAAGAGATCGACCGTCTCTCCGGAGTCAGACGTCACTTCGTCGGCGACGCCGTACGCCTCACGCAGTCGAAGCTGCGCTTGCAGAGAGCGCAGCCAAGCCACGCGGTTGGCCTCGGCGTTCTCCGTTCGACCGATCATCCACGTGGCCGGATCGGCGGCCACCTGCTCGACGTAGGTGTCGACGGCACGGTGGAACCAGTACCCGTGCAGGCGCTCGAGCTTCAGCCCGTCGCGTTGCCACGCCGCCCTCGCCGCCGGATCGACTTCGACGATCTCCAGCCGATCGCCGCTCCGCTCGAAGCGAGTGCCATCGTCGTAGCTGAACGCGTCGGCGGACCTGGAAATGAACTCGTTCAACTCGACCTGCGCGTCCATCAGCGCGTGAAAGGCGCTCAGATACCGAAAGGCCTCGCCCGTGCTGGTCGTGCCGGATTCGAAGAGGACCGGTCGAAGATGCCGCGCGATCGACCTCCCGATGCTGTCGTCGGTCAGCTTCAGTGACGAGCCGCTGGCCCCTGCGAGCTTCCACGCGAGCAGATCGCTGAGTGCATCCCAAGCGACTTGGACATCAGCCCCGGAACGCGGTGCGGGCGGTTTGCCGGTGAAGTCCTTCGGCACGAGCACTTCGAAGGCATAGAGGCTCGCGTAGATCAAGACGTCGAAGACCGACAACCCCGCCAGCTGCGCCTTGTGCGCTTCCAGGGCCGCGACCCGTTCGCGATGCGCCCGGGCAAACAGGTCGAGCACCCGGCACAACTCAGCCACCGCCTCGCATTCGGACGCCGCCTGGTCCAACTCGGCTCGTCGTGGAGAGTTCGGGTTCAGAACGAGCCCGGAGTGCCTGACCGCGCGTATCAACGCCTCGGGCGCCTCGCGCGCGACCCGCGTCACCAATCGATCGGCAGTGACAGGCTCCTGCCCGAGGTAACGCGCCAGGGCGAGCGACATCGCTTCGGCCCCCCACGCGTCGGGCGAACAGCACCTCACAACGTCGCTAGACCAGAAGAGGCCGTCGCGCTCCTGCTTCGTGAGCTTCTTCTTGCCAACCGGTGAAGGCTTTCCGTCAAGGTAGGCAGTCCCGACTCGCTCGACGGCGATCCGTTGCGAAACACCGTCCCCGATCAAGCGAACGAACAGGCCGTCATAGTAGTTCGTCGCGCGCTGAAGCATGATCGGATGACCGGCATCGGCAATTCATTGAGAGACGATCATGGGGTCGTCGCCTCTTCTTTGCCGGGCTTCTCGAAGTTGGCTGGCACGCGCTGGAAGTACTTCTTCAGTGCCCAGCCAGTGCGATGCTCCTGGTAGAGCCAGTGGTAGTACTCGAACTCGATCCACTTGCCACGTTCCGAGATCGGCCGGACCACCTCTCGCGGTAGCAACTTGCCCTGAAGGGCAGACCCGGGCTCCGGCTTGGACCGAACTATGGCCACGCGATCCAGAACGACGAAGCGCTCCTCCTGCCGTTTGGCTTCTTGCACCAAGGCCCTCTCCACCAACTTCGTGAGGGCATCGATCGTCTTTCGTTGCGCCTCCAGGTGGGTGCCAAGCGCCTCGATCCTCTCGGTCTGTCCCGCGAGCGTTCTGTCGGCCGCTGCCTGCCACTGTGAAGAGCTGAACTCTTGGTAAAGCGGGACCAGTACCGCGAGTATGAAACTCAGCAGTGTCATCAACTCCAAGGCCTTGCGGCTGAGACCGACACCGTCTTCTTGCTGAACAAACTGGACGTTGATTGACCCATCCGGGTTGATGCCCATCGCCGCAAGCTGCGCCTTGATGCCCTCCGGCCCAAGCACTTTCGCGAGCGTGGCGGCAGAGGCTGCATCCATGACGGGCAAGGACAGCCTGCCCATTTGCTCCTGCAGTGCATGCAAGGGGCCGAGCGAGTCCAGCAAGGGCTGAGGAACGACCCAACGCTTGTTGGCCTCCTCGAAGCTCTTCATGAGCTGCCCGATACCACTACTGACCGAGGCATCAGCAAGTATCTTGCGAGCACTCTCGATCGAGCCCTCTATGCTCGAATGCATGGCCTTCAGAAGGGCACTGGATCCCGTGGCTTGTTCCACGAGCTTGGCCAACTGTCCCGACGCAGCAAGTGGTTTCGCGAGGTCATCCAACATCCGCTGGGTCGCACTGTCCTTCAGAAGCGCATTGCGAATGTCTTGAAGAGGTCCGAGCATTTTTCTGATGCTCTCTTGTTCGGTCCTTTGCACCTCCTGCCATTGCTTCGCCATCTGGACAGCCAGCGAGTTCTCCGGGATGAGCAGCTTCATCTGTTCAGCGACGGAGTAGGCCTGCAGCTCCTTTGCCTGCTTACTCAGCTGGGCCGCAAGAGACGTGTCTCCCACCAGCTTCTTCATCTGCTCTGCGAGGCTGTGGCTCTGGGCAATGGCCGCCATCCAAGAGGCGCGCTCCAGTTCCAACCTGCGCAGTTCACCGGCCACACCGCTGGTCAGCAAGCCACCGATCTTGTCGAGTTCCAAGCTCTTCAGGGCGTCGCTCTGCACGATTTCAGACCACGATGGCAACCTTGTTGGCGATGACGGCGTACAGGTCCACTTCGGTCTGCTCGGTGTGGAGCGACACGACGAGGCTGTATCTCGCCGGAAGCGCGTAGCGTTCGAGCGCAGGTCGCGAACGCCACCAACCAGCCGATGGGTACACCGCGATGAATCCCCTGCTGGCCAAGTCTGCAGCGGTGCCTTGCCAGACATCGCGATGAAGCGACCCACGGTGACGCTGCCGCTCCCCCAGGTACCAATCCGTGTCCTTCGGGTTCGCCGCATCGCCTTCGTCTTCGCGCTGGGCGGCGGCGTTCACTCGTGCGATGAAGTCATCCGTCGACGCGTCGAGCGGCCGTTGGACGTCGAACCTGAGGCGGTGCGACGGATAGTGGAACTTCGACGACACGCCTCTCGCCGAAGGGTTGGGCTCGACGAAGTAGGACAACGTGACATGCAACTGCACCTCGGCATCGCCGAGCGCTTCCAGCTCTTCCTTTGGCCAAGGAAGTGCGTGCAAATTCATGTCGCGGCTGACGACGCCCCTCTTCTCGTCTTTGCCATAGGGATGGACCTGGTCTTCGACCACCAACGTCAGCGAGTTGCCCGCGCTCCAGAGTGCCCGGTCGAGATCTGGCATCCCCCAGCCGCAATGCCGGATGAGATTGACATAGTCCTTCTTTGTCGGCTTCGCATTGGTGGGCAGGTACGTCTGCCGCATTGCGGGCGTCCAACTGGCGGAGTCAACGATCAGCGCACGAATCGTCTCGGCACGCAGCTGCGGATAGGCCGCCATGATCTGTGCGGCCATTCGCGCGCACAGCGCCGAGGCGGCGCTGGTGGCGTTGGTCGTCGTGAACAGCCGCTCATCCGGTCGATGGTTTGTCGTGAGCAAGTTCAGGCTCGACATCCCCGTCGCCCCTTGCGGGTCCTTGGCGACGTTTCCGCCTTCGAATACGACGTCAGGCTTGAGCGGCCACGCGGGATCCCAGGTCATGGAGGTGGTGGTGTAGGGACTCAAGCCGCCATCAGGAGCGATCGCTACCAGCGAATCGTGCTCAGTGTCGACCTTGCTCGTGCCGGCGCCCACGGTGATCGCATTCCATGCCTGCCCTGGGTCATGCACGAGGTTGGTCGAAAGACTGTCCGGATACGTCATCCAGGCCCCGTGATCCCGCGTGTTCCCGGCGGCGAGTACGAACAGCCGGGGATACTGGCCGGCGTCGTCGACGTCTGCGGCCATCCGATCGACCATGGAAGACCATGACGACGGGCGACCACGGTCGCGGTAGTCAGAGGCGGTGACGGCGGATGCGAATACACGTCGCCGATCTGCGGCCGTGACCTCCGGTCGGCTGACCGCCTCGGCGAACAGATAGGCGTGGTGCTTGCTGTCGCCTTCGTTCGACCCCTCTTCTGGCGTCAGCTTGACCGATTCGAGCCGGTGCGCGACCTGCATCACATCTGTCTCGCCCAAGACGCGCGTCAGGTCTCCATAGGCGGCAAGACCCGCCAAGCCAGTGCCATGGTTCGCCGTGTCGTCGACTCCCCACGCGGGATTGACCGAGTGCAGATCTGGTTCGGCGAGCAAGGGCTCAAGTAGCGGGTGGCCTCGATTGACGCCTGTATCGAGAAAGCAGACATGCGGCGCGTCCGTTCCCGCTGGGGCAAACTGAGCGTGCGCCAGCATGTCGTTCATCCACAGTCCCTGCTCCTCGACACCCATCGCATCGAAGAACTCGGCGGTGTCCTTGGCTCGGCGCAGTTCGGCCACACAGTTCAGCAGCATCACGGACTGCGTGAACTGACCTTGCGACCCGTACATCAGCAGCACGGTCCGCTCGGGGAATTCGGCTTGGTGCTCGCTAACGACACAGCCGGCAAGTTCGGCGAGTTTTCTGAAATCGGAGACCACTGCCTGCCGGGCTGACCGCACCGGCAACCAGACCTCCCACCAGAACGCCTCGTCTGGATTCTCCGGCAGTAGACCTGGATCGTCGGTCCAGAGCGCACGCAGCTCGGCGATGCGGATCGAAGCGATCGTGTTCAGCAGAGCCTTGTGGTCCAGCGCCTGACCCTTCGCGCCCTTCTTTTCCTCCAGATAGTCGGCGACGTAGCGTTCGAAATGACCGAGCCCACCGTCCGGTACGAAAACATTGGCGTAGGTGATGCCGCCCTCTTTCCGTACGCTCAACAGTTCGATCTTCTTCCGATCGTCAGCGAGGCTCTGGAAAGCCAGCTCCACATCGGGCTGACCGACGAACTCAATCTGCAGGCCGAGCCCGCTCTCGAGTTCAAGCTGACGCTGGGACGCCGCAGCAGCCTCCGCCGCCGGCTTCAAGCCTTGCAGCTGCGCCCACAGCGACTGTCCGTGTGCCTGTCGGTCGCGCTCAGGCAGCTTCTTCTTTCCGCGGCCAGGACTGTGCGCAGTAAAGGCGTGCGGTTGCGACGTGTCGTGAAGGAGAAGGTGGGCGCGCTTATCAGCTGCTGAATCCGGCATGGTTCACGGGCTTGTTGTTCTTTTCGAGTTGTTCACTCAGCCTGCGGCGCTCCAAGAGCGCACGGCCGAGTGCCTCTGCATCCACACGCTCTCCGTCATGCATGATGACTTCCTTGATCGACTCGTCCACGGCGCGGCGAATCTCCGCGAAGCTTAGCCCGACGGTCTTCGCTGCCAACGCCTTGACGGGCAGGGGCTTGGGCGCGAAGGTGCCGAGACGGGACCGCATCAGAGCCATGGCCTGCTCTGGCGTCGGCAGGTGGTACTCGATGACATCGTCGAAACGGCGGAATAAAGCGTAGTCCAGTATCTCCGGGTGATTTGTAGCCGCCAGGATCAGGCTAGTCGACTGGTCACGCTCGATCATCTGCAGAAAGCTGTTGAGCACGCGCCGAATCTCCCCAACGTCGTTAGCCAACCCACGTTGTGATCCGATGGCGTCGAACTCATCGAAGAAATAGACTCCCCGTACATCTGCTACAGCATCAAAGACTTGTCGTAGCTTCGCGGCGGTCTCGCCCATGAACTTGGTGATCAATGAATCCAAACGCACCAGGAACAGCGGAACTCCAAGTTCGCCGGCCAGTACGGCTGCTGTCATCGTCTTACCGGTACCAGGCGGACCTACCAGCAAGATTTTGCGTCGGGGCGACAAGCCGTGCTCACGGATGCGAGCATGGAGGCGCTGTTCCTTGATGATTCGCTGCAATTGCTCGAGCACTACTGGATCGAGCACCATGTCGGCCAAGCGATTCCTGGGATAGCTGACGTCTAGCAGGTTGGCCAATTCGCCACGAGGCCGTGCTAGGGGAACAAGTTTTCCCGGCTCGCTTGAGATACTGCGCGTCTTGGCGGCATCGATCATGTCGCGCAGCTCTTCGGCGAGCTTCCCGTGTCCGGCCTTCGCCTCATGCGCAGCGACCTGCATTGCGACGGAATAGAACTGGTTGTCGTCCCGACTGATGTGAGACTTGACCAGTGCTTTCAGTTGATCCGCGCTAGCCATTTCTATTCTCCGCTCGTGCGATACCAATGGCCGAAAGACTTCTCAGCCACACGCTACCCCCGCGTCGTTCGCCGACGGAATCGATGCCATGGCTGCCCGCTGCAATCTTCCGACCAGGCGACTATCGATGTTCCCCAACTCCTTCTCTTCGGACGCCATCAAAAAAAACGCCCCGACTGGCACATGAAGCGCCTCGGCAATCTTCGTGATCATCGACAACGTTGGGTCGCGCTTGTTGTTCTCCAGCATCGACAGGTACGACACCGAGCATTCAGCGCGTGCCGCAACGTATGTTTGAGACACACCGCGCCGTTTTCGGCACAACCGAATAGCATTTCCGACGTCCATTGCGCACTGCTCCCCGCTGGCTCGCTCTTTAGCGAAGACGACGCTCCATGGGCCCGCCTTCCCCTTCGGGATTTTACCACCAGTGAAATCGACCAGGAAGCGGATCGTCGAGGCGTTTCGAGATTGTCCGCGAACTGACGAACGCCGACACCTGTTTGCCGCTCTACGGCCAAGCCGCGGGCAGGGATTCCTGCTCAACCGCGATGAGGTGTATGGATACCCATTGAGCCGGCGCATCCCAGCTCCACCGGGCGTCGATCTTTTCGATCATCGACACTTCGGCGTCGGCGAGTGCGCGTCGAGACGTAACGGCGTCGAGTCGCGCTATGTCAGGGCACATGGCGTGAAGTTCGAGACGCCGCCCCGCGGTGCCAGCGCAATCCGCCAGGTGATCTGCGATCCGGAATCCACCCGAATCAATACGCGCCAGTGAAACATCCTCGCCTCGGGCGGCAGCGATGTCAGTAGGAGGCGGTACACACGCTTCCAAGAGGGACTGGACATGCCGCCCGTGTAAAGGAGAATCGCAGCCGGGGCGTGGCGACGATGACCGAACATCTCCTGAAATATCGTCAGGTTCTCGACCGTCAACAACAGGGATGCTGCCTCGCATGAACCAAAACTCGTGATCGCGGACGGAGGAAAGCCAAGATACGGCGCGTCTACCGGGATACGCTGGGCGCCGACAAGTACCTGAAGCGCACCACTGATCAGCAGCGTCGGCGGAAACTTGACGAGCCCGAGCTCATTGAAGACGTCTTCCGGATCGCGGACCGGACACCCCCCTGAGCCGCTGCTCGCGAACACGAGGCGCGACCTTTCCGTCGTAGCGCCAGAGAACTTTGCCGCGGTCGTGCAAGCCATACGGAAAGGAGCCGGCTTGCAACTCGTCTACCGATCGATGAATCACCCCACGGGTCCTGACCGGCTTGTGTTCCCCCATGCCCTTGTTCGTGTGCCTCGACGGTGGCACATGCGCGCATGGTGTACCGAACGTCAGGGCTTTCGCGACTTCACGCTTGGTCGGGTCGCGAGCGCCGAACTCGTGGAAATGCCCGCGCCAGCAGCGCGATCTAACGACAAGGACTGGAACCGGATCGCCACCGTGACGATCGTTGCGCATCCCGATCTCACGGCAGAGCAGCAGAGCATGATTGTTACCGAGTACTTTCCAGGGTCGAGTGCGCGCGAACTGAAAGTGCGCCGCTGCCTGGTCGGCTACATCATTCAAGACCTGCGGCTGGCGACCAGCCCGGAAAAGCACAAGCCACCGGAATTCCAGTTGCTCGTCAGCAATGCGGAGAGGCTCGGGGACGCCATCTGGCCGGAATAGCCGCTCCCACGATCAACTATTAAGGCGTCTCCGGCCGTAGGCTCGCGATGCATACGAACCTTCGGAGCATCAGCGCCGGTGCGGTTTTGCGGACATTTGCGCAGAAATGCAACGATCGACATCAATTGGAATCGGTCGACGCGGCGGAACGGCCAGAGATCACGCCGTCGAGACATTCAGACGAACGACAAGTCGCCACTCTATAGATGCTTCTTGTAATACGCCCATTGCACGACTGCCAGGCAACCGATCAGCACCGCGAGCAGAACAGCACAGACATCCCACCGCACCGTCCCCGGCCACATCAACAACGCCGACCCTCCCAAACCCAGTACCGCCAACTGCAGATACTTCGCCCGGTGATACAGGCTCGCCGACTCACGGCCGCCACCTGCCCGCCGGATCGCGCGTCGGCTGACGCCGTCAGCAGCGCCGACGACATAGAGGAGTGCGAGCAGCGGCACGAATCGTACGAGGATCGCAGCACGCACTCCGAGCAACTGCGTCCCGACCATTGCAACTTCGATCGCCGCGCGGTGCGTGAAGTATGCCCTGCGTAGTACCGTGTCCGGAATCGACAACGACGAGTCGCCAGCGAACTGGCGGCCCATATCGTCGATTCCGCTGACTTCGAACACGACCCAGTACAACGCGTTGGCAGGGGCCGTGATCACACTCGCATCGGCACCCTGTCGGGCAGACAATGCGATGCCACGGGCCAGGTCATCCGCCAGCAGATCCCGCAATCGTTCGATCCCCTGCGGCCAGATCTTGAAGACGAACACCCAGTCGACGATCCACGTGCACACAAGAAGCACCACCAGCCCCACCGCGAGCCCGAGGGTCAGTTTCAGCGGGCCGAGCAGTATGCCGGCCAACGCTGCGTCATGAAACGTGGCGCTTCGGGATGCCAAGCTGATCCCTCGTTTCGGGGCTACCGTCCGGCTGATTCCAGGGTCCCTGCAGACGGGCCCGCAGCGTCTCCCCGATGACCGCAAGACTCGCCGGCATCACCGGATCATGTGCCGCCGAAGGAAGCGGCATTCGGATCTTGTGTAGCTGACCACCATGAAGGAGTGCGAAGGCCTCTCCCTTGGGCAATTGCACCAGATCGGTCGGTTCGAGCAGGCGAACACTTTCCGCCGCGAGGCGATCCTCGTTGCGACTGGCGAAGTCAGCGAAGTCAGTCGGATCGTTGGTGTCCGTCACCGACGACGACGCTACCGCCGACAACACATGCACTTCGGGCAGCTGACGGGTCAGGAGTTCCGCTGTGGCGAGCTCCTTCACCCGCAGCATGATGAGCGTGTTGAAGTTTCCCGCAATCTGCCCGGCCTTCGCGAGCGACCCGATACGAGCCTGCACGTCCGACCAGGTTTGCGTGTACGCCGTCACCTGGAACCCCGCTCCGCCCGCCTTGTTCAGCAACGGAACGAACTCGTCGCCGATCAGCTCGTTGAATTCGTCGGCGTGAATCGCGATGCGCCGCTTTCCCACGTCACCGGGCAGACCGCGACCGGTACCGAATTTGTAGACGCCGCCGGCCACGCTCGTGAGATCGGCGAACATCGAATTGCCGACAGCGGCTGCCACCTCGTAGTCGGAGAGCGCATCGAGCCCGACATAGACGACGCCGCGCAGGTTGATGATCGTCGTCCAGTCGAAGACCGGGCGCCAGTCCGCCGGATTGTCGATCGGAGAGAGCAGCGCCGCGGTGCGTCCGGTGGTGAGCTTTTCCATCAGCGGCAGCAACGACGCCACGAGCTTGTCGAAGTGGCTCTTCTCGTAGTTCAGCGTCGAGGCGAGCGCGTGTGCGATCGGGTCGTACAGGTTCCTTCGGCGTGCGTACTCGACGAGCTGCACCGCGCGCGTGCCGCGCGATTGCAGTCCCTTGCCGAGCGCCTTCCGATCGATCGCCAGTGACCCGAGTTCTTCGCGCCATCCGGTGGCAGCAGCTTCCTCGTCCAGCCAATGCTCGAAATAGTCGATCAGCAGCGGTTCGACATCCGAGGCGTAGCGATTGATCTCCTGATAGTCGGGCTTGCGGCCGAGCGCGACGAGCGCCCGTGCCATCACGTTGACGAAGCGCCACACAAACTCCTTGAAGGCGGCCGATTGCCCTTCTGACGGAAGCTGCCCTGCGATACGGGTGGCGACCTCGGTGATGCGCGAAAAGCTTCCGACCGGGTTGTAGCGCGCCGAGATCTCGGGATGACCCAGATGAAAGAGGAAGAACTCGGGGGCACGCCCGGCACGCTCGGCTTCGACGAACACGCGGCGCAACAGATCGATATCGCCTTTGGGATCGAAGACGATCACGACTTCGCCGCGACGGATGTCCTGTGCGATGAGCAACTCCGCCAGGCGGGTCTTGCCCACGCGCGTGGTGCCCAGCACGAGCGTGTGCCCAACCCGATCCTCCAGTTGCATCCAGATGTCGGATTCATCGGGCTCGACGCCGTGAATGGCGGGATCGCCACCCACGCCCACTACTTCGCTTCGCCCGCGTCCGAACACCGACATCGCGCGTGCGCACATCCCGTCTTCAATCAACGCACGACTCACCGGAAGCCGCGCCTCGCGCAGGCGCTGGGTGTGGCGCTGATCCCAGCGGAAGCCCCGCCCCAGAAAGAGCCGATCGGCCGACCAGGGGATATCCGCGCTGTCCACCTCGTATCGCCTTCGTCTTCGCAGATTCGCGCGGTAACGCAACGTGCGCACTCCGGCGGCAGCGCGCCATGCGGCATAACCGAGCAGCAATCCAGCCATTGCCCAGTGCCAGGGAGCGTCGAGCAGGAACAATCCGGGGCGACTGAGCACCAGCGTTGCGCCCAACGTCGATATGAAAGCTGAACCGAGCTCATACGCGGGCCGCAGCCGCGCCTCCAGCGGATAGCGCGTCACACCGCCTCAGAAGCGGGAGCCCGGATGCGCTCAAGCGCCGGGTTGATCTGCGGCACCGGATCGAAGAAGCGCTGCGGTGCGACGATCACGATGCCGCGGATGCGAGCGCGGGAGTCACTTCCCTCCTTCCACGCATACCCATGCAGGTTCACTCCGCCGGCACCCCGCAAGTGCCATCCGGCGCGCAGCACATCACGCTGCAGTCGCTTGACGGGATCGCCCCGCTCACGGTCGCCGCCACCGTGACATCGAACAAACGCCCGGAAAATCCCAGGTGACGCAAGCAGCAACCCGTCTTCGACTCCGTGCACGAGCGCGTCACGCACGTTGACGGACAACAACCCGTCCGAGATCGCCTTACGAACCCACCGCAGGAAGCGGCGTGCGCCGTTGTTCCCGGCAGCATCCATACCGTCGAGGAATTCGGGCTCACTGCCTTCGCTGCACTCGAAGAATTCCCTTTTATCTGATGCCGATCGGAGCCGCTGTATGGGTCCGCTCGACTCTTCAGGGGGAGCGGCCGATTGAGTCGTCACTCGCGGCTCGGTCGAGGCAACCTCAGCACACGCACCCGTCACCGCGTACCCCGCCAGTTCGGCAATGGCGCTGGAAGCATCAGCATGACCCGACAGCACGGCCTGCAACTCGGACATCAACGCAGGCGCCTCGGCCAACCATTCCCGGACGCGCGGGAGAACCGAGCGCTCGAAGATCTCCAGCGCCGCGCCGGGCGACTCCGCATCGATGTCGCGCAACAGCGCTGCCGCGAACACTGCATACGTCCATCGGTGCACCAGCGCCCCCAGCACTTCCGGAGGCGCATTACGCGGCAGGATCTGCCCGCGTCGGCGATCCAGCGCACGCAGTGCGGCTACGAGCCCGCGATGCAGTTGCCCACCGGGACAGTCGTAACAACTGCAGCCCGAAGCGGGGCGGAGTTGCACGAACTGCGCAAAGTCAGCGAGAAGCGGCTGCGCGGCGAGCACGAAGCTCTCCATGGGAAACCCCATCCGCACACGAAGCAGCGCGATCACATTCGCCGCACCGCTTCGATCGATTTCAGTAAGGCGACGGGCGCCCTAGGACGGCAGTCGCATCAGGCGATCGGTCTACGACGATGGCCCGGCACCTTCGGTCGTGATTCGGGCTAAGGGAGATCGACCGGAGTGTCGATCGATGGCAAAAGACCGATCGCAGTTGCGACTGATGTCGGAGGGTCCAACCGGGCGAACGACGAGCCGCGAGAATCCACGCGCGCGGCTACTACACTAGGTGTACGACCTGATCAGTCGATTGGTGCAGTCGTTGCGCGCATCTGAAATCTTCGGGACAGCTGCTCGGCGACACGGTGGAAGTGCGACCGCAACTTGGAAGCGCCTGACGGACGCACCGCGTTCATATGACGCGGCAAGCTCGTAGTGAATGGACGAACGGTTCGACCAACTGGCCGACGGCTTTCATCCGGCGTGCCGAGGTGATTTCGCAACACTTGGCGAGACGGCGCGCAGCATCAACCATCTCGAGCTTCCGATAACCACGATCCGTGTGCGACTACATTTCGCGCGCGGAGCTGTCGCATCCGGCGTTTTTCGCACCGTTGAACGCTGTCTCTAAACGCCGCTCCGGGACGAGAGCCGGATCAAAAACTGCCCGTAGGCACCGGACCACCTTACTATTGGCCTTCTACATCCAATTCGAAACATCGAATCCAAGCGGCGCCTCTCGGCCTCCAATAGCAAATGTCGAACATCGCTAAGACGTTCAGAGAAGAGATCAGCAGGATCGCTCGTCGCGAGTCCCGCGCGAGCCTCGAACGAACCCGGAAGATGCTTTCCCAACAGCGACAGGAGATCGCGTCGTTGAAAGCTCGAGTGAAGCTACTCGAACGCAGCGCCTCCGCCGCCGAACGAGATCAACCTACAACCGCGGCGCCGCCTGTCGGGACATCGGCAAAGCAAGTGAGATTCATGCCAAAGGGAATCGCGTCGATGCGACAACGACTGGGTCTCTCGGTCGCCGATCTCGCGAAACTGCTGTCGGTAAGCGATCAAACAATCTACAACTGGGAACGCGGATTGAGCAAACCGCGACTCGAGCATCAAACGAAACTGTTTTCGCTGCGTCAGGTCAGCAAGCGAGAACTGCAAAGCTTCCTGGCCCGGTCTGAAGTCTCCGGGTGACGCGCCCGAACGCGGCACGCAACAGAGTCGTCGATAGCCGGCGCGACAACGCCCTGCGCTCGCCGGAGTACAACCACGTGTTCGCGTTGAGCGAAACAGCCTGTCAAGGACGGCCTTCTGAGACAGACTCACGCCCTCGCCCCGGATCGCAGTCTCTTCGGGGCGGGGCGCATGTAACGTCACCGGCAGCCCGCACACGCGCGGAGTGCGTTGCATTGCGCAGCGATCCCTTTCTCTCGCGTGGTCAGCGTGCAGCCGACGCACTGCCCGAACGGGAATCCTTGACCCGCATCGCGATCCAGTCGCTGATATCGGATTCGAGCCAACCCACCGCACGCAGGCCCAGCTGCACCGGCTTCGGGAAACCGCCGTCCTTGATGTACTGATAGAGCGTGCTGCGCGACAGACCGGTACGTTCCTGGACCTGCGGACGCCGCAGGATCGCAGGTCCATTCTGGATCTTCTGGTGCATCTTCGTCATCTCCCGGATGTGAACAGACGATTGTCGGGCTTGAAACTGCACACCAGCGGCATGTATCGGCCCTGCCGAGAAGAAACGGATTCCCGCAGGAAACTGTCGGATGCGTGCGCCAGGAGCGTCGATCGGCCTGAATGAGCTCGGAAACCTGCTGCATCAAGCAGGTTCGCCGCGCGCTCGGTGTGTCGACGATCGCGTCCCGGACAGGTGCTGCGGCCTTCTTCATCGATGTCCTCGCGTCAGCTCTGCATACCTGTTGGCACCGGTATCGTCGACGGTGATCGGCTGTTGTTAAACATTGCCTTACCGGCGCATTACATCTGCGTAATCGTCAGCCGCACCCCATCTCCAGGCGGCACAATGGCCGTCATGAGGGAAATGAATCCGTCGAGGGAAACTGTGAAGATCCTCATCGTCGAGGACGAACGAAAGACGGGCGACTACCTGCGACAGGGGCTGAGCGAAGCCGGGTTCGTAGCGGACCTGGCGCGCGACGGCATCGACGGGACGCATCTGGCGACGCAGAACGACTACGACCTCGTCGTGCTCGACGTGATGCTCCCCGGCATCGATGGATGGGAAGTGCTGCGACGGATCCGCGCCGCGGGCCGGTCGATGCCGGTGCTGTTCCTGACCGCGCGTGACCAGGTCGACGATCGCGTCAAGGGACTCGAACTGGGCGCCGATGACTATCTCGTCAAGCCTTTCGCGTTTTCAGAGTTGCTCGCGCGCGTGCGCACGCTGCTGCGGCGCGGGCTCGGTCGAGAACAACAGCGATTGCAGGTGGCCGATCTCGAGCTCGACCTGCTCAGGCGTCGCGTGATTCGCTCCGGCAGGCGCATCGATCTCACCGCGAAGGAGTTCGCGCTGCTCGAGCTGCTTTTGCGCCGACAGGGCGAAGTGCTGCCGCGCTCGCTCATTGCCTCGCAGGTCTGGGACATGAATTTCGACAGCGACACGAACGTGATCGAGGTGGCCGTACGCCGCCTGCGTGCGAAGGTCGACGACGACTTCGAGCCAAAGCTGATCCGCACCGTGCGCGGCATGGGCTACGTGATCGAGGCGCCGGAGCAAACCTGATGCGAAAACGGCGATCGATCACGTTCCTGCTCACGCTGTATTTCTCGATCGCTTCGACTGCGGTTCTCCTCTTCGGAGGCTACTTCGTCGGGCGGCTGGTCGACGCGCACCTGATGGAGCAGGACCAGGCCGTGCTCGAAGGAAAACTGGAGCTCGTGCGCAACGTGCTCTCGAAGGTACGCACCGAAAGCGAGCTCGTCGCAGTGCACGACAAATTGGCCGAAGCGCTCGTCGGGCACCACGACCTGTTCGTTGCTGTCGTCGCGCCTGATGGCAGGAGGCTATACAGGTCTGAAGGCTTCGGGCTCGCAAACGGGCCAGCGTGGTCGGTTCCGTCGGCCGATGCACCGCAGGCCGCCGAAGCGAGTATGCGAGAGCACGAAGGCCGACTGTTTCGCTTCATCTCGATGACCGCGGACACCGGAATCGAGGGCGCGCAGCCGGCGGGGATCGTCGTCGCGCTCGACATCGATTTCCATCGTCAGTTCATGACCGACTTCCGCAACAGCCTGTGGGTGAGTGTCGCGGTCGGCATCGCGCTGTCCGCGCTGCTGGGCTGGTTCTCGGCGCGCCGGGGCCTCGCGCCCGCGCGCAAGGCGCTGAATCTGATGCAGCGTGTCTCCGCCGATCGGCTCGGCGAGCGCTTGCCGCCTGAATCGATGCCATCGGAGCTCGCTCCGCTCGCCGCGGCCTTCAACGACATGCTGGCGCGGCTCGAGGATTCGTTCCGGCGCCTGTCGGACTTCTCGTCGGATCTCGCACACGAACTGCGCACGCCGGTCAGCAACCTGATGACGCAGACGCAGGTTGCACTCGCCCGTGCGCGCACCGCCGACGAATACCGCGAGATCCTGTACTCGAACCTCGAGGAGTACGAACGCCTCTCGCAGATGACCTCTGACATGCTATTCCTGGCCAAAGCCGACAACGGATTGATTACCACGCGAACCGAGAGCGTCGATCTGGCTTCTGAGGTCGAGCGCCTGTTTGCGTTCTACGAGGCGCTGGCCGAGGAGCGCGGCGTGCGGCTCGTACTCACCGGCGAGGGACGCGCACGCGCCGACCGCGACATGCTGCGGCGCGCGGTGAGCAACCTGTTATCGAACGCGATCCGGCACACCCCCCGCGACGGGGAGATTCGCGTGACGGTCGGCGCAGGTCGTGCCGGGCAGACCGAGTTGAGCGTCGAGAACCCCGGGCTGCCGATCGCGCCCGAACACCTGCCCCGGCTGTTCGACCGCTTCTACCGGGTCGATGCCTCGCGCCGGAAGGAGGGCGAGGGAGCGGGCCTCGGCCTCGCAATCGCGAAATCGATCGTCGAGGCGCACGGCGGATCGATCTCGGCGTCCAGCATGGAAGGGACGTTCCGCTTCGCGTTCACCGTGCCCGCCGCCTGAGCGCACCGAGCGCGCGAACTTCGTCAGCGCAGTCGAGACCCGATCTGCCGCGCCCGTTGAATCGGAAACAGGCGCGGAGCATAGTATTCGCCTCACCAGGCCGAGGGCGTCCGCGCAGCGGGATCATGGCGCGCTTCGAACCACGGCGCGGCTACTCTGTCGACGAAGCCGCTGCCGTTCGACGCGCTCGAGAGCATAGGAGAGGCGGATCGTGAACATTGCATTGATCGGCGCAAGCGGTTATGTCGGTTCGGCGCTGCGAAACGAGGCCTTGGCGCGCGGTCACAAGGTCACCGCCCTCGTTTCCCAGCCCGTCAAGCTCGAAGCGCAGGACAATCTCAGCGTGGTCAAGGCCGACGTGCTCGACGAGGCATCGCTGGCCGGATTGCTGCGAGGTCACGACGCTGTCCTGAGCGCGTTCAGCGGGCATGCGCAAGCTGACGTTCTCGGCTACTACCTGCGCGGCTTCCGCTCGATCATCGCCGCGGTGAAGAACTCCGGTGTGCCACGCCTGCTGGTGGTGGGCGGTGCGGGCAGCCTCGAAGCGGCGCCAGGCGTGCTGGTGATCGACACGCCGCAGTTCCCGGAGGCGTGGAAGGCGACCGCCGAGGGCGCGCGGCAAGCGCTGGAGTTGCTGAGGCAGGAGCGCACGCTCGACTGGACCATGCTCAGTCCCTCGGCGATGCTCGAACCAGGCAAGCGGACCGGTCAGTTCCGACTCGGCGACGACCGACTACTGGTAGACGCGAACGGCGAGAGTCGCATCTCGCTGGAGGACTACGCGGTGGCGATGATCGACGAACTCGAGAAGCCGGCACATTCGCGACGACGTTTCACGGTCGGGTACTGAGCTTCAGCGTCCGCGCGCTGCCCGCTCGCGCTCTTCGTGGCGCCGCTGCACGTCCGCGGGCCATGTCGAGCGAATGTACGTAAGCACGGCACGGATCTCGGGGTCAGAAAGCGTGCCACCGAACGCCGGCATATCGCTCTCGTAGCCCGCGGGCGCGTATTTTTCGACACCGTCCTTCACGATCCCGAACAGCACATCCGACGGATGGTGCCAGGTATGACCGGTCGCGTCGTGCGGCGGCGCCGGCATGCGCCCCGAAGGCAGGCGCTTCATCCAGTCGGGCTGGCCTTCGAGATTCGCGCCGTGGCAACTCGCGCAGTACCGATCGTACAGCTTACGGCCCTGCCCAAGAACGGCAGCATCGTTCGTCTCGATCCACTTCCCCCGCGGCGAAAGCGCAATCTGTTGCCATCCCAGCGCCACGCTCGCCACGATCGCGAGTGCGGCGAGCGAAATCCAGATCCAACGCGTCATTGGTTCCTCAAACGCGCGCGTTCCTCAGGCGCAACGAGTTCGAGACCACGGAGACCGAGCTCAGGCTCATCGCCAACGCTGCGATCAACGGCGAGAGCAGCAGACCGAACGCGGGGTAGAGAACGCCGGCGGCGATCGGGACGCCGAGCGCGTTGTAGATGAACGCGAAACCGAGGTTCTCCCGCATGTTGCGCACCGTCTGGGTGGAAAGTCGGCGCGCACGCGCGATCGCGCGAAGGTCGCCTTTGACCAGCGTTACGTGCCCCGCGTTCATCGCGACGTCAGTGCCGGTGCCCATCGCGATGCCGATGTCGGCTCGCGCGAGTGCCGGCGCGTCGTTGATCCCGTCGCCCGCCATCGCCACGCGGCGGCCTTCGGCCTGCAGCCGCTCGACGAGCGCGACCTTGTCGGCCGGCTTGACTTCGCCGATGACCTCGTCGATGCCCAGTTTCTCGCCAACCGCGCGTGCGGTGGTCCAGCCGTCGCCGGTCGCCATCACGAGTCGCAAGCCCGCGTGCTTCAGGGCTCGCACGGCCTCGGGCGTCGTCTGCTTGATCGGATCGGAGACGGCGAGCAGTCCCGCCGCCTGCCCGTCCACCGCGAGGTACATGACGCTCGCACCCTGCGCGCGCAGGCTCTCGGCTTCGCCCGTCAGTGCACCGTACGGCACGCCCTCGTCGTCCATCAGGGCTGTATTGCCCAGCGCAATATGACGGCCTTCGACCGTGCCACGTACACCGATGCCGCTCGCCGACTCGAAGCTCTCGGCGGTGACGAGCGCGAGCGCACGGCGCCGGGCCTCGTCGACGATCGCATGCGCCAGCGGATGCTCGGATCCCTGATCGAGGCTCGCGGCAATCCGCAGCACTTCCGCCTCGTCCCATCCCGCCGCGGCGACGACACGATCGAACGCGGGCTTGCCTTCGGTCAGCGTGCCGGTCTTGTCGACGACGATCGTATCGATCGTGCGGAAGGACTCGATCGCCGCCGCATCGCGAAAGAGGATTCCCTGCGTCGCCGCCTTGCCGGTGGCGACCATGATCGACATCGGCGTCGCGAGCCCCAGCGCGCAGGGGCAAGCGATGATCAGCACCGCGAGCGCATTGAGCGTGGCATACACCCAGCTCGGCTGCGGACCGAAGAACCCCCAGACGACGAAGGTGACGACCGCGATCGCCAGGACCGCGAGCACGAACCAGCCAGCGACCACGTCGGCCAGGCGCTGCATCGGTGCGCGCGAGCGCTGCGCCTGCGCGACCATCGCGACGATCTGCGAGAGCATGGTTTCGGCGCCGATGCGCTCGGCCTGCATCACGAGCGCACCGCTCGTGTTGATCGTCGCGCCCACGACCTTGTCACCGGCTCGCTTGCGCACCGGAATCGGCTCACCCGTGAGCATCGATTCGTCGATCGAGCTCTCGCCCTCGATGACGACACCGTCCACTGGCACCTTCTCGCCCGGGCGGATGCGCAGGCGGTCGCCGACGTGTACATGGTTGAGCGGGATGTCGCCTTCCGTGCCGTCGTCGTTCAGGCGACGCGCCGTTTTCGGCGCAAGACCGAGCAAGGACTTCAGCGCCGCGGAGGTCTGGCCGCGTGCCTTCAACTCGAGCATCTGGCCGAGCAGCGTGAGCGACACGATCACCGCGGCCGCCTCGAAATACACCCCTACCCGACCGTGCGCGATGAACGACTCGGGAAACCACTGCGGCGCGATCGTCGCCACGACGCTGTAGACGAAGGCCGCCCCGACGCCGAGGCCGATCAGCGTCCACATGTTCGGGCTGGCGTTGCGAATCGACTGCCAGCAACGCACGAAGAACGGCCATCCGGCCCACAACACGATCGGAATCGACAGCACGAGCTCGACCCACGACTGCGTCGCCGGCGACATCCACCCGAAGCGATGTCCGAACATCGCCAGCGTGGTGACAACCACGGTCAGCGGAAGCGTCCACCAGAACCGCCGGGAGAAATCGACCAGCTCCGGGTTCTCCTCGTCCTCCAGCCCAGGAAGGAGCGGCTCGAGCGCCATTCCGCAGATGGGGCAGTTGCCGGGCGCATTGCGTCGGATCTCCGGGTGCATCGGACAGGTGTAGATCGTCTCGCCCGTCGTCGTCGCAGGCGGTAGCGCGGCGCCCGATTCGGTGCGTTGTGTATGCGCGGCGTGCTGCGCCGACCTTTGGACATGGCCGTGCGTGGCGTGCTGCGCATGTCCAGCGTGATCGTGCCCGCTGCACGCTCCAGCGTGGCTGCTGTCGCCATCCCTCGTGCCGTGCGAGGCCGCTGGCTCGTGCGGTTTCCGAACGTCGACCACGTAGTCGCTCCTTTCGCTGTGCGAACTTTCAATGCTACCGGTCGGATGGAACTCCATCCTTACCGGCAAATTACATTCCGTTCATCTTCGCGAGCAGATAACAAAAACGTAATCCTCCAGTCAGCGCGCTGACCACCGCCGTCCGCCATTCTGCGCACACCCATCCCACTCGACTTGAAACGACGATCATGAACGACCGCATCCTTCGATCAACGGCGCTCGCCATCATCCTGGGTTTTCCTGCCGGCGGCGCGGTGCTGGCCCAGGCCCACCACCACGATTCGGGCCACGCCGGATCTGCAACGGCGTCCTCGACGAGACAAGCCGACGGAACGATCCGCAAGGTCGACACCGCGACGGGCAAGCTCACCATCGCACACGGGCCGCTGGAAGGGCTGGGGATGCCTTCGATGACCATGGCGTTCCGGGTCGCCGAGCGAGCGATGATCGAAAGCGTGAACGTGGGCGACAAGATCCGCTTCGTGCCCGCACAGGTCGGTGGCGAGTTGACCGTGATCAGCATCGAAGTCATCCGCTGATTTGCTGCATCCACCAGAGGTCTCGTTCGCGCCCGGCCCCGTTATGCCCTTCCCGTCTTCGACTCTCCGGCAGTACCGGCGCCGTCGATGCGCGCCGGCTCTTGCGGCGCTCGGCTTCGCCTTCTCCAGTGCCTTTACCTTCGCCGCCAGCGACGCACCGGCCCCGCCCACGTCGGCCACGTCGACGTTCGGCGCAAACGTCGGCGAGCTGATCGAGTACGCGCGTAGCAATCACCCTGCCTTCGCTGCCGAGCAGGCCGAGGTCGCGGCCGCGCGCGAGCGGATCGTGCCCGCCGCCGCGCTTCCCGACCCGACCGTCGGGGTCGAGCTGATGGACTTCGGCAACGCGATGCGCGACCGATCGGCCTCGCTCGTTCCCGGGCAGGTCGGCGAAACCCGGTACCAGATCTCGCAGCCGCTGCCGGGATGGGGAAAGCGCGAACTCGCGGCGCAGGCCGCGCAGGCGCGCGCCGGCCAGGCCGCAGCGGTGCGAGACGCCGCCTGGTTCGAGCTCGCCGCGCAGATCGAGTCCACCTGGCTGCGCTACTACGCGGCGCGACGCGATCTCGAGTTGAACCGGCAGGGGCTGACTCTGCTGCAGCGGCTCGAGGAACTTGGCCTGAAGCGATTCGAGCTGGGGCTGGTGCCGCAACAGGCGGTGCTGCGCACCCAGCGTGAAATCACCGCGCAGCGAGTTGCGCTGCTCGAGGCCGAGCAGCGCGGCAAGGGGTTGGCCGCGGCACTGAACGGGCTGCTTGCGCGTCCGCCGCAAGCGCCGCTCGCCGTACCGTCCGAGCCGCTGCCCCTGCCTGAACGGCTCGAAGGAGCGGCGCTCTTCGATGCAGTGCGCGCTCGCAACCCGGAGGTGCAGACAAGCACTGCGGGGATCGAGGTCGCGCGAGCCGAGCGGGAACGCACGTACCGGGATCGCCTGCCGGACTTCAGGGTCGGGCTCAGAAACGACCGTCCCTATGAAGGCAAGAACTCGTGGGCCCTGATGTTCGAAGTGATGGTTCCGTTGCAGCAGGAGAGTCGCCGCGCCAGAGAGCGCGAGGCGGAATACATGATCAGCGCCGCCGAGTCGCGACGCGCCGACGCCGAGGCTCGTGCCAGCGGTGAGCTCGGTCGGGTCTGGTCGGCGTTCGCGTCGAATCGCGACAGCCTGCGACTGCTCGAGCGAACGCTGCTGCCGCAGGCGCTCGCCACGCGCGACGCGGCTCGCGCGGCACTGGCCAACGGCAAGGTCGACTTCGACAGCGTGATCGAAGCCGAGCGCCAACTCATCGACATCCGCACCCGGGCATTGCAGGCCGAGCTGGAAGCGCGACTCGCGCTGGTCGAGATCGAAAGAATCACCGGAGCACCGAAATGAGACCGACCCGGATCGCGGCGCTCGCCGCAGCATTCGCGCTGGCACTGGCAGCCGGCTACGGGATAGGCAGCGGGACGGTCGACTTTCCCGGCGCCCTCTCGAGCGTCGTGCAGCAGAGCACGGAATCGTCCGGAGCGACGGCCGCTCCCGTGAACGGCCCCACAGCCGATTCCACGGCCACGTCGGGCGCCTCCACGCCCGCCGGCGAGCGCCGGATTCTCTACTACCGCAACCCGATGGGCCTGCCAGACACGTCGCCCGTGCCGAAGAAGGATCCGATGGGGATGGACTACATCCCCGTGTACGCGGACGACCATCCCGACGACGCCGGCGTCGTCGCCGTAAGCCCGGCGCGAGTCCAGACGCTCGGCGTGCGCACCGCGCTGGTCGAGGAGCGTCCGCTCGAGGCGACGCTGCGCGCGAGCGGACGCGTCGAGGTGGACGAGCGTGCGCAGGTGGTCGTGGCACCGCGCTTCGAAGGGTGGATCGAACGCCTGCACGTCAGCGCCGTCGGCGACAAGGTGCGCAAGGGGCAGGCGCTGTTCACCACGTACAGCCCGGAGCTGCAGTCGGCCGGCGAAGAGCTGCGCATCGCCGAGCGCCTGGCGCGCGACAGCGAAGGCAACGACGCGATCGCGAACGAATCGGCCCGGCGTCTGGCAGAGGCCACGCGCGGCCGGCTGCGCAATCTGCAGGTCGCCGACCAGACGTCGCCACGCCAGACCTTTCACGCGCCCGCCAACGGAATCGTGCTCGAAAAGCCGGCAATCCAGGGGGCCCGCTTCGCAGCCGGCGAAGCGCTGTTCCGCATCGCTGACCTTTCCCGGGTCTGGATCATCGCCGACGTCTACGAGCGCGACCTGGCGCGTGTGCGCGTTGGCCAACCGGCGCAGGTGACGCTCGACGCCTTTCCGGGCCGGCGATTCGAAGCCAAAATCGCGTACCGCTATCCCACGCTGAACGCGGCGACGCGCAGCACGCCCGTTCGTCTGGAACTCGACAACCGCGAGGGCCTGCTGAACCCGGGGATGTTCGCGCAGGTCGAACTCGACGTCGGCGGCTCCACGCCGAGAACGACCGTGCCCGCGTCGGCGGTCATCGACGACGGCCAGCGTCAGGTCGTGCTGCTCGCGCTCGCCGAGGGTCGCTTCAAGCCTCAAGCGGTGCGGCTGGGCGAGCGTGGGGTCGACGCCGTCGAGGTGCTCGAAGGAGTGAAACCCGGAGACCGGGTCGTCGTATCGGCGAATTTCCTCATCGACTCGGAAAGCCAGCTAAGGGCCGCACTGGCGAACCTCACCGACAGCGGCACCGGGCAGGCAGGCAGCGAGGCGAGTGCCGGTGGTGCACAGCCTGGTGCGAGCGCGATCCATCGCGCCGAAGGCACCTTCGATGCGATCGATCGAGACGCCGGCAGCGTGACGGTCACGCACGGCGAGATCGCGTCGCTGAAGTGGCCGGCGATGACGATGGACTTCACGCTCGCCGACCCTGCACTGTTCGACGGGATCACGCCGGGCACCGCCGCGCGCTTCGAATTCCGGCAGGGTGAACCGGGCGAGTTCGTGATCACGCGCATCGAGCGGCTACCCGAAGGCGCCGCCTCGCGCGCGCCAAGCGCCTCGCGCGTCGGCACAGACCGGCACAAGGGCCACTGAAATGACCACGACACCCGACGAGGCCCCGGCGAACGACCGCTCGGGCGTGCTGGGCGGGATCATCGACTGGTCGGCGCGCAACGTCTTCCTCGTGCTGCTGGCCACGCTGTTCCTCGTGGGTCTGGGCATCTACGCGGTCCGCAACACACCCGTCGATGCGCTGCCCGACCTCTCCGACGTGCAGGTCATCGTCTACACCGACTATGCGGGCCAGGCGCCGCAGGTCGTCGAAGACCAAGTGACCTATCCGCTGACGACGGCGATGCTCGCCGTGCCGCGCGCGAAGGTCGTGCGCGGCTTCTCGATGTTCGGCGCCTCGTACGTCTACGTGATCTTCGAGGACGACACGGACATCTACTGGGCACGCTCGCGCGTACTCGAGTACCTGAGCACGGCCGCCGGACGGTTGCCGCAAGGAGTGGCCCCGCAGATCGGGCCCGATGCAACCGGTGTCGGCTGGGTGTACCAGTACGCGCTGCTCGGCAAGGACATGACGCTCGCCGAGACGCGCAGCCTGCAGGACTGGTACGTGCGTTACCAGCTCACCAAGGCATCGGGCGTGGCCGAGGTGGCGAGCCTGGGCGGCTTCGTACGTGAGTACCAGGTGGTCGTCGACCCGCAGCGGCTGGCCGGCTACGGCATCTCGATCGACGAGGTCACGAAGGCCATCCGCGCCTCGAACCGCGATGTCGGAGGCCGCGTCATCGAGCTCGCCGAGAAGGAATACATGGTGCGCGGCCGCGGGTACCTGCGCGGCATCGACGACATCGCCGGCATTGTGTTGAAGAGCGAGCGCGGCGTTCCGGTGAGGATCGGCGACGTGGCACGCGTCGAGATGGTGCCGGCCGAGCGGCGCGGCATCTCGGAACTGAACGGCGAAGGCGAAGTCACCTCGGGAATCGTGATGGCGCGCTTCGGGCAGAACGCGCTCGACGTGATCGCCAACGTGAAAGCGAAGATCGCCGAGATTGCTCCGGGCTTGCCCGCTGGCGCCGAGATCGTACCGGTCTACGACCGTTCGACGCTGATCGAGCGCGCGATCGACAACCTGAAATGGACACTGCTCGAGGAAAGCCTGATCGTCGCGCTGGTGTGCATCGTGTTCCTGCTGCACGTACGCAGCGCACTGGTCGCGATCGTCACGCTGCCGCTCGGCATCCTGGTGGCGTTCATCGCGATGCGGGCGCTCGGGCTGGGGTCGAACATCATGAGCCTGGGCGGTATCGCGATTGCGATCGGCGCGATGGTCGACGCCGCCATCGTGATGATCGAGAACGCGCACAAGCGCCTGGAGCACGTGCCGCCCGGTGCCTCGCAGGCCGACCGTGCGGCGGCGATCGTGCGCGCGTGCAAGGAAGTAGGGCCGGCCCTCTTCTTCTCGCTGCTCATCATCACCGTGTCGTTCCTGCCGGTCTTCACGCTCGAAGGCCAGGAAGGACGGATGTTCTCGCCGCTCGCCTTCACGAAGACGTTCGCCATGGCCGGCGCCGCACTGCTGTCGGTGACGCTGGTTCCCGTGCTGATGCTGTTCTTCGTGCGCGGGCGCATCCTGCCCGAGGCGCGCAATCCGGTGAACCGCCTGCTGGTCTGGCTGTACCGGCCCATCATCCGCACCGTGCTGCGCTTCAAGGTCGTCACGCTGCTGCTGGCCGCGGTCACGCTCGCCGTCAGCTTCCTTCCGGCGCGCCAGATCGGTTCCGAGTTCATGCCCACGCTGAACGAAGGCACGCTGTTCTACATGCCGGCGGCGCTGCCGGGCATGTCGGTGACCGAGGCCGGCAGGCTGCTTGCAACCACGAACCGCATCATCAAGACCTTCCCGGAAGTCGAGTCGGTGTACGGCAAGGCCGGGCGCGCGAACACCGCCACCGACCCGGCACCGCTGGAGATGTTCGAGACGGTGATCAACCTCAAGCCGCCCGCGCAATGGCGCCCCGGCCTGACCGTCGACGCATTGATCGCCGAGATGGACGCCGCGCTGAAGTTCCCCGGCCTGGCGAACTCGTGGACGATGCCGATCAAGGCGCGCATCGACATGCTGTCCACCGGCATCCGCACGCCGGTCGGCGTCAAGGTGTTCGGCAAGGACCTCGAGACGCTCGAACAGGTCGCCCGGCGCGTGGAAGCGGCGGTGCGCAAGGTTCCCGGCACGAGCAGCGCCTACGCCGAGCGGGTCGCGGGCGGCTACTACGTCGACATCGTGCCGCGACGCGACCAGCTTGCGCGGTACGGACTGACCACCGACATGATGCAGGACGTGATCGCGACCGCGCTCGGCGGCGAGACGGTGACGACCACCGTCGAAGGGCTCGAGCGCTACGGTGTTTCGGTGCGCTATCCACGTGCGCTGCGCGACGATCCGCAGCGGCTGGCCGCCGAGGTGCGCGTACCGACGGCCAACGGGGCGATCCCGCTCGGCCAGCTCGCCGATGTGCGCATCACGCGCGGCGCACCGAGCATCCGCACCGAGAACGCGCTGCTCGCCGCCTACGTCTACGTCGACACGCGCGAGACCGATCTCGGAGCGTTCGTCGCGCGCGCGCAGCAGGCGGTGGCCGCCGAAGTCGAATTCCCGCCCGGCTACTACGCGACCTGGAGCGGTCAGTTCGAGAACATGGAACGCGCAAAGGAGCGCCTGAAGGTCGTCGTGCCGCTCACGCTCGCGCTGATCTTCGTGCTGCTGTACCTGAACTTTCGGCGGCTCACCGAGACGCTCATCGTCATGCTGTCGGTGCCCTTCTCGCTGGTCGGCGGCGTCTGGCTGATGTGGGCGCTGGACTACCAGATGAGCGTTGCCGTGGCGGTCGGCTTCATCGCGCTGGCCGGCGTGGCCGCCGAGACCGGTGTCATCATGCTCATCTACCTCGACCACGCGTGGCAGGAGGCGCGCGATCGATGCATCGCCGAAGGCCGCGAAGCGACGGTGGGCGATCTGTACCACGCGATCATGGAGGGAGCAGCCGAACGTGTGCGGCCGAAGATGATGACCGTGGTCGCGATCATGGCGGGGCTGCTGCCGATCATGTGGAGCAGCGGCACCGGCAGCGAGGTAATGAGCCGGATCGCTGCGCCGATGGTCGGCGGCATGGTGTCGTCTACCGTCCTGACCCTGGTCGTCATTCCGGCGCTGTATGCGCTGGCGAAGCAGGCCGAGCTGCGCCGAAAGCGCAGTTCTTCGAAGGTCCTGCAGCCCGCCTGACTATGCCGGTTAATGGACGTGCCGACCCGCAACGCTACGTGATGGCGCTCGAATGGCAGCATCGGGGCCCGATGATTCGAGCCGCCGCCCCCGTTCTCGCTTCCGCGCTGCTGTTCGGCGCGAGCACCCCGTTCGCCAAGCTCCTCACGCAGGACACGGCGCCTCTGCTGCTTGCAGGCCTGCTTTACCTGGGAAGCGGAATTGGACTGGGCGCCCTGCTGCTCGTTCGGGAAGCCCGGAACAGAAACGCGACCGGGCCGAGCCCGTCGCTGAGCATTCCCAGGCCGGAGATTCCCTGGCTGCTCGGCGCAATCGTTGCCGGCGGGATGCTCGGCCCTGCCCTGCTGATGCTCGGCCTGTCCCGAACGGACGCGGCCTCGGCCTCGCTGCTCCTGAATCTGGAGGGCGTATTGACGGCCGTCATCGCCTGGGTCGTGTTCAAGGAGAACGCGGACCGCAACATCGTGCTCGGCATGGTTGCCATCGTCGTGGGCGGCATCCTGCTCGCATGGGAGCCCGGTGAAGGAGCGACTCTATTGCCGGGGGCTTTCCTGATCGTGGCCGCGTGCCTGTGCTGGGCGATCGACAACAACCTCACGCGCAAGGTATCGACGAACGACGTCCTGCTCGTTGCCTGCCTCAAAGGCCTGACTGCCGGAGTCTGCAATACGGCCCTCGCCGTTGCGGGCGGAGCGGTTGTTCCTGGTCTCGAGACAATCGCGTACATCCTCCTCGTGGGCTTCCTTGGATACGGAGTAAGCCTGAGCCTGTTCGTCTACGGGCTGAGGACGCTCGGCACTGCCCGGACCGGCGCCTACTTTTCGGTCGCTCCGTTCTTCGGCGTGGTCATCTCGCTCGTCCTCTGGCCCGAATCACCCGGCGTCCTGTTCCTGGCAGCCGCGGGACTCATGGCACTCGGCGTCCGGCTGCACCTGAAGGAGCGCCACGAGCACGAGCACACGCACGAGCCACTCGAGCACAGTCACCGCCATTGGCACGACGAGCACCACCAGCATGAACATGCGTTCGAATGGAACGGCAGCGCGCCCCATACGCATCTGCATCGGCACGAGGTGCTCGTGCACAAGCACCCGCACTACCCGGATGTTCATCACCGGCACACGCATCGGAGATGAACGAAGCCCGAGAGGTGCAGGAGCGCTACTGCCGGTCACCGATTTGCCAGACCTGGACGCGCTCGCTCGCTACGGCCTGTCCATCGATGACGTGCAGCAGGCGGTCGCGGTCGCACAAGGCGGCGCAATTGCCGGCCAGGTGTTCGAGGGCGACCGCCGGTTCGACATCGTGGTGCGGTCGGCTCAAACCAACGTCATCACTGCGAGCCAGAGGGCGGACAACAACGCCGCCTGCGTCGGGCGCCCTGGCGAGCGCCAGATTGCCGTGCACAGGAACACGTTGTAGGGCAGCGGCGCGAAATGTACGGCGGCGACCAGCGCGGAAGGCGTCCCTCGAGCCGCCAGCATCAGCGCTGCGAAGGTTGCCACCGCGTTCACTGCGGTGCCGATGATCAGCATGTCTCGCCACAGCAGCGTGGGCAAGGGCACCTGCCCTCGCCAACGCCGAGTGAAAAAGTTGCCGCCTCTTCCCGCCTTCATGAAAGTATCTCGATGAAGCATCGGGGGCATGGCTTCGTCGACCGTCCTGGTCCTGCAGTCCGCCTGACTATGCCGGCGCGATGACCGTCATCGGAATGCAGCGCGATTCACGCTTACTCCACCTGCACCTTGCCGACCATTCCTGCTTCGAAGTGTCCGGGCACGAGGCAGGCGAAGTCGACCGTTCCTGGCCGGTCGAACTGCCAGACCACGCCGCCGATCTGACGGGGCGCCAGCGTGATCGAATTCGGCTCCTCGTGCTTCATCTCGGGCATGCGGCGCATCATCTCGGCGTGCTCGCGAAGCTCGTCCATGGAGCCGATCACGAACTCGTGCGGAACCTTGCCGGTGTTCTTCAGGAAGAAACGCACCGTCTCGCCTGCTTTCACGGTGATCCGGTCAGGCGTGAAACGCATCGTGTCGTCCATCGTCATGTCGATGACCCGGCTCACCTGTGCCGCATCCCCGGGCCGTCCATTCACGGCCGCATGCGCGTGATCGTCCGCCGCGTTGCTGCCGTGCGCCCCGTCCGCGGGATGCCCGTGTTGTCCCTCGGAGCCGTGCTGTTCGTCCTTCGAATGATGTCCGTCGTGCTGTCTCTGCATGTGCTGCATTGGCTGTCCATGCTGCATGTGCTGTCCATGCTGCATCCGTTGCGGATGGTCGCCAGAATGCTGCCCGGCCGCGAACACGACAGCCGGCACGAGCATTGCAGGCGCCGCTGCTGCGAGGAGGGAGAAGAGCGTCCTGTTCATCATCGTGTCTCGAGTGGTAAGGGAAGTGCGGTGCGTGTTCAGAACCAGAAGCGGATTCCGGCGACCAGACGCGTGTCGTCGCTGCGCCCGCCGGCCATCCGGGCCAGATCTTCCGTCTCGCCGTACCTGCGCACCCATTCCACGCCGACGTACGGCGCGAACTGGCGCGTGATCTCGTAGCGCAGCCGCAGCCCGGCCGCGACATCCGAAAGCCCGCTGCCGATCCCGCGCTCCCGGTCGCTCTTTCCGTATGCGTTGACCTCGATGCGCGGCTGCAGGATCAGGCGTTGCGTAACCAGCAGTTCGTACTCGGCTTCCAGGCGCAACGCGGTTCGCCCGCTGGAGCCCAGATAAGCCGTCGCATCGAGCTCGAACCAGTACGGCGCGAGGCCCTGAATACCGACGGCGAGCCACTCGCGATTCGGTCCTTCGCCGCTGTCGTAGCGAATGCCGAGCTGAGCATCCCAGTAGGCGGTGAGCGCGTGGCCCCAAAGCAACTCAGTTCGTGCGTGCTCCAGTTCGCCGCGCGACCGTTCGCCCTCGGCCTTCACGACCAGTCGGTTGTAGCTCGTGCCGAACCAGGCTTGCGCATCGTAGGCAGTCGCGTTGTCGTCCTTGCCGTAGCCGCGCTCGAGCCTGTTCACCAGCAACGCGCCGTAACGGTGCTCGTCACCCAATCGCAGACGAAAGCCGGGCTCCAGCGAGTACTTCCCGGACCCGCGCACGAAGCCATCGGAGTAGGCGTGCGGATCGCGTGCGTCCGGCGGCGGGGAACCGCCCTGCATCTGCATCTCGCCATGGTCCATTGCCGGTTGTTCGCGGGTCGCGGGCGCCGGCGCAACCGAGGGCGGGTCAGAAGCCGTCGGCGTGGCCTCCGAAGGCGGCGAGGCGCGTTCCGACGGCATCGAGGCGGCGCCATGGTGCGCTCCATGCTCGGCTGCGCCAGCGGGGGCGCCCTGGGCGAACGCGCTTCCGGACAAAACCAGCACGGTCATCGTGGCGGTGATGAAATTGTATTGGTTCGTCATTGCTCTTTTCCCGGTCGAATCCACTCAGGCCACGATGACTTCGCGGAACATTCCCATGTCCATGTGAAATGACAGATGGCAATGCCAGGCCCAGCGACCGAGGGCATCCGCGGTCACGAGAAAACTGATTCGCTGCGCGGGCTGGACCGGGATGGTGTGCCGGCGCACCTGAAAACGACCCTCCGGCGATTCGAGCTCGCTCCACATCCCATGCATGTGCATCGGATGCGACATCATCGTGTCGTTGTGCAAGATGACGCGCAGCCGTTCACCGTAGCGGAAGCGAACCGGCGTGGACCCGCCGAACTCGAGCCCGTCGAACGACCAGGTATAGCGCTCCATGTTCCCGGTCAGGTGAAGCTCGACCTCGCGTTCCGGGCCCCGTGGATCGATTGGTCCATCGACCGTATGCAGGTCGGCCAGCGTCAGGACGCGTCGTCCGATACCGCGTAGCCCTACACCCGGGTCGTCGAGATTGGTCCGCGGCATGTCCACGCGCATGTCGGTGCTCGCGCCGTACTCGGTGCTCGCGTGGCGCACGCGGGCCGCTGCCGGCGCAAGCGAGCCTTGGCTGTGCGCAGCGTGGTTCATCGATGCGCCGTGGTTCATCGCCGCGCCGTGGTTCATCGATGCACCGTGGTTGCCGTGCTGCATGCCTGCAGCCATGCCCCCGTCACCGTGATCCATGCCGCCCATCATGTCGGCCATCGTCAGCCACTGCACCGGGTCGAGCGCGGGCACCGGTGCGACGAGTCCCGGGCGGGAAGCGAGCGTTCCCCGTGCATATCCTGTGCGGTCCATCGCCTGCGCGAAGATCGTGTGGACGTCCTGCGAGGGTTCGACGAGAACGTCGTAGGTTTCGCCAGGGCCGAAGCGGAACTCGTCGACAGTGACGGGCTCGACGTCGACTCCATCGGCCTGTACGACGGTCAGTTGCAGTCCCGGAATACGGACGTCGTAGAACGTGTTCGCCGCGCCGTTGATGAAGCGCAGGCGCACTCGTTCGCCGGGCCGAAACAATGCGGTCCAGTTGCCTGCGGGCGTGACGCCGTTCATCAGATAGGTGAGCGTGTAGGCGGACAGGTCGGCCAGATCGGTCGGACTCATCCGCATCTGGTTCCACATCTGCCGTTTGTCGATTGCCGAGCGCAGCCCGTCGCGGGACACGTCGTGTAAAAAATCGACGACCGTGGGCTGGTTGAAGTTGTAGACGTCGCCCTGGATCTTGAGTTTCGCGAGCACGCGCATCGGGTCGTCGTCGGTCCAGTCCGACAGCTGCACGACGTAGTCGCGATTCGCGCGGATGGTTTCGCCATCCGCCGGCTCGATGACGATTGCGCCGTACATGCCGGTCTGCTCCTGCATGCCGGAGTGCGAGTGGTACCAGTAGGTGCCGCTTTGTCGAACGCGAAATCGATAGGTGAAAGTCTCGCCGGGCGCGATGCCCGGAAAGCTGATACCGGGCACGCCATCCATCTGGAACGGCAGAAGGATTCCGTGCCAGTGGATCGAGGTCGCTTCGGCCAGCCGGTTGGTCACACGGATCGTGACCGTATCGCCCTCGCGCCAATACAACGTCGGCGCCGGGATCGAACCATTGATCGTGGTCGCAACGCGCGCAGCGCCGGTGAAGTTCACCGGCGATTCGGCGATGACGAGGTCGAATTCGGTCCCGCGCAACACGGGCGCCGAGCCAGTGGCGGCATTGCGGGGTTGCGACCATGCCCGGTCCGCCAACGACGCTGCAGCACCGACGAGGACGCCACCCGCCGCGAGGCCTTGCACGAAACGGCGGCGTGAAGCCAGCGGCAACGCGAGCGGCGGGGCCGAATGCGGAAGGGATTGTCGTTTCATACGGGCGAGCTCCATCCGAAAGCGGGCATCGAAAACCGGGCGCGTGGCGCATCACCCGCGTTCGAACGCGACATTTTGTCGCCGTATACCTGTCTGACGGATGGCGACGAGGTTACAGAAACGTAACGTCGCCGATCCACTGGTGGACTCGCCAGGGCGTCTCGCCCCGCACGTGCGATGCGGATGAAGCGAATGTAATCGACGCGTCAGTTTCTTGTCGGGGGACGAGCCCTACACTCTCCCTCGTGATGCGCATCGCGCGTTTCGGGCAGCGGACAAAGTGCTGCGAACAATCGATCCACCCTCGACAAGGAGTACCGAAGATGACCTCGAAAGCCCTGCTTCTCGCCGCGTTCGCGCTGTCGGTGAGCGCCCCCGCATTCGCGAGCAACGGCGCCACGTTCGTGAACAACGAAATCGGCTGGGAAACACACGCGACGCCGAGCACGAAGAGCCGTGCCGAAGTCGTTGCTGAATTGAAGGCCGCGCAAAGTGCAGGCGTCCTCGCAAACTCGTACGAGGTTCCGGCAGCGACGAAAGCTTCTCCTTCCAGGCTCAGCCGTGAGGGGGTCCTGCGCGGCGTCACCGAAATGACCGACGCCGAGCGCGACGCCGTACACCGCGTCTACGGTCCGGTGCACGGCCGCGATTCCTGAGCCGGCCCCGACGGCCACGCCCTTCGGTCGCCTTGTGGCGCCCGAAGGGCGTGATCGTTTCGGGCTAAAGGTCTGCGTGACGGCGCACCGGAGTGGAGCTGAACGTGAAGAGCGAAATGACGAGCGTGAACATCGAGGTGAAGGGTCTGTTCGAGCCGCTCGATCACCTCGGCGTGGAGAAGCGGATCGGCGCCCTGCCCGGCGTTCATCACGCGCACTCGAATCCGGCCTCCGGCAGCCTCACCGTGCACTACGACGCTGCGGTGGTTGCCGAGCCGCAGCTGCGCGAGTCGGTGCGCGAGTGCGGCTATCACTGCCGCGGCGAGGTGCAGCCCGACCACGTTTGCCGGGTGGCCGAGCCGGACATTCACGCCGCTCATGCGAAGCATGCGGCGCAGCCGGGCGCCAAGGACGAAATGGCGCACGACATGGGCCACGGCGCCGGGATGGACATGGCAGGGATGGTGCGCGACATGCGCAACCGCTTCGTCGTCAGTCTGATCTTCAGCACGCTTCTGTTCTTCTGGGCGCCGATGGGCTTGCCGCTGCCCACGCCGCCGGTGCCTTTGGGCCTGGAACTCGACCACTGGCTGTTCGTGCTCGCCAGCGGCGCCGTCCTGTGGCCGTCGTGGCCGTTTTTCGTCGCCGCCTGGCGCGCGTTGCGCAACGGTGTCCTCAACATGGCCGTGCTGGTCGTGCTGTCGGTCGGCACCGGCTACCTCTTCAGCGTAGCGTCGACCTTCCTGTTCGAAGGCGTGCAGTTCTACGAAGCAGTGTCGGTGCTGCTCGTGTTCATCCTGCTCGGCCACTGGCTGGAGATGCGGGCTCGCGCAGGAGCGAACGACGCGATCCGCGCGCTGCTCGAGCTTGCGCCTCCGATGGCGAATGTGTTGCGCGACGGCAAGGAAGTGCAGGTGCCGACGGGCGACGTGCTGGCGGGAGACATCGTCATCGTGCGTCCCGGCGACCGAATCCCCGTCGATGGTGTCGTGACCGAGGGTGAAACGCAGGTCGACGAGTCGATGCTCACCGGCGAATCGATGCCGGTGAAGAAGGTGGTCGGCGCGAACGTCGCCGCAGCCACCATCAACAAGAGCGGAGCGTTTCGATTCCGCGCGACCAAGGTGGGCGCCGACACGGCGCTCGCGCAGATCGTGAAACTGGTGCAGGAGGCGCAGAACTCGAAGGCGCCCGCGCAGCTTCTCGCCGATCGGGCCTCGCAATGGCTGGTGCTCATCGCCATCGTGATCGGCCTTGCCACGTTCGCGGTCTGGTTCTGGCTGATCGGGCAGACGCTGCTGTTCGCCGTTACGCTCACGATCACGGTGTTCGTCATCGCGTGCCCCGACGCGCTCGGTCTTGCGACCCCGATGGCGATCATGATCGGCACCGGCCGCGGCGCGCAGAACGGCATCCTGATCAAGAACGCCTCTGCGCTCGAGAACGCAACGCATCTGGACGTCGTGATCTTCGACAAGACCGGCACATTGACGCTCGGCAAGCCGGAGGTCGTGGAAGTAGCGGCCGCTCCAGGACGAAGCGAGGACGACGTGCTGGCCCTGGCGGCCGGCATGGAGCAGCACTCCGAACACCCGCTCGCCCACGCGATCCTCGAGAAGTCCAAGGGGATGCAGCCGCTTCTCGCGGACGGGTTCACCAACATCGACGGAATGGGCGCTCGCGCACACTCCGAAGGTGAGCCGGCGCTGGTCGGCAACCGCCGGTTGATGGACGCGGAGCGCGTCGACCTGGCCGGTATGGAGGCGACGGCAGAACGGATGGCCGACGGCGGGCGCACGGTGGTGCACGTCGCGCGCGGCGGCAAGCTGTGGGGGCTCATCGCGATCGCGGATGCGGTTCGACCCACTTCGGCGGCGACGGTCGCGGCGCTGAAGAAACGCGGCGTCGACGTCGCGATGCTCACGGGCGACAACCGCGCCACGGCCGAACGAATCGGACGCGAACTGGGCGTCACCCTGGTCCTCGCGGAAGTCCTGCCCGGCGAGAAGGCCGAGCAGGTGAAAGCGCTCCAGGCGCAGGGAAAGAAAGTCGGCATGGTCGGCGACGGCATCAACGATGCGCCGGCGCTCACGCAAGCCGACGTCGGATTCGCGATCGGCGCGGGCACCGACGTGGCGATGGAGAGCGCCGACGTGGTGCTGATGAGAAGCGATCCATTCGATGTGGTCGCCGCGGTGGGCCTGTCGCGTGTGACCTTGCGCAAGATGCACCAGAACCTGTGGTGGGCAGTGGGCTACAACGTCCTCGCCTTTCCCTTCGCCGCGGGCGTCTTCTACCCGCTGACGATCAGCCCGCAATTGGCGGCGCTCGCGATGTCCGGCAGCTCGCTGATCGTCGCAGCCAATGCGCTGCTGCTCAAGCGTGCGAACGTCGAGGGGCTGAAGTAAGGAACGGCTTGGCTCTCCGCTGGACCCTCACGCGGCCTCCGCCTCGAATAGCGTCTCGATCAGCGGGCATTCCGGCCGCGTGCCGTCCGCACATCGGACGACGACGTCCTTCAGCACTCGCTCCATGCGCTTCAGGTCGGCGATCTTCGCACGCACTTCGGCGAGATGAGCCGCGGCCAGATCCCGCGCCTCGGAACAGGGCTGGTCGCTCTCATCGACGAGACGCAAGAGCGCGCGGACCTCGTCGAGGCTGAAGCCCAGCTCGCGCGCCCGCAAGACGAAGCGAAGCCGCCGCTCATGGTGGGCGTCGTAGCGACGATAGCCGGCGGTCGTGCGCGGCGGCGCGGGCAGTAGCCCGACCTTCTCGTAATAGCGCACGGTTTCGAGATTGCAGCCTGTTCGCCGGGCGAGCTCGGCCCGCTGAAGGCCCTTCCTATCGGAACCGCCGGACATTGCGAACTTCCCGCTTGACTCTGTAATCGCTACAGACTTTAAAGTACCTTGCAACAAGGATTCCAGCAAGGAAGGCGAGGCCCGACATGGACGCATCGCGACATGGAACGGCAGAAATCGTGCCGACCGCAGGCAACCGGACCACCTCGGCGCCTGGCGAGAGCGCTCGGCAGCGCCTGGTCGCCCTCGGCGGCATGCTCGGCGCGCTCGCTGCTTCGTCGTGCTGCATCGTGCCGCTCGTCCTGTTCAGCCTCGGCGTCGGGGGCGCCTGGGTCGGCAATCTGACGGCGCTCGCGCCGTATAAACCGTTGTTCGTCGCTGCAACGACTGGCGTGCTCGGCTACGGCTTCTACCTCGTCTACTGGAAGCCGCGGAGAGCCTGCGCCAACGGTGCCGCCTGCGCAACGCTCGTCCCCAGCCGCCTCGTCCGGATCGCACTCTGGATCGCGACGGTGCTCGTTGCAGCCGCCTTCGCGTTCGATTACGTCGCCCCGCTATTGCTGCCCGTTTGATTTCGAAGGAACTCGCATGAAGAAGCGCTCGAGCACCATTGCCCTGATCGTCTCGATGATGACGACTCCCGCCGCGTTTGCCGCGGAACGTATCGTTACTTTCGGCGTCGACAACATGACCTGCGCCTCGTGTCCCTACATCGTGAAGACCGCGATGGCGGCGGTTCCAGGCGTCGCGAACGTGACGGTCTCCTTCGAGTCGAAGACCGCAACAGTGACGTTCGACGACGCGACGACGAACCCCGGTGCGATCGCGGCCGCGAGCAGCAGTGCCGGCTTCCCTGCCCACGAGAGGTCGCAGGGTAGTTGAGATGAACGACGCGCCCTATTCCGTACCGACACTCGACTCCGCGTCGAAGCGCACGACCGAAGCGCCTCACCGCTTCCCCGGGAGCAGTCGTAATTCACGCACCTGCGATCTCGCCGTGATCGGCGCCGGCTCGGCCGGCTTCTCAGCCTCGATCACGGCCGCCGATCAGGGCGCACAGGTCGTGCTCATCGGCAGCGGCACCATCGGCGGCACTTGCGTCAATATCGGCTGCGTACCGTCGAAGACTTTGATCCGCGCTGCCGAGACGCTTCACAACGCTCGCGTGACAGCGCGCTTCGCCGGCATAACGGCCGAGGCCAAACTGACCGACTGGCGCAGAACCGTTCAGCAAAAAGACGCGCTCGTTTCCGCGCTGCGCCAGGCCAAGTACATTGACCTGCTGTCAGCCTACAACGGAATCACCTATCGCGAAGGTTTGGCACGCCTCGTCGAAGGCGGTGTCGAGGTGGACGGCACGAGCATTCCCGCTGCGAAGATCATCATCGCAACCGGTGCGCGACCGGCGGTTCCTGCGATCCCGGGGATCGAGACCGTACCGTACCTCACGAGCACGACGGCGCTGGACCTCCAGGAACTGCCACGCTCGCTGCTCGTCATCGGCGGCGGCTACGTCGGGGCTGAACTGGCTCAGATGTTTGCCCGCGCCGGGGTGAAGGTGACGCTCGTCTGCCGGTCGCGGCTGCTCCCCCAGGCGGAGCCCGAGATCGGAGCGGCGCTGCAGCGGTATTTCGAGGAGGAAGGGATCACGGTGGTATCCGAAATCGCCTACCGGGCGATCCGCAAGACCGAGGGTGATGTTTCCTTGACCCTTACGCGCGACGGCCAAGACGTTTCGATCGACGCCGAGCAAGTACTGATTACCACCGGGCGTAGCCCCAACGTCGAAGGCCTGGGGCTCGACGACTGCAGTATCGCCGTCTCGCCAAAGGGCGCCATCATCGTCGACGACTACATGCGCACGACGAAGGCCGGCGTCTATGCTGCCGGCGACGTTACCGGCCGCGACCAGTTCGTCTATATGGCCGCTTATGGGGCCAAGCTCGCGGCCAGGAACGCACTCAACGGCGACAGCCTACGCTACGACAACAGTGCCATGCCCGCCATCGTGTTCACCGACCCGCAGGTGGCAAGCGTCGGGCTGACCGAGGCGGCGGCGCGAGCTGCCGGTCATCCCGTCCGCGTGTCGACAATCGGTCTCGACCTGGTGCCGCGCGCTCTTGCCGCACGCGACGTGCGCGGTCTCATCAAGCTCGTGGTCGACGCAGGCACTGCTCGCCTGCTCGGCGCGCACATACTCGCCCCCGAAGGCGCCGACAGCATTCAGACCGCGGCGCTCGCGATCCGTCAAAGCCTTACCGTCGATGACCTCGCGGACATGATCTTTCCGTATCTCACTACGGTCGAGGGGCTGAAGCTCGCTGCACTCGCATTCGACAAGGACCTAAACAAGTTGTCGTGCTGCGCGGGCTGAGCAGATGCCCGGGAAGGCGAGACTCATCGCGATCACAGATGCGGTCGGATCCAACACTCACGCGCGGATACCAAGCAGGTAACGAGTGGAAGCGCTGCGGCGATGAGAGCGGCCCCGCTCACACAGGCTCCTCGTCGGCGGCCGCCTCCAGAATCTCCTTGCCACCGCGTGCGGCAATCAAAGCAACTACAACGCCAAGCACGAGGTCCGGCACGTTCGAACCGAGCCACATCACCAAAGCGCCGGACAGGACGGTTCCGAGGTTCACGATCGAATCGTTGCTCGTGAAGATCGCCGATGCCTTGAAGTGGACTTCCTCCGTTCCATGGCGCCGGAGCAGCCGCAAGCAAATGATGTTGAGCACGGCGTTGACGCCTGCCATGATCATCATCGCTGCCCCGATCGGCGGTTCGCCGCCGAAGAATCGGCGGAGAACCTCGAGCAGCAGAAGCATGGAGAGTCCGATCAACAACCACCCCGACAGGCGGGCCGCGCGGACCTTTGCCTGCGGCGACCGCCCGATCGCGTAAAGACTCACCGCGTATACGGCGGCATCGGCCAGGTTATCCAGCGCGGCGCCGATCAGCGCGGTCGACATAGCCCATACGCCAACGGCGGCGCCGGCGGCGCACTGCCCGAGATTGATGCCGAGCACCTTCTGCAGCGTCCGTCGCTCGCCCGCGTTGCGCGCGTCTGAATGCGCCCCTTGCTCCGCCGCGATGTCATCGTTGATCATGGAGATCTTCCTTGCCTGCCGCGGTCCGCTTGCCGGCCGCGCATGCCGTACAGTGTTCACTTCTCATCGTGAACATCACATGAAGATCGGCGAACTGGCACAAGCCACACAGACAGACGTCCAGACCATTCGTTTCTACGAGCGGGAGAAACTGCTTCGCCCGCTCGGACGCACCGCGGGCAACTACCGCGTCTACGATGAGTCGGACGTGCACCGGCTCGCCTTTATCCGGCATTGCCGCTCGCTCGATATGTCGCTCGACGAAATCCGGCTGCTGCTGCGGTTCGTCGACGGCCCGGCGGAGGGTTGCGCCCCGGTGAATGACTTGCTCGATGAGCACTTGCGACAGGTCGATCGACGCATACGGGAGCTGAAACGGTTGCGCAGCCAGCTGCAAGCGCTGCGCGACTGCTGCGAGGGCGAACGCGCAGCAGCCGAATGCGGCATCCTCCAGGGTCTCGCGGTCCCCGCGGCACGCGGCGCGCCAGCCAAGCGTTGTTCCGGCTGAGCTCAGAAAACGCTCAGGGTGAGGGCAACAACTGATCATTGTCGTAACGCGTTCGCAGAGGGTGGCGAACCGAACGTGTTGCCATTGAACGATGTGGCAATGAGCACCGCGATGGCCAGCGTGATCGAGATGTCGGCCACGTTGAACGCCGGCCAGTGAAAGCCGGCCCAATGAAAGTCGAGGTAGTCGACGACGTAGCCGCGTACGATGCGATCGATCGCGTTGCCGAGCGCGCCGCCGATCACCAAGCTGTAGACGAGCGCCTCGCCACGAGGCAAGGGCTGGCGCAGCAGCCATAGCAGAACGCCGGATACCATCAATGCGAGTCCGATGAAGAGGTAGCGCTGCCAGCCTCCGGCATTCGCAAGAAAGCTGAACGCGGCACCGGTATTCCAGTGGTGCACGATGTTGAAGAAGTCGGTGACGGGGATCGAGATTCCGTACGGAAGGCCGCTGTGCACCGCAGCCTTGGCAATCAAATCGAGGCCCGCGATTGAGAAGCCCAGTGTCCACCAGCCGTAAGGGCTTGGCCGTGGCTCCGATGAGACCCGGATAAACCCACTCAGCCATTCCCGGGACAGTTGCAGCAACCTGTGCTGTAACGGTTCGAGCGGGACAACGATCCGCCGCGCAATCGCCGCGCAGGACAGACCGATGATCCACCCCATCACGATGTCGGCCGGAAAGTGCAGACCCTGCGCGATACGCGACCACCCAACCGCGAAGACGAACGCGACCATCACGACGCGGGCGGCACGCGACAGAACTGGCCAAAGCGCTACGGCCAGGAGCGCGACATAGACCGAATGCCCGCTCGGCAGGCTGCCCGTCGACGGGCGCGTGCCGAGGACCGCTTCGGCGACGGCCATGATCTCGAACGGACGCGGCAGATTCAACGCATGCTTCAGCGCCCAGGTCACAACGAAGGCCATCAGCGCGGACACCACGAAGCGCCGCATCTGGCAGTCGATCGCTTCGGCGTTTCGCGTGTCGTCGGGGCGCCGAGACCGCCATGCCATCGCAGACAGCACAAGCGGCGCACCCCAGTAGCTCCCCACAGTGCTGACCAGCCAGGCAAGAGCACCGATCGAGGCGGCTTCAGGCTGCAACCAATCCAGCAGCGCCCGGTTCGCTCCGGCCCAGTCGTAGAGAAAGAATTTCAAGTTCAGATCCACGGGTTCACATCAGGCGCACCAGCTAGCTGTCACTACGCGCCCAGGCCTCGAGCTGCTGGTAGTTCGTCTCGCCGACATGCCGGCGCACGGGAGAACCCTGGCGGTCGAAGACAATCGTGAACGGCAGGACGCCCTTGTCGTTGCCCAAGCTCTTCATCAGGTCAATGCCTTCGAGACCGGCAAGTGCGACCGGAAAGCCCACGCGTACCCGATCGAGAAACTGCACGACGGCCGCCTCGTTGTCGATCGCCAGTCCGACCACCTGCCAGCCGTGCGAGGCGAAGTTGCGATGAAAGCGATCAAGCTCGGGCATCTCCTTGACGCAAGGTGCGCACCGGCTGGCCCAGAAGTTGAGAACCAGCGCACTGCCGCGCACTGACGACATGGCGAGCTCGGCGCCGCCTGGCTGCGGGAACCGCAGCTGCCAGATGTCCGAGGCCCGGCCCTGCGACGGGCCGTCCGCGCCTGCGATCGGCGCCTGCTACTTCCACAGTTGCCAAGCCACCCCGGCCGAGGCCGCAGCGGCCGCAACTTCTGCCGCCAGCCACACGCGACGCCGCTCGCGATTCCTTGTCATGCGATGTCGCGCTGCCGCAGCAGGCGCAGGCCGTTGAAGACGACGAGCAGGCTCGCGCCCATGTCGGCGAACACCGCCATCCACATCGTCGCCTGGCCGGTGAAGGTGAGCGCCAGGAACACCGCCTTGATGCCGAGCGCAAGCACGATGTTCTGCCTCAGCACGCGCGCGGTCGTGCGCGACAAGCGGATGAAGCCGGGGATCTTGCGCAGGTCGTCGTCCATCAACGCGACGTCGGCGGTCTCGATGGCCGTGTCGGTGCCGGCCGCGCCCATCGCGAACCCGATGTCGGCGCGCGCCAGTGCCGGCGAGTCGTTGATACCGTCGCCTACCATGCCCACGGCGCGTCCGCGCATAGCCTCGGCCTCGACGACCTTCAGCTTGTCTTCCGGCAACTGGTCGCCGCGCGCCTCATCGATGCCCACCTGGCGTGCGATGGCCGAAGCAGTGTCGGGGTTGTCGCCTGTCAGCATCAGCGTTCGAACGCCGAGCCGGTGCAAGTCGGCGATGGCCTGCCGGCTTGTTTCCTTCACCGTGTCGGCGACGGCGAACACGCCGAGCACGGCTTGGTCGTCGGCCAAAAGCACGAGCGTCTTGCCCTGCTGCTCGAGCGCACGCACCCGGGACTCGAGCCCGGTGGCGCATTCGCTCAGGTGCTCGGCGACCCAGCGCGGGTTGCACAGGTGGTACAGCGTACCGTCGACGCGGCCGTGGATCCCGTAGCCGGGAATCGCGCCGAAGTCTTCCACTTCTCCGAAGAGGACACCGCCGCTCTGTGCAGCGCGCGCAATCGCCTGCGAGACCGGATGGTCGGAGCGGCTCGCCAGGATGGCCCCGATGCGCCGCACGCGAGATTCGTCGCCGGCGCGGATCGCGAAGAAGTCGGTCTGCTCGGGTTTGCCGTGCGTGATGGTGCCGGTCTTGTCGAGCGCGAGCACCGCCAGCTTTCGGCCGCCCTCGAGATAGACGCCGCCCTTGATCAGGATGCCGCGCCGCGCAGCCGCCGCGAGGCCGCTGACGATCGTCACCGGCGTCGAGATCACCAGCGCACAGGGGCAGGCCACGACGAGCAGCACGAGCGCGCGGTAGATCCAATCCATCCAGGCGCCGCCGAAGGTCAATGGCGGAATTACGGCGACGAGCAAGGCCATCGCAAACACCGCGGGCGTATAGACGCGCGCGAACCCGTCGACGAAGCGTTGCGTCGGTGCCCGCCGACCCTGCGCCGACTCCACGGCATGGATGATGCGTGCCAGCGTGGTGTCGCCAGCGCGCGCCGTGACCCTGAACTCGAACGAACCCGATTCGTTGACTGTTCCAGCGAAGACCGTGTCGCCGGAAGCCTTCTCGACCGGCAGGCTCTCGCCGGTAATCGGCGCCTGGTTGACCGCAGACCGACCGGAAACGATTTCCCCATCGAGCGCAATGCGCTCGCCGGGTTTGACGCGCACCAGCAGGCCCGGCTCGACGCTTTTGGCCGGCACCTCGCGCCAGGTGCCGTCCTGGACCTGGATCGTTGCGGTTTCGGGCGTCAGATCGAGCAGTCCGCGTATCGCGTTGCGTGCGCGATCGAGCGACTTCGCCTCGATCACCTCAGCGAGCGCGAACAGGAACATCACCATGGCCGCCTCGGGCCAGTGTCCAATCACCATCGCGCCGGTGACGGCGATGGACATCAGCGCATTGATGTTCAGGTTGCGGTTACGCAGCGCAACCCAGCCCTTCCTGTAGGTGGACAGCCCGCCGGTCAGGATCGCGAGCAGCGCGAGCGCAATCACCACCGCGTCGCTACCGCCCGACCATTCGACGACCTCGGCCAGTGCTGCGGCCACTCCCGACAGCGCGAGCGGCCACCAATTCGTGCGGCTGAGCGTGGTGCTCGTCTGTTCAACGTCCTGACGCTGCACCCGCATCCCGATCGACGACAGCGCGTCTTCGATCGGCTCCGGTGCGGGCAGACTGTGGCGCACCCGCAGCGTGCGCTGCATCAGGTTGAAGTCGAGCGCCTGGATGCCCGCCAGCTTGCCCAGACGCTCGCGGATCAGCGCCTCCTCAGTGGGGCAGTCCATGTTGTCGATTCGATAGAGCGCCTCGGAGTCCGTCGGTCGGTCGCAGGCATGCCGCGCGCGCATGCCAACCGACGCCGGCGCTTCTTCGGTGGGGCAGTCCACGTTGTCGACGCGGTAGCGCGCCTTCCGGGTGCCCCGCCGATCGCTCCCTACAGCCTCGGCCGCCGTGCAGCCGCAGTTCGTTCGACCAGAAAGGGTTGAGTTGTCGGTAACCATGTCTGCAATGCTCTCCAGCGGCTATTGCAAACCATGTAGTTGGTATAGAGTCAAGAGCGCCGGCTCTTGACCTCAGCCGAAGCAGACCCCCGCGTAGGGCGTCTATTCGCTTGTGTGAGATCCGCGATTCGATCAGCGGCGACGCCGGACCGCGATCGCGAGTGCGCCGACGACGAGCCGGATTCATCAATCCGGGAAAAGGCCGGCCGGCGAAGCCTGGTAGCCCACCGGCCGTGACGTCATTTCACGCTGGTCACGACATACCCCTTGCCGTCCTGCGAAAACTCCAACTCTGCCTTCTTGCCGACGGCGAGCTTGTCGAAGAGCGTTTTGTCCTTCACCGCAAAGGTCATCGTCATCGCCGGCCACTCGAGGCTTTTCACCGGCCCGTGGTCAACCGTGACGGTGCCTTTGGCGGCATCGATGTTCTTTATAGTGCCGGTAGCATGATGGGTCTGTCCCTGGGCGGAAGCTCCCATCGGCATGTCCTTCATCGGCATGTCGCCCATCTTCTGTTGGGCAAGCGCTGCACTGATGCCGAGCGTCAGGGCGATTACCAGGGCGGCCGTAGCGGTTTGCTTCATTTTCAATCGTCCGTATCTCTCAAGACGCTGTTCCCGTCTGCATGACCCACAAGCTCCCCCTGGAGCTCGGCAACCTGTAGGCCAGCAGACGCAGCGCGTTCGCAACCACGATCAGCGTCGACCCCTCGTGAAACAGCACGGCAGTGCCGATGTTCAAGCCGAGAATCGTCGCGGGAATGAGCACTGCGACGATGCCAAGACTGACGTGGAGATTCTGCCGGATGATGCGGCTCGTGCTGCGCGACAAGCCGACAGCGAAGGGAAGCTGTGCGAGGTCGTCGGCCATCAAGGCGACGTCGGCCGTCTCCAGCGCGACGTCCGAGCCGGCAGCTCCCATTGCGATGCCGACTGTGGCATGCGCCATCGCGGGCGCATCGTTGACGCCGTCGCCGACCATGGCGACCTTGCCGTGCTCGCGACGTAGCGCCTGGATCGCTTCGACCTTCTGTTCCGGCATCAAATCGCCGCGCGCTTCGGTCAGCCCGACACTGCGTGCCACCGCTTCGGCGACCTGCTGGTTGTCGCCCGAAATCATGATGAGTCGTTGGATACCCAATGCCCGCAGCTCCGCCATCAACTGCGCTGCCGAAGCGCGAGGGGTGTCCATCACGCCAATGACCCCGAGGAACCGCTCGCCTTTGCGTACGGCCATCGTCGTGCGACCGGAAGCAACGAGCCGATCGTTCGCCGTTGCCACCTCGGGCGGCAGCTCTGAATCGGAGAGCTCCGAGAACAACACCGGTTTGGCGATATGGACCCTCTCCCCTTCGACCATCGCCTGCACTCCGCGCCCGGTGATGCTCTCGACATCGGCGGCCACCGGCACCTGGGCGCGCGGATCCATTCGCTCTCGCGCGCCCGATACGATGGCGGTCGCCAGAGGATGGTCGCTGTGCACTTCGACCGCCAGCGCGACGGCAAGCAGTTCATTCTCGCTCGACCCCGGCAGCGGGATGACGTCGGTCAGTCTTGGCTTGCCTTCGGTGAGCGTTCCGGTCTTGTCGAAAGCGATCGACTCGAGCGTTCCGAGGTTCTCCAGCGGTCCTCCGCCTTTGATCAGGACACCGCTGCGCGCTGCGCGCGCGACGCCGCTCAGCACCGCACTCGGCACCGAGATCGCGAGAGCACACGGGCTCGCGGCGACCAGTACGGCCATCGCACGGTAGAAACTGGCGGCAAACGGTTCGTCGATCACCACCCCGGCGAACAGCAGCAAGACGACCAGCGCCAGCACGAGCGGTACGAAAACCCGTTCGAAGCGTTCGGTGAACTGCTGCGTCGGCGAACGCTGGGCCTGCGCCTCGGCCACCATCGTGACGACCCGCGCCATCGTCGATTGCTCGGCGCGGCGCGCGACCATCACCTCGATGACGCCGGACCCGTTGATCGTGCCGGCGAAGACGCGGTGCTCGGCAGCCACGCGATCGAAGCTCGCCAATGCGTCCTTCGCGTCCGTCAAAGGCCGCTTGTCGACCGGGACGCTCTCGCCCGTGACGGGCGCCTGGTTCACGCTGGTTTGTCCGACGACCACCGCACCATCGGCGGGCAGCCGTTCGTTCGGACGCACGATCACGACGTCGCCGACTTGAAGCTGCTCGACGCCAACCACCTCGGTGCCGCGTTCACGCCGCACGGTCGCCGTCTCGGGGGCCAGTTCGGCGAGGGCCTCGATGGCCGTTCGGGCCCGCCCCATCGCATAGCGTTCCAGTGCATGACCGATGCTGAACAGGAACAGCAGCAGCGCGCCTTCGGCCCACGTGCCCAGCGCTGCAGCACCGATGGCGGCCAGCAGCATCAGCGTGTCGATCTCGAACCGGCGCGCGCGAAGGCTGGCGATCGCTTCCCTCAGTGTGTGGAAGCCTCCGAAACCATAGGCCGCGATGTAGCAGGCAAGCGGAAGCCACGAGGGTCCGGTGGCCGAGCGCTCGATCAACCAACCCGCGGCGAGCAGCGTCCCCGCCACTATGGCGAACACGAGCTCGTTTCTTTCGCCGAGAAGACCGCCGTGAACATGATCGTGGCCGCGTTGCTCACCGGCGTCGTCCTCGACGGCGCGCTCTGGCTTCGACGGTCTGATTCCGAACTCGTCCGCACGATCGAAAAGTGCTTCCCGGGTCACCCGGTGACGGTCGTATTCGATTCGGACCGCACCCGACGCCGCTACGTCGGCTTCCAGCACACCGGGGACACCGCGCAAGTCCTCGGCCAACCGGCGCGCTGAGCGCGCGTGCATGGGCTCATCGCCCCGGATCAGAAAATGGGAAAAGCGCTCGCCCAGATCGGCGCCGGCGGCGTGCACAAGCTCTCGAACCCGGCCCAGGGAGATGGCGTCCGGATCGTAGTGAATGCAAAGCTGCGGCGTGGCGCCTTCTCCCCGGACGACATGCGCCTCGTCGACCCCGGGTTGGCCCGCGAGCGTGCTGAGCAGTCGCTCGACGCAGCGGTCTTCGACATCGACCACCTCGGGAAGCACCAGGGGAAGGTCGAGACGGAGTCTGGGCCGGTCGCTCATGGGTCAGCGGATCGACACCGCGCGGGCGACATCCGAAACGGTGATCCAACCGGCAACGGACTGCCCGGTACGTGCCGCAGCGACCAGCGCGTCGACGAGCACGTCGGCTTCGCCGTCCTCGCAAAGCAACTCCAGCTTGTACTCGTTGACCACCTCGTCGCCGAGATCCATCGCATAACGTCGCTCGCTGCTGTCGAGCGGCAGCAGCGAGCCCTTGACGACGTATACGGCGAGGTTGTGCCGTCGGTCGCCGCGCTCCCCGCCCCAGACGGGGCTGCTCTTGAGCGCTGCAATCACATCGGCGATACGGCTTCGATGCACGTAGGCCTTGATCTCCTTCATCGCGGCTCCTCGGTTGCTGGCAAGGGGGCGTGCGGCTCATCGGCCGCCTCTGCGGCGAGTCGTTTCGCTTCGGCGCGCGACTCCGACCATTCCCAGATCAGCGGCAGCAGCAGCAGCGTCAGCAGCGTCGAGGTGAGCAGCCCGCCGACCACGACGGTGGCGAGCGGCCTCTGCGTCTCAGCGCCGACGCCCGTGGAAAGCAGCATCGGGATCAGCCCGAGAACGGCCACCGAAGCGGTCATCAGCACCGGCCGCAGCCGCAGCTCCGTTCCGCGGCGCACGGCGTCGCGTATCGAAAGTCCGTGCCGGCGCTGGTCGTTCAGGAAACTCACCAGCACGATCCCGTTGAGCATCGCCACGCCGAACACCGCGATGAAGCCGATTGCCGAGGGCACCGACACGTACTGCCCGGTGATGAACAGCCCGACGATGCCGCCGATGATCGCAAATGGAACGTTCGCGATGATCAGCGTCGCGTGGCGCACCGAATTGAACGCGGTGTAGAGCAGGATGAAGATCAGGCCGATGGTGAGCGGCACGATCACGCCCAGGCGCGCCATCGCGCGCTGCTGGTTCTCGAATGCGCCGCCCCACTCGATCCAGTAGCCGGTCGGCAACTCCACCTGTGCCGCGATGGCGGCGTTGGCGTCCTGCACGAAGCTGTCCACGTCGCGCCCCTGCACGTCCATCTGCAGCACCGCATAGCGCTGCAGTGCTTCGCGGCGTACGAAGGTGTAGCCCTCGTCGAGGTCGATCGTCGCCACCTGCGAGAACGGCACCAGCGCGCCCTCGGCGGTGCGGATCGGGATCGACGCGATCGCCGACGGACTGTCTCGGTACGCCTCGGCAAGACGCACCGAGATGTCGAAGCGGCGCGTGCCCTGGATCATCGTCGAGACCGTCTCGCCGCCGATGCCTGCCTGCACGATGCTCAATATGTCGTCGGCGTTCATGCCGTAGCGCGCCGCGGCCTGACGGTCGACCTTGATCACCATCTGCGGCTTGCCCTTGTTCGCCTCGGCCGACAGGTCCGCGACGCCCGGTACGGCTGCAATCACGTTCTTGAGCCGGGCCGACAGGTCCTCGAGCTTGTCGAGATCCTCGCCGTAGATCTTCAGGGCCAGCGTCGCCCGCACGCCGGAGATCAGCTCCTCGACGCGCATCTGGATCGGCTGCGTGGCGCCGAACACCGCCGTCGGCACCTCGACTTCGAGGTATTCCTGCATCTCCTGGCCGAGCGCCGAGAACGACTGTTTCTTCGGCCATTCGTCCTGCGGCTTCAGGTCGAGCAGCACCTCCATGTAGTTCACGTCGGCCGTCTCGCCTTTCTCGGCGCGCCCGATCGTCGCGAGCACCGAGCGCACCTGCGGATACTTCTCGCGCAGCTTTTCATCCATCACGTTGGCGACGCGGATCGACTCGTCGAGCGAGGTCGACGGGATGCCGACGACGCGAAACATGATCGCGCCCTCCTGCAGCTGCGGCATGAACTCCTTGCCGAGCAGCGGAAAGAGCGCGAGAGCACCGATCAGCAACGCCAGCGCAGCGCCGATGACCGTCTTCTTGCGATCGAGCGACCAATCGAGCAGCGGTAGATAGAGCTTCTTCGCGCCGCGCACGAGCCAGGTGTCTTTCTCCTCTTTTGGCTTGAGGATCAGCGCAGCCAGCACCGGAACCAGCGTCAACGACAGCAGCAGCGAGCCGACCATCGCGAAGGTGATGGTGAGTGCCATCGGCTTGAACAGCTTGCCCTCGAGGCCAGTCAGCGAGAAGAGCGGCAGGAAGACGACGATGATGATCCCGATCGCGAAGGCGATCGGGTTCGCCACTTCGCGTGCCGCTTCCAGCACGACCTGCGTCCGGTTGATCGGTCGCCCGGACTCGCGCGCGTGCGAGAGCAGCCGGAACGCGTTCTCGACCATCACGACCGCACCGTCGACCATCATCCCGATGCCGATCGCAAGGCCCGCCAGCGACATCAGGTTCGCCGACAGCCCGAACTGGTTCATCAGGATGAACGCGAACAGCATCGCCAGCGGCAGCGTGACGATGACGACGATCGCCGAGCGCAGCTCGCCGAGAAACAGGAACAGGACGATCGCGACCAGGATCGAGCCTTCGAGCAGTGCTGCCTCGGCAGTCGAAAGAGCCTTCTCGACGATCTCGGTGCGGTCGTAGACCGCCTTCAGTTCGATGCCCTCGGGCAGCGCCGCCTGCGCGACCGCGAGCTTCTCCTTGACCGCCTCCACGACGGTCGCGGCGTTCTCGTGGATGCGCGCGAGTGCGATGCCGAGCACCGTCTCATGTCCGTCCCGAGTGACGGCGCCGAAGCGCACCGCCGGCGCCTCCTTCACGTCGGCCACGTCGCGCACGTAGATCGGGGCGCCGTCGCGTTCGGCCAGGACGATCGAGCCAATATCGGCGGCGTTGCTCACGAGCCCCAGGCCGCGCACCAGGTACTGCTCGACGCCGATGTTCAGGTACTGGCCGCCGACCTGCTTGTTGTTGGCGGCCAGCCGCTCCATCACCTCCCTGAACGACAGGCCGTACTTGACCAGCCGGCGCGGGTCGATCTGCACCTGGTACTGCTTCTCGTGACCGCCCCAGGTCGTCACGTCGTCCACGCCCGCCGCGGTGCGCAGGATCAGCCGCACGGTCCAGTCTTGCAGCGTGCGCAGATCCATGGCGCTGAGTTTGCGGTCGGCGTCCTCGATCGTGTACCAGAACACCTGCCCGAGGCCCGAGCTGTTCGGACCGAGCACCGGTTCGCCGTAGCCTTGCGGCAGGCGCTCCTTCACCTCCTGCAGCTTCTCGCCGACCAGGCGCCGCGCGAAATAGATGTCGACGTCGTCCTCGAAGTAGACGCCGACGTACGACAGGCCGAACAGCGAAACCGAGCGGACGATCTCCACGTCGGGCAGCCCCGCCATCGCGGCCTCGATCGGCACCGTGAGCAGGCGCTCGATGTCCTCGGCAGCGACGCCCGGAGACTCGGTATAGATGTTGACCTGCGCCGGCGTGACGTCGGGGAAGGCGTCCACCGGCACCTGGCGGAAGGCCATGATGCCGAGCCCGACCAGCACGGCGAAGCCCACCAGCACCAGCACTTTGTAACGCAGCGCGGCATCGACGATTGCATTGAGCACGATGTTTCCCCTCTCAGTGCCCGTGGCCGAGCTGCGACTTGAGCTTGCGCGCCTTGAGCGCGTAAGCGCCCGCGGTCACCACCTGCTCGCCGGCCTCGATGCCGGCCTTGACCACCGTGCGATTGCCGACGCGTTCGCCCGGCTCGACGACGCGCATCTCGTAATTGCCGTGTTCGAGGACGAACACCGTGGGTTGCCCCTGCATCAACACGATCGCGTCGCCCGGCAGCGAGATCGCTTCGCGCTTTTCGCCGGCAACCTCGATCGTGGCCGTCGCGAACATTTGGGGCTTCAGTCGCCCGTCCTCATTCGGAACGACGATACGAGCCGCCACCGTGCGGGTGTCCTTGTCCACCGCCGCGCCGATGTAGTCGACGCGACCGACGAAGGTTTCGCTCGGGTAGGCGGGAACGCTCACCCTCGCATTCGCTCCGATATGCACCTTGGCCAGCGCGGCTTCGGGCAGGTCGGCCTGAATCCAGACGGTGCTCAGGTCGGCGACCGTGAACAACGGCTCGCTCGGACTCGCGAGTTCCCCGAGTGTTGCAGCCTTCTCGATCACGGTACCGGCGAACGGTGCGATAACCGCAAAGGCCGAGGCGGCGGCCCCGCTGGCGCTCGGGTTGCCTCCCAGCAACCGCAGCCGGTGCTCCGCGGCGCGCAGCGTGGCAGCCGCCTTGTCGCGGTCGGATCGCGCCCGCAGGAAGTCCTTGCGCGCGATGATTTCGTCGGCGTCCAGTCGCTCGGCGCGTGTGAAGTCGGCCTGCGCGATTCGCAGCTCGGCTTGCGCCTGTACCCAGGCCGCATGCGCTTCGCCGACCGCGACGCTGTCGAGCGTCGCCAGCGCCTGGCCCGCGCGCACACGATCGCCCAGCTTCGCGGGCGCCGAGGTGATGCGGCCTTCGATGCGCGGCGCGACCCGCGCGAGCTTGTCCTGATCGGGCCGGATCGTCGCGGTGACGACGGCCTGGTCGCCGAGCGCCTGCGGTCGGATCTCTTCGACCTTTATGCCGGCGCGCTCGGCTTCCTCGGCGGTCAGCGTCAGCTCCTCGCTCTCGCCATGGCCCTCTCCCTTTTCCCCGGCCGCGTGTTCCGAGTGCTGGCCGCCTTCGGCGGCATGCTCGTCCTTTGCCTCACCCTTGCTGCACGCGACGAGCGAAATCGCCATCGCCAGAGCCATTGCCAGAGCGGGCAGGCGCAACGGGCGCCTCGTGTCGTTGTGCACCATTGTCATTTTGTGGATCCTTCCGGCAGCCAGCCGGCCGCCTCTTCGAGTTCGATTCGCGTTGCGTGGTATTCGGCGAGCGCGTCGTTCAGGTCGCGCGCGGCATCGAGCGCCTGGCGATTGACGAGCAACTGATCGAGCAGGCCGATTTGCCCCGCCTGGCGAGACTTCGCTGCGAGCTGCTGGTTGTGCTCGGAAGCCGATACCATCGCCCCCTGCAGGCGCTGCAGGCGTTCGCGCTGGCTGTCCAGTCGACTCCAGAGTCGCCGCACCTGCGCCTGTGCGTCGCGAATCGCGACCATGCGCTCGATCTCGGCCTGCGTCGCTTCCGTCACCGCTTGGCCGAGCGCTGCGTCGTTGCGCTGGAACAGCGGCAACGGCACCGAGACCGAAAGCGTGGTGACGCGTTCACGCGCGTCGGCCGGCCCTTCGCGGCCCACGTTCAGGCCGACCGTAACGTCCGGGTAGCGGTTCGCGCGCTCGAGCGCGACGCGGGCGCGGGCGGCATCGTGCCGAGCGGCGAGCGCACGCTGCCTCGGCAAACTCTGCACGGAGGCCAGCAGCCGATCGAGCCCGTACGGCGTCTCGCCTGCCGGTGCGGAAAGATCACCGGCCAGTTCCGGCATCGCGGCCGGCGCCAGTTGCAGCACCGTGCCCAGTGCCGTGCGCGCATCGAGCAGATCCTCACGGGCCGATGCCAGCGCGTTGCGCGCGCGTTCGGCCTCGATCAGCGCCACATTGGCGTCGAGCCGGGTGTCCTCGCCGGCAGCACGCCGCTTTTCGATCGCCTGCGCGGTGTCTTCGAAGAGCCCGAGCGCTCGCTGCTCGATCTGTACGCGCCGCTGCGCGGCGAGCACCGCATGAAAGCGCAGCGCCGCTTCGGCGCGCGCCAGGCGGCGAGCATCGTCGATTCCGGCTCGAACGGCATCGAGGGTCGCGGCAGCGGCCTCGCGCCGGCGCGATTGCTGCCCCCCGGTTTCGATCGGCTGCGCAATGCCGAACGCCCATTCGCGCGCGCGTCCGTCGGGCGTGTTCGCGCTAACGCGCGCCCGTTCGACGCCGATTTCGGGGTTATCGACGAACGGCGCCGCAGCTTCGCGGCGCAAGCCTGCCACCGCGGCGAGCTGCGCTTCCCGTGAACGCACCACGGGATGCGCAATTTCGGCGAGGCGCATCGCCTCGTCCAGGGTCAGGAGAGCTTTCGGCGGGTTCTGAGCTGTCGCCGGGTTCGCCGAGGCGACCAGTACGAAAGCCAACGCCAGGAAAGAAAATCGCATCGAATCATCCTTCTTGCCTTTCGACAGAAGCGATCCGGATGCGAAGTCGGAGTCTTCAGGTGGTGTGCATACCTGACACGACGCCGCCGCCGAATCGCACGGCTGCGCAGACGTCGTTTCTGTCAGGACGTTCGAGCCCGGAAGGAACGTGCGAGGTGTACGACGAGGCCCCGGCGATCGGGGGCGCTACGGGAAGCAGAAGCGCGGCAGCGGGGATCGGCGCCGAAAGCGTGGCGGCGCAGCCGAGGTGGCAGGTTGCGCAGTCGGCGTGGTAGGTGCCCGAGCCGTTCCCATCGTCGCCCAGCGCCGGCGTGATTTCTCCGCCGGCCTGGTGGCGATGCTCATGATGGCCGAAATGCTTGCTGGCCGACGTATTCGTCTCGTGGGCGCAGTAAGGCGCTGCCGCGGCCCAGATCATCTGGAACGGCAGAACGAGCAATAACACTGCGAACATCCAACGGCGCATGGTGGCGGATTATATAGCGCCGGCGAGGAACGCACGCCGCGGGCTCACGCCGTCCGGTCTTCGCGTAAACTCCTCCGCGGCCAACGGGCGGGGTTGCCAGCGCCCATCACTTCGAGAAAGCCTGCCTGGAAGTCCGCCATGACCGGAAGTTCGCGAACGCACCATGCCGCTCTTCTCGACCAGGTGGTCGCTCCACGCGAATCCGCGCCGTCCATGCCGGCCACCGGCAACCTCGTCCCGCTCATCGAGCGCTGGAAGGCCGATCCCGGCGCCACCTACCTGAACTGGTTTCTGTGGGATCGCCGGCTGAAAAATTTCCGCTCGATTCGCCAGGGGCTGACCGCCGTCGTACGCGAGATCAACGCCGGCAGCTTCGGCAACACATACCGCGGATCGTCGCTCGAAGTCGTCGTGAGTTCCGTCGCGGAACAGCGGCAAATTTTCAAGGGTGCTGACCACGCGTTCCTGTGGAAGCCCAAACTGCGCATCCCGGACATCTACGAAGACGCCGACAACAAACGAGCTTTCGCGCGCCTGCTCCACGACTGCGAATGCTGTGACACCGCCAATGCCGTCATCGCGGCGATCCACCGCATCGATGCCGTTGGCATCAAGGGTTTGGGACCGGCCGTCGCCAACCTGTTGTACTTCATCCATCCGACGCTGGTCGTTCCTTTCAACACGGCGATCGTCAAGGGCTACAACCGCATTACCGGCTCGAACGTCAAACTGGGCCGCTGGGATCACTACCTCGCATTACGCGAAGGCGTATTGCGCATCAACGAACAGCATCGGTCGATGTTGTCCAACGATCTCGGCTCGATTGCCGGCTTGATGTTCGATGTGGGCAGCGGCCGTTATCCGGCCCCGCCTCGTGCCGACGATGCGTCAGCACATGCGGCGTGGATGGCCGACCTCGTGCGCGTGCGCGAGGAGTCGGCGGCATCGAACCGGCTGCGCACGCAACATCAGGCCAACGACACCGGCCATCACGAAATGCAGGGCTGGCTGCGCGATCTCGGGTTCTCGCTCGGCTTCGACGTGTGGATCGCCTCCAATGACCGAAGCCGTCCCTACGCCGACGGGCGACTCGGCGACGGGTGCGTGACCGAACTTGCCGTCGACGGCGTGCCGGCTGCCGAGTCGGTGCGTCTCATCGATGTGATCTGGCTCGACAGAACGAGCCGGCGCGTGGCGGCGGCATTCGAAGTCGAGCATTCGACGTCGATTCATTCCGGCATCGTGCGGATGCTCGATCTCGCGCTCGGCTCGCCGCTCGGCGAAGGCAGCACGCTGTTCCTCGTCGCACCCGACGAGCGACGTGCCGACGTGGCGCATCAGCTTCGCCGGCCGGCATTCATGCGGGTGGCCGAGTTGGGTATCCGATACCTTCCCTACGGCGCGCTACGCGAGCACCGTCAAGCGATGGCGCGCTTCGGCAGCGGGCTGAAACCGGTGCTGGACGTTTCGCTGCGACTTTGATTTTTTTGGGAAGCGGGCATAGTCTCGTAGAAGCTACTCGTCTATTATGCAGTTCGCGGGTGTACTGCGCGTTAAAGAAAAAAGTCACGCATAACCGTGCGGGAGAAGGTGCTGATGAACAAGAAGCCTTGGGTCGGTAGATTCCGCTTTCTCCTGCTGGTTGTCGCAGCGAGCGGGTTGTTATCTGCCTGTGCCTCCGATCACCCGCCGCACGTGAGCGCCCCACACAGTGAGGTTTCGAGCCGCGTTGCCAACGCCCGTACGTCGTCGGATCACGAGGCCCTGGTGAAGTTCTTTCGCGAGGAGGCCGGGATTGCTTCGCGCAAGGCCGATGAGCACAGAAAGCTCATCGGCGTCTATAGCGGACCGGTGTACCAGGCAGGGACCTCACTGTCGTTCAGACGCGGACTGGAACCGAGCAAGCACTGCCAACTCCTGGCGCGCTTGTATGAACAGGCGGCGTCGGAAAATCTGGCAATGGCGAAAGTTCACGAGGAACTCGCTGCGCAAGCGGGCACGTCGAAGTAATTGTTCCGGACTCCGTGCAGCCCCTGGGCTGCACGAATCGGAGGCCGCCTCTCGAACGCTACGGTGACGCGGCACCGGGCGAACGGTACAGCGTCACCCCAGGCTCCTTACCAGGAAACCCGGGGGGAGGCGTGACAACCCTGGGTTTATTTCTTCGGGTCTTGATGGGGGTGATCCGGCATCATGCCTTGACCACCGGGCATGTCGTTGCCTTTGTGAGTCATCGGCTTGTCGCTTCCGCGCGTGGCTTTCTCGTGGGGGTGATCGGGCATCTCCCCTTGGCCACCCGGCATTCTGTTGCCCTCGCGAGTCATCGCCTTGTCGCTTCCGCGAGTGGCTTTCTCGTGGGGGTGATCGGGCATCTCCCCTTGGCCGCCCGGCATCCTGTTGCCCTCACGCGTGATCGGCTTGTCGCCCGCAGCCGTCCCGGAAGATGTTTGCGCGATGGCACCGGAGGCCAACATGGCGAAAGCGAGGCTACCGACAAGAACTTTGAGTTTCATATGGATCTCCGTTTATCAATACAAAGCTGGGTGATGCGTGACACGCCAAGTTGTCAAGAACGCACTAGTTCGCTGCAACCTTGAAATCGGCTGTATCGCCCCTACATGATGGGGCAT